>CALCDZ010000001.1 GCA_937900255.1 uncultured bacterium
ATCACCGTGCCGGCCTACTTCGACGACGCCCAGCGCCAGGCCACCAAGGACGCCGGTGAGATCGCAGGCCTCAAGGTGCGCCGCATCATCAACGAGCCGACGGCCGCCGCGCTCGCCTACGGTTTCGACAAGAAGAAGGACGAGAAGATCGTCGTCTATGACCTGGGCGGCGGCACCTTCGACGTCTCGGTGCTGGAAGTCTCGGCCGACACCGTGGAGGTGAAGGCCACGAACGGCGACACGCACCTGGGCGGCGACGACTTCGATCAGATCCTCATCAACTGGATCGTCGACGAGTTCAAGAAGAACGAAGGCATGGACCTCTCCAAGGATCCGCTGGCGCTCCAGCGCATCAAGGAAGCGGCCGAGAAGGCCAAGATCGAGCTCTCGACGGCCGCCACGACCGAAATCAACCAGCCGTTCATCGCGTCGGACCCGGCCACCGGACCCAAGCACCTGGTCATCTCGCTTTCGCGCTCCAAGCTGGAAGAGCTGGTCGGCGCGCTCGTCGAGAAGACGCTCGAACCCACCAAGAAAGCGCTCGCCGACGCCAAGCTCTCGCCCTCCGACATCAACGAGGTCGTGATGGTCGGCGGCATGACCCGCATGCCGCTCGTGCTCGCCACGGTCGAGAAGTTCTTCGGCAAGAAGCCGAACGTCAGCGTCAACCCGGACGAGGTCGTGGCGATCGGCGCGGCGGTCCAGGGCGGCGTCTTCCAGGGCGACGTCAAGGACGTGCTGCTCCTCGACGTCACGCCGCTCTCCCTCGGCCTCGAGACCTTGGGCGGCGTTTCCACCAAGCTGATCGAGCGCAACACCACCATCCCGACTTCTAAGACCCAGGTCTTCTCGACCGCCGACGACAACCAGCCGGGCGTCGAGATTCACGTGCTCCAGGGCGAGCGCGAGCTGGCCTCCGACAACAAATCGCTCGGACGCTTCATGCTCGACGGCATCCCGCCGGCCCCGCGCGGCGTGCCGCAGGTGGAAGTCACTTTCGACATCGACGCCAACGGTATCCTGAACGTGAAGGCCAAGGACAAGGCCTCCGGCAAGGAACAGAAGATCACCATCACCGCCTCGACTGGCCTCTCCAAGGACGAAGTCGAACGCATGAGGAAGGACGCCGAAGCGCACGCCGCCGAAGACAAAGCCAAGCGCGAGGCGATCGACCTCAAGAACAACGCCGAGACGATGCTCTACACCACGGAAAAGATGGTGAAGGAGATGGGCGACAAGATGAAGCCGGAAGACAAGACCGCGCTGGAGGCGAAGCTCGAAGCGCTCCGTAAGGTGAAGGACTCCGGCGTCGCCGCCGACATCAAGAAGGCGGCCGACGAGCTCACCGAGCTGGCGCAGAAGATCGGCGGCGAGATGTACAAGAACGAACAGGCCGCCGGCGGGGGAGAAGCGAAGTCCGACGGCAAGAAGGACGAGCCAATCGAAGGCGAAGTGGTCGACAAGAAGGAATGAAAAAAGGCGTCCCTAGGTCGTAGGGACGCCGCAGGAGACGCAGACGCCTGCTTGGGCGGCGCAGAAGTGGCAGAAGAGCGTCGTTGCGCCGGCCGTCCAGTGCGCGCAGATCAGCGCTCGGGCTAGGACCGGCTCGGCACGAGTAGGCGGTCGGCAGTCCGTGCAGCGGATGATGCGGCCGCTTTGTCCGGGCATGTGCGATCCGAAAATCTCGCGCAAGCGTTCGGAAGGTTGGATGCAGGCGTCCAGGTCCGACATCGTGAGCCGCAGGACTTCCTGAAGGATGCCATCGTACTCGCTGTCCTTCAGCTCACCGATGAGTCTGCGGGCGTCGGTGTACCCGTAGGTCTTGAAGAGCACCGTGAAGAGGTTTGCAGCCCGTTCAAACGACTCCTTGATTTCTTGCATGGTCGCGATCTCCGTTTCCGTCCTGGTCGAGGACATGCAGTGTTGGCAGGACTGCTCCGTACGGGCGCAGGGTTCACAGATCTTGAGACGCGAGTCCATCAGGTATCGTGTCCGACAATTCGGACAGACTGGACGTGCCGCGCGGCTTCGTTCCACTCCGTTCCTCATATCGTATCCGTTGACCACCGGGACCGGAACGTCCGGCCCTGCAGTCCATGTGCTCACATCCTGGCATGCTGGGCAAAGGTGCATGACCGGCCTCCTGTAGGTAGAATGGACCGTACCCCACCCTAACCGCGATTTCTCCTGACTGTCAAGCCAATGGCCAAAGATTACTACAAGATATTGGGCGTCGAACGCAGCGCCTCCGAAGAGGAGATCAAGAAGGCGTTCCGTGTCTTGGCGCACAAGCATCACCCCGACAAGGCCGGCGGCGACGAGGCGAAGTTCAAGGAGATCAACGAAGCGTACCAGGTGCTCGGCGACGCCAAGAAGAAGGCACAGTACGACCAGTTCGGCCAGACCTTCGATCAAGGCGGCGGGGGAGGCTTCGGCGGTTTCGGCGGCTTCCAGGGCGGAGCCAACTTCGACATGGGCGACCTTTCCGAGATGTTCGGCGACATGTTCGGCGCGGGCGGCAGGCGCGGCGGGCGGCAAGCGCGCGGCGGCGACATCGAGGTGAACCTGACCGTCTCGTTCGCCGAGGCGGCCTTCGGCGTCGAAAAGGACATCGAACTCTACAAGCCGGTCCAGTGCGCGGCCTGTTCCGGTACCGGCATCCCGCCCGGGTCCAAGATGCATCCTTGCAAGGCTTGCGGCGGGCAAGGCCGCGTCCGCCAGATGCAGCGCACCATCCTCGGCTCTTTCGAGGCGGTCGTCGCCTGCACGCAGTGCCGCGGCACCGGTAACGTACCGGAGAAGGAGTGCAAGGACTGCGGCGGCGCGGGCGTGAGGCGCGAGAAGAGCTCCGTCCGGGTGCGGATCCCCGCCGGCATCGACCATGGCGAGACGATCCGGATGCAAGGCCAGGGCGAAGCCGCGGGCCACGGCGGCGCATCGGGCGATCTCTATCTGCATATCCGGCTCCAATCGGATGCGCGTTTTGAACGGGATGGCTTCGACGTCTACAGCCCCATGAAGATCAGCTTTCCCGAAGCCGCGCTCGGCACGGAAAAGGAAGTCGAAACGCTTGATGGCGTCTTGACCGTCAAGATCCCTCCCGGCATCCAATCCGGCGAAGAGATCCGTCTCAAAGGACGCGGTGTTCATCGTCTGCAGGCTTCCGGCCGCGGCGATCACTTCGTGCGCGTGACCGTGCTGACCCCGATGCATCTTTCCAAGAAAGCCAGGCAATTGCTTGAGGAATTGGGGAAAGAGGCCCGATCCTAGTTATCCCCACGGGCGAAAGCGTGAAAAGGAGGGTATACTGCGAAGGTACGCCCTCCATTCATGCAAAAAAGCCCTATGCGCAGGATTCACGCCGTCCGGAGGACCGCCATCGCGCTGGCGGCCCTGGCTTCGCTTGTTTTCGGCTTGAGCGCCGCGCAGGCCCAGTTCGTCTCGCCGACCTGCACGCCGCCGAACTGCAGTCCGGCTGTCATCCAAAATATCCCGCTCACGGGCACGACGCAGAGCGCCGGCATCAACATCACGGGCGACGCCAAGCTTGGCGCGACACTCCAGGTCGGAGCCTCCGGCCCGGTCTTGAACGCCGCCGGACAGAACCTGATTTACGGCAACATCGGCGCGACGTCGTCTGCCGGAAGCCTCATGTTGCTTCAGAAAGGCGGAAGCGATCGTCTTCGGTTGGATTTTTCCGGCAACTTGAGCCCGTCCGGTAGCGTCCTTGCGCCGCTTGGTGCCGTCGGGACGCCGACCTACGCCTTTTCGGGTGACGCCAGTACGGGCCTGTATTCTCCGGCGGTCGGCCAGGTCGGTGTCACGACCGCTGGCGCACAGCGCATGACGTGGTCGGCGGCCGGGACGACCGTCGCTGCCGGCCAAGTCCTGCTCCCATCAGGGACGCCAGCCGCGCCGGCCATCACCTTCACCGGTGACGCCAACCTCGGCATCTACCGAAGTGGAATCGATACGCTGAACTTTGCGACCAACGGCGTGAGCCGCCTGCAGATCGACGCCACCGGCGCCGTCACGGTACCCGGGACCTTCTCGGTCGCCGGATCGTTTTCCGCCGCCAGCTTTTCTGGCGACGGCAGCGGTCTCACGAACCTCGGCGCGGCGAACGTCACGACCGGCATGCTTCCGGATGCGAGGCTTTCGCCTAACGTCGCATTTTTGAACGGTACCCAGACCTTCAGCGGAGCCAATGTCTTCTCGAACGCCTCCAACAGCTTCACCGGCAACGGCGCGGGACTGACCGGCATCAGCGCTTCCAACATCACGGTCGGCACCCTGCCAGCGGCGCAACTGCCGGCGGCTGTGGCCTTCACGAATGCTACGCAGACGTTCACCGGTGCCGACACCTTCTCGAACGCCTCCAACAGCTTCACCGGCAACGGCGCGGGACTGACGGCTTTGAACGCGAGCAACATCACGACCGGTACGCTTCAGGGTCCGCGCCTGTCCGGCACCTACGGCAATGGGCTCGTTTTCGCCGGCCTCAACCAGTACACGAACATGTCCCTGTTCGGCGGTTCGGCCCTGACGGTCGCCGCCGGACAGAACCTCCTGTACGGCAACGTCGCGGCTGGCTCGACCGGCAACCTTCTGCTCCTCCAGAAGAACAGCTCCGACCAGTTCCGGGTCGACAGCGTCGGCAACGTCATCGCTGCCGGCACGATCACTTCCGGCGGCCAGAGCGTCTGTCTCGCCAACGGGGTCAATTGCCCTCCGACGATCAGCGGAAGCGGGACGGCGGGACGCCTTGCCCGTTTCACGCCCACCGGGAGCACGCTCGGCGATTCATCGATCCAGGATAACGGAACGCGCGTCGGAGTCGGCGGCGTGCCAGGAGCATCCGACCTGTTGACGGTCTATGGCAACTTGAACGTCGGATCGGGAACCTTGTTCGCGGATGCCGCGGCCGGCAAGGTCGGGATCGGTACGTCGACTCCGACGGCCAAGCTTGATTTCGGGACAGGTTCCGCGAACGCCAAGCTCATCATCGGGACATACGTCAGCGGGAACAACTGGACCGGCATAGGCATGGATGCGGCGACGGCCGGCCTGAGGTTCGCCGGAGACAACGGAGGCGGCAATCCGGTGGCCGACTTCGGTTACTATTCGAACGACGCCGCGCATAACTGGACGAACGTGGTCAGGGTCGGTCATGGCGCGGTCGGTGTCGGTACGACGGCGCCGCGAAGCACCTTTGACGTCCAGGATCCGTCCACCGGCATGGCGGTCAATTTCGGCGGCGCGCCTCAGAGCCAGTACACGGATCTCGTGCTTTCATCGAACATCAATAATGCGCAGATTTTCGATACAGGCAGCAGCTTTGCCGGTTGGGCCGGTCCTGGGTCCCTGAACCTCTATACTTCTTCCGGACCGATCGGTTTCCATCCGGCCGGGAACGCCAACGCCCTATATCTTGGGGCGAGCGGGCTCGTCAGTCTCGGAACGACCGCGCAACCTTCAAGGCTTTATGTCGAGGATTGGGGGAATGCGGCCGGTTCCGGAGCGGGAAGATTCTTTGAAGGGGCGGCGGGCGGCTATGCGCTGGCTGGCATCGCGCAGACCTCCGCTGTCGGCGCGGGAGACGAGTACGGAGTCTGGGCACAAGCGGATACGAACAGCGGAAACGCGTATGCCGTGTACGCCACTGCATCCTGCATCAGCTGCGGCTCGCCGGTCTGGGGCGTCTACATCGCGCGCGGGGGAGCCGCGAAGCCGGGCGGCGGCAGTTGGTCCGGCACGTCGGATCGTCGCGTGAAAAAGGACATCGCGCCGTTCACGGACGGCCTGGATCTCGTGCGGAAGATCGATCCGGTCAATTATACCTATAACGGCTTGGGAGAGATGCCGGAGGGGTACCACGGCATCGGCGTGATCGCGCAAGACCTGAAGAAGGTCGCGCCTTATATGGTCGCTTCGGAAAAGAGGAAGCTGAGGCCGACGGACGCCCAAAAGACGGATCTGTACGTCGTGGATCCCAGCGCCTTCGCTTACATCAACATCAATGCCATCAAGCAGCTGGACTTGCGGGTCGACGGACTGGAAGCTCGCCTCGTCCAGAAGGATGCGGACCAGGACCAGCGTATTCAGACGCTTGAGGAGGAGGTTAAGGATCTCAAGGCGCAGATCGATGCCATGAAGCGCTGATTTGAACGAAAAATGCCCATGCCACGGGCATTTTTTGTTCTAAAACATTGACAAAAGTCGCGATTCGTGCTATCATCAACGCATCTTTCAACAAGGAGCAGTCCATGCGTTCGCAGTCCATGCGTTCATTGATGATTTTGATGGTCGCGTGGCTTGCGGGTTGCGCGGCGGCCGAGCTGCCGAAGCCCTACGTAGCTTCGGAGCCGGTCGATGGAAAGGAGCTGAAGTTCTATCTTGAGCCGTCGACCGGGCTCGATGCGGAAACCGTCCGGTCAGCCTGCGCCGTCTGGGCCCCCGAGGGGGTCACGTGCACGGCCGTCGCCGCCGTGAACGAGGCGCATGTCCTCGTGCGCGTGAACGACGCTCCTTGCCGGGAGATCGGGGACGACATGCTTGGCCTCGCTACCTCGACCTTCGGGGTCATCAGGGTCGAGGCCGGATGCATGCGCGAGACGGTCGGGCTGGATGCCGGCACGTACCTCCGGGTACTGGCGCACGAGTTTGGCCACCAGCTCGGCATCAAGCATGTGCCCGGGAGTGGGGAGGCCGCTCTCATGAGCCCGATCCTTTCCGAGGTCTGGTACATGACCGACCTCGATCACCGGGCCTACATGGACCACGGTCCGTCAGTCCTGGACTACGCGCCCGGTCCTCCGACCGGGACCACGACCTCTGAGTAGGGCTTGCGGCAGCTGTGACTGCCGCGTTTTTTTATCGAGCAGTGATGTCGATTTCCGTCGCGTCAAAAGCCGCGGCTTGCAAGATATCGCGATCGGACCCGACCCGGACGATGTCGCCTACGGAAATCTCCGACGCCGGTATCTCGGTCTTCATGTAAGGGTCGGCGGGGCTAAAGCCGAGCGGACCCGTATTCGTCGCCGTCGCGGCAGCCTGGCGCTCCTTTCGCAGGGTCTCCTCCGACTTCAGGCTGATACGATACGTTTTCGTCCGTGCACTGATGCGGACGGTCCTCTTGATCGGTCCGGGCATGTTTTCGAAAGGGTTAGGTCCCGCCAGATCGGCATCGATTTCCAGGGAGGAGTCACTGATGGATGTGACCTTGCCCGTCAGGCCGGTACTTTCTTTCGGGGCGGATGGGAAGACGTGCAGAGCCTCGACCTTCTTCCTGGCGGCGTCATACCCTTCCTGATAGCTCTTGGCGATCGGGACGGAAGCGCGGCCGGTCCCGTATCCGCCTATGAAACCGATCGCGAGCGCGACGAGGCCGATGACCGGAATCCTCAATCTTCCTGCCGCGCCGGGAGAGGCGGGTCGTGACGGCATTTGCGGGATCGTTGGCATAAAGACGCGGTTTATGGAACAATGCTGACGCTATCGTACCACATATGCTGCACCTCTACGATTCGCTGAGCCGGGAAATCAAGCCGTTTCCGCCCTCGCCGGAAGGTCCGGTGACGGTCTATTCGTGCGGACCGACCGTCTATCACTACGCCCACATCGGCAACCTGCGGACCTTCCTGACCGTCGACATCCTGCGGCGCTACTTGGAATACAAGGGCAGGGAAGTGCGGCTCGTGATGAATATCACGGACGTCGGGCACATGCTGAACGATGCCGACGTGGGCGACGACAAGATGGAGGCGGCCGCGGCCAAAGAGGGGAAGACCCCGGAAGAGATCGCCGATTTCTATGAGAAGGCCTTCTTCGATGATCTCGAAAGGCTGCGCTTCAAGAAAGACGGGACGACGTTCCCGCGCGCGACCGCCAACATCCCGCAGATGATCGCGCTCATCGAAAAGCTGCTTTCGGAAGATCGCGCTTACGTCACTCCGAAAGGGGACATCTATTATTCCGTCGCCTCGTTTCCAGGCTACGGGAAACTGTCCGGCAACACGGTCGAAAACCTGGTCGCGGGAGCCCGCGTCGACGTGAAGGAAGACAAGCGGCACCCGGCGGATTTCGCCTTGTGGATCAACAATCCGAACCATGTCATGCAATGGAAGGGTCCTCGCGGGATCCAGGGGTATCCGGGCTGGCACATCGAATGCTCCGCCATGGCGCAGCGCTACCTCGGAGAGACCATCGACCTCCACTGCGGCGGCGAAGATCTCCGGTTCCCGCATCATGAATGCGAGATCGCGCAGTCGGAAGGCGCGAGCGGCGTCCCGTTCGCCCGGCACTGGCTGCACGTCACCTACCTGTTCGTCGACGGGCAGAAGATGTCGAAATCGAAAGGCAATTTCTATACCTTGGAAGACCTGCTCAAGAAGGGTTTCTCCGCTTCCGTCATCCGCTGGCTGCTGGTCTCTTCGCATTATCGGACGCAGCTGAACTTCACGTTGGAAGGCTTGGAAGCGGTAGAGAAGAACCTCGCCTATTTCCGGGAGGCATACGGGATCCTCAAGATGCAACGGCATAAGACCACCGTGGAGAGCGGCAAGATGCTTGAGAGAATCCAGGAAGCGAGGAAGTCGTTTGATGCCGCGCTCGACGACGACCTTAACGTTTCGGAGGCGTTCGCCGTGATCCATAAGTTGGTGACGAAACTCAACAAGGGCAGGGATGCCGTGGATCTTCAGGTGGCGGAAGCCAGTTCGAAGTTCCTTGAAGAGGCGCTGGATGGCGTCTTCGGCATCGACCTCATGGCGAAGGCCGAATCCGCGCCGGAAGAGGTCAAGCAGCTCGCCGCCGATCGCTACAACGCCCGCCTCCAGAAACGCTGGTCCGATTCGGACAAATTGCGCGACGAAATCGCCTCGAAGGGCTGGATCGTCGAAGATACTCCTCAGGGACAACGACTGAAAAAAGCGTAAAAAAGACCCTCTCGACATGGAAGAGAGGGGAGTTCATCTGGGCTTGTATTTGGCGAGCTCGCGGATGGGGAGGTTGCTCTGATCTTCGGTGAGAAGCATGAAGCTGACGTTGACGTCGGTCTGCTTGCCGAACTTCTCGAAGATGTGGGCGAGGAGCGTCTCTCCTATGGGTCCGCGCGGGATGTTCATGAGGCAGACGACCTCAGTGCCCTCCTTGGATGTCCTGACCTCGATCAGGTCGAAGGGGCTTGATCTCGTGTTGGACGTAGGAGGGTCCTGCGCCTTGATCGGCTCGGCGTGCGCGGGCAGCACCCACGCGATCTCCGCAAGCGGGAGGTATCCATCCCGGGCACCCTCGACGAAGACGCAGTTGTAGGGGTGGTGCTCGATCAAGAGCATGATCGCGTCCACGCCGCGCTCGTCGTTCGGAAGGTTCGGGATCCGGACGGTCACGCCTGAGAAGGTCTTCACGCTGAGCGCCGGGAGGTCCGGTGCCCTCCCGTGCGCGAGGGCGGGGTGTCCGGTCGCGCGCTGCGCCTGCCCATGCGCAGGAGGGCGATGGTGGACGGCAGGTTGCTGCTGCAAAGGTCGGATTCCTTTACCGCCGGTACCTTTGGACATATTCTGATCCTCTCGGGAAGATGCGTCGATCGCATCGAGGCAAGTGTAGCGTACACAGGCGATACGTCAAGATGCCGCATGCCGTGGTATACTGGAGGCTGATGCGTCCCCATGCCTGAAGCGCCAGAACCCGCAGGATTCGAAAAAACACCGCAGATTCCAGAAAGCTCCGTCGAATCGCCTGGTGCCGGAGGTTCTTTTGAGGCTCCGGCGGCCCCTGTCGAGCGACCGAAGGCGCCGGCTGCGGCCCTCGCCCCCGTCTCTGCGCCTGCTTCCGCCACGGCGCCCGGAAAGGATCCGGTCCTCAGGCAGGTCGAACATGTCCTGGAGGAGGGTCTGGACGAGAGCTACCGCAAGATGCCGCCGCGGCTTCGGCAGAAGTTCAGCAAGGAGGGCGACCGGGCGGCGGCGACGATTTTTGAGATGGTCAGGAAGGCCAAGGTCAAGGCAGGTTCGGTGCTTGCCATCATCACGCGCTGGCTCAGGATCATTCCCGGCATCAACGCGTTCTTCCTGATCCAGGAAGCCAAGATCAAGACCGATAAGATCATCGCCCTGGCCCGCGAAGAATCCAAGAGAAACATTCTCCCATGATTTCGCTCGATTTCGCCAGCTTCCAGGCCTATCTGATTCCCGTGGTTTCGTTCGCAGTCGGTTTCGTATTTCTTTTGATCGCGGTACGCATCGCACGCAAGGCGCTTACGGCGCGGGCGAAAGTCGCGCGCAGTTTCGACAACGTGGTCCTGCTCGTCACCGTGCCGAAGGAGTCGGGGGAGAAGGACGGCGGTACGCATGAGAAATCGCTGCAGGAGATCCAGGCCGTCATCGCGCTGGCCGAGGGCGTCTTCAAGAGCATCGGTGGGCTGCATGCCGAACGCGGTTTCAAGGCCTGGTTGACGGGCCGGAGCGACGTCATCAGCTTCGAAATCGTGGCGCAGGGCGGTCTCGTCTCCTTTTACGTCGCGGTACCCAAGGAATCGAAGGAATTCATCGAGCAGCAGGTGCACGCCCAGTATCCGCTGGCGCAGATCGAGGAAGCGGCCGATTACGACCTGTTCCAACCGGACGGTCAGGTCGCCAGCGCGCACCTGGTGCTCAAGCGCCAGTACTTCTTCCCGCTGCATACCTACAAGAAGCTCGAGACAGACCCGCTCAACGCGCTCACGAACGCCCTGGCCAAGGTCGATGCCGGCGACGGCGCCGCCATCCAGATCCTGGTGCGTTCCGCGCGCAAGGAGTGGCGCAGCGAAGGGGTGAAGATCGCCTCTTTGATGCAGCAGGGCCGTTCGTACGATCAGGCACGTAAGAAAGCGGGCGCTTTCGGTTTCCTCGGTTCCGACCGGCATGGCGACGAGAAGACGGGTGAGCGCGCCAAGGAGTACCGTCTTTCGCCCCTTGAAGGGGAGATGATCAAGTCGATCGAGGAGAAGGTCGGACAGAACGGCCTGGACGTGAACATCAACTTGGTGGCGTCCTCTCCGGTGCCGGGTCGGGCACAGCTGTATCTCAATAACCTGACCGGCGCCTTCAACCAGTTCAGCAGCCCGCAGTACGGCAACGGTTTCCGGCGCGTGGCCGAGGGCAAGAGCCGGATCGTCAACGATTTCATCCTGCGCCTGTTCCACGAGGCGCGGCGCGTGGTCCTGACCGGCGACGAGCTGGCCAGCCTTTGGCACCTGCCGCTTTCTTCGACCGAGACGCCGAACATCCGCTGGCTCATGGCGCGCAAGGCGCCGCCGCCGTCCAATCTTCCGAAGGAAGGCTTGCTGCTCGGGACAGTGAAGTACCGCGGACAAAGCCATCCGGTACGCATCAAGCAGGCCGACCGGCGCCGCCACATGTACATCATCGGAAAATCCGGTTCCGGAAAATCCGAGTTCATCAAGGCGATGGTCAAGCAGGACATCGAGGCCGGCCGCGGCGTCTGCGTGATCGACCCGCACGGCGACTTGGCGCAGGACTGCCTCAGCTTCGTCCCCAAGCAGAGGGCCGACGACGTCATCTTCTTCTCGCCGGCCGATTCGGAGCGCCCGATGGGCCTGAACCTGCTGGAGTACGACGAGCGCTACCCGGAGCAGAAGACCTTCGTCATCAACGAGATGCTGAAGATCTTCGACAAGCTCTACGACCTCAAGTCGACGGGCGGCCCGATGTTCGAGCAGTACATGCGCAACGCCATGATCCTGGTCATGGACGATCCGTCTTCAGGCTCGACCCTGATGGAGATCCCGCGCGTCCTCTCCGACGAACGTTTCAGGGCGTACAAGCTTTCGAAATGCAAGACGCAGGTCGTCAGGGATTTCTGGCTCAAGGAGGCTTCGAAAGCCGGCGGCGAGGCATCGCTCGCCAACATGGTGCCGTACATCACCTCGAAACTGACGCCTTTCATCACCAACGACATCGTCAGGCCGATCATCGGCCAGCAGAAGAGCGCCATCAACGTCCGCGAGGCGATGGACAGCCAGAAGATCCTGCTGCTCGACCTGTCCAAAGGCAAGCTCGGCGACCTGAACGCCTACCTGATCGGCATGGTGCTGGTCGGCAAGATCCTGATGGCGGCGCTCTCGCGCACGGACATCTCAGCGGAGGAACGGAAGGATTTCTACCTGTATATCGACGAGTTCCAGAACTTCATCACCGATTCGATCTCGACGATCCTTTCGGAAGCCCGCAAGTACGGGCTGGACCTGACGATCGCGCATCAGTACATTGGCCAGATCTCCCAGAAAGGCGACACCGCCATCCGCGACGCCGTCTTCGGCAACGTCGGCTCGATGGTGGCGTTCCGCATCGGCACGGAGGATGCCGATTTCCTCGGCAAGGAGTTCGCACCCGTCTTCACCCCTTTCGATCTCGTCAACGTCGAAGCCTACACCGCCAACGCCAAGCTGCTGATCGACAACACCGCCAGCAGGCCGTTCAACATGGCCATGAGCGCCCCGCCCAAAGGCGATTCGCGACTCACAGCGGCCATCAAGCAGCTTTCGCGCCTCAAATACGGGCGCGATCGCGAGATCGTGGAAGCCGAGATCCAGGAGCGGCTGCGCCTCATCTAAGGAGGGATTATCCACACTCCGCGCCGATTGCCGCACGAAGGCCGTCATGTTATACAAGACCTGATACTCAAACAAAAAAAGACTTATGGAATGGCAGACAGAAGCGATCGATACCGACGCCCACCCCATTTCGCCGACCGTCGCGACGCACGTGAGAGAGGCGGAAAAGGCCGCGGGAAAGGACGGTTTCGACGTGCTGGATGCCGCCTTGGCCTCGGCCGAAGGCCTGACTCCGGCGAAGGCTGCGACCGTCCGCGCTATCCTCAGGAACGTGCGCGGTTCGATCGATGCGGCTCTCGGCCTGCTCGGCACGCCCTCCGTGCAGCTCTCGAAACCGTTCGAAACGGATTTTTCCCACGCGAACGCTCGCCCGGATCATGCAGGTTCCGTAGGGGAAATCGCGCTCATGCCGCTTTCCGATTCGGACGAACGCCAGGTCGAAGGGGTCTTCGATGGACAGGGGATGATCGGCGACGACGGAAAGGCTTACGCCATCCCGCCGAATTACGCCTCGAAGTCCAAGCTGGTCGAGGGTGACATGCTCAAGCTGACGATCGGTCAACGCGGTAACTTCATCTACAAGCAGATCGGGCCGATCGAGCGCCAGCGGCTGATCGGGACCTTGGCCTACGATCAGGAATCCGGACAGTATCTGGTCGTTGCCGGCGGGCGCTCCTGGAAGGTCCTGAAGGCTTCCATCACCTATTACAAGGCAGGAGCGGGCGATGAGGCCGTCATCCTGGTCCCGAAGAATGCGCCGAGCCATTGGGCGGCGGTCGAAAACGTCATCCGCAAGGCGTCGACGGCGAGTTTTTAGCATCTAACGATGCCTTCATGACGGTGTTGTATCGGAAGTACAGGCCCAAGACCTTCGCGGAAGTCGCAGGGCAGGAGCATGTCAAGGCGGCGTTGGCGCATGAGGCGGCGACCGGTCGGATCGCGCATAGCTATCTTTTTTCCGGACCGCGCGGCGTCGGCAAGACCACGATCGCGCGGATTTTCGCCAAGGCGATCAACTGCGGGGCACGGACGCCGGACGGCGACCCTTGCGGCGCCTGCGGCGCTTGCCTCGAAATCGCCGAGAACCGCGCGCTCGACGTCATCGAGATCGATGCCGCTTCGCATACCGGCGTGGAAAACGTCAGGGAGCAGGTGATCGAGAGCGCCAGGTTCGCCCCGTCCAAGCTGGCGTACAAGGTCTTCATCATCGATGAAGTCCACATGCTTTCGACCTCGGCTTTCAACGCGCTGTTGAAGACGCTCGAAGAGCCGCCGAGCAAGGTCGTGTTCATCCTTGCCACCACCGAACCGCACAAGCTTCCGGCGACGATCGTCTCCCGCTGCCAACGCTATGACTTCCGGAAGATCCCGGCGGCGGCATTGATCGAACGCCTCAACAGGCTGGCCGCGGACGAAGACGTCACGGTCGATCCCGACGTCATGGAGACCGTCGCCCGCATGAGCGAGGGGTGCTTGCGCGACGCCGAAAGCCTTCTCGGGCAGCTCTTCGCGCTCGGCAAAAAACGCCTATCGGCCGAAGCGGCCGCGTTGGTCCTGCCGATGATTTCGGCCGAGGCCGTCGATGGCTTGTTCGCCGCCTTGTCGGGCCGCGACGGGCGCGATGCGCTGGCCGTTTGGGAGCGTTTGATGACGGCCGGGTCGGACCCGCAGCGCGTCGTGGCCGAGCTTTCCGAACGATGCCGCGCCGAGATGCTACGCAAGCTGAAAGGGGAGGAAGCGGGAGGGAGCCCGGCCGAGACGGCGGCGTTGCTTGAGCGGGTCATCCGCGCGGGGGCGGAGATGCGGCGGATGGACCCCCCGGAACTCGCCTTCGAGCTGCTGATCGTCGAGTGGTGCGGCGGAAATCGGTCCGAAACGCCTGAGCGCCGCACCCCATCCTCACGACCTCCGGAGCCACCGTCCCAGCCTCCCGCCAGACCCTCTTCGTTTCCAGGCAAGGATTCCCCTCCGGCGGTCGAGTCAGCGGCGCCTGGGCGCGCCGATTCCCCGAAAGCAGAAGCGTCCGATGCCACGCTAGAGGCCGTGAAAGGTCGCTGGACGGAGGTCTTGAACGCCGCCGGCCGCCTCAATCACGGCTTGCCGTACATGCTCGGCGTCGCCGAAGTGCTGGACTGCGTTTCGGGAACGCTGACGATCGGTTTCCAATACGCGATGTACCGGGACCGCCTGAACGAGCATCGGCATCGCGAAACGCTGGAAGCGGCGCTTTCCGAGGTCTTGGGGTCTGCTCTCAAGGTGAGGGCGGTACTCGTCGCCCAACGTACCGACGGTCTCGTCGAGCCGTCTCCGCAGATCCATGTCGAGGCCTCGGCCAACTTGCCGGAAGGTTTCGCCGATCTGGTCAAGGAATTCGGAGGGACCGTCGCATGACAAGATACGACAAGTTGGTCCGCGACAAGATTCCGGAGATCATCGCGGCGCGCGGCGGACACGCCCGTTTCCATGCATGCGGTGACGACGAAGAGTATCTCGCGCGCCTGGTCGCGAAATTGCGCGAGGAAGTCGACGAGTTCGACCGCGATCGCAA
The DNA here is from genome assembly GCA_937900255.1 of uncultured bacterium. GTDB lineage: Bacteria > Patescibacteriota > Patescibacteriia > SG8-24 > DYFX01 > DYFX01. Next base: position 15,162 of record CALCDZ010000001.1, read on the forward strand.
TGCCGAGGAACTTGCCGACATCCTCGAAGTCATCAAGGCGCTCTGCCTGCGGCTCGGTCTCGATCCTCTTGAAGTCGAAGCCTTGCGTGCCAAGAAGGCGGATGAACGCGGCGCCTTCGAGAAACGGCTGGTCCTGGAAGAAGCCTGAAAAGAAGAATCCCTCCCCGCCAAGGGAGGGATTTTCGTCTTAGATGGCGTAGTAGAACTTCTTCGGCGGCATCTTGCGCTTGCCGCCCTTTCCTCCGCGGGAAGGTCCGCCATAACCGCCGGAGGGACGGCTGTTTTGTGTGCCGTGTTCGGCGTGGGAGGGCGCATGGCCTGCGTTTCGACCGCCGCCCTGACCGGAGGCGTGCCCGTGGCTGCCAGGACGGCCATGATGACCTCCTTGGCCCTGCTGGCGCGCTGCGCGGGCCTTATAAAAGGCGCTGCGGTCTCCGAGGTCCGGGGTCTCCCGCTCGAAGTGCGCAGGCCTGTCAGGCGGGAGCTCCGGCAGCTTGCTGATGGGCAGGAGCTTGCGCGTCAGGCGCTCGATCTGGCGCACTTCGTCGCCCTGATCGGGTTGGGCGAATGAGATCGCTTTCCCGAGGCGTCCGGCGCGGCCGGTGCGGCCGATGCGGTGGATGTAATCTTCCGGGTTCTCCGGCACGTCGAAGTTGATGACCAGCTCGATGCCGGTCACGTCGATGCCTCGCGCGGCGATGTCGGTGGCCACCAGCACGCGGTGCTTGCCGGTCTTGAAGCCTTCAAGCGCCGCCTTGCGCTGGTTGAGGCTTCGGTTGGAGTGGATCTCGTCGGCCGTCTGGCCCATGCCTCGGATGGCGCGAGCGACTTTCTTGGCGGAAAACTTCGTGCGGGTGAAGACCAGCACCGATCCCTTGTTTTCCATGAGCAGCTTGTCGAGCAGGCGCAGCTTCTGGTCCTTGCGCACCACGAACAGCTCCTGCGTGACCGTGTCGGCGGTCGTTCCGGCGCGGGCGATCTCGACGCGGACCGGCGTCCTCATGTGGTTGGCGGCGATCCCCACGATGTCTTCCGGCATGGTGGCCGAGAAGAGCATCGTCTGGCGCTCTTTGGGGACCACGCGCAGGATGCGGTTGATCTGCGGCAGGAAGCCCATGTCGAGCATGCGGTCGGCTTCATCCAATACGAGGATCTTCACGTCGGAAAGGTCGACCGTCCTGCGTTCAAGATGGTCGATCAGGCGGCCGGGGGTCGCCACGATGACGTGGGGGTTGCGCCGCAGCTCCTCGATCTGGACGCGCATGGAAGCGCCTCCGATCAGGACCGCGGTGCGGATGCCGAGGTCCTTGCCGATCTTGTGGAGCTGCTCGTCCACCTGAAGCGCGAGTTCCCGGGTCGGGAGGAGCGCCAAGCCCCGTCCTTTATGGATGGCGAGGCGCTGCAGCATCGGCACGCCGAAAGCCAGCGTCTTGCCGGTACCGGTCTGGGCGATGCCGATCATGTCTTTCCCTTCGATCGAGACGGGAATGGATTTGTGCTGGATCGGCGTCGGCGACACGTATTTGTGGCGCGCGAGGATGTCGAGCAGCTTGGGGGCGATGCCGAGCCCGTGGAAGGACGGGGCAGCGCCGGATGCGTTGGGTTGCGTCATGCGAAAAAAATAATCGTGAACATCAGCGACCCGACGGCCCCCATGCTCACGACGATGACGTCCGCGGCGGAAGAATCGAGTTTCCCCAGGCTTGGCGCCTGGGCGACTGAAGGAGGTAAGCGTACCAGACGTGCCCGGGCCTGTCAATCTTCAGCCTTAAATATGGAAAAACATGAAAAAACCGTCCCATGGACGGTTCAAGAGCTCTTGATGATTTCCTGGAGCTGCAGCAGGCGGTCGATATTCTCCTTGAGCCCCCTCAGCAGGGCCTCCCGATCGTCGCCTGGCATGCCTTTCAGCGCGGTCTTGAAGGCTTTCTGAGGCATCTCCAGGACGCACTCTGAATCGCACGCGAGGCGGCCAAGGAAGGTCTTAAGGCTTCTGACGGCATCGCTCGGCCTGAGCGGTCTGCGGCCGATCTTGGCACCGGTGGCATCGGCTTTGCGGCGGGCCAGTAAGCGTGCCTGCTGCAAGTTGAGGCCGTCCGTGGCGACCTGCACGGCGATCTCAAGCTGCAATTCCTTGTCTTGGATGGTGGCGAGGTATGAACCGATCGCCGAGCCGAGGCGCATGTACGGCGATGCGTCGGGTTCGAGCATTTTTTGCACCTCCGGATGGAGGTCGAGCAGCCTCACGTTCTGTTCGACCCAGGCAGGCGACTTCGCGAACACCTTCGCGACGCGCGTGTAGCGGTCGTTCTGCGTCCCGTTCCTGTATTGCGGCATCGCGAGAACGCGCCTGAGCGCCTGGGCGGTCTCCATCGGCGTGTGATCTTCCCGTCCGAAGTTGGCGATGACGGAGCCGAGGAACTGCTGTTCCTCGTTGCCCGGCTCGTTCACCCAGATGAGGATGGTGGTGCACTTGGCAAGCCTGAGGGCCTCCCATCGCCGTTGTCCGTCAATGAGCTCGTACTCGTGTTCCGGGTCATCGGTGAGACGGCGCGCTTCTGCCGGCATGCGCTGGCCTACTTCCCTGATCGACTGTGCCAGTTCCTCCAGCCTGTCTGGGTCGAACCATGTGCGTGGCTGGCCCTTGAAGGGTCTGACGATCGAGCAGTCGACGACGAGGACGGTACCGGGCGCGATTCCTGTCTGCATGCAAAGACCTTTCGTTGGGTGCTGAGCGACAGGGTAGCGACGCCGCGAGAGCCGTGTCAAGCCGCCGGTCGGCGCTTCCTGAACAGCCTGGCCGAATTGATGAGCGGCAGGAAGTCCGTGGCGAAGTTGTAGGCGGCGGCTAGGGCGGGACCGAGGACGCCTCCCATCACGAGCGCGAACCCGAGGACGTTGGTCACGGCCCAGATGATGATGTCCGTACGGATCACCGAACGCGTCTCCCGTCCAAGCTGCACGAGCTCCGGCAGCCGGGCGAGGTCGTCGGTCAGGATGACGACATCCGCCGCTTCGACGGCGACGGCCGTGCCGCCTCCGCCCATGGCGATGCCGACGTCCGCCCGCGCCAAGGACGGCGCATCATTGACGCCGTCTCCGATCATGGCGACCACGCCGCCTTCATCGGCGAGCGCCTCGATCGCCCGAAGCTTGTCTTCCGGCTTCATTTCCGCGCGGTATTCCTCGATGCCCAGCTGCCGTGCGACGGCCTCGGCCGCCTTCGGCTCGTCGCCCGTGAACATCACGATCCGCTTCACGCCGAGCGCGCGGAGGCTCGTCAGGTTTCCGGCCGTGCCCGGGCGCGGGACGTCGGAAACCTGCACGCGGCCCAGCAGCTTCCCGTCGACGGCGACGCAGACGCCTTTTTGTCCGGACGACGCTTCCTCAGGCAGGGGAATGCCACGGCTTCGGCAGAGGCCTTCGTTGCCGATCAGGACCTCCTTGCCGCCGATCCGGGCCTCGATGCCTTCCCCCTTATGCACGGCGAACCGTTCCGGATCCGGCGGGATGCCGTAACGGCGGATCGCCTCGCGGGCGAGCGCGCGGCCGACCGGGTGCGGAGAGAACTTCTCCGCCGTGCCGACCAGGCGCCAGAAACGTTCCGGATCGACGCCTGGCGCGAGCCGTTCTTCGCCGATCGAAAGATGCCCGTAGGTGAGGGTACCGGTCTTGTCGAGGACCAGCGTCCGCATCCTTCCTAATGCGTCGAGCCATTCGCCGCCCTTGACGACGACGCCTCGCTTGGCGGCCATGCCCAGGGAAGCGGTGATGGCGAGCGGGATCGCGACGGCCATGTCGTCCGCGCAGGCGACGAGGAAGATGCCCGCGGTCATCGAGGCGTTGCGGCTGACGACCCACGTCAAGAGGCCGATACCGGCCACGACCGGAAGGAAGATGGACGCGAAACGGTCCGCCAGCTTCTCGGCTTTCGATTTGTTGGCTGAAGCTTCCCGGATGAGGGCGGCGATGCGTTCGATGGTCGAATCCTTCCCGACGCCGGTGGCGCGGATCTTGAGGATGTCGGACTCCACCAAGGTCGCGCTGAAGACCTTGTCGCCGACGACTTTCTCGATCAGGGCCGATTCGCCCGTGACCGGCGCCTCATTGACCTTGGCGGTGCCGAAGACGACGGTGCCGTCCACCGGCACGCGTTCGCCGTCCTTCACGACCAACAGGTCACCTTCGCGCACCTCTTCGGTCGGCACCTCCTCAAGAGCGTCTCCGACTTCGCGCGTCGCGACGTTCGGCTTGAGCTTCATGAGCTGGGCGATGGCGTCATGCGTCCGTCCCTCGGTATAGCGGTCGAGCAGGCGCGCGAATGCGAGCATCAGACCGATGAAGGCGGCCGACGCCACCTCGCCGGCCGAAAGGGAAATGACGATCGCCACCAGGTTGAAGAGATCGATGTTGATCTTGCGGCTGCGGACGCCTTGCCAGGCCCCCATGAGCGTCGGCAGTCCCGCGGTTACGGAAACGAAGAAAAGCGGCAGTCCCGCGATGGGCGTGAAACGGGAGGCGATCAATCCTGAGCAGAGGAGCGCGATCAAGGCGTAATCCCGGGAGTCTTCATGCGACATATGGGGGCAGTATACCAGCAAGCGCATCAGGCTTCACGCCATGCCGATGTTCCCGCCGCCGTCCTGAAATGCTACTATGGAAGCCATGAAAGGAAGGAGGTCTACCCGGAAATCCACAGCGGTCCGCCGCGCGTTCGTGGCGATATGCGCCGTCGCCGCGTGTTCCAGCCTTTTAGGCTTCTCCGCACGGGCCGATTTCGCGCGGCAAGACGGCCCTGTCGGCCTTGGAGTCGGTAACGGGACGGGTCACGCATACGGTTTCGGTTGGGACGGCGGGGCGACGGCGGGGTATCGGACCAGCGTCGATACGAGCGGTTACGACGAGCAGTCGATCGTTTTCGCGGCCCGGACGATGGATGGAGGAGCGGCACAGGCGTTCGACCCCAGCGTGGAGCATGACGACGAGTTTTCCGGGGCGATCGCCATCCCGTTCACGTTCAAGTTCTACGGGACGGATTATACGAGCTTGCGGGTCAGTTCCAACGGGTACGTCAGCTTCACGGGCGATACCCCGCTCCCGCCGGCGCCCTACGCGGAGTTGATGCCGGACGCCGCCGCGCCCAACGGCTTCATCGCCGTCGCGCAGGGCGACCTCGATCTGAACACCGGGGCCGGATCGATCGTCCGGTATGAGACGTTCGGCACGGCACCTCAGCGCGTCTTCGTCGTCGATTTCTTCCATGCGGCGCAGTGCTGCGAGCCCATCGCGCGCGTCACGTCGCAGATCCAGCTGTACGAGGGGACCGACGTCATCGAAATCCACTCGGCGCAGATGACGTTGACGGACCCTACGTTCGTCTCCACTCAAGGCATCGAGAACGCTTCCGGCACGCTCGCGGTCTTTCCTCCCGGGCGCAATCGGACCAACAGCCTTGCGCTCACGAACGACGCGGTGCGTTTCACGCCTTCCGATGCCGCATCCGCTTTCGGGACAGGGTATGGCCTGATGCTGCCGCGCTCATCGAATCTTGCTCTCGGCGCCTATAACGCGGGAACCGGCCAGTGGGAGATTTCCTCGAGCCAAGCCTCGAACCTCATCGCGGCGGGCCTCCTCGTCCCAAACGGGTCGAATCCTGCCGATACCGACCGAGGTACGTTCTCCGGACAGGTCTTGATCGATACCGGTACCGGGACCGTCCAGATTCCCGCAGGCGCCGCTTTGACGGGAGCCTCCGTGCACCTCGACTTCACGACCTTTTCCGCTTCATCCACCATCGATGCGAGCGGCCTTCCTGCTGGAGACCTCCTGCGCGGAGGCCTGCAAGCCGGCCTGGCGGCGGCCGGCGTGACTTCAACGGCCTCCATCGCGATACGGATCAATGTCTCAAGTTCATTGAACGGCCAAACGCTCAAAGTCTATCGGAAGCCCCCTGCGGGTTCCTGGACCTTCCTTACGACGTGCTTCGTGACGTCGGGTGTCTGTCCGTTTTCGACCACCTCGCTTTCGGAATTCGCAGCCACCACGCCACCGGCCGTCACCGTGAGCGCCCCCAACGGCGGCGAGAGCTTCACCGGCAACGCCTCGCAGAACGTCACCTGGACTTCCGTCGGCCTCATCGACCACTTCCGCCTTTCCCTCTCCACGGACTCCGGATCGACCTTCCCGACCAGCGTCTCCTCTTCGGCCACCTCGCCCTTCTCCTGGACCGTCCCGAACGTCACGACCGCCCACGCCCGCATCAAGGTCGAGGCGCTCGACGCCGGCAATTCCGTCCTGGCCTCCGACGCCTCCGACGCCGACTTCACGATCAACCCGGCCACGAGCGGAGGGTCCGGCAGCACGGCTCCACCGACAATCTCGCTTTTCCAGCCGAACGGCGGGCAGGTCCTCTTTCCCGGAACGGTCTATCCGATCATGTGGACGCTGGGCGGAAACGGTATCGTGGCGGTACGCATCAGCCTTTCAAAGGATGGGGGATCGACTTTTTCAAGCACGATCACCTCGGACGGACAGCAGGGATTCTTCAGTTGGCGGGTTCCTGATGAGCCGTTGCCCGAAGCGAAGGTTCGCGTGGAGGGGTTGCTCGTCGGGGGAGCGGTCGGTGCCGCCGATGAAAGCGATGGGACGTTCTTCATCCCGGCTCGGAGCGTGCCTGCCTTGGCGGCGAAGGATGAGACTGCCGTCATCGGCGCTCCGGAAGTGAGCCGCGATGAAGCGAATCTAAAGTTGCCTCGCGCGACGCCGGTTGATGCTATCGTCAAACAGGCCGGGGACACGACCTTGTATTACGTGGGCTTCGACGCCAAGAGGCACCCGTTCGTCAACGAGACGGCATTCCTTTCCTGGTATCGTGATTTCAGCGGCGTGAAGACGATCGATGCGGAGACGCTCGCCTCCATACCGCTCGGTTCCCCGGTGCTGCCGCGACCCGGCAGCTTCATGGTGAAGATCGTTTCCGATCCGAAGACTTACTATGTGAGTCCCGGATACCGTCTGCATTGGATCGAGGACGAGGCGGCGGCGCGTGCGCTGTTCGGCGACGGTTGGAACAGGAGGGTCGTCGATATCGATCCGGCGTTTTTCCAGGCTTATGAGACGTCCGATCTCATCAACCTTTCTGGCCTGGGTGCCGGATGGCCGGACGGGGCGCTGGTACGCTCGGTACAGGGCCGGATTTGGTACGTCACCGGAGGGAAGCGGCGGGAAGTCCTCTCTGCAGAGGCGTTCGACGCCAATGGTTTCCAGGAACGTTTCGCAAGCGGCGCCGGACTCGAGGGTTGGGCATCGCTGCCGGTCGGGGCGCCGATCGAAGGCGCGGAAGACGGGATCTTCAGCCTGCCGCATCATCGGATGTGATCAAACTACGGCCTCCCCGTGGCAGGGGAGCCGTAGTTTCATTTCCCGATGACGTGCAGGTAGTGAGAGGCGGAAGAGCAGGGGGTGATGGCGCCGTCTTCGGTGACGGTGCCACGCACCTTCAGGGCATCGCCGATCTTCAATGCCGCGACATCCGCGATTCCCTTCTTGGCGGCGCAGAGGTTGATGCCGAACGACGGGACTTGGACCTGCCTGACTCCGGAGGAGGTGCCGATCATGAGGACGACCGGCCCGTCGGCGGCGATCTTCGTCATGTCGATGGACATGATCGTACCGTCCACCTCTTCCTCCTTGTCAGTTCCGTCGTGGTCCGCGTCCGCCTCAGTGATCTTGCCATCGACGACGTCTAGGGTCCTTCCGGCGTCAGTCCGCGTGCTCTGGGTCTTGGAACAGCCTGCACCTATAAGGAGAAGAAGCGTGAGCAGGGCTACGGCTCGTCTCGTCATAATACTTGGAAAAATATCGCGTTATTTAGGTCCGATACACAGGAACTATGGCGCCTTCGCCATATCGGCTTCATACGTAAAAACCGGACGGAAGGTAACGATGCCGCATCATGAGCGTTTTGGACATGCAACCTTTTCTCCCTTGGGTCATTATGGTTCAGCGCCCTTATCGCTTGGCATGCCTATGGAACAGACGGAAGAAAAAGATCTCGTCGAACGCGCGCGGCGCGACCCGGACGCCTTCGGCGCCCTTTTCGACCGCTATCACGCGAAAATCTACTCCTATGCCCTCCGGCGCGTCGGCAGTCCTTCAGCGGCCGACGATATCGCTTCGGAAGTCTTCCATAAGGCCCTCCTCAAGCTATGGCAGTTCAAGTGGCAGGGCGCCCCGTTCTCCGCTTGGCTCTATCGGATCGCGACTAACGAGATCAACCTGCATTTCCGCAAGGCTTCGTCCAAAAACGTCTCGCTCGAAGCGCTGACCGAGGAGACAGGTTTCGAGCCGGCTTCATCGTACGAACTCAGGAAAGAGCTTGAGGAGGCCGAGGCGGAACTCGAACGCCACGCGCTTTTCCTGAGGGTCCGTGAAGAGATCGCGCGGCTTCCGCTCGCGTATCAGGAGGCGTTGGCGCTGCGTTTTTTCGAAGGCAAGAAGATCGAAGAGATCTCCGAAATCCTCGGCAAGAAGACGGGGACCGTGAAGTCCTTGCTCTCCCGCGGACTCGAGAAGCTCCGCTCCACCTGCAACCTTCCTGAGGCCTCGGACATTATGGATGGCGAAAGGTCGCCGTTCCCTCAAGAGCATAACCGAAGACCATGAAGACCGAAGATCTCGAACGAATGCTCCGTGCCGCCGTCTTTCCCGAGACGGATCTTCCGATGCGCGCGAGGCGGCTGAAAGCCGCACTGCTCGCTTCACCTCGTTTCAGGGTGTCCTCTTCGTCCCTGTCCTTCCGGTCGCTTATCCACCTGATTTCCACCCCCATGTCGACTCTCAAGAAAACCTCCGCCATCGGAGCCGCGCTGGTCCTGTTCGTCGCGATCATCTTCGGCTTCGGTCATGCCGGGGGTCCTGCCGCGACCCCGTACGCCCAAGCCAAGGAGATCGTGAAAACCGCGCAGCGCCAGGTGCCGAACATCGAGCCAAAGACCCGTTCCGAGATCGAGGCCTCCATCAAGATGAACATGGAGAGCGCATTGGCGGAAGCGCAGATGGCCCCGGATCTGCACCGCATGAGTGCGGAGGAGTTCGACGTGAACGGCCTTGAGCGCAAGGTCGGCGGCGACACCTACCATGTCGTCAGCATGAACCCTGACGCCCCATTGCCGACCGCCGACATCCGGACGGAGGGCACGAATTCCGCGACCGTGAACGGCGCCCGGGTGAAAGGCGCCTGGTCCGATCCGATGGCGACTTACCTTGAATACACCGACGAGCAGGGCCGGAAGGTCGTCCTCGGCCTCGACAAGGACGATATCCTCAGGACCCGGATCGTCGATTCCATCCCGGGCGACCCGTCGCCCTGGTACGTGTCAGGTGAGGCCGCAAAATAAGGATTACGACATCCACGACGCTCACCGGATCTCATCCAGGTGAGCGTCGTTACGTTATGGCGGCTTCAGATGTAGCCTAGCCAATGGAGACCCCATCCTAAGATGATGGCGTCGGCCAATCCGTGGCTCCACCAGGCGGCGTAGATGCCGCCGGCCTTCCTCATAAGCAGGCTCCAGGAGACTCCGCTCACGATGAGTCCTGCGATCGCCAGGGCGATCGACGTGAACGATATATGCGGCAAGCCGAGGAAGATCAATCCATGCATAAGTCCGAATAGCAGGGCTGATATCGGGTTGTGTAAGAGCTGGCGGCGTCGAGGCCGGGCCGGTACGCGCGGAGTATACGACCGAAAATAACATCCAAAAAACCGCCTGATTTCAGGCGGTTTTGGGGCATCTAGTATTTCAGAAGCCGCGCTGTCGTTAGCTTAATCGTAAGAGCCTGTGCGCTTACGAGATATTTTTTCGAGAGCACCGGTATGTTCGGCGTCGCCGTGAAATCTGCGCGGAGATGTTTCGTGGGGATCAGAAGCTCGCCCGCGAAAAGGTTGGCCTCTTTTTCTGCATGAGATCCGTCGTCGTCCTTGCTGCAACCGCCATGACCGAGGAGCATGTGACCGATCTCGTGAGCAAGAGTAAAACGACGACGGCACCAAGGATGATTCTCGTTAAAAACGATAGTGACAATCTCCTCTTCGGCCTCCAATACCCGTGCGGGAGCGGCAACTGGTTCCCGGTGGCGCATGAATCCATCATTACCGAAGAGTTGTTCAACGACGTGCAGAGGCAGCTGACAATGGAGAAGAAAAAGACCGAGTGGGGATCGAAGGAGTTTGCCTTCACCCGCCTCATGAAGTGCGGCGCGTGCGGTTCGGGTGTCACGGCACAGGAAAAGTTCAAGAGCCTCCGCGACGGCACGCGCCAGCGCTACGTCTACTACCATTGCGGCCGAACTACCGATAAGGACTGCAAGGAGCCGTACGTCCGCGAGGAAGCACTGATTGAGCAGCTTGTCAGTATTCTCGACGAGCTGGAGATCGACCATGCCGTTTCAAAGAAAAAATTCCAGGACGAACTTGAGCGGAACCAACGCTTCATGGCGTCGATGTTGGGTGCGGAGGCGACGACGAAGATGCCGCGACTGGACCACAAGAAATACCTCCGCCACGTCCTGATTAACGGCACGAAAGAGGAGAAGCGCGAGCTTCTCTCCTGCATCAATAGCCGCATGTGTCTTGGGGACGGGCTGCTCAGGACGATGACTCTTTGAGAATCTCCGCAACTTTGTTGCTCGCACTGTAGCCCATTTCGTCCTCAAAAGCATTCCGAAAAATCCAGTAGACTACATCGGGGATCGGCTGTGCGGATTTGCGATGTCGATAAATTTCGTCCTGTAGCGACCTTGACCTCATTGTCAACTCAAGAGGGTCAACCGAACACTCGGCATCGGCAATAAGCGCGTCGGCCTGAGTTTTTATATTATCGGTATTTCCGGCCGTTCGATATTGAGAGACCATCTGCTGAATTAGGATCTTGAGCAACGGGATGACCGGGGAAATATTGAGAATGAAGTCACTCAGTTTTTGATCCCAATTTAATTTCAGTGAAATGCCGATAAGGATGACAAGCGCGATAACATAACCGTGTGCAAAAAATCGCCTCAGCTTGGTGTCCCAGGAGACGTTGGCGCGCTGACAAATTATTCTCGCAATCGTGATGTCAATTTTGCTGGTCTCGGGTGGGTACCAGTCGTCGAGCTTTTGCGCAGCCAAGTTTTTGATTTTTTTTGATGCCGCTCGGACGTCTTCGGCGTCTACTTTTTTTCCTGCAGCAATTTCATTCCAAGGAATCTCTAAAACGTCGCAGTCAAACATTTCTTGAATTTTAGCCGCTTTCGTCCTGCGACTCGACTCACCGTTCTCTAAAAACAAATCGATTAAAACAAAGCATAGCGCCAGAGCAGCAATGGCCGTTTTCAGTTCTGGTTTAGCGGCGCCTACCAGTGGCCCCAAAACGGCCAGGGCGACTGCAATTACGGTCCTCGAGTAGAAAAGTATTTTCACGACTGAATACAGACGCCTCTGGGCAGCCAGCCTCGTGATGTTTACTTCTAGATTCTGCCTAGTCGCGATGGAGTTCATGTCATCAATGGTACTTTGGAAAACCATCATTGTAAACCTTGTTCCACCAATCAAAAGCGTCGGAAATCTTGCCGGCCTCCTCTGAGGATCGCGCGTTTTTCGCGCGTATCACCGCACGGCCAAGTTTTTCCAGAACATCGGCACGATCGGCAGCTTTGCATGCCGATATTTTTCCCGACACCCCCATCGGATCATCAATATCAGGTAGCTGGCCAACGGCGAGCTGCTCAAAAATTCTTTTGACGTCAATTGAGAAGAGGATGCTTTCTTCCGCAGCCGCGTACCTAGTTACGAAAATTTCCAAATAGAACGATGAGATCGGCACCATTCGGTAATATTTCCAAGCCTTAATGAAACGGACAAGCGGCTTGACCTTTTTCCCAAGCTTGTCGTTGAAGTAATCGACGTAATAATTATGGGCATCTGGGCTCGACCTCATCCAACCGCCAATACCGTTCGGGATTTCATACATCGACTTCCCGTATTTTGTGTCCGTGCCGATGTAATCCGCGAAAACGACCTCTGTCGTCTCGGCCGGATCCGTCCCAAACGGAATCACCACTGCGGGTGCGTCGATTTTTACGCCGGTTTGGGGAAAGCGGGTGTCGAGAATTTTTTCCGCTTGGTGCAACGTGATGCCCGAGTCCTTCTTCAGATTTTCTCTGGGGATACTCGCAAAGTAATCTACGTCACTGTAGCCCGAAATGCTTGTGCCATTGCCAAACGACCCAGTCCTGAAAAAACGATTCAATCCGAAATTACTCTTGATGCAGGCCTCGATTGAGGCGCGATGGCTCTTGGCGTTCTGCGTTTCCGTTATAGTCGGCGTCAGCCGAGTATGGAAAGCATCGAAGGCTTCCGGAATCGTCATGGCCATGCGGTTCAGGCGGGCGCGTTCACGACAATCTGCTCGCCGAGGACGCTGCTCCAGCATTCGAGCGCCTTTTGTGTCTGACCCGCATTCTCATAGCCGACCGCAGCCGCAGCGAGCATGGCCGCCCGACGGGCGCTCTCGATGCTGAGTCGACGATTCTCCTGCGAAAGGGATTCATCCACGTCAGGTGAAAAACCCGTAAGCTGCGGGCAGCGTTGCCCTAACAAGGTCGGAAGCACGGCGAAAAAATCCGCGAGCATTTTGCTAAGTGAAGGATTGAACAAGGTTCCCGTAGGAAAAGCCTTGAGGACGAGCACGTCCATATGGAAGTTTCCCAAACGCCCGGCGTTCAACACGTCGTTCCATGTCTTGGCGAGTCTTGCCGTTGGCGATAGGAGGCCGCCGAGCCTGGCATTGCCGTTTTCGTAAGCGGTGAGATCGGTACGCGGATCAGTTGAGCGCCATCCATCCTGTCCGTTGCCGAGAGGGATGTAGAAGTGGGGCGCGGCACCGTTGTCCGGAACGACATAGACGGACGGCACGACGTCGATGCCAAACCCATAGGCATCGAGCCAGACGTTGATGGCCTGCCCGTCCTTGGTGACGTCCGAGCGCGGGTAGGAGTTCGCGATGACCGCACGGAGCGTGGCCATGACCTTTGCGGAACTGATATGTCCGTCGCCACCCCTGTACTTCGGGTCTAACAGCGGATTATCACCCGCATGCACTCCTTCTACGCCGCCAGTTCGGAATCCGTTATTGATCGTGATTAGGCCCGCGCCATCCATCAGGAAAAGGAAGTCGGCGTCGTCCATGGGGTGCCGTTTCGTCTTGCGGACTAGCGATCCGAAAAGAAGGCCATCCGTGTATGGAACGGGCAAGGAGGCATCTTCCTCACATTTGGCTTGAAGGCGATCGCGCAACACCTTGTGGCTGTCGACCGCCTGTTGGATTTTTTCTTCGTCGGCGTCTACGTGCTTTTTAAGATAAGCGAGTAGCGCTCGATCAATTGCATCAGCCATAACTGCAGCACCTTACACCAAAAAAGCCTTAGCCAGCAACCCGTTGAGATGGTCGTCGAAATATCGAAAACACCGGGTTACCCCAGTGTTTTCACATTCGATTTCAGGCATCCCTGTCTATGGGAACGCGCCTTTTTTGGGCGGAGGTTCCGGTCTACCTGAACTTTATTGTTTTGGCTCGGGGACCTGGATTCGAACCAAGATAAACAGATTCAGAGTCTGTTGTCCTACCATTAGACGATCCCCGAATGCGGTGACATCGTACCCGGCATTTCCCAGATTGTCAACGTCTAGGGTAGCATAGGCTCATGCGTATCAACAAATACCTGGCCGATGCGGGGGTGGCGTCCCGTCGGGAGGCCGATCGCCTCGTGGAGGCCGGAAGAGTCACGATCAACGGTCGGAAGCCGGTACCGGGGGATCAGGTCGGGGAGGGGGATGAGGTCGCGGTCGACGGCAGGGTCGTGCGACCGGTCGCGAGGAAGACCGTCATCGCCTTCCATAAGCCGGTCGGGGTGATCACGACGACCGACCCCTCCGCCCCCGACAACATCATGGATGCGCTCGCCTCCGCCTCCAAGGCGCCCCCCTCCGCGCGGCTGATTCCCATCGGTCGGTTGGACGTGGCATCTTCCGGCCTCATCCTGTTCACGGACGATACCGCGCTCGCCGATCGGCTGATGCGCCCGGATTCGGGCACCCAGAAGGAGTATGACGTCGTCGTCCATAAGGATCTCACCGACGAGTTCCTCGACCGGATGGCGCGTGGCGTGCGACTCGAGAACATGCCGCCGCCGCAGCGGATCGTCATGACGCGCCCGGCCAGGGTCATGCAGACCGGAGCGTCGCGTTTTTCCATCATCATCACCGAAGGCAAGAACCGCCAGATCCGGAGGATGTGCGAAGCGCTCGGATACGAAGTACGGCGCCTTGTGCGCGAGCGGGTCGGAGGCGTTAATCTCGGGAACCTTCCGGAAGGGGAATGGCGCCCGCTCACGAAAGATGAACTTGAAAGCTTGCGATGATGGGAAGCGCAGTCCTCTGGCGAAGCGTCGCGGAATGGTATCGCGCGCACGGCCGCGATCTGCCTTGGCGCCGCACGCAAGATCCTTACAGGATCGTCGTTTCGGAATTCATGCTCCAACAGACCCAGGTCGACCGCGTCGTGCCGCTGTACGGCGGGTTCATGAAGGCCTTTCCGGACTGGAAGACATTGGCTGGCGCGCGGCAAGCCGATGTCGTCCGTGCTTGGAAGGGGTTGGGTTACAACCTGCGGGCCGTACGTCTCAAGAAGATGGCGGAAGAGATCATGGCGAAGCACGGCGGACGCTTGCCGGCGGATCGGGAGGCGCTTTTGGGGTTGAAGGGCATCGGTCCGTATACTGCCCGCGCCATCGGCGTCTTCGCGTTCCGTCAGCGGGTCCTGGCGCCGGATACCAACATCCGCCGCGTGTTGAACAGGGTCTTCATGGGCCCGCTTGCCGACCCGAAAATTTTCGATGAGGTCGTTTGGGGACGCTGGGAGGCCTCATTGCCTGCTGCGCTCTCGTATGACGTCAATCAGGGATTGATGGATATCGGTTCGAGCGCCTGCAAGGCCGCGCATCCGGACTGCGAGAGGTGCCCGTTAAGGCGGCTGTGCCGTTCGTACCCCCGCATCCTTACGATGAAAGCCTCGTTGCCCCGCCAGAAAAACGCGCGGAAGGAACGCGTCGACGCGTTCGGGGTGCCGAACCGCATCTATCGCGGACGCGTCGTCGAGGCTCTCAGGACAGGGCCGGTGGCCGATGCCGAACTGGACGCCCTCGGACGGAAAGTCAGGCAGACCTATGGCGCGTCGGATCGGGCATGGCTCGAAAACGTGCTGGGCGGACTTGAAAAAGACGGTCTCGTCACCAGGGGAAAGAGGGGATGGAAGCTGGCCTAAGTGTGTTAGAATGAGCTGGAAATCCCGTTATGATCCCAAGGACGCCCCCTGCGCAAGGATTGACCGAAGCCGAGGCGGAACGGCGGCTTGCCAGTTCCGGACCGAATGAAATCATCGGCAGGAAGAGGGCTTCGGCTTTAGCGGCTTTTTTGACGCGTTTCAAGAACCCGCTGGTGCTCATCCTGCTGGCGGCCGCCGCCATCTCGGTGAGTACCGGGGAGCGTGCGAGCGCCTTGATCATCGTGTTCATCGTGCTCATGAGCGCCTTCCTTGATTTCCTGAACACGTTCAAGGCGGAGAAGGCCGTCCAGGCGCTTCAGCGCAGGGTCATGGTCACCTCCACGGTCATCCGCGACGGCCGCGCGCGGGAGATTCCCGTAGCGGCTCTCGTGCCGGGCGATCTTGTTTCGCTCAAGCCCGGAGATCTGGTGCCGGCCGACGGGCGTCTCGTGCGCGCTGACGATTTTTTCCTCAACGAATCTTCGTTGACAGGCGAGTCGTTCCCGGTCGAAAGGGCGTCCGGAGAGGACGTATTCATGGGCAGCAGCGTCGAGACGGGCGAGGGCTGGATGGAGACGGTCTCGACGGGCGTGGCCACCAAGTTCAGCGCCATCGCCGCGTCTCTCAGCAAGAAGGAGGCGCCGACGGATTTCGACCGCGGGATGAAGGACTTCAGCCTGCTGGTCCTGAAGATGACCTCCGCGCTCGTCGTTTTCGTGTTTTTCGTGAACGCGCTGGTCAAGCATGACCTGCTGGAATCGCTGCTTTTCTCCACGGCGCTGGCCGTCGGGCTGACGCCGGAGCTGCTGCCGATGATCGTCGCGCTGAACCTCTCCAAGGGTTCGCTCGCGATGTCGCGCCACGGGGTGATCGTCAAGAAGCTTTCGGCCATCCAGAACTTCGGCAGCATGGACGTGCTCTGCACCGACAAGACCGGCACGCTGACCGAAGGCAAGATCGTCCTGCTCAAGCATGTCGACGGCTACGGGCGCGAGTCCGAGGACGTGCTCGAACATGCGTACCTGAGCAGCTGGTACCATTCCGGTTTCGTCAATCCTTTCGATACGGCGGTCAAGGAGTACCGGTCCATCGATGTCTCTTCATACGCGAAGATCGACGAGATCCCATTCGACTTCGTGCGCAAGTGCGAGTCCGTGGTCGTCGAGAAGGATGGCAGGCGGCGGCTGATCGTCAAGGGAGCGCCGGAAGAAGTCTTCTCCCTCTGCCGCTCGTACGGGCCCGAGAGGATCCCGTTCGACGGACGGACGAGATCGGAAACCGCCGCGACCTACCTGAAGCTCAGTCGGGAAGGTTTCCGCGTGCTGGCTTTGGCCGTCCGCGACCTCGCGGACCGGCGGGAAGTCTATGGAAAAGACGACGAGCGGGAGATGACGCTGCTCGGCTTCGCGGCCTTCTTCGATCCGCCGAAGAATACGGCCTCCGAAACGCTGCGGATGCTTGAGGCGAGCGGCATCGAGATCAAGATCGTCACCGGCGACAACGATCTGGTGACGAGGAAGATCGCCGCTGACATCGGGCTGCCGGTCAAGGGCGTCCTGCTCGGCGAGGAGCTCCAGGAGATGAGCGACGAGGCGTTGCGGGTCCTCGTCGAAGAAGCCACGATTTTCGCGCGCGTCAATCCGATCCAGAAGCTCCGCATCATCTCGACTTTGCGGAAAAACGGTCGGGTCGTCGGCTACGTCGGCGACGGCATCAACGATGCGCCTTCCTTGCGGGAGGCTGACGTGGGCATCTCGGTCGATAATGCCGTGGACGTCGCCAAGGCTTCGGCGGACCTCGTCTTGCTGAAGAAGAGCCTGCGGGACCTCGCACAGGGCGTGGTCGAGGGACGCAAGACCTTCGCCAACACGCTGAAGTACCTGATGATGAGCCTGGGCTCGAACTTCGGCAACATGTTCTCGATGGCGGGCGCGGCCCTGTTCCTGCCGTTCCTGCCGATGCTTCCGGTGCAGATCCTCTTCAACAACCTGCTGTACGACGTGGCGCAGTTCTCCATCCCGCTCGACCGCATCGATGCGGAAGAGATCGCCCGGCCGCGCAAGTTCGATGCCGCATTCGTCAGGAAATTCATGTGGATCTTCGGACCGGTGAGTTCCGCTTTCGATTTCCTCACCTTCTGGGTGCTCTTCACCTTGTTCCGTTCGTCGGGCGCCGTCTTCCAGACGGGCTGGTTCCTGGAATCGCTCGCGACGCAGACGCTGGTGATCCACGTGATCCGCACGCGCAAGCTGCCGTTTTTCGAGAGTCGTCCGAGCGGCGCCTTGCTTTTCAGCACGCTTGCGGCCGTCATCATCGGCTGGTCGGTGGTCGTCACGCCGCTCGGGAAGCATCTCGGCTTCATGGCGCCGCCCGCGCCCGTCTTCGCGGCCATCGGAGCGATCGTGCTCGGTTACCTGGTCACGGTCCAGATCGTCAAACAGTCCTTTTACGGATGGATCGGCCGGCGCTTGCGCACGAGCCAGCGCCTCCCATGAAACGCCCTTTGAAGCTCTCGATCCGAGTCTTCCTGTCCATCGTGGCGTCGCTTCTTCTTGGGGTCGGTTGCAGGAGCGGCGGCAAGACCGATGCGGTTTCAGGAAGCCTCGCGCTCCGGCCAGGACTCGCGTTCACCGTCAGGCCCTCGATCCTGGGCGTCAGCGGTTCTGTCGATCAGCTTCTGGGTCTTGACGCGACCGCCCTGCAGGTGAGGGTGACGGCTACGGATGCTGACCGGCGCGTCATCGTTTGGACAGGCGCTTCGGCCAGCGGCACGATCGCGATCGATTCCTATGCCACCGCGGATGCCATGCTTTTGCCTGTCTTCTGGCAGGAAGGGGACGTGAAGGCATCACGCAACGGCGGTCTCTGGCTTTCCCGCGCCGCGTATGACGACCTGGCGGCCGGCAGGGACATCGAGTGGAAGGTCGGATTGGCCGACAACGCCCTCTCGTCGGCTTCGACGGCCGTCAAGACCTTCAACGCGCTGTCCTTCAGGATCTTCGGTTCCGCAACGGCCGTGCCTGAACTCTCGCCCTTCACCGTAAAAAAAACGGGCAGGTCCGATGCCTACCCGCTTACCGTCGACGGCAAGATCGTCCTCTTGAAGGTCGTCCAGGCCTCCGGCTGGTTCGCGGACCTCGTCATCCTCGACGATCCGGAAAACCCCCTGATCCTGAAAGTCGCCGTGCATCCGGTGGCCGAACCCGCGCTGAAAGCGCTGGAATCCGCCCGCATCCCGTGGGACGGGCTCGGATACGAGATCACTTCAGCGGCACGTCCCTGACGTGGCGCGCCTCGTAACCGTACCAGCACTTCGCCGCGTTCGGCGGGCAGGTCTTGGTGTTCTGGATGATCCGGAACGCTTCGTCGGTATCGTGCGCGAGGTGGTAGATCTCCATGTCCTTCCTGTCGATCGCGGCGTGCTGCTGGAAGACGTGTTCGTCGATCCACTTCATGAACGGGCGCCAGAAGTCCTTGCCGACCAGGACGATCGGGAGGGGTTCGATCTTCTTCGTCTGGACGAGCATCAGCAGTTCGGTCAGCTCGTTGAGCGTGCCGAAGCCGCCGGGGAAGAAGACGTAGGCTTGCGCGGCGAAGGACAGCATCACCTTGCGGGTGAAGAAATAGTGGAAGCCTTGCGACTGGGTCGTGTAGGCGTTCAGGCTCTGCTCCTTGGGCAGCTGGATGTTCAGTCCGATGGACGGCGCGCCCGCTTCCATCGCGCCGCGGTTGCCGGCCTCCATGATGCCGGGGCCTCCGCCGGTCACGATCGTATAGCCGGCCGCTCCGAGCTTCTTTCCGAGATCGAGCGCCTCCTTATAGTGGTAGTCGTCCTCGCCGAAACGGGCCGAACCGAAGAACGATACCGTGTTCTTGAGTCCTTGGATCAGCTGGAAACCGTCGACGAACTCGGCCATGATGCGGAAGATGCGCCAGCCGAACTGGTCTCCGAGGTCCTGCGTGGTTCCGGGCATGTTCGGGATGGGAGGATTGGCCATATGGGGTAAGTATAAGGCAAAAAGGAGAAAGCTTGAAGACGGCTAGGCATGTCGCATAAGCCGTACGCCATGCTTTCCGAGCCGTATAAAATACAAAAGTCGTTTCCGATGACGGTTGGGCCAGGCTCGTTCGAGAAGTTCAACAGGTGCGTCAGTTTCTTGCTGCCTCAAGAAATCAACAAAGGGCCGTGATTATTGTCATGTTCGCAGGATGCCTGCATCCGCTCTTGCGAAGTGCAGCATGGGCAATGTTGTCCTGAGCGGGTGGAACGTACTCGCGTGCATCGGATCGAATGCGACGGCTCCGGCTTGCCGATCGAACCCGACTGCGACACCATCGCGCACCACTTCAAAGGCATCAATGAGTTTGGCGAAGCTGGGGTCCAGCCTGTCGTATGTTGCAGATGCGGAACATCCGATCGTCGGTGTTGAGCCCTATCTGGGCGACGCAAAGTTTATCGTTCTCGACATAAGCAATGTAGCAGCAGGTGTCTCACAAGGACGCGCTGTGCGACCCTGTCAACCGCCGGGTCCGCTCCGATACCCTCGCGCGCCGAACGCATTGTCGTGGTGGCCGAAGAGCTAACTGCGCGCCGCCGTGAACGCCCGTAATGACTACCTTGACCTACATGTGTGTATAGGAGACACCTTGCACCTTTGCGCAACGCGTCGTATGATGGAAGTGTAAGTTTTCTAACGGCGCGGAATAGCTCAGAATAGCTGGAGAGAAGATTTCCGAAGCGCTACGCTTTCCAGCACGTTGGACACTCGAGTCGGGCGCGGAGTCCTAGGTGTCGACCATGCTAACGAATCACCCTGGAAGGGGGGCATCATGCATATGGACAAAGGTACCGTAGGTCACTAACGACCGGCGTCTGGGGCGCTGTCGATTTCTTCGTTGTTGGCGATTTCCCGATGTGGTGCCATCCGTGGCCTGACGGAGACGACGCTGAAGGCGATGACAAGAATTCAGGTCTCCTGTGGGAATCAAGTGCCCCACGACATCAAGCGCGAGCCGATCGGCTCGCGCTTCGGGTTTCCGGTCATGTGCGCATGGGGGGCAAGATCGCCAACGACGCCATTCCGACCGCGTGTCCAGGAGTTGCAGCAGGTGTCTCACAAAGACACATTGTACGACAGCCAGTATTTTAGGGGAAAGTGCGATGTTATTGGATTCCGCGCCCCCTGCGTGACTAAGCCGTTTGGTGGTTGGTATGGTCACATATGGACATCCTGATCACTACGTTCGGCACGCGTATCCGAAGGCGGAGAGAGCAGATTGTTGCGGGGGGTTCCCCGTGAGGAGGGCATGCTTGAGCGGTTCGGGAAGCCTGAGGCACGCATCGTGCCGGGTTCGCTGGTGGGCTTCACGCGTCTCCGTCACACCCAGCTACGCACCGCCGGATCTGGCGAGGCGCTTCATTATGCGAAACGGTTCGTCGCGGGAAAGATTCGGTTCCGGATCGTCTTGGTCGCGGATGTCGGGCGCGATCCTGGATTCGTGCTCGTGATGGAAGAAGCCTCACGGCTCGCCGAGCTGGCCGATTGCACGCCATCGCTGCACGGTGCAGAAGGCCGGACGTGACCAGGCCGGGACCGATCGGGTCGACGCGGCGCTGAACTACGGCTATGGCGTGCTCTACGACGAAGAACTGTCCGCGCGGCTGCATGCGGAGACGGAATGGCAGGGCAATCGGAGGAAGCTCTCGGATATCGTCACGAATTAGGCGGAAGCCTTGGCGTGGTCTCCGGTGTCCGCCCGCCCGGATGCGAAGCGTAGGCGCGCTGATCCCGATTCAATGCGCCTTCGGTCTTATCCAGGAGAAGGGGGGGGTTCAACATCCTCCACGACGCGAAGTCATGAAGCGGACGTGTGGGGCGTGCCATGTGCCCGATCAAAAACCAGCCACGGAAATGGCTGGCATTTGCGTCCGGAGATTTTATTGCATCCGTTCCGGCCAATGCGGGTCGGTGACGACTTCGAGGTCCAGGAAGACGGGTTCGCCTTGGATGTGCTCGAGTTCCTTGCGGGTGGCCGTGCCGACGTCGCGGATCTTCTGGCCGCCGGCGCCGATGATCATGCGCTTGTGCTGGTCGCTGTCGGTCAGGATGCGCGCCTTGATGTACAGCATCTCCTTGCCGCCGCGCTTCGTCGGACGCTTCTCGATCTCGTCGATCTCGACGGCGACCGTGTACGGCACCTCCTGGTGGAGCGCCATGAAGAGCTTCTCGCGGATCAGTTCCGAGTACCAGGTCTTGTTGTCGAGGTTCGTGATCTGGTGTTCCGGATAGACCGCCTCGCCTTCGGGCAAGCGGCTGAAGACTTCCTTGGTCAGCGTCTTCAGGTGCGTGCCCTTGAGGGCGGAGATCTCGACCGTGACGGCGAAATCGGAGGAGAGCGCCCGGTAATCCTCGATGTACTTGGGACGGGGCTCGTCGATCTTGTTGATGACCAGGATCTTCTGGGACTTCACGTCCCGGACCAGGTCCATGATGTCCTCTTCCTCTTCGCCGATGGCGCGCGTCGGGTCGACCACGTACAGCACGAGGTCCACGCCTTCGAGCGCGCCGCGGGCGGCCTGGTTCATGCGGTTGGTCAGCGCATCGCGGCGCTTGCGGAAGACGCCGGGCGTATCGACGAAAATGATCTGCCCCTCGTTCGAGTGGTAGACGCCCTGGATCGCTTGGCGGGTGGTCTGCGGCTTGGGCGTGGTGATGGCGATCTTGGAGCCGACCAGCGCGTTCAGCAGGGTCGATTTTCCGGTGTTGGAGCGCCCGACCAGGGCGACGAATCCGACTTTCATAGTCTCTTCAATTCTACGACAGTTTCGATATGCGGGGTATGGGGGAAGAGGTCGATACAGGCGGCCGGTTCGGCCTTGTAGGCCTTGAGCAGTTCCGCCAGGTCGGTCGCCAGGGCTTTGTAACCGCAAGAGACGTAGATGATGCGCGGCGGCAGCTTTTCGAGCAGCGTCTTGCGCACCTTCGGATGCAGCCCGCTGCGAGGAGGATCGACGATGACGACGTCCGGGTTCTCGGTCTCCCAGGAGAGCGCTTCGGCCGCTTCGGCGCGGTATCGGACGTTGCCGATGCCGTTCTCTTCGGCCGTGGCCTCGGCTTGGTTGATGGCCTGCGCGTCGAGCTCGACGCCGAGCGCGGACTCGACGTCCTTGGCGAGCGCCAGGGAAAAGAATCCGCCGCCGCAGTAGAGGTCGAGCAGGCGCGCGTGCGTTCCGCTCTTCACCAGGGCGCGCACGTGCTCGAGCAGCACGCCGGCCATGCGGGTGTTGGTCTGGAAGAACGCGTTCGGATGGATGCGGTACGTCACGCCGCCGACTTTTTCACGCAGCAGCGCTTCTCCTTTCAGCGGGCGCAAGGTCTGGGCGATCGAGAGGTCGGTGACGGTCGGGTTGATGCCATGGACGATGGAGGTGCAAAGGGGGGAGAGCGCCTCCACGAGC
The DNA here is from genome assembly GCA_937900255.1 of uncultured bacterium. Taxonomy (GTDB): domain Bacteria; phylum Patescibacteriota; class Patescibacteriia; order SG8-24; family DYFX01; genus DYFX01. Next base: position 37,983 of record CALCDZ010000001.1, read on the forward strand.
TCGCGCTCCTTTTCGAGCGGGCCGTCGGCGGTGACCAGCATGGCGAGGCGCTCGCCGGTCTCCTTGCCCTCGCGGATCACGAGATAGCGCAGGAAGCCGAGGTGCGCCTTGTTGTCCCATGGCTGGATGGCGTGGGCGTGCGCCCAGTCGCGGACGCGCTTCACGACCTCGAAACCATCGGGAGAAAGCAGCAGGCAGGTCGAGAGGTCGAGGTGCGCATCCCATCTTCCTGGCTGCTTGAGGCCCAATTCGCCCCCAGGTCCGAAGACGTAGTCCATGCGGTTGCGATGGTGGAATCGCTCGGTGGCGGGGGAGATGGAGGTGGCCGTGACCCCGACCGCCGAGAGCGTCTTCTCGACCGCTCCGCGCTTCTCTCTCAGTTGGCGTTCGTAGGCCACGTGCTGCCAGGCGCAGCCGCCGCAGGAACCCGCATGCGGGCACTCGGCCTTCACCCGGTCGGGCGAGGCTTCGACGATCCGCACGTCATCCATCCGCGCCACCCCTTGCTTGCGACCGGCTAAAACGCCCTCGATCGATTCGCCGGGCACGACGAAATACGCTGCCGTCTTCTTGGCATCGGTCCTGCCGATGCCGCGGCCGCGTTCGTCGAAAGCCTCGACGCGCATGGTGAGTCCTTGCCCGAACTTCATGTGCGCATAGGCTAGCCTTTTTCGGCGTTCTCGTCAATCCGTCAGGGCTGGACCTGTCTCGTGCATGCGCAGACGCTTTCATTGCAGGCCTTGTCGTAGCCGTCCGGGCATGACACGGACCCGCAGTCCTGCGAGGTCCGGCAGGCGACGGGGGCGACGCGCGTCTTCTGGCAGACGCAGGCGTTCCGGTCGCAGCCGGGCGCGTATCCGGGAGGGCAGTCCTCGCTGCAATCCGAAACCGTCCTGCAGGCGGAAGGGGCGGGAGCGTTCGGCGCGCAGGCGCACGCGCCGTTCACGCAGGCACGGATCTCGTCTTTCGAGCAAAGGGAGGGGTCGCCGCAATCGGCTGCTGACTGGCAGGGGATCGCCCGTATGTCCTGGGTACGGCACTTGCATCGACGGTCATCGTTCGCGCAGAACGCCTCGGCGCCCTGCGGGCATTCAGCGGAGGCGCATTCCGCGTCGTCCAGGCAGGCGCCGCCGTACGCCGGGGCCGTCAAGCACGTGCCGGCGATCGGGCAGTTCCCATCCGTACAGGCGAGGCGGGCACAGGCCGCGTGGGTGTCGACGGGGCAATCGATCGGACCGGGCGATCCTTCCGGACATGCGACGCGCTCCGCCGATGGTTCGATCTTGAATGGCGTGCAGGTGCACGCGCCCTGGACGCAGCGGGCGGCCAAGGCGGCCGGCCCGATCGGCGGGAACGGGGATTGGCCGCAGACGGCGACGCAGTCGGCGTCGGACGTGCAGCTTCCGGCCGGTACCGGCGGTTTCAGGCAGACGTTCGAAGGGCCGGAACACGTCGCTCCAGTCGGGCAGACGCGCGTGCATTCGGTCCCGTCCGCGCACAGGTCCTTGTTGCTGCAGGGCGAGAACTCCCCGAGGACAGCGAGACGATCGATGCCTTTGGCGCAGCGTTTCGTGAAGCTTCGGCAGTCCTGATCGTCGCAGGTGTTGAGGCAGGTGAGACCTGGCGCGCATGGCGTCGACGTCAGGCAGGAAGTGCCTTCGCCGAGCGTCGAAGCGCCAGTCTTCCATCCGAGCCTGGAGAGGATCGCCATGAACCATCCATCGAGCGTCTGAAGGTAGAAGGTGGCGCCGGTCCGGAAATTGCGTCCGATGTCCCGATAGATGGGCGGCCTCGTTCCGGAGGCCAAGGCCGGGTTCGCCAAGAGCGTGCAGGAGAGCAGGAAGATGAAGACGATGCGTCGCATAGCGGCTTCATCATACCAGACCGCGAAGGAAAATGCGTGCTATACTTCTTCTGCCATGACATTCCAGAATACGTTCCTGCGTCGCCTTCCGGCCTTCATCGTGATCGCGCTCCTGGCGGCGGCGTGCGCCATCGGATATCTCCACCGCAATCTTCTTGTCTGGGCGTTTTTCCAGGTCCGCTTTCCGGGAAAGGCCGTCGCGAGGCAAGGTCTTCTCGCAAGCGATCTCGGCGGAGGGGTCCGCGTGCTGGCGTCCGGATTGGACGCGCCGTGGGCGATCGGGTTCCTGCCGGACGACTCCGTCCTGGTGACGGAGCGGCGAGGGGCGCTCAAGCGGATCGGTCAGGACGGCGTGGTCCATGATGTCACGGGTCTTGAAGGTACGAAAGCCGTCGGTGAAGGCGGTTTGCTTGGGCTGGCCATCCATCCGCGCTTCTCCGAAAACCGCTGGATCTATCTTTATCAGACAGCGCAAGCGCCGGATGGATTACAGAACCGGGTCATGCGCTATCGCTTGAAGGACGACGCGCTTTCCGAGGCTACGACGGTCGTGCAGGGCATCCCGGCTTCCTCCGAACATGACGGCGGCGCCCTGGCTTTCGGTCCCGATGGACGTTTGTACATAGGTACGGGCGATGCAGGGAATGCGCCTTCGGCCCAGGATCTCGGGTCGCTCGCCGGCAAGATCTTGCGCGTCAATGACGACGGCTCGGTCCCTTCAGGAAACCCGTTCGGGACGCCGGTCTGGTCCTATGGGCACAGGAACGTCCAAGGATTGGCCCGGGACTCCCTCAACCGTCTGTGGGCCACCGAGCATGGCCGCTCCGGATTGTTGCGGACAGGACTCGATGAGTTGAACCTCATCGAAGCCGGAGCCAATTACGGTTGGCCCGTCATTGAAGGCGATGAGACGGCGGATGGCCTGCGGACGGCGGCCGTGCACTCCGGATCGTCCGAACCCTGGGCACCGGCAGGTTCCGCGGTTGCGGGGGGGAACCTCTTTTTCGGAGGGTTACGGGGCGAAGCGCTCTATCAGGCCAAGATCGGCGCAACTCCGATACCCGTCTTGGCCAATTTCGAAGGGGAATTCGGGCGCATCCGCGCCGTCGCGGCCGGTCCCGACGGCAAGCTGTATTTCACGACTTCCAATACGGATGGACGCGGGCTGCCGAGACCTGACGATGACCGACTGATCCGTATCGAGGCGGCAAGGTTCCAGTGAGATAGCATCTGGTCAGGATCTCCTAAGCATGCTATACTGCCTCTTGATGAGATTTTCCTGCTGATTTAAGCGGAAAATCGCAATATGCTCAGCATCGTCATCCCGACGTATAACGAAGAGGAATATCTGCCTCGCCTGCTGGCTTCCATCCGAAGCCAGCGTTTTGAGGGGTATGAGATTGTCGTGGCTGACGCGCGATCGACCGATCGGACGCGGCAGATCGCCGAGCGGTTCGGCGCCCGGGTGGTGGAGGGCGGCATGCCGGGTCCCGGAAGGAATCTCGGGGCGGTTGCCGCAAAAGGCGATTTGCTCCTGTTCCTGGACGCGGACGTGATCCTGCCCGATACCGATTGGCTCGCCGGAAAGGTCGAGCAGTTCGCCCGGCGCGGGCTCGATGCCGGCACGTGCCTCATCAAGCCGCTGGGCGGCAGGGCGATCGACCTGTTCGCGCACAACGTCTTCAACGCCCACATGATGGCGACGCAGTTCACGAAAGCGCATGCGCCGGGTTTCTGCATCTTCGCTTCCAAGCGCCTGCATCAGCGGATCGGCGGATTCGATGAGACGATCCAATTGGCGGAGGATCATGATTACGTCGACCGGGCCAGCAGGGTCGGGAAGTTCCGCGTGATGACCGGCTCAAGGATCCGCGTCTCCGTCCGCCGGTTCGACCGGGACGGACGTTTACCGATCTTCGCCAAGTATTTGCTGGCGGAGCTGCACCTCTTGACGCGCGGGCAGATCAGGAATGGCCGCTTCAATTACACGTTCGGTTACGACAAGGATGTCCGTGCGAAAGATCACGCATAGGATCGCCGTCTCCATGGCGGTCATGCTCGCGCTCGGAAGCGCGTTTTTCTTTTTCCGGAAGCGGCCAGCGGCTCCTCCTGCGCCGGCGCGGGCGGAACGGCAGTACTCGTATTTCAGCACGTCGCCCGTCTTCGATGCGGGCTACGCGGCCGCCGCTCCCCAGTCCAGCGACGGGGCCGTGAGAGGCATCCTGGTGCCGCATCACCTGTTGGCGGCGCGTCTGATCGCCGAGGCATTCGAGACGATCTCCACTGACCGTGCCGTGACGGTGGTCCTCATCAGCCCCAATCATTTTTCTGCCGGTAAAGGGAAGGTCATCACGACCGCGTCCGATTGGCGGACGCCCTACGGCCCGCTGCCAGGCGATGCCGAAGCGGTCCGGTCGCTGGAAGCGGCGGGCGCGGTGACGGTCGAGGAGGATCCGTTCACGAACGAGCACGGCGTCTCCGGCATCGTGCCGTTCATACGGAAATCGCTCCCGAACGCGCGCGTGGTGCCGGTCATCGTCCGTGATACGGCGGGGGAGCCTGACGTGGCGAAGTTCGCGGAAGCCGCGAAGGGGATTTTCGGCCGCGACGCGATTTTCGTGGCGTCGTTCGATTTTTCGCATGAGATGACGGCCGTTGCGGCCGGATTCCATGATCGCAAGAGCTTGGCCGTGGTCTCGTCGTTCGATGACGCGGGCGTCTCGGCGCTCGATGTCGACTCGATGCCGGGCCTGCGGCTTTCGATGCGCCTCCTTAAAGATGCGGGTGCCGAGAGGTTCTCGCTGCTCGCCCGTTCGGACTCGTCTGTCCTTTCAGGGCGGCCGGACCAGCCGGACGTCACGAGTTATCTGGTCGGTACGTTCATGGCGGGGGAGAGGACGTCCGATGACGACGTGACGCTTCTGGCGCTGGGCGACATGATGCTGGCGCGCGGCGTCGAAGCCGAGATGCGCAGGCACGGTCCGGGCTATCCTTTCGAACGGCTGCCGCGCCTGTTCAAGGGCAGCGATATCGTGACCGCCAACGCGGAGGGCGTATTCTTCGACGCGCCGATCGCGAAACGTCCCGTGAAGCCGGATGATCTCCGTTTCCCTCTCATGCCGAGTCTCTTGCCGCTCCTGCAGCGCATCGGTTTCACGCACTTCGGGCTCGCCAACAACCATGCCATGAACTTCGGGGCGTCTGCGCTCGCGGCCTCGCGCGGATTATTGCGTGGAGCCGGCATCGAGCCGTTCGGCGACCCGTCCGATGCGGGTGCCGTCTCCTCCACGACGGTCGTGCGCGAGCGCCGCGTCGCCCAGATCGGGTACCACCAGTTCAGCGGCCACGGGCCGGATAACGTGCTTGCCGCCATCGCGGAGGCGAAACGGGCAGGGGATTTCGTGGCCGTCTACCCGCATTGGGGCGTCGAATACCAGCCGCAACCGACACGGATGCAGGTCGCGCTCGCGCATCGGTTCATCGATGCCGGGGCCGACGTGGTGCTTGGCGCGCATCCGCATGTCATCCAGCCGGTCGAGACGTATAAGGGGAAGGCCATTTTCTACTCGCTCGGCAACTTCATCTTCGACCAGTCCTTCAGCCCGGAGACGAGCCGGGGCCTTGCCGTCGGCATCGCCGATTCCGCATCCGGCACGACCTTCTACCTGTTGCCGATCGACATCAAGCGGGCGCAGGCGTCCTTGATGCCCTATGATCGGCGGAGTACGTTGTTACAGAAGCTGGCCGACGATTCGGTCGCTTCGGACGAAGAGAAATCCGCCATCGCGTCCGGCATCTTTACTCTCACGCATTCCCCATGAACAAGAGCCTTTCCGTCGCCCTCGCCGCCGCCGCGCTCGTCTTTTTGGGTGCGGGCTGTACGGCATCCGCACTTGCGCCGACGCCGCAAGCGGGACCTGATGCGATCGAACATCCGATTCCAGCGACACGGAGTGCCACCGCTCCTGATGAGATCAGCACTGGAGAGCTGCATGTAGCATGGTCAGTGCCGGTGCCGATCGATCCCGTCGACGTCTTCACTGAATCGTATGAGGCTTTTCGGGGCTATGACGCTTCAGCAACCGACTCTGCACCACTGTACCTGAATCCGAGAAACTATCGACAGGTCGGCGTCATCAAGGATGGCACGTACACTGGCGGAAAGCTGGCCATCATCGACGTATCGATCCGCTGTTCGATGGGCGGTTCGGCCTCCCCGTTCCATTTTATCCTGCCGAAAAACGGAAAACCTGTGCTGCTTGCAAGGCATTCTCCGGAACCTGACTTCGATCAGTCCGAACCCGACTGTCAGGATTTTGACGCATCAAAGCTTGTCATCGATAGGACGGCTGAGGCGCCTGAATTGCACTTGCCTGAAAGGCTCGTACGCGGCACTGAAGTTTTTTCCATGGTGCAGAGCGGATTTTGGGGCTCTCCGGCCTTGCAGGTCGGCACACCGCCGCTCGATCTTGATCACAAGAAAATCGCTTTCACTGATCCTGGGGTGGGCAATGTTTTCATGGATTCCGACGATGGTACGAAGAACGTCTTTCCTCAATACGGTTTCTACGTCGCCGCTCCGGATGGGACCATCCGTTCGTATGCATTGCGCCCGAAGTTTTACGATGAGAAGCTGCACGTGCCTGCACTTACCTGGTCGGATGGCACCAGGAACACTAAGGAGTACTGGATGAGCCGGATGGGCGGCTGCGGCGCGCAGAATTTTGCCAACGTCGTCAAGGGTGTCGTGAGGGCAGATCTGAAGCCTTCCGGCACCACTCCTCAGGGCGAGACAATCTATCTCCTCAAGGACACCGACCATCAGATCCTGAAGGATATTTATGCCTCATATGCGCCGAGATGGGAAGGTCGCGACGCTTCCAAAGATGTGTCGTATGCCGATTTCATCGACTCGAAGCCGGTCTTCTTCTGGTATGACGCATTCGGGCGTTTGATCGGATTCCAAGGCACGGAGTTCATGCCGGCCGCCGAATGCGGCAAGCCCGTCATCTACCTCTATCCTCCGAAGACGGAGGACGTCAGCGTGAAGCTCGCTCCGCAGGGCGGCTTCACCAAGACCGAGCCCGCGTATCGCGAAGGTTGGAACGCACGGGCGACGCCGAGCGGAGAACTCACGGACCTGAGCGACGGCAAGTCCTACCCGTATCTTTTCTGGGAAGGGCGGGGCGGCTTGTACGAGACGCCGACGCGCGGCTGGAGCGTCGCGCAAAAGGACGTTCATGGTTTCCTGAAGGAAAAGCTCTCCCAGCTCGGGCTCAACGCCAAGGAGAGCGCCGACTTCATGGGATTCTGGGAGCCGCGCATGCAGGACTCGCCGTATTATTTCGTGACGTTCCTCGGCAATCAGGCGATGGATGCGCTCGCGCCGATGGAGGTCGTGCCGAAACCGGACCGCATCATCCGTATCCTGATGGATTTCAAGCCGCTCGCTGCGCCGATCGATGTCCGTGGTTTCCGCATCCATACGCCCGAGCGCGAAGGCTTCACGGTCGTCGAATGGGGCGGCGTGCTCCGCTGAACATGGAAAAGGTCAAGATCGGCAGCGTCGCCGAAATCCCTCCCGGACGTTCCAGATCCTATCGCGCCATGGGCAAGGACCTGATCGTGGTCAATACCGGCGATCGGTTGCGCGGCTACGTCAACTTCTGCACCCACATGGGCGGCAAGCTCCGTTGCGTCGGCGAACGCTTCGAATGCGACTGGCACGGCGCCCAGTTCGATTGCAGGACCGGCATGGCCGTCCCGGACGTCGGCGGCGCTCCGGAAGGTTCCGCGCTCGAGAAGATCGAGATCGAGATCGACGGCGACGACATCCTCTGGCTGTACGCGCCGAAGAAGTCCCCGTGGGCGCTGGACTGAATCGCTTGCTTCGGAAACGAAAAACGCCCCGCATCAGGCGGGGCGTTTTTTCCGTTCACTTCTTTTCCGGCATCGCGGCGCGGGCCGTTTCGACCTGATGGGAGTTGTACAGGAACTTGGCGACGATGAACCACCAGATCAGGATGGTCACTGCCTGCGCCGGGGCCGTAGCAAGCTGCAACGCCTTGTCCAGCGTCCAGACGACGAGGACGGCCATGCTGGCCCAACGGACGCCCTTGATGACACCGATGCCAAGGGCCGCATAGACCGCGATCTCAAGGATGACCAGCACGTTGAGCGTGGGAATCCCGCTTGCGCCCCGCATGATGAACAGCGCAAGGAGCGTAAGCACGAAGACGATGCCGATCATGATCGAGGCTTGTCCCCTGGAGGTCTTCTGGAATTTCAAGGTCGAATAGCCTTCCACCTGCGCCTTGATCTCCTCGTCAGTCAGCTTGAAACGGAATGACGCCTTTTTCTTGGGGTTCTGATCCGGGACGTTCTTTCCCTGCTCTGACATCGGGGCGTTCGCGGTGCTTTCCATAAACACGTGTTCGTGAGCGGATTTAATAGGTACCTTGATTCTACCATGACCCCGAGGTTTCCCCACAGGGCCATCCGTGCCTTTCCTGATATACTCCTTTCATGCGAGAAAAGCAATTCCTGATGGGCAACGAAGTCCTGGCACGTGCTGCGCGCGCGGCCGGGGCGACGGGCATGTACGGGTATCCGATCACCCCGGGTTCGGAGGTTTTGCTTTGGTGGGCCAAGGAAGCGGGATCGGAGCAGGGGAAGAAGGACGGACTCGTGTTCCTGCAGGCCGAGGACGAGATCGGGGCTTCCTTCATGCTCTCCGGAGCGGCGCTCGCCGGCACCAAGGCCTTCACCGTCACGGCAGGCCCGGGCAACGTGCTGATGCAGGACGCCTTCTCGATGTGCGAAGCGATGCGCATCCCGATCGTCGCTTACATCAACCAGCGCGGCGGACCCTCCACGTCCACCGTCATCTATTCGCAATCGGAAGTGACGCTCACGGCCTTCGGCGGCAACGGCAACGGGTATCGTGTCGTCTACGCGCCCTCCGACCTCCAGGAGCTCTACGACTACGGCATCAAGGCCTTCAACACCGCCTGGAAATATCGCTTCCCCACGTTCGTCCTGGCCGACGGCTACCAGGCCAAGATGATGGGCGAGGTCGAGATCTATGATCCCCATGACCGCGGCATCGTGATGGCGTCGACGGAGCGCTACCTCCTGGAGGAAAAGCGCGACCGGCCCATCGATCAGGTCGTGCCGAAGCCGGAAGTGCACATCCGCGTCCAGGACGGCGTGGAGTATTCCTGCTACCGCAACTGCCTGAACCTGGAGGAGGAGACCTTGCAGGTCAACATGGAGATCAAGGACGCTTGGGACAAGGCAGCGCCGGAAATCGAGGAACACGAGACCTACGGCGATGATAGGGCCGAAACGCTCATCGTCGCTTTCGGCATCGTCGGGGCGGCGTCCAAGCAAGCCGTCGATCAGCTCGGCGGCAAGGCACGCCTGTTCCGCCCGATCACCCTGCGCCCGTTCCCGAGCGCTGCCCTGAAGAAAGCGGTCAAGGGAGCGAAGCGCATCATCGTGCCGGAATCGGCGATCGCGCAGCTCTCGCGATTGGTGAAAGAGACCCTCTACGGCGTGACCGACGCGCCGATGATCGAGCATCATAGGCCTTCGATCGGCATCAACGTCGATGAGATCGTCGATCTGGTCAGGAAGCATCACGTATGAGCGACATGACGAGCCCGCTCGCGTTCCCGCGGTGCGTGCGTATCGAATCGAAACCGCATCTCTTCTGTCCTGGCTGCGGGCATCCGGAGGTCCTGAAGGCTTTCGGTTTCGCCGTCGACGATCTCGGCATCCAGAAGCAGGTGGCCTTCGGCGTCGACATCGGCTGTTCGCTCTTGGCCTTCGACTTCTTCAATATCGATACGATCGAGACGCATCATGGGCGCACGGTGCCGGTCATGGTCGGCGTGAAGCGCGGCAATCCGCAGGCCGTCTCCGTCGCGTACGTCGGCGATGGCGGCGCCTATGCCATCGGGCTGGGTTCCTTGCTGAACGCCGCCATCCGCGACGAGAACATCCTCGTGATCGTGGTCAACAACGCGGTCTACGCGATGACCGGCGGACAGGAAGCGCCGACCACCCTGCCGGGCACCAGGACGGCCACCACGCCATACGGCGCCGACAGTCATTTCGTGAAGGGGCCTGACCTCGTCCGTCATCTGAATCCGGGGGCTTGGATCGGCCGCGGCATCACGACGCGGCAGCTCGAACTGCGCCGTCTCATGACGGAGGCGCTGGCGTTCGTCAAAGAGGGCAAGGGCTTCGCTTTCTTGGAAGTGCTTTCGCCCTGCACGCTCAGCTGGGGCACGATCGATGACCCGCATGCCACCTTCGACATCCTCGAGAACAGGATGGCCAAGGCGTATCGGCTCGGCAAGTTCTGATATGCAGGAAACGTTCAAGATCGTCATCTGCGGGGAAGGCGGGCAAGGCGTGCAGTCGATCGCCAAGATCATCGCCCAGGCGGCGTTCGATCAGGGCAAGAAGGCCGTTTACGTGCCGTATTTCTCGACCGAGAAGCGCGGCGGCGTGACGGAAGCCTTCGCCCAGATCGGCGAGGCCGTGCCCGCGTATCCGAAGTTCGCGAAAGCGGATCTGTGGGTCGCGCTTTCCCAGCGGGCCGTCGAACGCATCCATGGCTACTTGAAGGAGGGTACCGAAGTCGTCGTCAACAGCTATCTGGTGAAGGACCTTTCGCTGATCGCCCGCTGGAAGCCGATCGAGATCGATGCGGGGCGCATCGCCAAGGAGGAGTTCAGGAAACCGCGCGTCTTCAACATGGTCATGATGGGCGCGATGGTGAAACGGATCCCCGGGCTCGACAAGGACCGGTTCGAGGCGGCGCTCGATCATGTATTCGCCTCCAAGTACGCCAAGGATCCGTCGCTCAAGGAGCTGAATCGTAACGCGTTCGAAAAAGGCTATGGCCTCGCCTGACATGGACCGCGACACGCCCGAAGCGCTCCGGCGCTTCCGGCCCAAGACGGAGGAGAACGCCAAGGTCCGCGTCACGCGGTTCAACGGGCTCTGCAAATCCTGCGGCGAGTGCATCATCAAGTGCCCGGTCAACGCCATCAGCTGGCACGGCAAGGACCTTGGCATGCTCGGAGAGCCGGGCATCTGCATCGACCTCGATAAATGCATCGGCTGCGAGACCTGCGAACGCGTCTGTCCGGACTCGGCCATCAAGATCGTCAACAAGCGCCTGACGGGCGCCCGTTGGAGGAAGGGGTTCCTCGGCGCCGTCGTGAGATGGAACGCCCGCTGGATCGAGCGGGCCGTCACCACCTTCCATGCGCCGAAGTCGCGGCTCAAGAGGTTCGGCAAGAGCAAGGAGAAGACGCTGGTCGCGCGCATCGCCCGGTTCATCCTCGGTTATGATGAGACTCCGATCATGAAACGCTATGACGAGACAGAATGAGCATCAGGCCGTCGGCCACGGCGTCCGCATCGAGTTTTCCGCACGGCATGTCCATCTCTCCCAGGAGCATCAGGACGTCCTTTTCGGCCCCGGCTATCAGATGAAGGTCCTGAAGGAGCTGTCGCAGACCGGCCAGTACGCCTATGAAGAAAAGGTCGTGATCAAAGGTCCGAAAGGCCAGAAGGAAGCCCGGGTGCTTGGCCCATGCCGGAAGCGGACCCAGGTCGAACTGGCGGTCTCGGACGGGCTCTCGCTGGGCATCGAGACGCCGCTTCGGATTTCCGGCGACCTTGCCGGTTCCGGCCGGTGCGAGCTGGTCGGTCCGCATGGTTCGGTCGAGCTGACGGAGGGGGTCATCAACGACCGCCGGCACCTGCATGTTTCCGACAAGGAAGCCGAAGCCTTGGGGTTGCGGCAAGGCGACGTCATTTCCGTCCGCATCCCCGGCGGCGCGCCCGTCACCGTCCACGAGGTGGCGGTCCGCGTGCACCCGAGTTTCCGGATGAACGTGCATCTCGACACCGATGAGGCGAACGCGGCCGCGCTTTCCGGACAAGGCACGCTCGGTTCGATCGTCGAAGTAAGCCCCCGCGCATGATCTTCGTCATCAACTGCGGGTCCTCCTCATTGAAGTACAAGCTGTTCGACCGGCGCGGCAGGATCCTGGCCTCCGGACTGATCGAGCGCGTCGAAGGCGATTACGCGGCGGCGCTCTCCGAGGCCTTCGCCGATCTTGAACGGCGCGGTTTCCGGGTGCGGGAGATCGCGGCCTTCGGCCACCGCGTCGTCCATGGGGGCGCTGCGTTCGTCGCGCCGACGCGCATCGACGCCAAGGTCATCGCCAAGCTCAAGGAGCTCTATCGATTGGCCCCGCTGCACAATCCGCCGAACGTCTTGGGGATCGAAGCGGCCATGCGCCTCGCGCCCGGCGTCCCGAACGTCGCGGTCTTCGATACGGCTTTCTACCGGAAGATGCCGGACTACGCCTACATGTACGCGCTGCCGTACGACCTCTACGAGAAGCATGGCATACGCAAGTACGGCTTTCACGGCATTTCGCATGAATATGTCGCGCAGGAAGCCGCCAAGCTCCTGAAGAAGCCGTTATCGAAGCTGAGGCTCGTGACGTGCCATCTGGGTTCAGGCGCTTCCGTCACGGCCGTGAGAAATGGCGCCGCCATCGACACGAGCATGGGTTTCACGCCGCTCGAAGGCCTGACCATGTCGACCCGCTGCGGCGACATCGATGCGGAGATCCCCATCTGGCTCATCCGCGAACGCAAGATGTCGCCGGACGAGGTCGATGACCTCCTGAACAGGCGTTCCGGTACGCTCGGCATCAGCGGTCATGCCGACATGCGGGAAGTCCTCGAAGCCGCCAGGAAAGGGGAGAAGCGCTCCAAGCTCGCCCTGGAGATGTTCGTCTATGACGTCGCGCGCTACGTCGGCCAATTCATGGCGATCATGGGCGGCTGCGACGCGGTCGTCTTCACGGCCGGCGCAGGCGAACGTTCCGGAAAGATCCGTTCGATGATCATGCGGTCCTTCAAGCCGTTCGGGCTCAAGCACCTCGTGGTCCCGACGGATGAAGAGGGGATGATCGCAAGGCAGGCCTTGAAGCTCCTGGACTTGAAGTATTCATGAGGGAAACGAAACCCGGCCTGGAGGCAGGCCGGGTTTTTCGGTGAGGCTCATTTCGCGATGGCGCGGGCGATTTCTGCGGAATCGTTGACTTCCGCCGGGGCATAGGCGATGTGGTATGCCTTGATCTCGATCGTGGCGGTACCCTTCTTTTCCCCCTTGCCGGAAAGCCCGAGCGCGGCAGGGTCCGTCCTGCCTGTCAGGAGGAAGGTCGAAGCCCTCTTGCCGTGCGCGTGCGGCAGCTTGGCTGCACTGGCGTCGTCCGGCGTGAAGGCTAATACCATCGAGCCGTCAAAGTCGCTGAAGGCGTAGTCATAGCTGCCGGAGATGACCGCGGTCCCCTGGAACTGGACGTCGTAGTCGTCGCTCGTGGCCGGGGATTTCAGGTCGGTGGCTTGGCTGACCTTCGTCACGGCCATGCCTGCTACCTGATCGCCGATCCTGACATCAGTCGGATTGAACGCGCCAGCGTCTTGAGGGGCCGGAGCGGCTGCTTGTGGCGCGAGGGATTGTGGTGCAGGAACGCTCATGGGGGTTGTCGAAGAACAGCCGACGCCGAGGAGGACGAGAAGGGTCACGCCGACGAACGACTTCCTGAGATGCGGCATATGGGTGGGATGCGTAATTTTCTTGTGCGTGCAAGGTACCTTTATTTTCGCGTCATGTCAAGGTAAAAACCTTGTAAAATATCAAATCCGCCTCTTGTGGAGGCGGGAGTCGCATACCGATGGAATCGGTACGCGCTAGAGGTTGGTGCGGAAGACCTGACCGGTCTCCGCATCCGTCCAGACGATGCTGGAGACGGCGACCTTGACGGTCGATGGGTCGACGTTGGCCGGCATGGTCGCGCTGATGACCAGGTTCGTGGAGGTGCTCGCGTCGACCGGCAGCGTCTCGATGCGACCGAAGGTCACGTCATCGGTGTCCTGCAGGCCGTCGGTCCAGACCACGGGCGCTTCGGGACTGTCTCGGCTGATCAGGGCATCGACGGCACTGGCGAACTTCACCAGCCCGTCCACCGTGGGGGTGGTCAGGAAGACGGGGTGCGTGGTGGCAGCGTCGCGGTCAGCGACGGTCGCGTAGGTGAGCGACGCCTCGATCTCGTGGACCAGGACGGCGCCGCAACCGATGGCAGCGACATTGAGCGAGGACTCGACGGTGCCGTGATTCTGGTGGCGGGACGCCGTGACGACCGGGTAGGCGCGGACACGGCCCGTCCGGGTACCGTTGCCGCGGGTGTAGTCCGTCATGTGGACGGCGTACCAGCTGCAGGTCGTCGTCGCGACCGGGTCGCTCGCCGGGGCGTCATCGACGGGCGTGGGCGGCTCCGTAGCGCTGCAGCCCATGATGACGACGAGGATGAAAAAAACGCTGTTCTTCACTTTATATCTCCTTTGTGGGACAGAACAATCTTGATAGTGTTATCCTAGCATGCTTTAGATGTTTTGTCAAGTATGTATGACAAAATTATTCTTTAAAATATCTTTAAATTAATCATAAATACTATAAATGTTAACTGATAATGTACAAAAATTGCTTTAATACGGCCATTTTTTGTCTTGTATAGGTATTCAGCAGCGCGCCTCGAATAAATAGGCCAAAATAGGTATAGTGTCCGCGCATGATCCCGAAACTTTTCAATCAGGAATCCAAGACCATCGCCGGGGCGGCCTTCATCATCGGGGCAAGCGCTGTCTTATCGCGTGCGCTCGGCCTGATCCGCGACCGACTGCTCGTCTCGCGCTTCGCCTTGGGCGATTCTCTCGACGCGTACTATGCCTCGTTCCAGGTGCCGAACTTCATCTTTGCCCTGCTCGTGCTCGGCACGCTTTCGGTCGCGTTCATCCCGGTCTTCACGGGCTATCTGGCCAGGGGCCAGCGCGAGGAAGCATGGCGGATGACCGACGGGATCCTGGCGATCGTGATTTCGACGATGGGCGCCTTGTGCCTGGCCCTCTCCTTCGGGGCTCACTGGATCGTGCCGTTCATCGCGCCGGGATATGCCGGAGAGAAACTGGCGATGACGATCGCGCTGACGCGCGTGATGATGCTCTCGCCCTTCTTCTTCGCGCTCTCGGCGGTCTTTTCAAGCGTGCTGAACTCGATGCGGCGCTTCCTGGTGGTCTCGCTGGCGCCGCTCTTCTATAACGCGTCGATCATCTTCGGCATCGTCGTGCTGTCCAAGCCGTTCGGCATCATGGGCGTGGCGTACGGCGCCGTCCTCGGCGCCATCCTCCACCTGGGCGTGCAGATACCGGCCGTCGCGGCTCTGGGCTGGCGGGCGCGTCTCCGGTTCGATGCCGGGCATGCGGGCGTCCGGGAGGTCGGCCGGCTGTTCCTGCCGCGCGTCTTCGGCATCGACATCTCGCAGATCAGCCTGTTCGTCGGTACCTCGATCGGCACGACCTTCGGCGTCGGCGCGCCGGCCATCTTCAACCTGGCCACCAACATCGCGTTCGTCCCGGTCGGATCGATCGCCATCCCGTTCGCCATCGCCAGCTTCCCGAACCTCTCCGAAGCGATCGCCAGGGACGACCGGGAAGGGTTCGTCCGGACGTTCGCGTCGACCTTCCGCCAGATGCTGTTCTTCCTCTTTCCGCTCTCGGCGCTGGCCGTCGTGCTGCGGCTGCACGTCGTCCGCATCGTGATAGGAGCCAAAGGGCTTTCTTGGGGCGAAACGCGCCTGGCCGCCGCCTGCTTCGCCCTGTTCGCGGCATCGCTGGCGCTGCAAGGCCTCACGCCGCTCTTGGCGCGCGCTTTCTACGCGCTCAAGAACACGCTCATCCCCGTCGCGGTCTCCGCTGCCGCGGTGACGGCCGAAATCCTCCTCATCTTCTCCTTCAAGGCGTGGACGTCGTCCTCGGCAGGCGCCTCCGCCGCTTGGCTTTGGCTTGGGCTGTACGGCATCGACGACGTGCGCGTGCTCTCCTTGCCCGCGGCGTTTTCGCTCGCTTCGTTTTTCCAAGTCGCCCTGCTCATCCTCATCCTCCGAAGGAAGTTCGGTCCGATCGGAGGTACCGGGCTCTTCAAGGCGTTCGGGAAGTTCCTGCTCGGCTCCCTCGCCGCCGCCTGGGTGGCTGCTCGGGTCGTGATGCCGTTCCTGCCGACGCTCGATACCCGCGATTTCCTGGCCGTGTTCGGCGATGCCGCGCTGGCCAGCCTGGCCGGTTTCGCCGCCTACTTCCTCGTGCTCTGGATCCTCAGGTCCGATGAACTTTTCGTCGCCCTTGGGACCCTTCGCCGGCGCTTCCTCAGGGTCGACCGCCCGCTTGCCATGAGCGATGCACAGGAGATGTGATTTGACAGTTTTTCGCGGGTGTTATAAGTTGTCTTCGGTTGGTGTTCGAAGAAATCAAAAAGAGATTCCCTTCGGTCCTGCATGTAGAGGACAACGGTGAACAGGCCCGGCGCGGTGATGTAACGCGTCGGATACGTCCAGGGTTGCCTGGAGAACTGTAAAAATCCTTCGCGATGTCCGAAGGGTTAGGGAACAGCCGAAACCGGCGGTGCATGATAAGGTTGTCGCGTGCCGCATCGTCGGGGTTATTGGACCGTCAAGATCGCTGCGACAGGCGCTTGACGGCACCAACAGTCGGGTGCGCAGACCGTGAGGTCCATCGCATCCTAGGCTAAACGAACACCAACCACCTTTTTCTCGGCCCGCCCTTCCTCGCAGGGGCGGTCTTTTTTATCCCGGACCATTGATTCGGAAGGGGATTGTTGTTACCCTTCAACCCATGCCCGCCTCCATCCGCAATTTCTGCATCATCGCGCATATCGACCACGGCAAATCGACCCTGGCCGACCGGTTCTTGGAATTCACCGGCACCGTCTCCAAACGCGAGATGAAGTCGCAGCTGCTCGATACCATGGATCTGGAGCGCGAGCGCGGCATCACGATCAAGCTCCAGCCGGTGCGCATGAACTACGCCAAGGGCGGCCAGGAGTACATCCTGAACCTGATCGATACGCCCGGACACGTCGACTTCACCTATGAAGTCTCGCGCTCCTTGGCCGCCGTCGAAGGCGCCATCCTGCTCGTGGATGCCACCCAGGGCGTGCAGGCGCAGACGATCGGCAACCTCTACCTGGCCATCGAGCAAGGGCTCGAGATCATCCCGGTCGTCAACAAGATCGATATGCCGGCGGCCGACATCGAGAAGACATCGGCGGAACTCATCCAGCTGCTCGGTTGCAGGCGCGAGGAGATCATCCTGGCCTCCGGCAAGACCGGGCAAGGCATCCAGGAACTGGTCGATGCCGTCATCGCGCGCATTCCGGAGCCGAAGATCGAGGCCGAGAAGCCGCTCAAGGCGCTCATCTTCGATTCGGTCTATGACGAGTTCAAGGGTGTGGTCGCGTTCGTGCGCATCGTCGAGGGATCGGTGAAACGCGGCGTGCAGGCGGAACTCATGGCGACCCTGGCGCGCAACGAGGTGTTGGAAGTCGGCTGGTTCCGGCCCAAGTTCGAACCGGCGCCGTCGCTCTCGGCCGGCGAAATCGGCTATATCGTCACGGGACACAAGGACATCTCGGCTTGCCGTGTCGGCGACACCGTCACGGTCGCGGACTGGAAGGCGCGCGGCGTGCAGCCGCTGCCCGGTTACAAGGAGATCAAGCCGATGGTCTTCGCCGGCATCTTCCCTAAGGAAGGCGACGAGTTCCAGCGCCTGCGCGAGGGGCTTCTGAAGCTGAAACTTTCCGACGCTTCGCTCGCTTTCGAGCCGGAACAATCCTCCGCGCTCGGCTTCGGCTTCCGCTGCGGCCTGCTTGGCCTGCTCCATCTGGAAATCCTGCAGGAACGCCTTTCGCGAGAATACAATCTGGACCTGATCGTGACCGTGCCGAGCGTCGCCTACAAGGTGGACCTGAAGGGCGGAGAGCAGATCGTCATCAAGTCGCCGACGGAGCTTCCTGACATGAGCAAGGTGGAGGGCCTGCATGAGCCGTGGGTCAAGCTCGACATCGTCACGCCCAAGCAGTACATAGGCGGCGTGATGGGCATGGTCGTGGACAAGCGCGGCATCTACACCACCATGGAATACCTGACCGGTACCGAGACGACGGCCGTCGATGACGTCGTCGGCGCGCGCGTCATCATGCACTTCGAGGCCCCGCTTTCGGCCATCCTGGTCGACTTCTATGACAAGCTGAAGAGCGTCTCCTCGGGCTACGCCTCGCTGAACTACGAATTCACCGATTATCGCCGGGCCGACGTGGTGAAGATGTCCATCCTGGTGGCGGAACAGCCGGTCGAGGCCCTCTCGATGATGGTCTACGAGGACGAGGCCGAGCGCATCGGACGGCGCGTCTGCGAGATCCTGAAGGAAGAGATCGAGCAGACCCAGTTCGAGATCAAGATCCAGGCCGCCATCGGCGGCAAGATCGTGGCCTCCGAGCGCATCAAGCCGTTCCGCAAGGACGTCACCGGCTACCTCTACGGCGGCGACGTGACCCGAAAGAAGAAGCTGCTTGAGAAGCAGAAGCGCGGCAAGAAGAAGATGATGGGCCTCGCCGCCGGCGGCGTCGACATCCCGCCGGAAGCGTTCATCGCGGTCTTGAAGCGGCGCGACCAAGAATAAGACTATGGCCAAGAAATTCCGAAGGAAACACGTCATCAAGCTCGTCACGATCGGCCTGTATCTCCTCATGATCGTGACGATGGTGGTCGGCTGGAGCTTGCGCGGGTTCTGATGGGAACGAAACGCTGGAAAATGGCCGAAGAGGTCCCGGCCGTGGCGCTGGAGTCCCTTCCGGGGCTGCCGCGGCTTTTGGCGTCGCTTCTTTGGCGCCGGGGCGTCCGCACGGTCGAGGAGGCCGAACGGTTCCTTGCGCCGTCATGGGAACGGGACGTGCATGACCCTTTCCTGTTCGCGGACATGCACAAGGCGGTCGACCGCCTGATGCGGGCGATCCGCGAGAAGCGGAAGATCGTGGTCCACGGCGACTATGACGCCGACGGCGTCTCGGGGGCGGTCATCCTGTTTTCGACGCTGAAAGCGCTTGGAGGCGACGTGGCGGTCTATCTTCCGCATCGCGAAAAGGACGGCTACGGCATGAACGCTCAGGCCGTCCGGAAGATGGGCGAGGAGGGCGTCAGCGTGATCGTGACCTGCGATTGCGGCATTTCGAGCGGCGCGGAAATCGCGCTCGGCAACACGTTCGGCATCGATACCATCGTCACCGACCATCATACGCTGCCCCCCGAGCTCCCGGCGGCGTACGCCATCCTGCACCCGCTGCGCGAAGGGGAGACCTATCCGTTCCGGTACCTGACGGGCGGCGGGGTGGCCTTCAAGCTCTGCCAGGCGCTGTGGCGCGAGGGAAAACTGCCGGAAGGTCACGAGAAGTGGCTGCTGGACATGGTCTCCGTCTCCACCGTCGCCGACATGGGCGTGCTCACGGGCGAGAACCGCGCGCTAGTCCACTACGGACTCATGGTGCTGAACAAGACCAAACGCATAGGTCTCAAAACGTTGATCGAGGGTTTCCAGCGGGAAGGCGAGACGCTCGACGCGCAATCGATCGGCTTCCGTATCGCGCCGCGCATCAACGCGGCAGGAAGGATGGAGCATGCTGATGCCGCTTTCGCGCTGCTGACCTCCGAGACGCCCGAAGACGCGCACCTGAAGGCGGAAGTCCTGCACGGCCACAACCGCGACCGCCAGTCCGCCACTGAAACCATCGTGGCGGAGGCGCGCGAACTCGCTGCCGCCGAACCGGAGGGCGCGGCGCTTGTGGTGGCTGGCCAAGACTGGCCCGCCGCCCTTTGCGGGCTCGTCGCCTCCAAATTGGTCGACGATCGTTATCGTCCGGTCATCGCGCTTGGACGCGACGGGCGGGGGAAGTACGTCGGGAGCGGGCGGAGCATCCCCGGTTTCGACGTCACCGGCGCCTTGCGCGCGTGCGCGGAACACATCGCGAAGTTCGGCGGGCACCCGGCCGCCTGCGGCCTCACCATCCTGGGAGACGAGAATTTTTCCGCCTTCAAGCGGGCCTTCTTGGCGCACGCCTCCGCGACCCTGACGGAGGCCGAACTTGAGCCATACGTAGAGATCGATGAGATGGCGGCGATCCATGAGATCGATGTCGAGCTCATCGAGGAACTGCGCCGCTTGGAGCCGTCCGGCGTCGGCAATCCGCGCCCGAAGTTCCTCCTGCGCGACGCCCGCGTCGCGGCCGCGCAGCTGATGGGCCAAGAAGGGAAGCACCTGCGCCTGACGGTCGCTGGCGGAAAGGGCGGCCGCCTGAAGCTGGTCGGTTTCGGCTTCGGCGGACGCTTCGGGGAAGTCTCGCCGGGCCAACCGATCGAAGCGGTCGTGGAGCTTGAAATCAACGGATGGAACGGCCGGGTCGAACCGCAAGGACGGCTCATCGATTTCCGCATGGCAGACGGCTCGTGACGCCGCATGTTATACTCTTTCATGATATGCCGAAGCATCTCATTACCTACACCGACGGCGGTTCGCGCGGTAACCCGGGTCCGTCGGCGTTCGGTTACGTCGTGAAGACGCCTGATGGCGAGACGATCGCAGGGCACGGGGAATACATCGGCATCACCACCAACAACCAGGCGGAGTACAAGGCCATCCTGGCGGCCATCCGCAAGGCGCGCGAGCTGGGCGCCGAGACGCTGGAGATGCGGATGGATTCGGAACTGGCGATGAAGCAGCTGACGGGGGAATACAAGGTGAAGGATCCCGGCATCGCCACGCTCTACATGCTGATCCACAACGAACGCGTGGCCTTCAAGAAAGTCGCCTTCAAGCACGTCCGGCGCGAGTTCAACAAGGAAGCCGACGCGCTGGTCAATCAGGCGCTGGATCGGCAGATGAAGAAATGAGAAACCCTCCGGTGACGGAGGGTTTCGGTTTTCAGCGGACTCCATCGGATGCGGACTTGCCGTTCCGTTTGGCCTTGGCGTCGCGCAGCTTCACCAGGCGCTCGGCGTCGGCGATAAGGGCGCCCAGGCCGACATCAAGGCCGCTCCCCCAGAACGCCGGCGTGCCAGGGTCGAGACCGAACGGCTTCATGAGGCCCTTGGCGTCCTGGGTTCCGCCCTTGCGGAGCAGGTTCAGGTAGAGCGGCTCGAAGCGCTTGCCGTACTCGTCCTTCCGAGCATAGAGGCTCTGCGTCAGCAGTTCGCCCACGGCATAGCTGTAGACGTAGAACGGTCGGTGGAAGTGGCCGATGTAGGCCCAGAGGTTGGACATGTCGGCATAGGTGAAGACATCGCCGTCCTTGCCGTAAAGCTCGCGGGTCACGTCCAGCCAGATGCCGGAGAGCTCTTCCGCCGAGAGCTTCTTGCCGGTGCCGTGCAGCCGCCGTTCGAAGTTCGAGAAGCTGATCTGGCGGACGACGGTGTTGAGCATGTCGCCGATCTTTCCGGATACGAGCGCGAGCTGGGCATCGATGTCGCCGGACAGGGCCAGTTTCTGACGCAGGTGATGGAACGCGGTCATTTCGCCGAAGACCGAGGCGGTCTCGGCATAGGCCATCGGCGCGTGCGCCATGAGCGTGCCTTGCGCCTCGCCGGCCAGGAGGCCGTGGACCGCGTGCCCTTCCTCATGCGCGATGGTCATGACGTCGCGGCCTGAACCTTTGTAGTTCAGGAAGTTGAACGACACGGGCCGTCCGTCCGGCAGGACGATCGACATGCAGTAAGCGCCGCTTTCGCGTCCGGGTCCGGCTGGGGCGTCGATGCGCCGGTCCTTTAACATGTCGCGGATGAGGTTGGCGAGCGTCGGGCTGAAGCTCTCGTAGGCCGGGAGCACGATTTCCTCTTGGGCGACGTGGAACGGGATGACCGAGTGGTCCTCGAACGGCAACGGTGCGTTGCGATCGCTCCAGCGCAGCTTGGGCAAGCCCAAAAGTCCGGCCTTGAGCTTGTACCAGCGGCGCGCAAGGGGGCCGCCGGTCGCCAGGACGGCTTCATGCAGGGCGTCAACGGCCTTGTCCGGCAGCATGTTATCCATGTTGCGGGACTGCATCGGATGGCGGTACTTGCGTTCCTTGCGTTCGAGCGCGCTCGAACCGGCCACCTGCCAAAGCACCTGCGCCGAGAACTTGCCGAAGCCGCCGCCCAGGCCGTCATTGACGACCTTGAGAGCGCGAGCCCGACGTCCAGCGTCGAGGTCGTCGCTCATGACGTGCAGGGCATCGGTCAGCGTGAGTTCCTGGCCTTCGAACGGGAAGCGCAGGTCGGCCTCGACCTCGTCGTAGAACTCGCTCCAGCTGCCGGGGCCGAAAGGGCTGCGTTTGGCGA
Source organism: uncultured bacterium (assembly GCA_937900255.1). Classification (GTDB taxonomy): domain Bacteria; phylum Patescibacteriota; class Patescibacteriia; order SG8-24; family DYFX01; genus DYFX01. The sequence continues at coordinate 60,162 of CALCDZ010000001.1, forward strand.
GTGCGCCCTCCACGCCCTCGGCAAGGACGTGCGGCTTGAACTTGCGCGCCTGGCGGATCCATGGCAGATGCTTGCGCACGAACGGATCCTTGGCGGCCTGGCGGGCGATCGACGCTTCGGGCAGGGCGAGCAACTCCAGTTCGAAGAAGGTCAGGTACGCGCCGCTGGCGGACGAAAGCGCCAGGTCTGCTTCGGCGCTCTTGGCGATGATCCGGCGATCGTTCACGTCGGTGCTCTTGGTCATGTGCAGAAAGGCGCCGATCCTGCCCATGCGAGCGTTGATGTCGGCATAGGCGCGGAGGGCCTTCCCGAGCCCGGAGGAGAGCTTGCCGCGATACGTGGCATGGAGGCGCTTGGCGCGGACGATGATGTCCTTGAGGTCCTTGTCGAGGCCGGGATCATCGATGCTCTTGTAGAGTATGGACAGGTCCCAGCGGGTCTTTTCGGCTCCGGTCGTGGCGACTGACGTAGTCATATCGGTCCTTCCAGTTAAGGTGCGATGTCCCCAGTTTGCGGTGCGTGCGCGGACGTGTCAATTCAGGTAAAATGGCTCGCATATGGGGATGCTCGGACGTATCGCGAGATTCACCGCCCTTCTTTTCGCAGTGGGAGCGTTTTGGCTGTTTTCGATGCCGAAAACCGCTTTCGCCGCCGCACATAACGTCAACGGCTGGGCGTGGTCGGGAACCACCGGCTGGATCTCGACGAACTGCAACACCGACCCGAGCGGTTGCGGAGGGGCGGCGGGGGATTATGGGTTGGATATCGATGCGACCGGAAACCTTTCCGGCTGGGCATGGTCGAGCCAGGCGGGTTGGATCTGCTTCGGCTCCACCTGCAACGGCGCGCCGGGCGCTCCTCCCGGAGGCACGCCATCGAGCCCCGCGTCCGCGGCCGATCACTATTGTCCGGGCTTCGTGCCGTGCGCCCGGTACGACTCGGCGACCGGCAAGCTGCACGGATGGGCGTACGTCATCAGCCAGACCGACGGCACGGACTATCGCGGCTGGATTTCGTTGAACTGCGAGGATGTCGGAACCAATACCGCTTCCCCGCATGCATGCCCTTCTTCCGACTACGCGGTATCGTTCGACGAGTCCGCCACGCAGGCGGCGGGAGAATTCTACGGCTTCGCCTGGAACGGCAACGGCGACAATACCGGGAACGGCTGGATCGGTTTCAGTTGCGGACAGCCTTTCAGTTCTTGCGGCGCCGGCGGGCCCGGGCGTTGGGGCGTTACGAGCGGTTGGGTCAATACCGGCTGGTCGCAGATCCTCCCGATCGAAGGCGTCTACTCGCCTCCGGGAGGGGAGCCGACCTCCACGCTGTCCGACATCCCGATCGTCTTCAAGCAGTTTTCGGCGCCTGCGGGGTCGATCCTCGATTGCGTCTTCCGCATGTCGGACGGATCGTACCGGCAAATCGAGAGCGTTTTCCCGTCGCGCATCTCGCGCGTCGATCATGTGGAAACGTACTCGATCCTTGCGGGCGACGCGGTCGTCGATGGCGCCGGCAATCCCGTCCTATGGACGTTCAGTTCCCAACCGCCGTCCCCGCCGTACGGCTGCGAAATCAGCGGGTCGCCATCCGTCCGCAAAGCCGTCTCGAACCCGATCGCCGTCCATCCGCAGACCTGGACGTTCGCCGGTCCGGGCGGAGCGGGGACGCTCGACGCGCTGCGGGCGAAATACTGCCTTGACGGCAATGTCGTCGCGGACCCATCGCGCGCCTACTTCCTGAACACGGCGCCAGATGGCACGGTCGTGCAATGCGATACGGAAGGCGATCTGGCCCTTACGTTGCTGCGCGCGCGCGGCGTACCGGTGGAGGTGAAGTGCTACGACAATATCGACAACGACGCCAACCTCCAGAAGGATTGCGCAGGCGGGACGCCCTCCACGGCTCCGGACCGGAACTGCCGCGGCATCACGTACCTGTGCATCCCTCATCCTGCCGCTTCGTCACCGCAACCGCCCCGTCCATGAAGAAACGCGTCCTTATCGCCGCCGCTCTCATCGCCGCCGCTTCGGCCTGGCGCGTTTTTTGGCCGCCCGCAGCCGAAGCGCTGACCGGGTCTTCCTGCCCAGGCAACATCTGTAACGGCACGGTGAAGGTCGGCGGACAGGATGTCGGATACTCTTGGACGGAAAACCAGGGCGCTGCGGGCGCGAGCCTCAAATTCCGTTTTCGGAGCGGTCCATACGTGGCCAGCGCGGATCCGGTGCGTTTCATCGTCACCGTCAGCGCGCCGTTCACTTCGAACTCCAGCCTGAAGAATCCGAGCCCGAGCACGGCTTTGCCTCCGAACCAGGTCGTCAACGGCCCGAGGACGATCGTCGAGCGGTCTTCCGCGTCCGTGAGTGCCGGTACCAGTTACGATTTCGTCCAGGAACTTCAGTACGGCTCGGCATCTCCGGGAACCGTTTCCGTCACGCTTGAGTTCGACGCGTACGGCACCGCCAAATTCGTCGGGCCGTTCGACGTCTACTTCGACTCCGCTTCGCCGTCGAACCGCGATGAGGGCGGATCGCTCGCCCCCATTTATGGGGGAGGGTATCGTCAATGCTACGACGCAGTGGATAACGATCTCGATTATCGGCAGGATTGCGCCGACGCGGATTGTTCCGGAAAGCCTATCGGGGCGACCAGCGTCTGCGAAGCCTCGGAAACGACCTGCAACGACGGATTGGACAACGACGGCAACGGCAAGACGGATTGCGCCGACCCGCTCTGCAACGGCAGGCCCGGCAACGCCGCCGGCACCAAATCCTGCGGGGTGGAGAACGGTGGCGCCGCTCATGCCAACTGTGCCGACGGCTTCGATAACGACGGCAACGGCAAGATCGATTGTTCCGACGACGCGCCCGGGACCGGCTGCTGGAAGTCCGGCTTCCAGGATTGCGCCGCGACCGAGACGTCCTGCACCGACAACATCGACAACGATCGCGACCAGGATTACTCGTCGGCCGTCGATGCGAATCCCGGAACAGGCGTCGATTGCCGCGATTACGATTGCAAGGGGCGGGGTAACTGCACGACCGACGAACGCAAGCGCTGGGATGCCGGTTCCGGCACGTTCGTCGAGGACCCGGCCCAGTGCTTCGACGGCATCGATAACGATCTTGACGGCATGAAGGACTGTGCCGATCCTGATTGTCTCGGAGCGACGAGCGGCGCCCAACGTTGCACTACGTATGAGGCCTACCTGCCTCCGCGTCCTCTCGACCCGACAGGCGCTTCGGCGCCGGCTTTCTATTTCAACTACTGCAACGACGGCATCGACAACGACGGTAACGGACTGACTGATGCCCTTGACCCGGCTTGCAAGAACGTTTTCGGCGAATGCGGTCCATCTCCGGCCATCGAAGACTTCACCTCCCTCTCCTGTTCGGACGGCAAGGACAATGACCTGAACGGGCGGATCGACTGCGGCGATGCCGCTTGCCGCGCGGGCGGGAAGATCGGACGCGCCGGCTGCTTGAACGGGACGTGCGGCCTCCCTGCCAAATATGCGACGACGCAAACGGACGCGGCCGCGTGCGCCGCTTCCGAAAACGCCGCCAGCGTCTGCGGTGACGGCATCGATAACGACGGCAACGGCAAGGCGGATTGTTCGGACGCCAGCTGCGCCGGGCTGCGGCATGGCCCGACCGTCGGTTCGGTCGGCGCGCCTTACGTATGCGGTGCGGAGTCCGGGCCGCTGACCTGCCATGACGGCGCCGACAACGATTCGGACGGCGGCGCGGACTGTTTCGACGCGGCCTGCCAGGACGGCGCGCAATGCGCCAAGCGTCCCGGAGCCGGAGGTTGGGCGCTTGCGGCCAGCTGCCCCGTCATTCCGGAAACGACTGCCCTGGCGCCGATCGCGCCGGGGAGCTTGGTCCTGCAGTACGCCCATGATGACCGCATCTACGCCGGAAGCCCATACCGCGTCCGCTTCGTCGGATACGGCAGCTTCAGTTCGCTGACGATCGTCATCGGGGATGCGGCGGTGCCGGCCAATGCGTTTCCGTTCGATGCCGGAACCGGCAACTGCACGCTGGCGGGAACGGGTTCAGCCAAGCTGCGGTACGGAAGCCCTTCCGCCGGAGTGGGCGTCATCACCGAGATTCCAGGGCAGGCTCCTTCGGATTTCGACGTGACGTTGACATGCGCTTCCTCTTCGGCCATGCCCCTGGGCCCGCGCAGCTACAAGCTTTCGGTCGTGGATACGCATGCCGGCAACGTCGAGTTCGGAGAGGCGTCTCCCGTCGTCCAAGTGTTCGAGCACATGCCGCCGACGCTCACGGATCCGGCCGTCGAGGCGGAGGCGATCGTCTCCGGCAAGGTGGACGTGCCGGTCGGCGGTACCGTCCGTTTCCAGGCGACGCCGTCATCCGACCCTTCCGGAATCTGCCGCTGCGACTTCAACCTGAACGGGATGTCGACCAGCTCGCCAGACGGCAATTGCCTGGTGACGATCGGTCCGTTCGCGAACGACGCCCCCTCCTATGCGATTTCGGCGGCTGCCGTCGACGGGGCTTCCAATAAAAGCGCGACCAGCACGATCCAGACGATTAACGTGAACGTCATCCCGTCGGTCGCGGAAGATCTCACGCTCGGCGTCGACGGGAACGGCGCGGCTGTCACCACCTATCGCGGAGGCGATGACATCAGCCTCTCGGCGAACTACCGGACCGACACGCTCAGCACCTTCCCGGCCGCCTCGAACTGCCGCGTCTATGTCTACGACAAATCCTGGACCGGCGGCCAGGCGGCCAGCGTCTCGATGACGCCGGTGCCGGTAGGCGATATGCTCGGTTGCCAGGGCGTCTATACCGTCCCGGCTGGCCTGGCGGCGGGCCGTTATTGGATTTTCGTCGAGGCGACGGATTCGAGCGGGGACATCGTGCGTTCCAACGTCCAAACGTTCCTGAAATGCGAGCCTTCGGATGTCGGTACCGGCGATTGCAAGGATGCCGACTTCGATCATGACGGGGTTCCGGAAGGCCGTTATACCCCCGGCGCGTACGCTTCGCCTCCGACGCCGACGTACCCAGGCGCACAGCCTCATGCATGCGATGATTGCGTCAACCTTTACAATCCGAACCAGACCGACCGGAACGCCAATGGCATCGGCGACGCCTGCGAAGCCGGCGCGGTCGGTCGCTGTCAGTACAAATACTGCGGTTCCGCCCCGAACGACGCGACGCCTGGCGCGGCTTGCTCGACCGATGCCGATTGCGCGGCGCCGGACCTCTGCATCGTCGTCGATCAGCCGATGTGCACCGTCAACTGCGCCGCGGACGCCGATTGCCAGCCGCCGAACCTCGCGCTTTCCGGCGTGTGCAAGCTCGATTGGGGCGTCTGCGACGGAACCGGCGCGGGGGCGGGGGATTGCTGCTTCTCGAACTCCGATTGCGTTTCCGGAACCTGCAAGGCGCTCGTCAAGCCGTTCATCGAGACGGTTTCCGGCCAGATCTACAGCGGGGGCGAACTGCAGGCCGGCGAGACGCCGCCCGTCTATAACGCGACGTTCTGCCTGCAGTCCAACGGCTCGATCACCAATTTCACGAGCGCGGGCGGCTGCTCGCTCTCCGGTATCCCTGAGTACCGGATACCTTCCAAGGAGACGGGGTATTCAGGCTCCTTCGGATCGATCGACGTCGACGGTATCCTGAACGGGAAATATGGAGCGCTGAAGACGCCGGCACAGCCACCTGACCAGCTCGGCGGCGGCATCTACTATTATCCCTCAGGCCTGACCGTGAGCGCGCCGATCGTCTTCAAGAACTCCGCGGGCGTCGCTCGCGCCAACGGGCTTGTGGTCGTCAAAGGGGACTTGCACATCGACGCTGACCTTGAATACCAGGACCGCAACGAAAGCGACCTCAAGAACCTGGCCTCGGTCGGGTGGATCGTGCTCAAGGATGCGGGCGGGTCCGGCGGCAACGTCTACGTGTCCGGCACGGTCCGCAAGCTGGTCGGTGCGTTCTATGCCGAAAACGGCATCGATACCGGTGAAGGGACGACCCAGCTTGAGGCAGCGGGCGCCTTCGTCGCCAGGAACTTCAGCTTCAAGCGGCAGTATGCGTCGCGGACGTCGGGTTCGGAGCGCGTGACGTTCGACGCGCGCCTCATCCTCAATCCACCGCCGGGCCTTTCGGATGCCGGACGTTCCCTGCCCGGCTTCCGTTCCGTGTCGGGGGAATGATCGGGTCCGTCCCATCCGTGACGGTCTTGCGCGCGAGTGTGCTATACTCTTTGGGAATCCACATACGGAGGCTATGGCGTTTCTTGCCCGATCAAAACCCAGCTATCTCGGCATCGACTTCGGCGCGGGCGGCATCAAGCTCGTCGAGTTGATGAACGAGAAAGGACGGGCGCGCCTCGTCACCTACGCGTTCATCGAGCGCCCGGTGGCCGAAATGCCGCACGGTTACGTCGACGATCCGACCGCGACGGCGGAGTTGCTGAAGAAGATGCTCAAGAAGGCGAAGACGACGACGAGAAAGGCCGTGTCGGCCCTGCCGATCGCCTCGGTCTTCAGTTCCATCATCAGCGTCCAGAAGTCCTCGAAACGGGAAGAACTGGAACAATCCGTCCAATACCAGGCCAAGAAGCTGATTCCGCTGCCGCTTGAAGAGATGTCGGTCGACTGGAAACCGCTCGCGGCGCCCTCGCAGGATCCCGAGGAGAAATATCTCCAGGTGCTGCTGACGGGAGCGGCCAAGACGCTGATCGGGAAGTATACCGGCATTTTCGCGGCGGCCGGACTCGAACTGCTCAGTCTCGAGACGGAGGCGCTGGCGATGATCCGTTCCCTGATCGGGCGCGACCGTTCGCCGACGCTGGTGCTCGATATCGGGACCGTCCGGACGAACATCCTGATCGTCGAGAATGGCATCCCGCTCGTCAGCCGGAGCGTCGCGCAAGGGGGGGCGACCGTCACCAGGGAAATGTCTTCGGCGTTGGGCGTGCCCGAAGACCAGGCGGAGAGCATGAAGATCGACGCCTCCGCGATGGCGGCGATGTACGAAAACGGTTTCCCCAAGCTGTTCGAAAACGCGTTGGCTCCGATCCTTTCGGAACTCACGTATTCGACCAACCTGTTCCTCGGGCAGAAGGCCAACGAGAACAAGCGTCTGGACAAGATCATCCTGACCGGCGGCGGCGCCCTGCTGCCGCAATTGGCGGATCATCTTTCCAAGGCGATGAATCTGCGCGTCTATATCGGCGATCCTTGGGCCCGGGTCGTCTACCCGGAGGCCTTGCGTCCCGTGCTCAACCAGATCGGGCCGCGGTTCGCGGCTGCGGTCGGTTTGGCGATGCGCGACATCGATTGATATGGACGACATCAACCTGCTCACGGGCGCTCATGCGCCGAAAGAAACCAAATCCGGCGTCCGTCCTTCTCCGACTCCGAGCGAGGATGAAATGGCCCTGCATGTGCCGGAACCTGATCCTGGCGCGCCCGAACCTCCACCCGCCGATTTCCTGAAGCCCGAATCCGCCATATCCGGAAAAAAAAAGGAGCCTGATGCCCCCGCGGCGACCGTGCGCGAACCCGCTCTGGCGCGACCGTCCGTGAAGATGTCCGAACCGGCCGTGGCTGCCTCCGTACCGCCCATCGAAGAAGCCGGCGGAGGGACGCTGCGGGTAAGCCTGATCACGACCGGATCCGAAGCCGGTTTCTCGGAAATCGCGCTCAATCGGCGTCTCAGGTCTTTTGCCTTGGTCGGCGTGGCGGGACTTCTCGTCGATGCGCTGATTTTCGGCGGCCTGACCTTCCGACAGATCCAGGTGGAAGCACGGAACGCCGATATCGATCGTCAGGTGAAGGACGTCGATGCGCAGATCGCCGCGCGCGAAAAGGCGCTTTTCCCGGCGCGGGATTTCCAACAGTTGATCCGCGCCGAACAGTCGGTGCTGGAGAACCACGCGCATTGGAGCGGGGTCCTCAGGCTCCTTGAGGAAACGGCCTTGCCGCAGGTGCAGTTCGGCGGGCTGTCCGGAGCGGAATCGGGTACCCTTAACTTCGAGGTCTTCGCCCGCGACTACACGACGCTGGCGAAACAGATCGTGGCGTTCCGCCAGGATTCCAGGGTGAGGAAGGTCGTCTCGGGGACGGCCTCCGCGGATTTCGGGGAAAACGACCTGCTGAAAGGCGTCCGTGCGGAGATGACCTTGACCGTCGACCCCGACGTCTTCAAATACGCGCCGGAACGCGAGATCACCGGATCCGCCACGGCCACGACATCCTGATGACTCTCCCGTGATTACCCTGACGAGAAGCAAAAGCGCGGTCTGGATCGCCCGGCATCTCCTGGTTTCCTGCCTGGTCCTTTTCTTGGTGCTGCTCGCATTGGGGTACGCATTTCTCTTCCGTCCCCGGATCGCCGCCGTCGTGGCTGCGGACCGCACCGCGCTCCTGGATGAGGAGCGCCGTTCGAAACAGGCATACCTGGCGAAGCTCGACGAGCTCGGGAAGCGCTACGACGCGTTCGACCATGAAGACGTCGATCGCGTCCGGAAGATGATCCCCGCCGATGAAGACGTTCCGGGGCTCCTGGCGATGCTCGAGGCTTCCGCCGTCGCGAGCGACGTCCAACTGACCGCCATCAACTTCGCCGCCAGCGACACGACCGGGTTGCCCGGCATCCAAGGGCTTTCGGCCGTCAACGTTTCCGTTTCCATCCAGCATGGCGACTACGGGCGTTTCAAGCTGTTCCTCGACGCGCTTGAATCCAACCTGCGCATCTTCGACGTGCGCAGCGCCAGCATCAACCCGGGTTCCGCCACCTACTCCCTGACCATCCGCACCTATATTTGGGGTAAGCTCACATGACTATGCGGAAATTCACCAAGAGCCAAAAGCAGATGATGGTCCTCGCCGCGCTCCTCGTCGCGATCGTGGTCGTCTTGGCGATCTTCGTCTTCAAACCGACGGTCGCGGTCCGCTCTCCGTACGTGCCGAAGGTCGTCGATACCCGCATCCCGGATGATCTCCTGCGGCAGCCCGAATACCGGAAGCTCAATCTGCCGGTCGAGCTTCCGTTGGTGCCGGGGCGCACGGGCAGGAGCAATCCTTTCGAACCGTACCGTTAAGAATCCTCCATGCCTGTCGCCCTCAAGACCGCCGCCGGCCTGCTTGAACTGCTTGCCGGCCAGGGAAAACTCGGCAAGGAATCGTTCGTGGCGTTGTCCACGGAGTTTTCAGGACAAGACGCGCTCAACCTCGAGCGCGCGCTGGTCGAACGCAAGCTGGTGCAGGAAGAGGATCTCGCACGGGCGAAGGCCGAGGGGTTGGGAGTGGAGTTCGTCGATCTCATCGGCCGCCAGGTGGATGCCGAAACGCTCAACATCATCCCGAAATCCGTGGCGGAAACGTATCAAGTGCTGGCCTATGAGCTTTCCGGCCCTTCGATCAAGATCGCCTACGTCGATCCCTTGGATGCCGGCGCCGTCGAAGCGATCGGGTTCCTGACGGCCGAGCGCAACCTGCAGCCGATCCCCGGCATCATCACCCCGACGGCCTTCATGGCGGTCCTCAAGCAGTACGGCACCCTCAAGAGGGAGGTCGCGACGGCGCTCGAGACGGCCAAGGAAGAACGGGAACCGGAAAAGGAAGACCGGTTGGCGGGCGAGGAAGCCAGGATCGAGGAGGTCATCAAGGGCGCTCCGGTATCCCGCATCGTTTCCGTCATCATGCGGTATGCGGTCGAATCGAAGGCGTCCGACATCCACATCGAGCCGAAAGGCAAGGAAACGAGGGTGCGGTACCGCGTCGACGGGCTGCTCCGGACGCTGCTCACGCTGCCAGGCTATCTCCATGGATCGATCATCTCGCGCGTGAAGGTGCTCGCGAACCTCAAGCTCGACGAGACGCGCATCCCCCAGGACGGGCGCATCACCCAGGTCATCGGCGGCAAGAACATCGATTTCCGCATCTCCACCCTGCCGGTGGTCGACAACGAGAAAGTCGTCATGCGCGTGCTCGACACTTCCACGGGCGTGCCGAGCCTCGAGCAGCTCGGTTTCCGCGGGAAGTACCGCGAAGCCATGGAGCAGGAGATCCGCCGCCCGCACGGCATGATCCTGATCACCGGCCCGACCGGATCGGGCAAGTCGACGACGCTCCTGACCATGCTCAGCATGATCAACGACGAAGGCATGAACATCTCGACCTTGGAGGACCCGGTCGAGTATTTCCTGCCCGGCGTCAACCAGTCCCAGGTGCGTCCCGAGATCAATTTCACCTTCGCGAACGGGCTGCGCGCGCTGCTCCGCCAGGATCCCAACGTCATCATGGTCGGCGAGATCCGCGATCGTGAGACGGGTGAACTGGCCGTCCATGCCGCGCTGACGGGTCACCTGATCTTGAGCACGATCCATACCAACGACGCCATCGGCGTGATCCCGCGCCTGAACGACCTCGGCGTCGAGGCGTTCCTGCTGTCCGCCACGCTCAACCTGATCATCGCGCAGCGGCTCGCCCGCAAGATCTGCGAGCACTGCAAGGAGCCGGCCGAAACGCCGGCCAATCTGGTGGAAACGGTACGCGAAACCCTCAAACGGATCCCCGCGGAGTATCATCCGGCCGGCCTTGATCCGGACGGCGTCCTGCCGTTCTTCAGGGGCAGGGGATGCCCGCGTTGCAGCGACACCGGATACCTGGGGCGCACCGTCATCGCCGAGCTGATCGACGTCACGCCGGAAATCCAACGATTGATGAACGCCGGGTTCCCGACCGATCAAGTCAAAGCCGAAGTCGAACGGCAGGGCTGGATCACCATGAGACAGGACGCCATGTTGAAGGTCGTCGAAGGCGTCACTACGATTGACGAGGTCCTCCGCCTCGCGCGAGAATAGAACCACTATGGCCGACGATCGAAAAAACGTGAAGATCCTGCTGGTGGAAGATGACGCGTTCCTGGCGGGAGTCTACGCGACCAAGTTCGAACTCGAGGGTTTTTCCGTCCTCCTGGCTTCGGATGGCGAGCAGGGGCTGAAGATGGCCGAGAAGCACGTGCCGGACCTCGTCCTGCTGGATATCCTCATGCCGAAGATGGACGGATTCGAGATGCTGCATCGCATCAAGCTCGACCCTAAGCTTGAGCATATTCCCGTCGTGATGCTGACCAATCTCGGGCAGAAGGAGGATGTCGAGCGTTGCCTGAAGGACGGCGCGGCCGACTACCTCATCAAGGCCCATTTCGTGCCGGGCGAAGCGGTCAAGAAGGTCAAGCGGATATTGAATCTGAAGTGACGCATGCCGATTTTCAGTTATAAGGTCAAGGACGCGCGCGGCGCCCAGCTCGATGGGGCGGTCGAAGCGGTCGACGAGACCCAGGCATCGGAAGTCCTGCGCGAGCGCGGGTATCAGGTCATCTCCGTCATCGCGCGCGAGGAACCTTCGGTCGGCAACATGCGCTTCACGTTCCTTCAGCGCGTGACGCCCAAGGACGTCGTCGTCTTTTCGCGCCAGCTTTCGGTCATGGTCGGCGCCTCCGTCGCCATCGTCCGCGCGCTTCGCACGAGCGCGCGGCAGACGAGCAACTCCAAGCTTCGGGCCATTGTGCTGGACATCGCCAACGAAGTCGAAGGGGGCGTGCGCCTGTCGGAGGCGTTCAACAAGCACCCGCGCGTCTTCGGCAGCTTTTACGTCAACATGATCCGCTCCGGCGAGACGACCGGCAAGCTGGATGATGTCCTCCTGTACCTTGCCGAGCAGCAGGAAAAGGATTACGACCTGCGGCAGCGGGTGCGCGGCGCGATGACGTACCCTATCTTCGTCCTCGCGATGCTTTTCGCGGTCGGCACGGTCATGATGATCTTCGTCGTCCCGAAACTGACCGCCGTGCTGTCCGAGTCCGGCGTCGGACTGCCGGTCTCCACGCGCATCCTGATCGCCGTGAGCGATGTCTTCGTCAACTTCTGGTACCTGATCGTGGGCGGCGTCCTCGGCGCCGTCCTCGGCGTGCGCGCGGCGTATCGCACGCCGGTCGGACGGCGCATTTTCGACGGTTTCGTCCTGCGCCTGCCGGTGTTCGGCTCCCTGCTGCGCCGGATCTACATGACCCGCATCACGCATAGCCTTTCGACCTTGATCGAAGGCGGCGTCGATATGGTCACGAGCCTGAAGATCGTCTCCGGCATCGTCGGCAACGAGGTCTATCGCGAGACGCTCGTGAGGACGGTGCAGGAAGTCGCGGCCGGGAACTCCATGACGACCGTCTGGAAAGGCAACAAGGCGATCCCGGACATGGTCACCCAGATGGTGGCGGTCGGGGAGGAGAGCGGAAAGCTGCAGCAGGTCCTCGAGCGGCTGACGGATTTTTATACCCGCGAAGTCAACGCTTCCGTCGCGAACCTCTCGACCGCCATCGAGCCGATCATCATGGTCGTCATGGGCGTCGCCGTCGGGGGCCTGGTCTCGGCCATCATCTTGCCGATGTACACGTTAGCCCAACAGATGTGAACAAGGGCATGAGCGCGCTTGGCGCCGTATCTTCCGTGGCGGTCATCATCCTGGTCTCAGCCTTGATGTTCTTGGGCGTGCGCGACCAGCAGCGTCGTTCGCGGGACGCGCAGACGGTGTCGCGCGTCCGCCAGATGCAAGCGGAAATCGAGAGATATCGCGCCAGGACCGCCTCGTATCCGTCCGCGGTCTCCGAACTCGGTACCGCAGGAGCGGACGGCTTCGGGTATCAAGCCGAGCCGTCGGGGTGCGGCGTCGACCGTCTCGAATCTTGCCGAAGCTACCTCTTGCGGTTCCGCTTGGAAGGCGACGTCGGTACGCTCGCCGGGAAAAATTGCGTCGCAAAACCCCTGGAGCTCTCGTGCTCCCGCTGAAAGCGTGCTAGACTGTGGATAATCTCCTTTGAATATTCCCGTAAACTTCCTCATCATATGATTGAGCCGCGGCGACGAAAAGCCGGCTTCACCCTCATCGAGCTGCTGGTCGTCATCGCCATCATCGGCCTGCTCTCCACCCTGGCCGTGGTCGCCCTCAACAGCGCCCGTCAGCGTTCCCGCGACGCCAAGCGCGTGTCCGACATCAGCCAGATCCAGACGGCCTTCGAGCTGGCGTTCTCCGAAGTCGGGAACTATCCCACGGCATCAGGCCTCGTGTTGGGAGGGACTTCCTCCAAGGTGTTCTGCAATGTCGGCAATGCCCCGACGTTCCAGGCGACGGCATCAGGTTGCAGCACGGTCTACATGGGGCTCGTTCCGAGCAATCCCTCGCCGAACGGTGCCGACTACGTCTATACCAGCGCGACGGCATCAGGGCTTTACTCGCTGACCTTCACCTTGGAAGGCGCGACCGGACAGCTCGCGGCAGGCGCCAACTGCGCCAACCAGAACGGCATCCAGGCCGGTTCCAGCTGCTGACCACGTTTACTAAGTCTTAGGAAGACGCATCTTCATCTATGAAGCGTTCCCAATCGGGTTTCACCCTCATCGAGCTCTTGGTCGTCATCGCCATCATCGGCTTGCTCTCCACCCTGGCCGTGGTCGCTCTCAACAGCGCCCGTCAGCGCTCCCGTGACGCCAAGCGCGTGTCCGACATCCGCCAGGTCCAGACCGCGCTCGAGCTCGGCTTCTCCGAGACGAATAACTACCCGGTCGGTTCTGCGGTCGCCCTGGGCGGCGCGTCGACCAAAGTCCTGTGCAACGTCGCGAACGCGGCCACGTTCCAGGCTACGTCCGCCGGCTGCGGCACGATCTACATGGGTCTTGTCCCGACCAACCCGACGCCGAACGGTGCCGACTACGTCTATACCAGCGCTTCCGCCTCCGGCGCGTACTCGATCACCTTCACCCTTGAAGGCGCGACCGGACAGCTCGCGGCAGGCACCAACTGCGCCAACCAGAACGGCATCCAGGCCGGTTCCAGCTGCTGAGGCTTGAACGGCGGCGGAAAACGGACCCCCGCACCTCGCGTGCGGGGGTTTCGTGTTATACTGGTGGCGTCGTTCATGAGCCTTGTCCCGCTTATGCCTTATCACGAAAAAACCGAAGCTTTCACCCTCATCGAGCTCTTGGTCGTCATCGCCATCATCGGCCTGCTCGCGACCGTGACGGCCGTCTCCGTCAATGCGGCGCGCGCCAAGTCACGTGATTCCAAACGCGTGTCCGACATGAAGCAGATACAGAAGGCGTTGGAGCTCTCCTATGAGCCAGGCTCCGGCTATCCGGTCGTAAGCGCTCCGGTCACGATCGGGACGCCGTCGACCGACGTGCTTTGCGCCAAGGGGGCGAGCACGGGATTCGTCGCCGATACGACGGCCGCCAACTGCGACGCCGGAAAGGTCTTCATGGGACTGGTCCCTGGCAACGCCGTTCCGGGCGGAACGGCCTATACCTACAGGAGCACCGATGCCAACGGCGCCGCCTGCACGACGGCTCCCTGCAACGGCTATTGTCTGCAGGCCAACCTGGAAACGGGCTTGCCTCAAGGCGGACTGGCGGCCGGCGGGATCATCGGCAACCAGACCGCCCTCAAGAACGGCACATGCCCATGATGGCAGCCCTGATCATCAGCGCGCTGCTGGGCCTCGTGATCGGCAGTTTCCTGAACGTTGTCATCTGTCGCTTGCGTTCAGGGGAGTCGGGCTGGAGAAGCCGTTCGCGATGCCCGGAGTGCCGCACGACGCTCCGACCTTCGGAACTCGTCCCTGTCGTCAGTTTCCTGATGCTGCGCGGGCGATGCCGTTCCTGCCGCAAGACGATTTCCTGGCAGTACCCCGCCGTCGAGCTTTCGACAGCGGTACTTTTCGTGTCTGCATACCTGTCCCATGGCGGTGCCGGCATCACGGGGCTTGGCGCGTGGCTTCCGATCCTGAGGGACTGGTTATTCATCGCCGGCCTGACCGTGGTCTTCGTCATCGATCTTCTGGACATGGTCGTCTTCGATTCCGTCACGATCCCGATGGCCGCGATCGCGTTCTTCCTCAACTGGGCCGCCGGAAGCCGTCCGCTCGGCTTGGTCCTGGCGGCGGCGGTCGGGGGAGGTTTCTTCCTGGCGCAATACCTGGTTTCGCGGGGCAGATGGATCGGCGGCGGGGACATCCGCATCGGTGCGATGATGGGGTTCATGTTGGGGTTTCCCGGCATCCTGCTGGCGCTTTTCTTTTCGTACGTGAGCGGCGCCATCGTCGCGGTCTCCCTGCTTTCCGCCGGAAAGGCGAAGTGGACGAGCCAGATGGCGTTTGGGACCTTCTTGAGCCTTGGGACGGTTTTCACTTTGTTTTTCGGCCGGTTCGTGCTGTCATGGTATGCGGGCCTCTTGGGTGCGTGAGGGAGCCCGGAGCGGCTTCACGCTCGTCGAGTTCCTGGTCTCGATCGCCATCATCGGCGTCATGACCGGGATGATGATGGCGAACTTCCATGGCGGGCAGCAGAGTTCCGAAATCCGATTATCGGCCGACCTGCTCGTCTCGCAACTGAGGTCGATCCAGACTTCCAGTTACTCCGGCCGCCTCGTGGCCGTCTGCAGCGGAGGTTCGAACGACCTCGCCGTCTGCGAACCGGGCAGCGGATCGGCCCTGGGCTGTCCTGGCGGCATCTGTCAAAAGCGCGTGCCGAGCGGCTACGGGGTCCATTTCAATGCGGGATCGGCCTCTGAGTATACGCTGTTCTACGACACCGACGGCGACAAGCGTTATGAGGCGGGGGAGCGGGCGTACGGCGTCCCGTTCGTCTCGAGCGGTACCGTCCGACTGACCGATTCGAGCGCCGGGTTGCCGCTCGATCTGGTCTACGTCCCGCCCTACGGCCAGTTGTACGTCAACGGTTCCGCATCGGGAACCGTCACGGTGACGCTCACGCTCGGTCATCGGTATGGAGGGCTCATCCGGCACGTCAATATCCACCGGCTTTCAGGGAAAATCGATCATGACTAGAAACGTCCCGCGCGGACAATCCTTCATCGAGGCGATGGTGGCGATCGGCGTCATCATCTCTTCGGTTTCCAGCTCGCTGGCGCTGGTGCAGTCCTCGATCACGGCCACGACGAAAGGCGGCGCGCAGGTCGTCGCCGCCAATCTGGCGCGCGAGGGTGTGGAAGTGGTCCGCGCGGCGCGCGACACGAATTGGCTCAAGGGCCGGGGATTCCAAGTCGGCTTGATCGACCCCGGCGGCGACAAGACCGTCCGTCCGATCCTCGACAGGGCCGCCGGCACGTGGACGCTCTCGTTCCTCCCCACGTCGCTTTCATCTTCGAACGCCGACGTTTACGTCACGGATGAAGGCCTCTATCTGCAGGCGGACGCTCAACCGAGCGGCAGCGCGGTCAGCCCGTACGCGCGCACGGTCACGCTGCTGCATCTCTGCCGGGACGACGCATCGGGGACGGAGCGTGCGGTCGGAGGGTCCGGGACGTGCTCTGGGTCCGAGACGTTGGTCGGCCTGCTGGTCGATTCCGACGTCCGGTGGCGCGGTGTCGGAGGCCGGTTTCAGACGTTGACGGTCGAAGAACGCCTCTATGATTGGCGCTAGGCGCGGTCTCACTCTGATGGAACTCCTGGTCGTCATGGGCGTCTTCAGCCTGACGGTCACGATCGCTTCCGCCATCTTCATCCAATCGAACCGCGCGCAGCGGCGGGTCTTGGCGTTGACGACGGCGCAGGCCGATGTCCGGTTCGCGCTGGAGGCGATCGTCCGCGAGGTCCGCGGCGGGCAGGTCGATTATGCGACCTATGAACGTTCCGGCGGCGTGCCTATTCCCGCGGCTGCGCTGCTGATCAAGAGCGCCGATGGACGCCACTTGAAATTCCACGCCTCGACCGACCCCACGGTCTGTCCCGGGAACGTGGCCGGATGCTTGGCGGTCGACGTCGATGGCCAGACCCAGAGCGTCACTTCTTCCGGCGTCAACCTCCAGTCCCTGACGTTTTTCATCAGTCCTCAGGCCGACCCCTTCTCCGTCGACGAAGCGAGCGGCCTCTACAAGGCCGACAGCCAACCGCTCGTGACCGTCTCCATGAAAGTCAAGGTGGCGGGATCGAAGACGGAAGACGCAGCCGTCCTGTCCGCCCAGACGACCGTAGCCTCGAGAGCCTATGTCCGTTGACGCGCGATCGCGAGGCAACGTGCTGCTCATGGCGCTGCTCGTGATGAGCGGCGTCTTGATCGTTGGCGCTTCTCTCGGCACCATCTCGCTCCTGAGTCTCCGGCAGGCACGCGCCATCGACGATTCGGTCGTGGCGTTCGGAGCGGCGGAGTCCGGCGCCGAACAGACGCTCTATCAGATCCGCCGGGCGGGGACTCCGAGCGCGACGCTCGCGGCCAATCCTCGCGACGACTCTTCTCCGGCCCTGTCCGGAGTGCCGATGGGCAACGGTTCCAGCTGGAGCCGTTCGCTGGCGGCGAACGAGACGACCGTCTTCGCTTCCATCCCGAAGGAGAAGACCTATGAAGTCGTCTTATGGGACCCCGACGCGCCGAGCTCCCCCGCAGGGGTCGAATCTCTCGCGTTTTCCTGGAACGATGCCTGCGGCGGCACCTCAGGGCTTGAAGTGTTGACGGCAGGGTGGGACCCAGCGGCCTCGGGCAGCTTCGCTCCGATCGTGGCGTTCCACGGCGATTCCCCGGCCTTGACCTTCCTTCATGCGGCGACGAGGGTCATCGACAACGATTTCGCTTCCGGAAAGGCATATCGTGTACGGCTGCGCGCCAAGACCTGCGATATCACGGATCTGGCCATCAGCGCGTATCGTGCCGATAACGCGACCGGCGGGCAGGTCCCGATCCCTTCGAGAATCTCCATCGGCGCTACCGGCACGTATCATGCCTCCCGCCAGGCCTTGGAACTCAGGCTGCCGCGGCTCCAACCGCTCTCGGGAGCGTTCGATTTCGTCATCTTCAGCCAGTGCTCTTTGTTGAAAGGCGTGACAGGAACCCCTTGCCCATGAAGCGCAACCTCATATGAAGAAGAAGGAAGCCGAAGAGCGCGTCCGGAAACTGCGTTCGTTGATCGATGAGGCACGGTACGCCGCCCATGTGCTGGACGCGGATCGCCTCCCTGAAGGCGCGCTCGATTCGCTCAAGCACGAGCTGTGGAAGATCGAGCAGGAGCATCCGGAACTGGTGACGCCAGAATCGCCGACGCAGCGGGTCGCCGGCGCGGCATCGCCGCAGTTCGGCAAGGTCCCGCATTCCAGGCCGATGCTTTCGCTCGAGGACGTCTTCGAGCCGCAGGAGTTCCATGACTGGCTTGGACGTCTCGTGCGGCGCATCCCCGGCATGACGACGGCGATGTATGCCGAGATGAAGATGGACGGCCTGGCCGTCTCCTTGGAGTACGAGGGCGGGAAGTTCCTCCGCGGTTCGACGAGAGGGGATGGGCGCGTAGGCGAAGACATCACCGCCAACCTCAAGACCGTCGAGGCGATCCCGTTGGTCTTGCGTCATCCGAGCGAAGAAGAACGTGCGGATTTCCTCCGGCGCTTCGGGCACGGGCTCGATCGCAAAAGGCTCGACGGCATCATCGGACGGCTGCTCGGCGGCCATGCCGAAATCCGGGGCGAAGCCTATATGCCAAAAAAAAGCTTCGAGGCCCTGAACGCGGATGCCAAGAGACGCGGCGAGCCGCTCTTCGCCAACCCGCGCAACGCCGCCGCCGGTTCCTTGCGCCAGCTGGACCCGGCCGTCACGGCGTCCCGCAGGCTCGCGTTTTTCGCCTACGATCTCGTGACGAACGACGGCCTGTCGACGCATGAGCAGTGCCATGAGCTCTCGCGGCTTCTCGGATTCGCGACCAATCCTTGGAATCGGGCCTGCGAGGACACCGAAGCCGTCTTCGCCTTATATGAGAAGATCCGCCGTAAGCGCGAAGGGTTGCCGTATTGGATCGACGGTCTCGTGGTCGGCATCATGGACCTGGCTTCGTTCGAACGGCTCGGAACGGTCGGAAAGACGCCTCGCGGGATGATCGCTTACAAGTTCCCGGCAGAGACGGTCACGACCGTCGTGCGCGACGTGCGTTGGCAGGTCGGGCGCACCGGGGCCGTCACCCCGGTGGCCGTCATGGATCCCGTTTTCGTGGCCGGGACGACCGTGCGCCACTCCACGCTCCATAATCTTGACGAGATCGGCCGCCTCGGGCTGATGATCGGAGACACTATCGTCCTCCAGAAGGCGGGGGACGTCATCCCTAAGGTCGTTGAAGTCTTGCCGCAGCTGCGGACCGGCAAGGAAAGACCGATCACGGCGCCGAAGGAGTGCCCTTCGTGCGGCGTACCGACGGTCAGGCGCGAGGGGGAAGTCGCGCTGGTCTGCGTGAACCGCGATTGCCCGGCCAAGGACCTCGGACGCTTGCTGTTGTTCGCCTCCAAGCGCGCATATGACATCGAAGGGCTGGGGGAGAAGGTCATGGAACAGCTCATGGCGTCCGGATTGGTCTCGCAGCCGGCCGACCTCTTCGGCCTTGCCGCGGGCGATCTGGAACCTCTTGAGGGGTTCGCCGAGCGTTCGGCCAAGAACCTGGTCGAGGCGATCCAGGCGTCCAAGCAGGTCAGCCTGCCCCGTTTCATCCTCGGGCTCGGCATCCGCCATGTCGGCGAGGAGACCGCCCTTGAGTTGGCGCGCTCCTTCGGCACGCTCGAAAAGATCCGTGGCGCTTCCATGGAAGATCTCATGGCCGTTCCGGACGTGGGGGCGACCGTGGCTGAAAGCGTTTACGGCTACTTCAGGGACCCGCGGAGGCGGGAGGAGATCGACCGTCTGTTGGCCGAGGGCGTCCGTATCGAACGGCAAAAGCGGGGCGTACGGGAGCCGTTCAAGGGACTGACCTTCGTCCTGACGGGGACGCTCGACACCCTTTCCCGGGACGAAGCGAAAGATAAAATCATGGAACGCGGGGGGCGCGTCTCTTCCTCCGTCGGTCAAGAGACCTCGTACGTGGTCGTCGGCGGCGACCCGGGATCGAAAGCCGAGCGCGCCAGGAAGCTCGGGCGCCCCGTCTTGAGCGAAGCGGAGTTCCTTGCTATGCTCGAATCCTGACTATGCATCTCACGAAAGACGACGTCTTGCGCATCGCCGAGTTGGCCAACCTGCGGCTGACGGAAGAGGAAATCGGAACGTCCGGAGGACAGCTCTCCTCCATCTTGGAGTACGTCGGCCAGCTTTCAAAGGTGGATGTCGCCGGTCTCGAGCCGGTCGCGCACATCACGGACGTGAGCGGGGTCCTCAGGAACGACGAAGTGCGCCCGACCGACCGGATCGTCCGGGCGGCGCTCTTGGATGCGGCGCCGGAGCGGGAAGGGGATCTCGTCAAGGTGAAAACGGTCTTCCAATGATATGGCTTCCCTGAACCGAATGACTCTCAAGGAAGCGGCGGACGGCCTCCGCTCCAAGGCGTTTTCCAGCCAGGAATTGACCGAGGCTTGCTTGGGGCGCATGCGAGCCGTCGAAGGGCAAGTGCACTCCATGCTGCAGGTGCTCGAAACGCCGGCGATGGAGGCGGCCAAGGAGGCGGATGCCCGATTGTCCTCCGGCAAGGCATTGGGACCGCTCGACGGCATCCCTGCCGTCGTGAAGGATAACTTGCTCCTGCGCGGCAGTCGGACCACCTCCGGTTCGAGGATTCTCGAAACCTATGAGTCGCCATACGACGCCACGTCCGTCGCTCTGTTGAAGGCCGCCGGAGCGGTGATCTTGGGGAAGTCCAACATGGACGAGTTCGCGATGGGTTCTTCCACCGAGTCATCGGCGTACGGCCCGACGCGCAACCCCTGGAACCTGGCCAAGATACCGGGCGGATCTTCCGGCGGTTCCGCGGCGGCCGTGGCGGCAGCTGAATGCCTGTTCGCGCTCGGATCCGACACGGGAGGTTCGATCCGTCAACCGGCCGCGATGTGCGGCGTGACGGGTTTCAAGCCGACCTATGGACGGGTCTCGCGCCACGGGCTCATGGCGATGGCGTCGTCGTTCGACCAGATCGGGCCGCTCGCGCGCTCCGCGGAAGACGCCCGTCTGGCGCTTTCGGCGATTGAGGGCGAAGACCCGCTCGACGCGACCAGCGCCGGTCGTTTCAGGTATGTCGAGCCGCGCCTGCCCTCGGAAGGGCTTCAAGGCCTTCGTATCGGACTGCCGGACGAGTTTTTCACGCCCGGCATGGATGCTGACGTCAAGGACAGGACCATGGAAGCGGCGGCGAAATTGGAGGCGCTGGGCGCCGAAATCGTGCCGGTGAGGTTCCCGTCCGCGGCGTACGGCTTGCCGGTCTATTACGTCATCGTCCCTTGTGAAGTCAGCGCCAACCTTTCTCGTTATGACGGCGTACGGTTCGGGATGTCCGTCCCGGCACCGACGTTGAAGGAGACGTACTCCGTCACGCGCGCCGAAGGGTTCGGACGGGAAGTGCGGCGTCGCATCATGCTCGGCGCCCATGCGCTGTCGTCCGGCTATTACGAGGCATATTATCTCCAAGCGCAGAAGGTGCGCGCGAAGATGCGGAGGGAGTTCGACGCGCTGATGCAGGACGTCGATCTCCTGCTTTCCCCGACATCGCCATCGGTGGCGTGGGATATCGGCGAGAAGTTCGACGATCCGATCGCCATGTACCTGACCGACATCTACACCGTGACCGCCAACGTGGTCGGCGCGCCGGCCATTTCCGCCCCGTGCGGATTCGTGCGTGACCTGCCCGTGGGCTTCCAGCTCATCGGGCGGCCGTTCGAAGATGGGCTTGTCCTCGAGACGGCGAAGCGCTTCCAGGACACAACGGACTTCCACCTCAAGATGCCGATGCTTTGAGCAGGACGCTTGTCTTGGCGTTTTCTGCTATAATAGACCCATTATGCCATCCAAGAAACCCTACGTCGCCGTCCGGAGCGCCAAAAAGAAGCAGACCAGGTCATCCGTCAATCGTCAGGAGACCCATTGGTGGCAAAAGGAGACGCGCAAGCTCTCTGCCGCCCAGTTGTGCGAACGTTGCAACGCCGTCTGGTTCGACGGTCATTGGCACACCGCACCGGCCATGGCCGCTGCCTTGAGAGCCAAGAAGAAACTCGCCGGGAAGTCCGGCAAGGCGGGCAAGCAGGTCCTGTGCCATGAGTGCCACTTGGCGGCCAACGGCCCGGCCGACCCGACCAAGCAGGCACTTGAAGGGGCGTTGACCCTCGACGGCCTGACCGATCCGGCAGAAAAGGCCAAGATCCTGTCCACCTGCCGTAATTTTTCGGCGAGGGCCAGCAAGCGCGACCCGGAAGACCGCATCATCAGCATCGACGATCGAGGCAAGCGGGTCGTGATCACCACCACCGAAAACCAGATGGCCGTCGGCATGGGCAAGGCCGTCGATGCGGCCTTCAAGGGAGGCAAATTGCGCATCGTCTGGTCGAAGGACGATATGCCGGCCCGCGTCTTCTGGGTCCACAAATAGGCTCCGAGATGTTGACCGTCACTTTCGACGTCGTCGGTCTCGGGAAATTCGCGGCCGTCCTTGTCGGTCTTGCGATCGTCTTTCTTCTTATCCGCGGAGCGCGTCGTCTCATCGGAGGCCTCTTCGCTCCCAAGCTTCAAGGATCGGATCGCGGCGTCATCCGTGCCCGTTGGAACGAGATCGAACGGATGGCCGACGGCGGCGGCATCAATTTGAAGGTCGCTGTCATGGAGGCCGATGCGCTGCTCGATCACGCCCTCAAGTCCCTGGCCATGCCCGGGGCGACCATGGGTGAACGCCTGAAGTTCGCCGCTTACAAGTACCCGAAAATCAGCCGCGTCTGGAACGCGCACCGCTTGCGTAACCAGTTGGCGCACGAGGCTTCATTTTACCTGGACCCCTCCATGGCCAAATCCGCCATCAGGGACTTCAAGGACGCGCTCCGGTTGATGAGCGTCCTGTGATCCCGTTCTTCGAATGGAGGGTCATTCCTGCAGGACCTTTCGCCATCCAGGTCTGGGGGCTTTGGGCGGCCATCGGGGTCATCTCCGGCACCTGGTTCGCGGTGCGGACGGCAAGGCGCACCGGTCTTGACGGCGATAAGGTCGAGGCTCTGGCGTTCCGGATGATCGTGGCCGCATTCCTTGGCGCGCGGCTTTTCCACGTGCTGTTTTATGAGCCCGGCCATTATCTGAGCCATCCGCTCGAGGTCTTGGAAGTCTGGAAAGGAGGGCTGTCCTCTTTCGGCGGCTTCGTCGGGGCGGCCATCGTCTTTTTTTGGCGAGTACGCGCTTCCAAGCTGCCGATCCTTAAGACGGCGGATGTCTTCATGACCGCGCTGCCGCTCGGTTTGGGTTGCGGACGCATCGGCTGCTTCCTCATCCACGATCATCCGGGTACCTTGGCGCATGGCTTTTGGCGCTGGCTGGCCGTAAGCTATCCCGGCGGTGCCCGTTACGACCTCGGCCTGCTATTGGGACTCTTTGACTTTTTGGCGTTCTCGGCGTTCCTCGCGCTGTCGCGACGGCCGCGCAAGGACGGTTTTTTCGCGATCTCCTTCGTCGTCGCCTACGCTCCAGCCCGTTTTTTCCTCGACTTCCTTCGTGAAATCGACATCCGGTACTTCGGGTTGACGCCCGGGCAGTATGGGGCCGTCGCCATGCTGATTTTCGGCCTCGCATCCTTGCTGCGCTTGCGGTATGCTGAAAGGGTTATGCCACGCGCATGAAATCGGATGGACGCCAAGCGTTCTGGCTCGCGATAGGGATGCCCGCCATCGTCCTGTTGGGATCGCTTTGGATTTGGTCGCAAGACCGGATCTTCAGGGGTACCGTCGTGGCACGCCTGGGCGCTTCCGTGGAGGCGGCCGCTATCGGAGTCGATCCTGACGCGTTCGGTGTCCTGCAGGCACGTCCTGAAGATGCGTCGACCGGGGAATACGCGAAGCTGCGCGGGCGGCTGGCCAGCATGGCTAAAGTCTTCAAGAGCGAAGGCGTCCGCGGTTTTTACGTGATGAAAGTAGGCATGGATGAAACGCGCTTTTACGTGGACTCAGCTCCCGCCGACGACCCATGGCACAGCGAGCCCGGAGTGATCTACCGCGAGCCGCCCGCGGCTGTCGCCGAAGCGTCCACAGGCGGAAAGCTCGTTTTTGCCGGTCCGTATACCGACGAGTATGGACGGTATTACTCCTCCTTCGTGCCGATTTTTGATCCTTCAGGCAGGGTCGCGGCCGTGATGGGGGCGGATATCGAAGTCTCAGCCTATGACGCCACGTTGTGGGGCGAGCGCTTGCCGGCGATCGGGGTGACGCTGTTCGCGCTCGCCGTCTGCGTCACGTTCTTCCTGCTCGCGAGCAAGCGCCGTCAGGAGGTCGCGCTCATCAGGAGGTATACCAAACGGCTGGAGATCCTGATCGATCAGATGCCGGTCGGCATCTTGATCCTGGAAGGCCGCAAGGGCTTCGCGACCATGTCGAATGAGGCTGCCGTCAGGCTGCTCGGGAAAGAGATCGATTCGACCGCCGCTTCGGGAAATTTCGCGGCGACATACGGTATCGTGCGCGAGGACGGAAGCCCGTATCCTGAATCCGACCTTCCGCTCGCCGAGACGATGGCGAACGGCCGTCAAGCCGCAAAGGCGGGCCTGTTCGTGAAAAGGGGAGGCGTCGAACGACCGCTCGCGATCCGGATGGCCAGCATGCCCATCAGGGACGAGGCGGAAAGGGTCGCGGCGGTCCTTGTGGTGCTGGAGGATATGGCCAAGGAGTATGAGATCGACCGTCAGAAGTCCGAGTTCATCTCCATCGCTTCCCATGAGCTGCGGGCGCCTCTCACCGCCATCCGTTGGAATACCGACCTTCTCCTGGATAAGACCGAAGGCGCCTTGAATCGGGATCAGCGTGCCTACGCTTCGCATATCAAGGAAATCAACGGACGTCTCGTCAAATTGGTCAACGAACTGCTTGATGTCTCGCGGCTGGAAACCGGGACGGTCGGCGTGGCGCCGGTCAAGACGGACGTTTCGGAGCTGCTGGCCCAGACGGTCCAGGACTTCGCCGGGCTGGCAGGGAAGAAGCGTCAGAAGCTTTCTTACGATCGCGGGAACCTTCCGGAAATCGAACTTGATCCGAGACTCATCCGGGAGGTCGTCACGAACTTGGTCTCCAATGCCATCAAGTATACGCCGGAAGGGGGGTCCATCGCCGTCACGGCCGTGGCGGAAGCTTCGGGCATCCGCGTTTCCGTCAGCGACACGGGCATCGGTATCCCGAAGATCCAACAGGCGCAATTGTTCAAGAAATTCTTCCGCGCCTCGAACGCTTCAGACTTGAATGTCGAGGGGACGGGTCTGGGGCTCTATATCTGCAAGCAGGCGGTCGAGCTTTCCGGCGGCACGATCGGTTTCCTTTCCGACGAGGGGAAAGGGTCGACGTTCTGGTTCACGCTGCCGTTCACGGGAAGCCGGCCCAAAGCGGGGACGAAGAAACTTTCCTGATGAAATTCAATAGCCGTCCTTGCGGGACGGCTTGAGAAGCTACAGAAAGTGCGCTTGGATGCTCTTCATTCCCAACTCCTTTCCAGAGCGTTTGAGATGTTTTCGTCATGCCGCCCCGCCCCTTGCCAGACCGGGCGAGCGGAGCCGCATGACGTGACGCTAGAAGAACTGAAATACGACCGATCTTTTCTTTTGCACGGATTCCCCGGCGGGTTGGTGGTGACCGACTTTCGTCGATCGGTTTGGCCATGCGCGAGGAGAGAGCGGTATGTCCGCTCGCGCCGACCGCTCGTTGATCCCCGGGGTGTTCCCGGTTCGGATGTGAGAGTAGCATATATGGCATTCCCTGTCAAGTCCCGGACTGGAGCGGGGCGGTCGTCTCGTGAAACATGAGCTTCCCATCGAATTTCCATCCTGGAATCGCCATTTCCATGAATCAGGTCATCTCGGGAAAACAAAAATCCCATGAAATCATGGGATTCTTGTGGCGGAGGGGAGGAGATTCGAACTCCTGATACCTTGCGGTATACTCGCTTTCCAAGCGAGCGCACTCGACCACTATGCGACCCCTCCGCGGGCGTGGCGGTACGGAGGCAGTCTACCGGATAGCCTTCGTTTGGGCAAGGTGGGTCCGGGCATTGCGCGGACGGGGATTTGCGCTAGTATGGACGGGAAGCCTTATGACGCCTGCCGAAGAAGTAAAACAGAAGCTGGACCTGACGGAGGTGATCGGTGAGTACGTCCGGCTGCAGCCGGCCGGCGGCCAATCGCTCCGGGGCCTTTGCCCATTCCATGGCGAGAAGACGCCGAGTTTCTACGCGCATCGCGACAAGCAGTTCTGGCATTGTTTCGGCTGCGGCGAGGGCGGCGACGTCTATACCTTCTATCAGAAGATCGAAGGCGTGGATTTCCGCGACGCCCTCAAGGAACTGGCCGCCCGTGCAGGCGTGGCGCTGCCGGAATACGACCCGAAGGCCGACTCCGAGCGGTCGGCCGTGCTGGCCGTCTTGGAAGACGCGGCGAAGTATTATGAGGCCGCGTTGAAGCACGAGACGGTCGGCGCGCGCGGGCGGTCGTATCTGTCCAAACGGAAACTGAACGCGGCGACCATCGCCGAGTTCCGGCTCGGCTACGCGCCGGCGGCATGGGACGCCCTCGTCAAGGGCCTGCTCGGCAAAGGGCACATGATCGAGAAGATCGTCGCGGCCGGTCTTGCCATCCCGAGCGACCGCCAACGCAGCCACTACGACCGCTTCCGCGACCGCGTCATGGTGCCGCTCATGGATCACAAGGGGACGGTCGTCGGTTTCACCGGCCGCATCCTGCCCGACAGTCCCGAAGCGGACAAGGCGGGCAAATACATCAACACGCCAGAAACCGCCGTCTATCGGAAGCGCGAATTGGTCTTCGGGTTTCCGCAGGCCAAGCCGCATATCCGCGCCGCGAACTTCGCCGTCCTGGTGGAAGGCAACCTGGACGTGATTTCCTCGCACCAGGCGGGAGTCAAGAACGTGGTGGCGATCTCCGGCACCGCGCTCACCGGCGGCCAGCTCAAGCAGCTCTTCGGGAGCCGCGGCGAGGATGGCGGGCATTTCAAGATCGGCTTGGCTTTCGACAACGACGAGGCGGGACGCAAGACCATGAAGAGCAATCTTCCTGCCGTGCACGAGGCGCTTCGTGCCGCCTGGGGCAATCACGTCCAGGTCTATGGCTACCTCCTGCCGGACGGCTATAAGGATCCGGACGATCTCATCCAGAAGGACCCTGAGCTTTGGAAGGCTTTGCTGCGGGAAGCCAAGGATTGGGCCGAGATCTCGTTTTCCTTGGCGATGAAGGACTACGTCCCGCGCGACCCGTACTCGGCCGGTCGCGTCATCGCGAAGTTCAAGCCGGTGCTCGCGATCTTGCGCGAACAGGATCCGGTCATCTTCGATTTCTGGACGCACCGGTTGGGACAGGCCCTTGGCGTGACGGATGAGGCGCTCCGGAGGGAAATCGGCCAGGCCTCGGTCCTCGAAGGGCGTTCGCTCGCCATCCCGCAGAATGCCGCCGTGCCGAGGATCGAAACGCGCGAGGGGCGGCTGGCCGAACGCCTCTTATGCCTGATGTTGCAGGAGGAGGGGTTCTTCGCCAAGCACATCGGTGCCCTGGATGGCCGTTTTCCGGAAGGCCCTCTGCGGACTCTAGCGGAAAAAATGAGGGCGTATTATACTGATTTCGGCAAAGCCCCCATCCTTCAAGACGCTTTCATCGCCTGGTACTTCGATGCCAGGCTGGCCGATCCGGCACTGCCGGCCCTCGAACCGATCCTGCTTCTCAAGGATCGCGACATGGCCGGATGGACCCCGGAACAACTGGCCGAAGAAGCGGACGTCTGCGCGCGGGAACTCGAAAAAACCGCGGTCAAGAAGACGGAAAAGGAGCTCGTGGGCGCCCTCGCCGAGGCGGAACAGCGCGGTGATCGCGCAGCGGCAACCCAAATCGCCAAACGCCTCGAGGCACTCGCCAAACGCCTGCACAATTGAGACGAGGAGCGTTATTTTTTACGTTACGTATGGCGAAAGCATCACCGAAAAAGAAGACGTCCAAAAAACCCGTCGTCAAGAAAAAGGCCCCCGTGGCCAAGAAAAAGCCCGCTCCGAAGGAAAAAGCTCCCAAGAAAGGTCCGGAACCGAAGACGAAGCGCTTGAAAGTCGAACCGCCGGCCATCGAGGCCGTCGACAACCTCTTCAAGAAAGGGTTGGCGCGCGGGTTCGTCACCGAGATGGAAATCCTGTCGGTCTTCAACGAGGTGGAGGAATACCTGCCCGTCTATGACGAGTTCCTGAACCGCCTCGACAAAGGCGGCATCCAGATCATCGAGATGAAGGAAGGCCTGCTCGGGAAGAGCTCCGAGCGCGAAGGCGCCATGGCGATGATCCGCGTCGTCAACAAGGAGAAGGATCTCAAGAGGGACGCCAAGAAGTCGCCGCTCGACATGGAGATCTCGACCGACTCCATCCAGATGTACCTGCGCGAGATCGGCAAGATCCCGCTCCTCACCGGCGCCGAGGAAGTCGAGCTCGCCAAGCGCAAGGAGCGCAACGACCGCGAGGCCGAACGCCGCCTGATCGAAGCCAACCTGCGCCTGGTCGTCTCGATCGCCAAGAAGTTCGTGGGCAAGTCGCTTTCGCTGCTCGACCTGATCCAGGAAGGCAACATCGGCCTCTTCCGCGCGGTCAAGAAGTTCGAATACCGCAAGGGCTACAAGTTCTCGACCTACGCCACCTGGTGGATCCGCCAGGCCATCACGCGCGCCTTGGCCGACCAGTCGCGCACCATCCGCATCCCGGTGCACATGGTCGAGACCATCAACCGCTTCCAGCAGATCGAGCGCCAGCTCATCCAGGACCTCGGCCGCGAGCCGCTGCCGGAAGAGATCGCCGCCGAGATGGGCGAGTCGGTCGAGAAGGTCCGCCACATCATCCAGATCTCGCAGGACACGGTCTCGCTCGAAGCCTCCGTCGGTGAAGACGACGAGGACTCCACGCTCGAGGACTTCATCGAGGACGTGAAGAACGTCTCTCCCGACCGCGCCGCCGCGCTGCAGCTGCTGCGCGATTACGTCGGAGAGATCACCAAGGACCTCTCGCCCCGCGAGCAGAAGATCCTGGAGATGCGCTTCGGCCTGACCGACGGCGTCGCCCATACGCTGGAAGAGGTCGGCAAGGAGTTCGACGTCACCCGCGAACGCATCCGCCAGATCGAAGCCAAGGCATTGGAAAAGATCCAGGCGCACTCGGGCATCGCCCGCCTGCGCGACTATTAGAACGGATACGGAAAAGGCCCCGGCGGAAGCCGAGGCCTTTTTCTTTCGCCGTTCAATCCTGATAGCCGGCGGGGCGTTCGCCGTCCTGGAGCGGCGAGCCGATCCGATAATCGGCGAAGAGGCTGACGTCGACGTCACGTACGCGCGTGTTCCAGGCGGTGCCGTAGAGCGCCTTGGCTTGCGCTTCGGTCTGGACCCAGCGGAGCAGGCCATCGGGCTCGACCGCGTAGGTCTTCGGATCGCTCTGGATCTTGATCAGGTAGGCGCCTTCGCGCAACCGGACGTTGCCACCGATCACGAGGCCGCTCAGCTGGTCGGCGGGCACGGTGACGACCTTGGAGAAGTCCTGCCCGAACCAGGACCGATAGCTGGTCTCGTTCGGGAAGACGTAGCGTTTCCCGTTCTTGTACCAGTAGACGGCTGGGGAGGCAGAGGCCTTGATGAGGTCTCCGTCCTTCAAAGGAAGGAAACCGACGCCCTGCGGCGCCGAAGCCTGGGCGGTGATAGGAGCCGACTCGATTGAGAGGGCATCCTTGACTCCGTCGGAAACGGCGAAGCGGCAGGTGACGGGAGTCGCGGTCAGGCCTTCTGCCAGCGTCGCCAGGCGCGCCGGTCGGTCGCCGACCACCGTGACGGTGGAGGGCCTGCCTCCGCAAGAGGCGGTGACGGAGGTCGGCGCCCGGTCGAGTTCAACGGAAACCTGCGCGGCGGAGTCCGTGAGGCGGGCGACGTCGGGTCCAGAGACGACCCTCGGGGCCGCGGTAGCCGGCGTCGAGATCATCACCGGGCTGACGACCGAAACGTTCATCACTGCGCCGGCGGCGTTCAGCGCTTCGGCCTTGAGCGTGAGCGCGCCGTTCACGGCGGGCGGATACCAGACGTAGGCGCCGTCGGTCACCGGCCGTTCGACGATGGGGCGATAGCTGCCGCTGCCGTCCGTCGAGTAACTGAGCCGTACCTTCACGACGCCCGCTTCGTTGGCGTACCAAGCCAGCGGGCTCGGCGCCCCGGCTTGGAAGGACGGAAGGCCATGGGGCGACGTCAAGGCGAAGACGGTATCCTTGGAAGGCGTGGGGTCGTTCGAAGTGCCGGTCCGGAAACTGAAAGGATTCGGATAGCTGCCGAGCGCGACGGAGTTCCCGGCCGCGTCCTTCGCGTCGATCCCGAAAGTTTCGGCCGCTCCGCGCGCGTACGGCGCATGCGAGATCGTCAGTACGTTTCCGGAGAAGGCGTAGCCCCACCCATCAGGATTCTTTTCGGAGAAGGGGACGACGCTGCCTGACAAGACCGGCTCGCTGAAGGTGAGGACGAGGTCAGCGTCACGCGAAGCGTCGATCGTCCCGGCGGCTGGGTTGGAGGAAAGCAGCACCGGCGGAGCCTGGTCGATTTCCGTGTCGGAAGCGCCGGTGTCTCCGATGGCGATCGCCGAAAGTTCGGTCGTGCCGTCGCTCACGCCCGCGTTCGCGCCCTGTGGCGCATAGGTGACTTCAAAACCCTGGGCAGAAGTCGTGACCGGCAAGCGCGCGTCGGACTCATCCAACGCGATTTCCAGCGACGCCGGGTCGCCCGAAACGGCCACGAAGGCGGAGCGGACGGCCAACGCCTGCCCTTGATAGCTCACGCCGATCCCTTTCGTGCCGCGAACGCGCCAATCCGTCTTAGCGGGGTTGGCGAAGGCGATGACGGCATGGTCGATCCGTCCGTCGTGATTGAGGTCCCGGAGGGCGATGGACGTGACGTTCCCCGCCGCCGGGGCGGCAAGGGCCGGCAGGGCGGTCACCGCAAGCAAGGCGGCGAAAGAGCCCAAAAGAAGTTTGTTGCGCATATGCCCATATCTTAGCAGTTTTTCCGAGACATGGCACATCCACGTTTGAAACGCTGTCCCGACCTTTAAATATGAGGTGCACAGGGGCCTTGATGCGCTCGGGCCCCTCGTGTATAGTGTGCCTGGTACCGACCGCCCATCCGGGGCGTGAGCCATTCCGAGGTAGCTCAGCGGTAGAGCAGTGGACTGTTAATCCATTGGTCCTGGGTTCGAATCCCAGCCTCGGAGCCATGAGCAGGCGTGTGGGGCGACCCACGTGCTTGGTCAAAAGCCAGCCAAAAAATTGGCTGGCTTTTGTGTTTTTTAGGTCGTTCGGATTAGCGACCTGAACCAGTGTGATTTCGCATTGGAAACGCACCCACGTGGGAATCAAGAACTTTAACCTTATTTCCTGGTTCGAATCCCACGTGTTTTCACGCGCCGTCACTGCATGACCTCGGGCGCATTGGTTGACCCAATGCATCAGAAAAGCTACTCTTAAAGGAGGATTTCCAACGTAATTCGATATAGCACCTATTTTGCAAATGATAATGTTATGAAGCGAGCATATATTTTGCTGCTTGTCGTTACGTATAGCCTTGGACTGATCGGGGTGACATCCTGGTTTTGGTTGCGGCAAAATCGGAATAATCAAACCGGATCTTCCTGCTTCGACTCCGCGATTTTTTGCAGGCCCGCGGAATACATGGCGGAGGACGGCATCGTTTATGCTCATCTGCGTCGGGGCGAAGAGGAGGCAATGATTGAACGTATCCGCGAGTATTACACTGCAGACTATCGCAAGACGCTACCTAAGAAGTTCGAAGCGGAATTGACCTCTGCCGATACTCCTCAGGAAAAGCAAAAGTACGCAGACGCCCTTGCGTCCCTGAAAAAGTGGATTGACGTGGATACGTCCTTTAGCGCGCCTCGTACTTATAAGGACTTGGACGGCGTCGTGGCTGTGGTCACGGGCGCCTCGGCATTCGTACCGGGCGTAGGATACGTTGAGTCGAGAGCTAACGTTTTTTTCTTCCGCCGCGATGATACGTCGTACCGGCTCGCGGCTGTCACGCCCGTCGGGGAAGATGCAAGGACGTATGAATCGGCGCCGGTCGACATGTTCAAGAGGGGTGTGGGGGCTATAGAATAGCTTACCGAACAAAAAAGAGGCATTCTGACAGTGGATGCCTCTGATGATCTCGATCCTAGTACGTGTACGTGGCCTTGAGCCTGAATCCCTGGAAGATGACGTTGGGGAAATAGTTCTGCCGTACCTGCCTGAGTGACATGTCGCCACAACGATTCGTCGTGTGCGCGGCGAGCCAGACGTCGTCCCCGTTTTGTCCCGTCACGAAGTAGGCGTGATCCCAGCTGCCGTCTCCGGTCCAGTCCGCTAGGATCACATCCCCGGCATAGAAGCGCGGAATGGTCGAGAGGCTCTGTGGAATGGACACGGCGCCATATGTCCTTCCGGAGTTAAGCATGAAGGTGCGGAACTCGCTGACACCGGCCCAGGAGTTGCTTCGGTTGTGATCACCGGCGCTGAGGTAGTACCAGGCATCGCTACACCACCAACACGTTCCGCCGACCGGCTGCCAACCGCCGAATGCGAGTGCTTGAGACACGAAGTTGGTGCAGTCGCTTGAGTATGCCTCGTAAGCCTTGTTGTACCCAGTGGTGAGTGACGTGTTGGTTATTCCGCAGTAGTGCAGCGCGTACGTGACTGCGGAACTCGCGGAATAGGTGCCGGTCGTGACCGACTGCACCACGGACCCCGTGTCGCTGCCGTCGCTGTCTCCGGACGTCGAGGCGTCCATGTCGGCAACGCACGACATCGATACCGATCCAATGAGCGCGAAGACCAAAAGAGCTGTTCCTAGTCGCATCTGTCCTCTTCCTTTCATGCAATGCCATCGACACTATGTCGATGCGGGAGGAGACTAGCACGCGGTTGGCGTTGGCGTCAACCGTGCCTAGGGACTCCAGTGGGAATCGCTACCTGGGAGCCATGAGCAGGCGTGTGGGGCGACCCACGTGCTTGGTCAATAGATCATCAAATCATTGGTGGGCTGTTGACTGATAGCAACACGAGTCTATGTGGTTCCACAAGGAGGAAAACCAAATAGATAAAATGTCAAAAGTTTTTATTGACGAATTTCCTTCTTGGGCGATTAAGCACTCGGCCAAATTGATTTCGGAACTTAAGGAATCACGAAACGAGTATGAGAAGAGTTGGGCCAATCTTCTCAAGGAACAAAATGCACTTGGAGATACTCTAATTGATTATTTTACGGCCGCGCACGCCATCTACATCAATTCACTGCCTGATGCTTATATTCAATTATTGGGAGGTGGCAAAAAAATTGCATCAGCGCTCTCCCTGTGGCCAAGTCGATCCCAAAACTTTTTCCTAATAGCATCGAAGTTCCATCAAAAAGTTTCGTCTGATGTAGGTCGCGGCGGCAAGAGTTCACTGGTTGAATCATTTGAAAAAGTGTTTTCAAGCGGTGGAAATCTTGAACCCTTGGCTGTGCACATCAGCACTGCAATTGCGCATTCAATTTCCCAAGAAATGGGCGTGGACACAGATGACCCATTTTCAGCTGCAGGCCTATACTCAACTCTTTTTCGATTATCGCAGGAGCAACTGGAGTGGGTTTCCAGCCACATTATCAAGCGGGATGCCCGTTGAGACCCAAGTACGGCAGTGGCCCACAAATTGACCCCTTCAAAAGCCCTAAGGTGCCCACAGGAATTGGGCACCAGACCCACCAGCGGAGCCAGCAAGACCCATCACGCAAGTGGCGGGTCTTTGCTTTCCGTAAGTCGATTTCCCTTTGGGGGTGTCGTCTGCTAAAATTGGTCAACATCAGCCAAGGCCGCCTCTTTTTTGCTGAAATCAGCGACATACCGCTATGTTCGAGCAAGCCTTCAAGAACATCGACGACATCCTCCGCACGGATTCCGGTTCGGCTACGGAGCTGGACTACGTGGAGCAGACTTCCTGGATCATTTTCCTGAAGTACCTGCATGACCTGGAGCTCGAGAACGCGAAGAAGGCGGAGCTCTCCGGCAAGAAGCACGAGCATACCTTTGAACCGAAGTTCCGCTGGGATACCTGGGCCTGCCCACGGACACCCGACGGCAAGATCGACCACCATAAAGCGCTCGACGGTAAGGACCTCAAGGAGTTCGTCGACGAAAAGCTTTTCCCGTACCTCAAGAAGTTCAAGAGCGCAGATCCGGACACCGTCGAATACAAAGTCGGTGAGATCTTCAGCGAACTCAAGAATAAAATCACGAGCGGCTACAAGCTCCGCGAGATTTTGAACATCGTCTGCGATTTGCACTTCCAGCGTAGCGAGGAGAAGCATGAGCTCTCGCATCTGTACGAGGCCCGAATCGCCAAGATGGGCAACGCGGGACGGAACGGCGGCGAGTACTACACGCCTCGCCCCCTCATCCGCACCATCGTGCAAGTGGTCAGGCCTGAAATCGGCGACAAGATCTACGACGGCGCCTGCGGCTCAGCCGGCTTCCTGGTCGAGGCCTTCAAGTACCTGACGGAAAACAGCGCCAAGCTCTCCACGGCCGAAATGCGCACGCTCCAGACCAAGACCTTCTACGGCAAGGAGATCAAGTCCTTGGCCTACATCATCGGCGTGATGAACATGATCCTGCACGGGGTCGAGGCGCCGCACATCCGGCACATGGACACGCTGTCCCAGAACGTCAACGACATCCAGGAGAAGGACCGCTTCGAGGTCATCCTGGCCAACCCGCCGTTCGGCGCCGGTATCGGCAAGGAAGTCCAGCAGAACTTCCCGATCAAGACCGGCGAGACGGCCTACCTGTTCCTCCAGCACTTCATCAAGAGCCTCAAGGCCGGCGGCCGGGCGGGCATCGTCATCAAGAACACCTTCCTTTCCAACACCGATGACGCCTCCGTGCGCCTGCGCAGGCACTTGCTTGAGAGCTGCAATCTCCACACCGTGCTGGACTTGCCGGGCGGCGTCTTTTCAGGCGCTGGGGTGAAAACTGTGGTGCTGTTCTTCGAGAAAGGCGCGCCCACCAAGAAGGTCTGGTACTACCAGCTCAAGCTCGACCGCAATCTCGGCAAGACCAACCCGATCAACGAGAAGGATCTGGCGGACTTCGTGAAGCTCCAGAAGACCAAGGCCGATTCCTCCAACGCCTGGTCGGTCAAGGTTTCGGATCTCGATCAGGAAACGCTTGATTTGTCGGTGAAGAACCCTAAGGGCACCGAGACTGTCGCGCACCGCAGCCCCAAGGACATTCTCAAGGAGATGGTGAAATTGGATGCAGAGAGCGCGAAAGCGTTGGCTGGTATCAAGGGGTTGCTATGAGTGGTGAGTGGCCCACGAGAAAATTGGGCGCTGTTTTGCAGATAATCAATGGTTACGCGTTTGATTCCAAACATTTTGATGCCACAAATGGAATGCCGCTGATTAGGATCCGTGATTTAAAATCTGGTACTCACACGGAAACGCGATTTGCAGGGGCATACGACAAAAAATATATAGTTAAAGCAGGAGATTTGCTCATTGGAATGGATGGTGAGTTTGGTTGCTACGAATGGGGTGGTGAACCCGGCTTATTAAATCAGCGAGTATGCAAGTTACAGTCGTTTGCAACATCGCTAGCGCCGCGCTTCTTATTTTACGGAGTTAACAGTTACCTTAAGGACATTGAGAATGAGACTGGATATACCACAGTAAAGCACCTGTCTTCAAAACAAATCCTCGACATCGAATTTCCAATTCCGCCGCTACCGGAGCAACGGCGGCTCATTAAGTTACTCGACCAAGCTTTTTTGGATATCGCCATCGCCAAGGCGAATGCCGAAAGGAACTTGCAAAATGCGCGCGATCTTTTTGAGAGCCGTCTCAATGAGATTTTTACCAAGCGGGGACTGGGGTGGGTGGAAAAACGGCTCGATCAGATTGGAACAACACAAACCGGTTCGACTCCGTCGACTTCCGATAAAGAAAACTACGGCAACTTCATTCCTTTTATAAAGCCGGCAGACTTTAATGAAGATGGCTCATTGAACTATGGCAATGCTGGTCTTACCGAAAAGGGATTATTGAAAGCGCGCAAAGTGCGAGCTGGATCAGTCCTAATGGTGTGCATCGGTGCGACTATCGGGAAATGTGGTTATTGTGATCGTGATGTAACCACAAATCAGCAAGTTAACTCACTCACCCCATTCAAAGGTACTTTCTACAAGCTTGTTTATTATCAGATGCGTACCAGAGACTTTCAAAGACGCATGCTTTTGAGTTCTGCTCAGGCCACGTTGCCGATAATAAACAAGTCTAAGTGGGAGGCTTTAACAATTTTGCTGCCACAAAAGACGGGAGAACAATCACGTATCGTTATGGAGCTGGCCGGCTTGGACAAAGAAGCAGCCCGCCTCAAGTCCACCTATCAGAAAAAGCTCCACGCATTGGAAGCGCTAAAGAAATCCTTGCTCAACAAGGCTTTTCGTGGTGAGCTGTAGGCGCATATGAACGAAGCCGAAACGCGCGCGGAATACGTCGACCCCAAGCTTAAGGCGAGCGGGTGGGGCGAAATCGAAGGATCGAAGGTCCTGCGCGAGTTTCGGATCACCGAGGGCAAGATCCAGACGGGCGGCACGCGCGGGAAGCCGGAGATCGCCGATTATGTGCTGGTCTACAAGAACCGCAAGCTCGCCGTCGTCGAAGCTAAACCGGAAGGGATGGAGGCGACGGAGGGCGCAGTCCAGGCCAAGGCCTATGCGGCGAAGCTCGGTTTGGAATACACCTACGCCACCAATGGTCGGGACATCTACGAGGTGTCGATGAAGACCGGGCACGAAGGTGCCGTGGGCAGCTTCCCGACGCCTGACGAACTCTGGGCCCGCACCTTCGCCGAGCAGAACGCCTGGCGCGAGAAGTTCGCCGCCGTCCCGACGGAGGGCGAAAAGGGCCGCCGGTATTATCAGGAGCTGGCCATTGACAACGCGCTCGAGGCCGTGGCCGAGGGCAAGAAGCGGATCCTGGTGACCATGGCCACCGGTACCGGCAAGACGGCCGTGGCGGCGCAGTTCTCCTGGAAGCTGTTCCAGTCGCGTTGGAACCTCCGGGGCGACGGCGCGCGCCGGCCGAGGATCCTGTTCCTGGCCGACCGCAACATCCTCGCGGACCAGGCCTTCACGAACGACTTCGCGATCTTCGAGCGCGACGCCCGGGTGCGCATCAACCCGCTCGACATCCGCAAGAAGGGCGGCGTGCCGACCGGCGGCAGCGTCTTCTTCACCATCTTCCAGACGTTCATGAGCGGGCCGGGCGATACGCCGTACTTCGGCGAGTACCCGCCGGATTTCTTCGACCTCGTCATCATCGACGAGTGCCATCGCGGCGGCGCCAACGACGAGGGCAACTGGCGCGGCATCTTGGAATACTTCGCCCCGGCCGTGCAGCTCGGTCTGACGGCGACGCCGAAGCGCAAGGACAACGTGGATACTTATAGATATTTCGGCGAGCCGGTCTACACGTATTCCCTCAAACAAGGCATCAATGACGGCTTCCTGACGCCGTTCAAGGTCAAGCGCATTCAGACGACGCTGGACGAGTACGTCTACACCTCGGACGACCAGGTCATCGAGGGCGAAGTCGAGGAGGGCAAGATCTACGAGGAAGTTGACTTCAACAGGATCATCTTCATCAAGGAACGCGAAGCCAAGCGCGTGCGCATCGTGCTGGACGAGATCGACCAGGACGAGAAGACGATCGTCTTCTGCGCGACCCAGGACCACGCCTTGGCCGTCCGCGACCTGATCAACCAATACAAGGACAGCCGAGACCCGAATTACTGCGTCCGCGTGACCGCCAACGACGGCGCGCGCGGCGAGCAGTTCCTGCGGGAGTTCCAGGACAACGAGAAGACCATCCCGACCGTCCTGACCACTTCGCAGAAGCTCTCGACGGGCGTGGACGCCCGCAACGTCCGCAACATCGTGCTGATGCGGCCGGTCAACTCCATGATCGAGTTCAAGCAGATCATCGGGCGCGGCACGCGGCTTTTCGACGGCAAGGAGTATTTCACCATCTACGACTTCGTCGACGCCTATCACCACTTTTCGGACCCGGAGTGGGACGGCGAACCGATCGAGGAAACGGAAGAGAAACCCCGCCACTCCAAGGAGTCCCAAGGAGATCCCAAGAAACCGCGCCAGGTGTCCGAACAGCCGGAAGACCAGCCGGCGAAAAAGCTTCGGATCAAGTTGCGTGACGGCAAGGAACGCGAGATCCAGCACATGATCTCGACCTCGTTCTGGAGCGCCGACGGCAAACCGCTTTCGATCCAGGAGTTCATGGACAACCTGTTCGGGGCGATGCCTGAGTTCTTCAGAGACGAGGAGGAGCTCCGCAAGATCTGGTCCGACCCGCGCACGCGCCAGGCCTTCCTCGATAAGATCGCAGAACTCGGCTACGGCAAGGATGCGCTGGAGACGCTCCAGAAGATGATCGACGCTGAGGACAGTGACCTGTTCGACGTGCTTTCGTATGTCTCGTTCCTGACGCCGCCGATCACGCGCGAGGAGCGCGTCAGCCACGCGAAGGATCGCATCTACCAAGGCCTCGGCGAACTCCAGCAGGATTTCCTCGGGTTCGTCCTCGGGAAGTACGAGGAGAGCGGGGTCGACGAGCTCGGCGAGCACCAACTGCCGATCCTGCTGAACCTGAAATACCAGGCCATCGCTGACGCCGAGCAGGCGCTCGGGAATGTCGGCACAATCCGCACGCTCTTCCTGGATCTGCAGAGGAAGCTGTATGCTAAGATGTGACGACGTGGGTACGATCGTCGATTGCTGATTCGCCGGAATCAATAAACCGAATCCGCCCCTGTGAGGCGGGGGAGATGGACGTACTCGGCCTGTCTCCGTATCGAGGTTTCAACGTCCTCCACGACGTGGAAGCCAGCAAGACACATCACGCAAG
Organism: uncultured bacterium; assembly: GCA_937900255.1. GTDB lineage: Bacteria > Patescibacteriota > Patescibacteriia > SG8-24 > DYFX01 > DYFX01. The sequence goes on from CALCDZ010000001.1 coordinate 99,131, forward strand.
TGGTGTGTTTTGCTTTCCATAAGTCGATTTCCCTTTGGGGGTGTCGTCTGCTAAAATTAGTCGACATCAGCCAAGACGCATTTTTTCCAAGTCCTAGGTGAAGGTTCATGGTCAACCTTATGAAACGGTGCCGTATATTCACATGACCAAAAGCCCCCTCAAAAATATACCTGCCGATTTTCGTAAAGCACTTGCGGCTGCGCCCAAAGCCAGGGAGCAATGGGAATCGTTGACGGCGATCGCGCGGAGGGATTTCATCAGTTGGATCGCATCGGCCAAGCAAGAGAAGACGCATGCGCGTCGGATCGAGGTGGCGTGTTCGAAGCTTGCCGCCGGGCAGCGTCGTCCTTGCTGCTACGCGGTCGTGCCGATGGATCTTTATAAGGCGCTTGCCACGGCGCCGAAGGCCAGGACGCAGTGGAGCGGCCTCACGCCGGATGAGCGCCGGGATCTTGTCGGTTGGATCGGGATATCCGGGAAACCGGGGGCGAGGGTGGGCCGAATCGCCGAAGCTTGCGCGATGCTCGCAGCCAGGAAAAGACGTTTTAAACCAGCGAAATAGCTTGCGAACGTTCCCGCCACACGGCATGGCACCGAACGTTTGATATTTCGGCCTCTTTCGGGCAAAATAGGGCCATGTCGAACGGCGTGGCCAAGAACATCTTTCACCTGCTGACCTCCTCGGTCCTCCAAAAGGGCATCGCTTTCGTGTACTTCGCGCTCATCGCCCGTTGGGCCGGCGTCGCGCATACGGGGGCGTATTTCTTCGCCCTCTCCTGGACGTTGATGTTCACGACGATCACCGACATGGGCCTCACGCCCGTCCTGATCCGCGAATCGGCCAAAGACCACGCCAATACCGAGAAGTTCCTGAACCAGACGCTTTCGCTCAAGCTTCCGCTCACGGCCGTGGCGGTACTCTCCGCCATCGTCGGCGCCTGGCTGTTCCATATCGAACCGGTCACGCGTACGCTCGTCATGCTCTCCACCATCGTCATTTCGCTGGATGCCGTCTCCCTTACATTCTACGGCGTCCTGCGCGGGCACCATGTCCTGAAGCACGAAGGCCTCGGGCTGGTCATCGGCCAGTCCGTCACCATGCTCATCGGCCTCGCATCCTTGAAGCTCCACATGCCGCTCTGGGTGCTGGTCGTCGCGCTCATCGCCGGCAGTTCCTGGAACGCGCTGGCGTCCTGGTGGGTCGTGACCCGCAAGCTCCGTATCCGCGTCCGTCCGAGCTGGGACCGGAACTTCGCCCTGACGATCCTGCGTACCGCCTTCCCGTTCGCGCTCGCGGGCTTTTTCGTGAAGATCTACACCAGCGCCGACGCCGTGCTGCTCACGCACTTCCATGGAGAGGCGGCGGCCGGCCTTTACAGCGTCCCGTATAAGCTGACCTTCGCCTTCCAGTTCGTGCCAATGACGTTCACGGCGGCGTTCTACCCGGCCATGAGCCGCGCCTTCGCGACGGACAAGAAGGCGCTCGGCGATCTCCTGTACCAGGCGCTGCGGTCGCTGACGCTGATCGTCGCCCCGATCGTCTCCGGCATCGCCGCCCTGGCGCCGCAATTGGTGCAATCCGTTTTCGGCAAGGAGTACCTGCCGTCCGTCCTTGCGGTCGAGACGCTTATTTTCGTACTCGTCCCGATCTTCCTGGATTTCCCGATCGGCTCGCTCCTGAACGCCTCCGACCGCCAGATGACGCAGACGAAACTGATGGCGGCTGCGACCGCCGTCTCGCTCGCGCTCAACCTCGCCCTCATCCGGGATTACGGCTTGGTCGGGGTCGTCGTCGCATCGATCGTCAGCCACATGGTCCTGATCGTCGGCGGCCTCATCGTCATCGGGAAGTTCCTGGAATGGCCGGCGGCCCGGTTCGCCGGGGCTGCCGTCCGCACGGGTCTGGCGGCCGGCGCGATGGCGCTCGTCGTGACGTTCACGAAGTCGCTCCTGCCTCTTCCGGCCGTGGTGTTCCTCGGTGCGCTCAGTTACCCGGCCGCTGCCTTCGCGTTCGGCGCGATCGGCGTGAAGGATCTCAAGATGCTGGCCGCGGGGGTGCTGAAGCCAAGCGCATGAGACTGCTTCTCGCCACCTACGAATATCCGCCGGACAAAGGCGGCATCGCCAGTTACCTGGGCGGTCTGTTCGGTGCCATGCCCGAGCATGATGTCAGGGTCCTGAAATTGAGAATACCGGCCAGGCGGCTCGGCTGGCTCCTGCAGCTGCCGAAGCTTTGGATCGCTTCGAGATGGGCGGACGCCGTGGTCGTCTCGCATGTGCTGCCGCTCGGCACCGCCGCGGCCTTGATCGGAAAACCGTACGCCGTCATCGTGCACGGGCTTGATTTGCGTGCGGCCGCCGCGCAGCCGCGGAAAAGACCGACGGCCGCCCGCGTGCTGAAGGCCGCAAAATTGATCGTCGCCAACAGCCGCGCGACCGCCGATGAGCTGGCGGGTTTCGGAGTGGATCCCGCATCCGCGCTCGTCGTGACGCCCTGTCCGGACCCGGAACTGGAACGGAAAGGGCTGGGCATCGATGCACGAGAGATATTCGATCTCAGCGGAAAGAAAGTACTGCTCTCGGTCGGACGTCTCGTCGGGCGCAAAGGCTTCGATCGGCTCGTCCGCCTGCTTCCGGAACTCCGCAAGGCATGCGAGGATGTGGTGCTCGTCATCGCGGGGGCGGGGCCGGAGGAGGGGAGGCTCCGCAGCGAAGCCGCCTTGTCCGGCATGGAACCCTACGTGCGCTTCGTCATCGGTCCCGACCAGGAGACGCTCGCGGCTTTGTATCGCGCCGCCGACGTCTTCGCGCTCGCGGTGCGCGCGTCGAAGGGTGACGTCGAAGGGTTCGGGATCGTCTTCCTGGAAGCGGCGCTCTTCGGCGTACCGTCCGTCGGTTCGCGGGTCGGAGGCGTGCCGGAAGCGATCGTGGATGGGCGCACCGGCCTCCTGACGGATCCGGATTCCGAAAGCGATCTCCATGAGAAACTCCGGCGCTTGCTGAACGATGCGGACGGCGCCACGCGCCTTGGTGCGGCCGCCCGCGCCCGCGCCCTTGAAGATTTCCGGTGGCCGGAGCGGGCAGCTCGGTTGATCGAAAGGCTTTCATGAGACGCATTTCCGTCATCATCCCGTGCTACAACCACGCGTCTTCCATCGGGAAGTGCCTTGGGAGCGTTTTTGCGCAGACGTATCCGGAGATCGAGGTCATCGTGGTGGATGACGGGTCGACGGACGATCTCGAAACCGCCCTCAAACCGTTCCAAGGCCGTTTCCGATTCATCCGGCAAGAGAACCGCGGCGGGCCCGCGGCGCGCAATCGCGGATTCAGAGAGAGCTCGGGCGCATTCGTCATCTTCTGCGACGCGGACATCATCTGGACCAAGGATGCGCTTTCCAGCATGATCGCGGCGCTCGATGCGCATCCGGAGGCCGCCTATGCCTATGCCTCCTTCAGGTTCGGTTGGAAGAGCTTCCGGGGGGGGTCGTTCGACTCGGAGCGCTTGAAGCGTCATAACTACATCCATACCGGTTCGCTCATCCGCAGGGAGAAGTTCCCGGGTTTCGACGAATCGCTGCGCCGCTTCCAGGATTGGGACCTATGGCTTACGATGTCCGAGAGGGGAGACGCCGGCGTCTGGATCCCGCGCGAACTCTGCCGGGTGATGACGAGGCGCGGCGGCATCTCGAGCTGGTTGCCGAAGGTCGCCTACCGCATCCCATGGGCGCGCCTGGGCTGGAAGCCCGCCCGCGTGCGCGCGTACGAGGAAGCGGCCGCCGTCATCAGGAAGAAGCATCATCTTTCGCCATGAGCCGTCCCGCCGATCTCAGCATCATCACGGTCAATTGGAAGGTCGCCGATCTGGTCGGCGAGCTTTTGGGATCGATCCAAGCGAACCGTGAAGGCTTGTCGATCGAGATTTTCGTCGTCGACAACGATTCCGGCGACCGCATCGAGGACGTCGTCGCCGGGTTCCGCTCCCGTTCCGACATCCCCGTCACGTTCATCCGTAACGGACGGAACCTCGGTTTCGCCGCCGCCAACAATCAGGCGATCCGTCGCTCTTCCGGGCGGGTAGTCGCGCTCTTGAATCCGGACGCGCGCGTCATGAAAGGCGCCTTGAAGCGGATGGTCGAATGGATGGACGCGCACCCCCGCGTCGGCATCGCTGGTCCGCGGCTCCTCGAGACCGACGGATCGACCCAACGCTCCGTCCGCCGGGACCCGTGGTTGTCCGACCAGATCCTCATCCTGCTCAAGACGCATCATCTTTGGCCGGCCGCTCCGCCGTTCCGACGCTACTTGGCCGACGGTTTCGATTACGGCAAGGAACAGGACGTCGAGCAGCTGATGGGCGCGGCGCTCTTCATCCGTCGGGAGGTCTTCACCGGCATCGGTCTGCTCGACGAGTCGTTCTTCATCTGGTTCGAGGAGGTCGACTTCTGCAAGCGGGCTCGTGATGCCGGTTGGCGGGTGTCATACGTGCCTTCCGCCGCCGTCGTTCATCATGGGGGGGCCAGTTTCGCCAAGGCGATGACGCTCAGGAAGCAGCGGTATTTTTCCGGCAGCATGCGAACGTACTTCAAGAAGCACCGCGGCGCATGGACCGGCGCGGTGCTGGCCTTGCCGGTCCTGCTCGGTCTTGCGGCGGCTGCCATGCTTTCGCTATGGAACAACCTGCAAAAAAAAACGAAGGCCTGAACGCCTCAAGGGCCGTTTTCCTGCTCTGCGTGGCGGCTGAGCTGCTTTCTTTCCTCACGTTCTACCGTCCCTGGCTCGCGGCCCCGTTCCTGTACGCGCTGGGTCTCGGAGCGATCGCATTGGCGTTCACGGACCTAAGGAAACTCTTTTCGGTCGTCGTGGTGGAGGCGATCATCGGCAGTCATGGGCGGCTCTTCTCCGCCGAAGTCGCAGGTTTTTCGGTCTCCGTCCGCATGGTCCTCTTCGCCGTCCTAGTCATCGGATGGGCGCTTCATACGGTTCATGGGCGTTCGCGCATCCTGCATTTCCGGCATGTCGGGATAGGCGCCCCGCTGACGCTGCTGCTTTCGGCGCTGGCGCTTGCCGCCGCACGCGGGTTGGAGCGCGGGGTGGGCGCGGCCTTTTCCGACGCGAACGGGTACGCCTTCCTTCTCATGCTGCCGATAGGCCTCGACCTGTTCGCTGGGCGCGAACCTTTCGCGAAGCTGCTCGGCGTCATGGCCGGTGCCGCGGCCTGGCTGGCGGCCAAGAGCCTGATCCTGCTCTATCTTTTTTCGCACGACTTCGGCCCGTTCCTGAAAGACCTGTTCAGATGGCAGAGAACGTACGGCCTGAGCGAGATGACGCGCCTTGCGGGGGGTGCCGTCCGTGTCTTCGCCGCTTCCGACCTCTTCCTGATCCCGGCCGTGGCCCTCGGAATCCTTCTCTCCTGGAAATTCCGGCGCCGTTGGACCTTTGCCTGGACCATCCTCGTCACGGCCGCCTTCCTTCTCAGCCTTTCCAGAAGTTTCTGGCTCGGCATCGCGTTTTCCGCGGCGATCATGCTGCCCGCGCTCGTGAAACATGAAACCAGGCCGCTCCGGGAGATCGGGCGGCTGTCCGGGAGCGCTTTTGTCGCCCTGGCGATCGGAACGGCGCTGCTTGCCGGGCTGCTGTTCCTCCCCTCACCGAAGCGTCTTCAGGATGCCGGGGCATGGGGTGCATACGGCGGGCGCTTCCTGAACGCCTCCGACGCAGCCGTTTCCAGCCGTTGGAACATGATCGCGCCGCTCCGCCAGGCGATCTCCGTTTCACCGGTCTTCGGATCCGGTTTTGGATCGGTCATCAGCTATCAGTCGGACGATCCGCGCATGCATGACCTCTACCCGGGCGGGCGCGTCACGACCGGAGCGATCGAATGGCAGTACTTGGAAATCTGGCTGAAGACGGGACTCTTCGGCCTCTTCGCCGTCCTGTGGCTCTGGTGGCGCATCGCGATATTCCTCTGGAAATCGATCGGGGGGGCATCACGGGAAACGGGCCGGCTCATGGCGTCAGGAGCGATGCTGTCGTTCCTCGCTTTCGTGATCGCCAACGTCTTCACCCCTTACATCAATCATCCGCTCGGATGGATGTATCTGGCACTCGTCGTCGTCGGGGCGCATGCCTACGGCGGTCACGAGGCTCCGGAGCGCGAATTTCCGGCTAGTCCAATTCCGCGTTGGCGAAGTCAGGATAGCCGTTCAGGAAACTCTTGAGATCTGAGGCGTTCTTCCCTTCGAGCTGGACCGTCTTGAGGATGAGCGAACCTTCACCGCAGTTCACTCCGACGGTGCCGTCCGAAAGCTTGCAGACGGTTCCCGGCCTTTCCGGGTTTCCGCAGCGGCTGACGGGATGCAGCACGGTTGCTTTCTTGATCGTCAGCTTGAGCGGCGTCTTGCCGCCGCGCGCCCAGCGGGTGAACGCCTCGGGCCACGGTTGCATGGCCCGTACCAGACGCTCGATCTCTACGGCGCTTCTTGACCAGTCGATGCGGCCGTCTTCCCGCGTGAGGATGCCGCAGACGGTGGCCTTGGACGGATCCTGCGGTTCCGGGACGAGCGTGCCCTCGAAGTAGCCTTTGAGCGTCGGTCCGATGAGCATGGATGCCGCCCGCGAGAGCTTGGCGGCGAGCGAGGCGGTCGTATCTTCATCGTCGATCGGAAGGCGCTGCACGGCCAGGATCGGGCCTTCGTCCATCTTGGCATCCATCCGCATGATGCTGTTGCCCGTTTCCTTTTCGCCGGCGGCGATGGCGGCATTGATGGGGGAAGCGCCGCGATAACGGGGCAGGAGCGAGGCATGCACGTTCACTCCGCCGAAGCGCGGGATGTCCAACAGCTTTCCAGGCAAGATCTTCCCGTACGACACCACGACGTACGCGTCGGCCTGCAGCGCCTTGAAGTGGGAGATCGCCGCTTCGTCGCGGAGCGACTCCGGCTGATGGACCTTGATGCCCAGCGAGAGCGCGGCGCGCTTGACGTCCGGGGCGGTCAGCAGCCGCTTGCGCCCGGCCGGGCGGTCCGGCTGCGTCACGGCCTCCAAGACAGAAAAACCGCCGTCATGATGGAGGCGTTCGAGGATAGGGACGGCGAAATCCGACGTGCCGAAGAAGACGATCCTGTAGGGTTTCTCCGGTGGACGGCTCATGGCTGCGGATCGATGATCTTTTTCGCCCGATCGACGAAGAGCACGCCGTCAAGATGGTCGAGTTCGTGCTGCAGCACGCGCGCGAAGAACCCGTGCGCGTCATGGGTCACTTGGGCGCCATTGCGGTCGAGCCCCCTGATCTTGAAATCCCGATAACGCCGCACGATCCCGTAGGTGCCCGGAACGGACAGGCAACCCTCTTCGCCATCCTCCATGCGCCAGGACTTCCTGACGACCACGGGGTTGATGACGACATGCGGCGTCGTGCCGTCGACCGCCACGAAGACTCGCGCCGGACGGCCGACCTGGGGCGCGGCGATCCCCACGCCGTCGGCCTTCCACATCGTCTCCACGAGATCATCAATCCAGCCCTGGAACTCCTTAGTCAGGATCGTCGGGTGATCGACTTCCACGGAGCGCTTGCGCAACTCTGGGTTCGGCAGCGTGATGATAGGGAGAAGCATGCGCTCAGATTAGCCTAAAAAAACGTTCATGTCAAGCTGCTTGCCCGGACGTTTTTTCTTCGGGCCTCTCTTTTTTTCCGGCTTCGGGGAAGCGGCTTCCTCTTTTCCCGACTTCGAGAGCCACATGAAGAACTTGCGGGGGCTCCGGACGTCGGCGTGATCGGACTTCACCGATGAGAACAAGGCGCGCGCCTGGGCGATTCCCAGCCGCCTGACGATCCCGAGATAGAGCCCGAACTTCGCCCGTTCGGCGAAATAGGCGCTGATTTCCGCCGCGAGCGCGTGCTCGCCGCTATGGATGCGCCGCTCTTTCCTGGCGTCCGGCGACTCGAGTCCTGGCAACTGGCCTTTCTTTCCAGGCGGCGGATCTCCCGCTTGCCGCGCCGGGCGCCGTTTGATGACGCCGCCGATGCCTTCCATGGCGGTCATGCGAAGCGATAATGGATCGCCGCGCAGCCGATGCCGAACGGGCTTTCGTAGCTGAGAAGTTCCGGCACGGCGTCGATCTTGTCGAGGATGCCGGAGAGGATGGTCAGGACGGGCAATCCGCACTGCGCGGCCTTTTCGGCCAGCTCGGTCTCGAAGGAAAGCAGCGCCGAGAACTTCCTTTCGCTGAAGATGTCCAGGATCTTCTGGTCGAACTTCTTCCCGAAGGGCGAGTACCCGGCCGGAGCGGAACGGGTCAGTCGATGCGAGAGGTCCGCCGAAGCGATGACCGCGACGCGCCGGTCGGTGTGCAGAAGGACTTCCTGCACGGCTTGTCCGAACTCGAACTGCGCTTTGGGCGGCAGGGAAGCTGGAGTGATCGGGACGATCTGCATGGATGGCAAGTGCGCCGTCAGGTAGCTGAGCGGTACCGCGACGCCATAATCGAGTCCCGGTTCGGACCGGAGCATGAGCGGGATACCGCGGTCTTCCAGGTGCTCCTGCAAGGCGCTGGCCAGCCGCATGTCCGCGCGGAAGGTCATGTCGGAATCCATGATCCCGAACTCCTTGAGGTCGCAGATGTACCGTTCGTTCAGGTCGATCGTGAAATGCCCGTCAGCAGCCGCGCCATGCGGGGAAATCAGGAGGATCGTGTCCGGGTGCGCGGCGTACAGTTCCTGCTCGAGACGGCGCATGGCCGTCACGGTCTTGCGGAGCTTCTTCAAGTGCTCCTTGCCGATCGACGGCAGGAGGACGGGGGAATGCGGCGTGACGGCGGCGAAGACGATCGGCATGGCGATCAGTTGGAGGCGAGCGTCGCCTGGATCGATGCATCGCTGGGCGCCGAAGGGGCCGTGACGGCCGGGCCGAGCGGATGCAAGAGCAGCGCATCAGCCGTGGTCCATACGACGCGCTTCCACGAGTACCCGAGCTGCTCGAAGGCCTGGCCCGAGACGATCGGGCGGCGTTGTCCGTTCGAAATCACGTAGACCGTCCGATCGGCTCCGGAGGCGGTGACGAGATCGCCGTCCTTGAAGCGGATCGGGTCAGTCGATTCGTATTTTGCGAGCGTCGAAGGCGAGACCTTCGTAGGCTTCTTTCCGGGATAGTCCGCTTTCATGATGGCATCGTCGACGACAGGGGATTTCCGGCCGTTCTCCACGAAATAGACGGCTCCAGTCTTCGAGTCCTTCAGGAAGGCGCCGGTCGGATAAGCGCTTTTCAGGGTGATCATGTCGCCATCCTCGTAGCCGTCCAGGTCGGCCGGGTCGACATCATCGATCTCCTCCGGATTGAAGCCGATCGAACGGAAGACCGTCATTGACTGGATCGGCCTCTTCCGGTCGCCGACGAGGAGGTAGACCGTTCCGGCGGGAACACGCACCAAAGAGTACTCCGCGAACCTGATAGGCGCACCTTCCTGGTAAGCGGCCAGGACCGCATCCGAGACCTGGATGATCTTCCCGGCATCGACACGGGTGTGCAGGGCGCTTTTGTTTTCAAAGCGCCTCTTCAAGCCGCCTTGAATCAGGTACACCTTGCCGTCGGGGCCGGAAAGCGCCGAGCCGTCCGGATAGTCGAGCGCGAACCAATCGGACCAGATGGACTTCAGGTTCTGGTTGCCATGGAGATGCGGCGTATACGTATAGAGGATGGCCGTGGCCGTGTTCGCCGGCGTGACATCGCGCCCGTCGATCGTGGCCTGCACGCCCGGGAAAAAGCCGAAGGTGCGTTTCGCGTTCATCCGCTCCTGGTCGTAAATGAAACGGACGAAGGCGGCCGCATTCACGATCTGCGAGGTGAACCCGCGATATCGTTGCCAGCTCGGGTCGTCGCATGTCGAACCGTCCGGTCGGCCATATCCGGCCGCCCAGTCGATCTGGCAACGGCTTGGATCGCGGTCTTCCACGAGGCTTTGTTCCTTCTGGATGAGGGCCAGCAGGAAACGCGGGTTCACCCCCGATGCCTTGCCATAATAGTCGATGATGTACCCGGGCGATCTCTGGGAACCGTCCAGGTCGGGGAAGGTCATCTTCGCCAATGCGCCTCCATGCGCTTCCAGGAACTTCTGCGAAAAACCGGCCGGCACGTCCGTGTCGGTCAAGTCCTGGTCGGAGAGGACATAGCCTGGATCCGTATCGGCGGCGCGGGCCGGCAACGCTCCGGCCAGCAGGCAGATTTGGAGCAAGATCAGCGGGAATTTCTTCATATCTGCCGATAGGATAGCATGACGTCAGGTCTCCTGACAATCGTGCGCGGTCATCATGCCGACGACCGCGTTGCCCTTCCCGTCCATCCCGGATACAATCTCTCATATGCTGATTTCCCGCGCTCATTTCCGCACGATCGGCCTCGTGGGGCTGAACTTGATCGTCGCTGTTGCCGTACACTCCGCTTGGACGGCATGGCTGCCCGCAGCTGACGCTGCCCAAAAGCCGTCCTCGACAGCCGTCCTCGACAGCGAGGAACAGTTGATTCGCATGGTCGCGAAAGCATCGCCGGCCGTCGTTTCCATCCTGATAGAAAAGCGGCAGCAGACCGCCCCCGGAGAGGAAGGCGGTTCGGGATCATCGACGGACGGCCTCGCCGAGGTCGGTCGCGGGACCGGTTTCCTGGTCGATCCGGGCGGCATGATCGTGACGAATCGCCACGTGGCAGGAGACCGGGCGGCGGCGTACACGGTCTTCTTGACGGATGGGCGCTCCTTCAAGGCGGATGTCGTCGACATCGACCCCGTCAATGACCTGGCCCTGCTCAAGATCGATGCGAACGGCCTGCCGACCGTGCCGCTCGCGGCGGCGGACGACGTACGGATCGGGCAGACGACCGTCGCGATCGGGAACGCCTTGGGAAAATACGCGAACACCGTCACGCGCGGCATCCTTTCCGGCCTCGGCAGGGACCTCGACGCCACCGACGGCCTCACCGGGACGTCCGAACGGCTTGAAGAGCTCCTGCAGACCGACGCCGCTATCAACGCCGGAAATTCCGGTGGGCCGCTCCTGAACAGTCGCGGTGAAGTCATCGGCGTCGATACGGCGGTGGAGAACGGAGCGCATGGCCTCGGATTCGCGATTCCCGTTTCCGAAGTCCGGAAGGTGCTCGGCTCGTACGCCCGGTACGGAGCCATCGCCCGGCCTCGTTTCGGAGTGCGGTACGTGGCGATCACGCCCGAACTGGTCCGGGAGCGCGCGCTCCCGTATACATACGGCGCACTGGTCGACGCGGATGACCCGAACGACGCTTCCGTCCTGCCCGGCAGCCCCGCGTATGCGGCGGGGGTACGCCAAGGCGACATCATCCTGGAAGTCGACGGCAAGAGGCTGGAAGGGAAGCGCACGCTCGCCAAGGTCATCCAATCGAAAGAAGTCGGTGACGCGGTGACGCTGAAGATCGCGCGCGGCGGCGAGCTCCTGGCGCTTTCGGCGCAGCTCGATGCCTTTCCGCCGTACGCGCCCGCGCAGACCCGGTAAGAAACGCCTGACTCATCCGTCTCAACAAGGCATGACACCTATGCGGAACCTCTCGCGTTTCTCCATCGCCTTCTTCTTCCTCATTTCCATCTCCGGCGCTGCCGGGGTCGCGCACGCGGAAGAGCCGTATTCCGATTCTCTCGGCCTTTCCGTCCCTCTTGCGGCACCTGCCGCGGAAACCTCCGCATCGGACCAGCCCGCGACCTCGGATGCCGGTAACAGGGCGGCGCTGCCTTCGGAGCCGCCGTTGATTTCCGCGATCCAAAGGGCCCGCACCCTTTTGCGGGAACGGATCGACACCGATGTCGAGCGGCGGACGAAGCCTGAGGTGGTGAGCGGGTACGACGTCTGGGTGAACGTGACCCTGGCCGTATGGGATGCCCGCACTGACGGGATTTCCTTGATCGAAGCGCGCAAGAACGGCACGAAACTGAAGTTCGAAGGCCTGGAAGACCCCGGCATCAGGGTGCGTTTCAATAACGGCGTCAATACGCAGTTCGCGGTCGACGACGGCGACAAGGTCGTCGTAGCCATCCGTTACCCGATCTTCAAGGACGTCACCGTAAAAAAGAAGCATCCTCGGTATGAGCTGCAGGATGTCGTGTACGCGCCGTATTCTCCCGCATTGCGGCAGCCGGAAGTCGTTTCCTATGGAAGGGGCACCTTGAAAAGCTACATCACCCAGGCGTTCGACGCATATCGGGCCGCAGGCATCCGTTCGCGTGCGTTCCCCGACAAGCTGATGGCCGACGTGGTCGACCCACAGCTCGTCGAATCGATCGCCCTCATCGAGCACTTGAACGTGGGAGCGCTGGACGGACAGAACGCCCAGGCGGCCCTGGAGTCCGTGTACGTCACCGTGGCGGCCAACCAGGAAGACGCGTTCGATTATTCGCGTTCTCCCGCCGGAGCGCTCGGGATGGTCCAGTTCATCCCGAGCACCTATGCACTCATGGCCAAACGCGCGGAGCTCGGCCTCATCAAGGACTTCACGGCCGGCATGTCCGATCCGGTGAACGCCATCAAGGCGGAGATCGCCTACCTCGATGCGGAACTGGCCTCGATGCCGCTCTCCGTCAAAGACCTGTACTACGTGGATAACGACCGGGTGAAGGAGTATCTCGCGGCCGGTTACAATGCCGGCGATACGCGGGTCAAACGCGCCATCGCCTTGTGGGGCGACGCCTGGTCCGAGACGCATGAAGAGGAGATCGCCACGCTCGCCAAGAAGAAAGGGACGCGCAGCGCGGCCGTGAAGGCGATGAAGAACGCGACCTTGCGTGCGGAGACCATCGGCTACGTGCGGAAGATGCGCCAGGCGCTCAAGATGCTGAGACCGCCGGAACTTCCCATGACCTGACGCGCGCCGGACGTGATAGGCCCGTGTGATACACTGTGGAAATATGCCGAGACATCGTCTGTACGCCGCCAGTGCGCTCCTGGCAGGGTTGTTGCCTTTTTCCGTTCATGCGTCCGGCCTCATCAAGGGTTCTTCTTCTGCCGTCTATTACGTCGAGGAAGGCAGGCGGTATGTCTTCCCGAACGAAAGCGTCTACCGTTCTTGGTATCAGGATTTCTCCGGGGTCGAGACCGTCGACGACCGCGAACTGGCTTCATACCTGATCGGAGGGAACGTGACGTATAAGCCCGGTTCGCGGCTGGTCAAGATCCAGAGCGACCCGAAAGTCTACGCGGTTGGTCCCGGAGGGGCCTTGCGATGGATAGCGTCGGAAGACGCGGCGCGCGCCCTCTACGGCGACGGATGGCCGAAGCGCGTGGACGACATCCCGGACGGGCAGTTTCCGGACTATCGCCAAGGGTCGTCGGTCGCGGGCGCGCCCGATTTCGACATGAACGCCGCAAAGGCGGTCTCTTCCATTTCCGACGATCTGGCGGCACGTACAGGCGCTCCGGCGCCGCAGGATTTCACGGCGGTCAGGTCCGGGGCCTGGAGCGAGAATTCCACGTGGGGAGGAAAACGCCCTTCGTCCGGCGCGCACGTGACGATCCCCTCGGGCATCAAGGTCCTTTATGACCTGGCGGATGCTCCCAGCGTGAAATCGCTTGATGTCGATGGTGCTCTTGAATTTTATCCGGGCATGTCGACCAGGCTTTCCGTCCGGAAGATCGCCGTACGGGGCGCGCTGACGATCGGCACGAGCGAAGCGCCTCTTCCTTCCGACGTGCAAGCGGAGATCTTCTTGACCGCCGATGCGCCGGGAGACGATGGATTCGTCATCGACGGCGGGCGTCTTTCCTTGCATGGAGCGGTGAGCGGTCCGTCTTGGACCCGGCTCTCAGCGCCAAGCGCGAACGGCGCTCGCTCGCTGGAAGTCGATCCGCCGGTCCGATGGCCGGTCGGCGGCGAAGTCGCGGTGCTTGGAGCGAAGGCGGGATCGGCACCGGAAATCCGCAAGATCGCCGCCATCGAAGGCGCGAAGATCGTCCTGGACGCGCCCCTCGCGGCAACACATCGGTCCGAAGAAGGGCTGCGCACGGAAATCGTCCTCTTGTCCCGCAACGTGACCATAAGAGGGGTAGGGGCAGGCAACGGAAGTTATGTCCGCGCTTTCGATCGTGCGAGCGTCGACGTATCCAGCGTCGCGTTCCGGGATCTCGGACGGAAGGGGACGGAAGGCCAGTATCCGCTCGGGTTGGAAGGGCTGGAGGCCGGTTCGATCAAGGACAGCGTCATCCGATCTTCCGGCAACCGCTGCCTGACGCTCCGCCGTACGAGCGGCGTCACGGTCGAAGGGGTCGTAGGCATCGACGCCTACGGCCATTGCTTCGCGACTGCCGAAGGAACGGAAACGGGGAACGTCTTCAGGCATGACCTGGCTGCGTACATACATCCGGGCGCGATGGCGGAAGACGCGATTCCGGCCGCATTTTTCATGAAGAATCCGGATAACGTCCTTTCGGAAAATGTCGCGGTCGGCTCCGAAGGGCACGGTTACTGGTATGACCTGCCGGAAAACGCCATGAAGGACGGCGGTGCCGCGCTCAAGCCGCGCGAGACGGCGCTCGGCGCGTTCATGGGGAATTACGCGCGGGGAAACAGGAAAGCCGGCCTCTATCTCGACGATGAGGCGAAGGGGCGCCTGAATTACGCGCCGGAACGGAAAGCAGTCTTTTCCAAGTTCTCATCCGTCATGAACGGCGAGCGCGGTTTCTGGATCCGCGGATCGAACATCGAGGTTTCCGGGGCCTATCTGGCCGAAAATCCGATCGGCGGGACGTTCGCGGCGTTCGGGGCGGCGCTCAAGGATTCCGACGTCCTTGGGCGGCTAAAGGGGTCCGAGGCGCCAGGTCCCGCCCGATACGGTTTCACATATCTTGACGGTCCGGTCAGCGTGCAGGACGTGCGCTTCTCCCGTTTTGTCGCGCCTTCGGCGGCGCTCGGTTTCGAAGAGAAGGATCCTGCGTTGCCTGACCCTCGGAACAGTCTGCGCGGCGTGTCGTTCACGGATGCGCGGGCTTGGCGTTTCCAGGACCCGGTGACGCCGGGAGATGCCATGGCCATGGTGCGTGACCTCGACAACGGGGACGTGATCGCCGGAAGATCCGATTTCCTCGGGCCCCACTGCGTGCCGGACAAGGACAGCGGCGGCGTACGTTGCGCAGACGCCTATGCGCAGGTATCGGTGGCGCTCCGGGATTCCCCGGGCGACAAGAACATCACCTTCACCAACCTCTCGACGAAGGCTTCGGTGACGCTCGTTCCCGGCCCGGCTTTCGACGGACGCTACGCCTATGCCACCGTCGCCGAGGGAGGGTCTTATCGCGTGGAGGTCCCGAACGTGAACACGGTACGCGTGGAGTACGACGGCTTGAGCGCCCCTCTGAAGATACGCATCCCGGCAAGCCTCTCTGCGCAGGTGATTTCGGACGGGAGACTTTTGCCGAAAAAAGAGCTTCCGGACCTCGTACCGGGCGCATGGGCCTATGACGCCGCCGCGAAAGAAGCGGCGCTTTGGCTCGCGCAGGGAGACGCTTACGAACTCAGCCGTTGATATGATCAGGATCATCCTGCACGCGCTGGCTTTCCCCGCCATGCTTTGGCTCGAACGGAAAGGCGGACCGAAGCTCCCTCCGCTCCGCGCGACGCTCGCATGGTATGCGCTCGGCATTCCGCTCATGACCGTCGAAGCTTCGGTGGGCGGACGCGATTGGCCGATCATCCTCCTGCAGAACCTGCTCATCGCCCTGTTCTTCCTGCCTCCGGCGTACCTGGCTTTCCGTTCCGCGCGCGGCAAGAAAGGGGTCGCCGGCCCCTTCGCGCTGTTCCTCGCCCTCTCGCTCCTGGCCGGTTTCGTCGTCGCTTCCATTCTCGCTCGCGCGCCTTCCGTGCAAGGGGTCGCGGACTGACGCTTGCGTGGAAGGCGGAACGCCGGTACCCTAGCGGCATATATGGGATACGCCTCCGACGCAAAAATCGACATCCAGAGATCCTTGAGGGATTGCGGGGCGTGCGGGTCCGTAAAAGGTCACCTGCATCTTTTCGGCCAAGAGCGCATCGTCAGCGTGTCGTGCCGTTGCGTGTCACCGCAATGCCCGCGCTGTGGGCGCCAGCTTCTCGTCGCTCCTGTCACCATGCTCATGAACGACACCGGGGGCATGAGCCGGGAGCATGATTTGCTTCGTGCGCGATGCGCCTCCTGCGGACCGATGTACGCCTGAAACCCGTCATTCGGCGGGTTTCGTGCTATACTTACGTCGGTATGACCATGCGTTACGATTTCCTCAACATGATGCGCGGGCGGGTCGGATCCGAAGGCGTCGCGCCCGAGGAACTGCAGGCGCTCTCCGGCCGGTTGGAAATCGCCCGCCGAGCGTTGAAAGAGGCGAAGGCGGCGGGCAAGCTCGGTTTCTTCGACGTGCCGAAACGCCAACCGAGCCGCGAAGCCATGCGCACGCTGCTCCGAAAGCTCGACAAAGAGATCGACACGCTGGTCGTGATCGGCATCGGCGGCTCCTTGCTCGGGGCCCAGGCCATCCATCAGGCGCTTGAAGGCTTGGATGCGCCGCGTCGGGGTGCGCGGATCCTGCGCCTGGTCTTCGCCGGAGACGCGACCGACCCGCGCGCCATCGCCGACACCATCGGTTCGGTCGATTGGAAACGGTCGGCCATCAACGTCATCTCGAAAAGCGGCGACACCATCGAACCGATGGCCGTCTTCACGTTGCTGAGAGCCGAACTCGTCAGGGCCGTCGGAGCGCGGAAGGCCGCCGCAAGGATTATCGCCACGACCGACGGCAAGAAGGGGACGCTGCGATGCATCGTGGAGCGCGAAGGGTACGCCGCGCTGCCGATCCCGGAAAACGTCGGCGGGCGTTTTTCCGTCTTCACGGAGGTCGGAGCGTTCCCGCTTTTGGCGGCCGGCATCGACGTCGACCGCCTCTGGAAAGGGGCCGCGGAGGCGGACGCTTCGTTCTGGAGGACGGTCCCGCTTCGGAACGTCCCGATGCTTTATGCGGGGCTGCACTACCTGCTGATGCGGAAGGGAAAGCCGCTCTCCGTCCTCATGCCTTATGCCAAACGGCTGACGCTCGTCGGTCAATGGTATCGCCAGCTATGGGCGGAAAGCCTCGGCAAGAAGACCGATCGCAGGGGCCGGCCTGCGGACCTCGGACCCACTCCGATCGCCGCCGTCGGTCCCGCGGACCAGCATTCGCAAATGCAGCTCTATAATGAAGGGCCGAACGACAAGACGGTCAGTTTCCTGGAAGTCGACGGATTCGGAGTCGACTGGAGGCTGCCGGAGCCATGGCCCGACATCGAGGGGGTGGCGTATTTCGCAGGCCACACTTTGGAGGAGATCGTCCACATCGAACGGCAGGCATCGGCGGAAGCCTTGACCGGAAATCGTCGACCGAACGGCACGCTCTTCATCCCTGATCTGACGGGACGTTCGATCGGCGGCCTGCTCCAGGACCTGATGTGCGCGGCCTCCGTCGCCGGAGAACTCATGGACATCGACGCCTTCGATCAGCCGGGCGTCGAGGCCGGCAAGCAGGCGATGTACCGACTCATGGGACGGAGAAAAAACTAACGGACACTATGCCCATCATCCTTGCGCTGCTCGTGCTCTACTTCCCGCGCCTCCTGCTCGCGTACCTCGCCATCTTCACGCACTGGTTCGATGCCGCCAGGCTGTCCCTGCTTTGGCTCCTGCTCGGGTTCTTCTTCGCGCCGTTCTCCCTGCTCTGGTACTCTGCCGTGCACGGCTGGTTCGGCGGCTCCTGGGGCTTGGTCGAGAAGGTCGTGATGGCCATCGCCGTGGTGGTGGATCTGAGCGGAGGTTTCGGCGCGATGCGCAAGCGCAAGTGACATGAAGATCATCGACATCACCGTCCCGTACCACGAAGGGATGGCGACGTTCCCCGGGACGGAACCGCCGGAATTCGTCCAGTCGAAGTCGCTCGAACGTGACGGAAAGAGCCTTTGGACGATGCGGATGACGACCGTGACCGGCACCCACATCGAAGCGCCGTGCCATACGGTCAAGGATGCGGCTTGCGTCGACCAGATCGATCTCCATAAGTGTTACGGGCCGTGCGAGGTGCGCGAGGTCGCGGCGAAAGACGGCTTCATCCAATTCACCGACGTCCGCGACGTGAGAGCCGAGCGCGTGCTCTTCAAGACGACGAATTCGGAAATGATCCGCCAGGACCGCTTCTTCGATGACTACGTGGCGCTCTCGCTCGAAGCGGCCGAAACCCTGGTCGCCAACGGGGTGAAGCTGGTCGGCCTGGATTATTACGGCATCGAAAGGCGCGGTTCGCTTGATCATCCGGTGCATACGACGCTGCTCAAGGCAGGGGTCGTCATCCTCGTCGGCATCGACCTCAGTTTCGTCACGCCGGGCCGTTACACGCTGGTCGCCATGCCGCAACGCCTGCGCGGACTGGACGGTTCTCCCGTGCGTGCGGCGCTGATCCAAGAAGAATGACGTCGGAACACGGCGACAAACCGACCCTGTTCTCCCTGATGACGCGCCTCACGGCGGAGGAGCGCCAGAGGCTTGCGGAACGCCGACGGGCGCTGCTGGCGTCGGGCGATCTCGAAGAGCGCTTGGTCAAGACGGGGGAGGGTATCTGGAGCCTGGAATATTGGAACCGGGATGGGAAGGCGCACGAGATGCGGATCGCCCATACATGATTTACGTATGAAGTGGAAACCTGGCCCGTCCGGACTCGTCACGTACGCATCCATCGCGGCCTCGACGGCCGTGACGGCCTTCTTTTACCGGGCCTTGCCGGAACGGCTCGCGACGCACTGGAACGCTTCCGGCCAGGCCGACGGGACGTCCGGCAAGGCTTTAGGCGCCTTCCTGCTGCCGGCGATTTCTGCGGCGCTCTCCCTGCTTCTCTTCGTGCTGCCGTCCATCGATCCCATGCGAGAGGGCTTTTCCGTTTCCAGGAAAGCTTACGATCGGATGGTCATGGCGCTGGCCGTCTTCTTTTTCCTGCTGCAGATGATGATCCTCTCCTGGAACCTCGGCGTCCGTTTCGACTTCAGCCGATTCCTCATGCCCGCGCTCGGTGCCCTCTTCTTCTCCATCGGCACGTTCTTGCCAGGCATCAGGCGCAACTGGTTCGCGGGGATCCGCACCCCGTGGACCTTGTCCTCTGAAGAGGTCTGGACGAAGACGCACGTTCAGGCCGGTGCCGTCTTCCGCCTGATCGGGGTCGCGGCATGCTTCGGCGCCCTTTTCCCGCGAAGCGCCTTGGCGCTGCTGGTCATCCCGACCCTCGTGGGACTCGCCTGGCTGACCTTCTATTCGTATCTGGCCTATCGCCGCGCCTTGACCGCCCGATGAGTAGTTAGGTATCCTAAGTACCTTGAGCCTACGCATGAAGCATCGTCCTACGCCCCAGAAACCTGCCGGTCTCGGATCGCTGCTCAGGCCCTACCGGGCGTCCTTGTCGCTCCTGGCGTTCTTGGCGATCGCCGGCAACCTCATCGGCTTGGCCGTGCCGCAGCTCATCGCGCGCGGCATCGACAGCTATTCCGCCGGGACTTTCCGGCCCTGGGCGAGCGCGCTCGGTCTCCTATCCGTGGCGATCGGAGTGCTGGTCTTCAGCTATTTCCAGAACATGGTCCAGACGCGCGTCTCCGAGAAAGTCGGACGTGACCTGCGCACGCGCCTCATCGCCAAGCTCTCGCGGCAAAGCGCGATTTTCGTGGAACGCGCGGATCCATCGAAATTGCTGACCAACCTGACCGCGGACGTCGACGCCATCAAGACGTACGTCGCCCAAGCGATCGCCTCGCTGATCTCATCGGCCGTCGTCATCATGGGAGTCAGCGTGCTCTTGCTCCTGACCGACTGGAAGCTGGCGCTCGCGGTCCTCGCGGTGCTGCCGATCATCGCCGTGACGTTCTTCACGGTCCTGAAGCGCGTGCGCGAGCTATTCCTCAAGAGCCGCGAGGTCATCGACCGCCTCAACAAGGTCATCAACGAGAGCATCCTGGGCGCCGCCCTCATCCGTATCCTGCACGCCCAGAAGCGCGAGCAGGCCAAATTCGCCGTCACTAATGCGGAAGCGCGCGAGCTGAGCCTGCGCATCCTCGGGCTGTTTTCGGCCATGATCCCGGTCATCGTCTTCGTCTCGAACTTCGCCGTCCTGATCATCCTGGTCCTGGGAGGGCACTTCGTGATCCAGGGCGACCTCAGCCTCGGACAGTTCACGGCCTTCAACAGCTACGTGATGATCCTGATCTTCCCGATCCTGATCATCGGTTTCGTGAGCAACCTGATCGCCCAGGCGACCGCTTCTTATGGCCGCATCATCGGCGTGCTGGAAGCGCCTGAAGACCCGCAGGGAGGGGAGCTGAAGGCCGCGCTGCGCGGCGACATCGAAGTCAGGGACGTGAGCCTGGCCCATGGGGAGAGGCCGGCCCTGAAAGGCGTCTCGTTTTCCGCTCGAGCCGGCACCAAGACCGCCATCATCGGCCCCACGGCGGCAGGGAAGACTTCGCTCATGTACCTGCTGACGGGCCTGGGGCGTCCGGATGCGGGCAGCATCGAATACGACGGCCGGCCCATCGACGCTTACGACAGCGAAGACCTGCATCGGCAGATCGGGTTCGTCTTCCAGGACAGCGTGCTCTTCAACATGACGCTCCGCCAGAACATCGCCTTCAGCGAAACGACGACGGACGCTTCGCTCGCCAAGGCCATCGAGGCGTCCGAGCTTCTTGATTTCATCGGTACGCTGCCGGAAGGCCTGGAAACGGTGGTCTCCGAACGCGGCACCAGCCTTTCCGGCGGGCAGAAGCAGCGCATCATGCTGGCGCGCGCCCTGGCGCTCGACCCGAAAGTGCTGCTTCTCGACGACTTCACCGCTCGCGTCGACGGCCGGACGGAACGGAAGATCCTCTCCAACCTGGAACGCCTCTACCCGGACCTGACCCTCATTTCCGTCACCCAGAAGATCGCTTCGGTCGAACATTACGACCAGATCCTCCTGCTCATGGAAGGCGAGCTGCTGGCCAAGGGCTCGCACGAGCAGCTGATGGCGTCCTCCCCCGAATACGTCCAGATCCACGAATCGCAACGCAGTACCGAGCAATATGAACTACGCGCTTGATGCCCGGCCCAAGGAGACGTCCGGAGCGCTGACGGCCGTGAAGCGGCTCTGGCTTCTGATGCGTGACGAGAAACGGACGCTCATCCTGGCGCTCGCTTCGGTCATCGCCAATGCCGCGCTCAACCTGACGGCGCCGGTCCTGGTCGGCCGCGCGGTGGACCGCTACGTCATGACGAAGCAGTATCACGGCGTGCTCATGTACTCCGCGATCCTCCTGGGCGTCTATCTGACGGCGCTCATCACCCAGTATCTCCAGACGCGCCTCATGGGCGGCGTCGGCCAGCGCGTGCTCTACAAGCTGCGCGACGCCATCTTCGCCAAGTTGCAGGCCTTGCCGATCGGCTTCTTCAACCAGAACAAGTCCGGCGACCTCATCTCCCGCATCAATAACGACACCGACAAGCTCAACCAGTTCTTTTCGCAGGCTTTGGTGCAGTTCGTCGGCAGCCTGTTCATCATGATCGGCGCCGGCATCTTCCTCATCAGCCTGAACCCGATGCTCGGTGCGGCTGCCTTGGCGCCGGCCGCTCTCGTCGTGATCTTTACGCGCGCGGTCTCGCCGTGGGTCAAGCGTCGCAACGCCTTGAGCCTCAAGAGCACCGGGGGATTGAGCGCCGAAATCCAGGAAAGCCTTGAGAACTTCAAGGTCATCGTCGCCTTCAACCGCCGGGATTTCTTCCGCCGACGTTTCGAGACGGCCAATGACGACAACTTCCGGGCCGCCGTCGGCGCCGGTGTCGCCAATAGCCTCTTCGTGCCGGTCTACACCTTTTCCTCGCAGCTGGCGCAACTGCTGGTACTGAGCTTCGGCGTCTACCTGATCCTGGTCGGACGTTCCACGCTCGGATTGCTGATCAGTTTCCTGGCCTACGTCAACAGCTTCTACAATCCGATGCGCCAGTTGGCGGCGCTGTGGGCCAACTTCCAGGTGGCGCTGGCCGGATGGGACCGCATCGCCGCCATCCTGTCGCTTGAAACGGACCTTGTACGCATGCCGGAGGTTTCGGCCGCCAAGACGGGGCCGCTCCTGGAGTTCGATCACGTGCGCTTCAGCTACGCGGGCGGGAGAGACGTCCTCCACCAGGTGAGTTTTTCGCTGGAGCGCGGCAAGACGTATGCGTTCGTCGGGCCGACCGGCGGCGGCAAGACGACCACCGCTTCGCTCATGGCGCGCCTGTACGATCCGGACGAGGGGGCGGTACGGCTGGACGGCAGGGACATACGCGGCTACGCGGAGTCCGAACGCGCCGCCAGGATCGGATTCATCCTGCAGGAGCCGTTCCTGTTCTCCGGCACGGTCTGGGAGAACCTGGCCTACGGAAACGGCCGCCAGGAGGGCTTGGACAAGGCAGGCGTCGAGGGTCTGATCGCCAGGCACGACCTTCGGGAGCTGCTGAAGCGTTTCGATAACGGGCTCGATACGTCCGTGTCCGGGAACCAGGGACTGAGCCTCGGCCAGCGCCAACTGATCGCGTTCATGCGAGCGGTCATCAGGGAGCCGGAGTTATTGATCCTCGACGAGGCGACCGCCAACGTCGACACCGTCACCGAGAAGCTGCTCGACGGGATCCTGAAGAAACTGCCGGCGACCACGACCCGCGTGATCATCGCGCATCGCCTCAGCACGATCGAGAATGCCGACGAGATCTTCTTCGTCAACGGCGGATCCATCACCCGCGCGGGTTCTATGGAGCACGCCGTCGAACTGCTCATGCACGATAAACGTCAAAGCTGATGAAATTCATCCTGATCCACGGCGCGGGTCTCGGGGCCTGGGCCTGGGACCGCGTCCTGCCAGAACTCGCCCTTCCGGCGCTGGCCGTCGACCTACCCCGACGCGGTGACGCCACCCGAGCGCTGACCTCCCTCAGCCTTGAAGATTACATCGCATCGGTAGCTGAGCAGGCTGACGGTCCACAGGAGGAAAAGCTCGTATTGGTGGGTCATTCGATCGGGGGCGAAATCGCCCTTGGCGTGGCGCGACGGCTGGGGTCGCGCGTGGCCGGCGTCGTTCTCGTGAGCGCTGTCGTTCCGCCGCCGGGGAAGTCGATGCTTTCTCTCCAACCCTGGCTACGCCGCCTGTTCATGCGCCTTGTCCTGAAATTCGGTCCGCCCGTGCCTCCGGAAAAAGTCATCCGAGCAGCGGGCTGCAACGATTTGGACGAAGCGTCCTGCCGGACCCTGATCGAGCGCTACTCTCCGGAAAGCCCGCGGATCTTCCTTGACCCTCTCGTCTGGGCTCCCGACGAGCTGCCGCCCTGCCTCTACGTGAAGACGCTCCAGGACCGCACCGTCCTGCCGCCCATCCAAGACTTGATGATCGCGCGCGCCAAGCCGAAGCGGGTCGAGACGCTCCAGGCCGGTCACATGCCGATGTTCGCGGAACCCCATGGGCTTGCCGCTATCCTGAACGATTTCGCGAGCTCGCTTTAAAGCCGTATGAAGGGAAAACGCCGCTGCGACTGGCCCGGAAACGATCCGCTCATGGTGCGCTATCACGATACGGAATGGGGGACTCCGGTCCATGACGACCGGAAACATTTCGAAGCGCTGCTCCTGGATGCCAACCAGGCCGGGCTTTCCTGGCGCACCATCCTGCACAAGCGCGAAAATTTCCGGCGGGCGTACGCCGGTTTCGACTTCCGCAAGGTGGCGAGGTTCGGCGCGAAGGAACGTGCGCGGCTCATGAAGGACGCCGGCATCATCCGCAACCGCCTGAAGATCGAGGCAGCCGTCGTGAACGCCCGGAAGTTCCTGGAGATCCGCAAGGAGTTCGGCAGCTTTGACCGTTACGTCTGGGGTTTCGTGGACGGCAAGCCTATCCGCAACAGGCACAAGAACGGCAGCGATGTCGGCGCGACTTCCGGGGAATCGGACGCCTTGAGCAAGGACCTGAAGCGCCGCGGTTTCAAGTTCCTCGGTTCGACCGTCTGTTACGCCTACATGCAGGGCATCGGCATGGTGAACGACCATCTGACGCGCTGTTTCCGTCACCCGGCGTCCGGCTCTTGACACCCCGCCTGGACCTTCCTTAGCCTCGCGGCATCATTCATAACGCGAAGCTATGCAGAAACAGCAGGCGACGGGCGAGGGTACGGCGACGGCGGCGAAGGAACGGGTCTGTCCGAAGTGCCAGGGCGCGATGGTCAGCCGCAAGAGCAAGTTCGGGCCTTTCTATGGCTGCTCGAACTACCCGAAGTGCACGCAGACGTCCAAGGAATGAAGCCGAAACGGGGCCGCAAGGTCCCGTTTTTGATGGAGTCGACGTCTTTTGAGCGGAACTTTGCTATGATAGAAGGTGAAAGACCCGAACGCCAAAGCGATGCGCTCCAAAATCGTCCTGGTGAACGACAAGATGCAGCGAGGATACCGCTACCGACTGACCGCTCCGGTCGGGCGGAGGTTCGATCCGGATTTCAAGCCGGACCTGTCGCCCGCGGAGATGCTGGCGCTCGGGATCTTCGGCGGCAGGTACATGAACGATTGCCGGAAGGAGTTCCCGAAGAGCTGGTTCGCCAAGGCGAAGGTCTCGCTCGTCCACGACAAGAAGCTGAACCATTTCGGCGTCGATGCCAGCCAGTCGCTCGCGGAATGGCGGCGTAAAGGCTGGATCCGCCCCGAGGATCCGCGCGGCTGGTTCCAATGGTACTGCCGCTACTACCTAGGCCGTAGGCTGCCGGAGGAGGATGCTCGGCAGATCAAGCGTTGGAAAGCCATCGCCCGCCATGTCGCCCAGCTCCGCAAGGCCTGCCGCACCGGTGACCCGCACTGCCGCCCACGACAGCGTCAAGCGCTCCTGCATTGGGCCTACGATTCACGCAAGATCTGACCCGAGCCTCCATGAAAGCCAATCACATCGTCATCCCGCTCGTCACGGTCGCCGTGGCCGTCGTCGGATCGAGCTTCACGAGCTCGGGCCTTGGAAGCTGGTACCGCTCCATCCACCTGCCGACCTGGACGCCGCCCGGCAGCATCATCGGTCTCGTCTGGACGACCATCTTCATCCTTTCGACCGCATCAGCCTTGCTGCTCTGGAACGGATCGGACTCCAAAGCCCGCCTGCCGCTCCTGACCGGCCTCTTCCTGCTGAATGCCGCCTTGAACGTCCTTTGGAGCTACCTCTTCTTCTCGCGCCATCTGATCGGCCTCGCCGTCTGGGAGGCCGCCGCCCTGGACGCCACGGTCATCGCGCTCGTCGTCATCGCCTGGCCGCTCTCGCGCCTGGCCTCGGCCCTGCTCATGCCCTACGCCGCCTGGGGCGCCTTCGCCACGTACCTGACCTACACGGTCTGGAAGCTCAATCGCTGAGCCCCCCCATGAAACCCCTCATCCGTCGCGCCGCCGAGCGTGGGCATTTCAAGAACGAGTGGCTGGACACCCGCTACGCCTTTTCGTTTTCCGATTACTACGACGAAGCTTGGATGGGCTTCCGGACCCTCCGCGTCATCAACGAAGACATCGTGAAGCCCGGCAAAGGCTTCGACCTCCACGGCCACCGCGACATGGAGATACTGACCTACGTGATGCAAGGCTCGCTCCGCCACGTCGACACGATGGGCAACACCGAGACCCTCAACGCCGGCGAGTTCCAGCTCATGACCGCCGGCACCGGCGTCCAACACATGGAACTCAACGCCTCCCAGACCGAAGACTGTCACCTCTATCAGATCTGGATCCTGCCCGACCAGCGGAACCTCGAACCAGGCTACGCGCAGAAATCATTCGCCGACCGCCTGGAGAAAGAGGGTAAGGTCCTGATCGTGTCACCCGACGCCCGCGACGGAAGCCTGAAGATCCACCAAGACGCCGAAGTCCGCCTCTACCGCCTCGAAGCCGGGGAGACGGTCAAGATCGAGGTTTCGGAGGGCAAGGGGTGCTGGATGCAGATCGTCTCAGGCGACCTGCACATCGAGGACCAGAAACTCTCCGCCAGCGACGGAGCTGGGTTCATGCGCAGCCTCGACATCGAAGCTATGGCCTCTGCCGAGGCCCTGGTATTCATCCTGTAAACCATGAACCCCATCTTCCTCGACACGCTCGGACTGTTCCTGCTCATGGCCGGCTTCGTCATCGGCCTCGGCGCCGTGACCGTCATCGACCTCCACGGCTTCCTCGGCAGGAAGTCCTCGTACTGGACCGAAGCCACCACGCGCACGCATAAGGTCACCAAGCCGATGATCTGGGCCGGCATCGCCCTCGCCACGCTCGGCGGCGTCATCCGCTACCGCCACGAAGGCCTCTCCGCGATTCCCGCGACCCTGCTCATGATCGCCGCCGCCCTGATCCTGAACGGCCTGTTCCTCAGTTTCCGCGTCAGCCCCTTCCTGCTCGAGCGCGAACACGCAGGCCGCTCCGGTGAACTCCTGCCCGCCGCTTGGCAGCGCAAGATCATCGTCAGCCTGATCGTCTCCGACCTCGGCTGGTGGGGCGCGCTGGCCTTGGTGGCGTATGATGTCGTCGCAAGGAGGTGAATTTCATCCATTGGTTACGGGGGTGCTGGACGCAGGTCGTGGAAGGGAGATCGAGATCGGAGGGGACTTTGAAGGTAGTGTGGTTGACATGTTTGCTTTACGTCATGTTAGGGTCGAGCCCCCACTATGACGAAGGCAGAAATCAAGGTATTTCTTGAATCTTTCGAGATGAAGCGCGGCCGCACGATGGTCGTGATCGATTACGGCAACCTCGAGAAGTGGAAGCACGGTTTGAAGTGGAAGGTCGGCGTCAAAGAGCTGGGCCAGCTCGTGAAGCATCTTTCTGGCGGCGGCCCGAACGCCCGCTCCCTCAGGCGTTTTTATTATGGATCCGATTACGGCCCCAGCGAACGGGCGACGGCGACCTGATGTACGCGATGAAATACCTCTGCGAGGAATTCGGGAAATCCTGCCATGTCTTCGGCGCGCGACCATATCGGTCGGGAAGTGTTCGACGCCAAGTCGGCCGGCATAATTCGAACAGTCTGCTTCGCGGAAGACTTCGAATATCGCCTGAACGATCGATACGGACGATAATCAAACGCCCACCCTCACGGGTGGGCGTTTGATCAAAATGGGAAAAGCCTGGAGGCTTACGGTGAAAAGATACCAAGCCTCTTTTCGTATGTCAACAACCGGAAGCCCTTGCCCTGTTCGCCCTCCGGCGTTCTAGAGTGACGGAGTAGGAGAGCGGCTGCCCACGCCTCTTGTCATCCCGAGTGCAGCCGATGGATCTGTGGTAGCATGCCGGTACAACCGAATCGTTATCCAGAGTGCGGCGAGGGAAACGGCCCTACGACCCGCCGGCAACCACCACGCAAAAGACGCTCCGCGTCTCACGTGGCAAGGTGCCTCCGACCCGGAACCACGTAAAGATGCTTCGCATCCACGTGGCAAAGGGGAAGATAATTCTTGAATGGACTCTTCCGTGCGGGAGAGTTCTTCTTTGTATGAAGAAGTTTTTAGGGCTGTGGGATGTGAAGGGGGGTGCTGAAGGTGAAGGATCCGGAGAAGAGGCAGGAAATCGCGGATCGGGTCGCAGAGGAGATCGGGTGTCAAATCGAGCGGTTTCAGGCGCATGGGACTAAACAAGATGAGAGGGTCTACAGGGACGAGAGTGTCTTTAGGGAAGGGGATTGCAGCGGCTTGGGGAGGATTTGCGCCGTGTGCGGTAGGTATTGCCGTCTTGCTGGCACTGGTCTGATCTACATACGAAGCCTACATAGAGGGGTTATTTTGCCTGTGGACAATGTAGGGAAAATAGTAAAAAAGCCAACAATTGACATGTTTGCCATGCGAAGAGCTAGGCTCTAGGCGATATGCGCATCGAGATATATCATTGATTCGTTGAATATATATGACAAAGGAAAAACTGCTCGAAAAATCGACCCAGCAAGTCTCAAACGAATACCTTGAGCAACTGAATGCTCTGAGGCTGCCAAAGAAGAAGCTCGGGCTAAACTATGTGTCTTTATTTTGTGGCGGCGGCGGACTAGATTTGGGATTTGCGTTGGCTGGTTTCGAGCCGGCATTTTCCACGGATATCATCCCGTCTTTCTGCGAGACCATTAAAAAGAATCTTCCTGGTCATCCGGTCGAGGTCCATGACATGTTTAAGTTATCTGGAAAGTACGTTAAGAACAAAGCAAATAAAAAAATTGACTTCATCATTGGAGGCCCCCCGTGCCAGTCATTCAGCATACTGGGCGATCGAGAATCGACGGACGATTCACGCGGACAGCTTGTCTTTGAATATGCCAGGTTCATATCGGAGCTCCAGCCTCAGGGTTTTTTGCTCGAGAACGTGCCGGGCTTGCTAACCGTCAATGGCGGCAAGGATTGGAATAATATTCTTGAGTTCTTCAAAAAAAGAACGGGCTACCAGCTGGCATGGAAAAAATTAAATTCAGCATGGTTTGGCGCTCCCCAGCTTAGAGAGAGGGTGGTTCTTCTTGGCTTCAAGCGAAAAAATGATTTTGCTTGGCCCGAGCCGCTTTACGGGAATCCTGCATCGAATAACGGAAATCTTCGACCTTGGAGGACTTCTAAACTTGCATTGGCGGGCGTTGACGGAAAGTCTAATCATGTATTGAGAATTCACACATCGAAAGTTGCTTCGCGGTATAGTAAAATAGCGCCAGGTGATCGAGATCGAATCGATCACACTGATCGTATCCATCCCGAGAAACCCTCAGGAACGGTCTTGGTGGGCTCAGGTGCCGGGGGTGGACGCCCGTTCATTCATCCGTTTGAAGATAGACACATTACTGTTCGTGAAGGCGCGAGACTCCAGTCTTTCCCTGATTGGTGGCATTTCCACGGCGGCTCTACTTCCGCCTATCGGCAAGTCGGTAACGCTGTGCCGCCGCTTATGGCTTACGCTATTGCGAAAGCGGTCTCGAAAAGCCTGGTAAGCAAGAAAAAATGAAGCCCCTCCCGTACTCAGGATACAGTTGGAATTTTAACCAACACGCGATTGCATTAAATCCCAAGCACCTCTATGGGCTCTTGGCTGCAGCGAGTTTGGCCGAAGGTCAAGAACGCCCAGGACCCTCAATCAACAAACTTCTTGCCGAGACCGGGGTGCTTACTGAAAATATTAGAAACGGAAAATCGGATGCCTGGCGCGATTACCAACAAGTGCTTTCAGAGCTAGGATTAATTTATTCGGTCAAAATTAAGAAGGAGCTAACACTTACCCCGGCGGGCCAAATGCTTTTGGCTGGGGACTTGGGTTTTAGCGAGGTCATTACCGCACAGGCGCTACGTTATCAATATCCGAACGGGTTTAAATCGGACGTGCAAGCGAAGTTAAAAAGCTCTTTAAGTGAAAGTGGCACCCAATTTCCCGAACATCTTTTTTCCTTGCAAATGGAAAAAGGATTGCTCATTAAACCTGCAATCTTGATCCTCAGGGTGCTGTTATCTCTTGAAGATGCTGCGTCCGACGGCGCGCTTGGCCTAGACGACTGTCTCGAATATTTATTGCCGATTCAAAAGAATTCGGACTGGCAAGAAGCACTGACCGAAATCCTTGCTTCACGCCGAGCTATTGAAAAGAAAAAACCTGTAAACCCACATGCGCGCAGAAACTTGCAGGACTGGTTTAAATTCTTGAATAGAACATGCATTTTTGAGGTTCAAAACCAGCGTATTTCCATTGCTAGAGGATTGGACCGCGCTTCGTTAAAAAAGATTTGTACTGATTGTGAGGATCCAAAATCTTTCTGGCTGCCCACCAAATCTAACGAGGCATCTAAGCTTAGCTGGTTTGATTACTTTGGCGTAATCCCATTTAACTTAGAGGTATTAGCAGGATCGTTGTGCTTGGGTAGCGGGCAAGTATATGCGCCTGACCCCAAGGAATTCATTGGCGGCGTAGAGAATCTTGAAGATGAGCCCGGTCCGGCGATCTCCACGGCAATCATTAATCTTCAAAGCTTTTCCTTTTCTAAAAAAATCGGATCTGCGCAGGACTCAGAGTGGCGTCATGATCCAGCATCTGCCCTGAGGTCCTTGCAACAAGGCATCATTCGAAGAAAGGCAAAACACAGTCTTCACGAGGAGATGGTAAGGGATTTGGCAACCTGTTTTAAAAATCAGGGCGCTAAGGTTTTTGATGACCCAAACTCAGTAGATCTGCTGGTGACCTGGCCCACAGGGCTAGAAAGCGTAATTGAAGTAAAAACCGTGAACGCAAGAAATATTTCCCAAAGACTCAGATTGGCCGTGGGTCAGATTGAAGAATATTCGTATCGTAGAAGTCTGGAGGTAAAAAAACTCCCCGAGAAAATTATTGCAATAAACGCAGAATTGCCGGAGGCTTCTTGGCAGAAAGCCTATTTGGGCAAGCACATGGAAATCGGGCTAATCGCCAAGGTGCCACAGGGTTATAAGAACTGGCCTCAAGAAGGCAGCAAAAGCTATCAGTATTGGCCAAAGTAATTTTAGAACCTTTCAGCTGCTCACGGAGTAAAAGGTTTTCCACGAGAGCAACTTGCACTGTTCGCCTTTTATTTATCTATAATATTCTTAACGGAAGAATCAGGTCGACTTTCGCCAAGGGGGATTTAATTAACCATAAGACACACCACTGTGTCTCACAAAAAAGGTCCCAGCCCTCGCAATGAGGGCAAGCAATGGACCCCACAGCAGGTTCAACAAGTGCGTGATCTGGCAAGGCACAACACGCCTACCGGATTGATTGCTAATGCCGTTGGGCGAAGCAAGGGCGCCGTGCAGAACAAGGCTAGCGAGAAGAATATCTCGCTGAAGCCCACGAACCAGTCGCCTTACAACCGACTGAAAAAGTAAGGGAGAGGACAAAATAAGCGGCATCGGCCGCTTATTTTGTTTCTGTTTTTGTTAGACCAATGTATAATATCTACACATACGCGATCGACTATGCCAAGAGTCTATTCCGAGAACCTAGAACTCATCTACCAGGAGGTGAGGGAGAAGCTACGTATCCAGATCGAAAGCATTGATTCTACTGGGACGAAAATTAATTTTCTTCTTGGTTTTAACAGCATCATAATTGCTGCTCTTTTTCAGACCTTTTCTGGCAAATTAAACGAAATTGGTCACCTGTTGAAGATTTCCATCTTCCTTTTCATCTTTTCAAGCTTTTTAAATCTCATTTGTTTAGTGATTTTCAAATATCGAAGAGACCCGGATCCCGACATGCTTTATAGTAAATACCAATATAAAACTCAGCGCTATACAAAAGCTGCCTTGATCCAAAGCTTCATTGATTCTTATAGCCAGAATACTCAAAAGATCGCGGGTCAAAACAATGTGTTCAATCTCTCACTTGTACTTACTTTTATTGCACTGCTTTTCATCTTTACTTTTGTTGTAAAAAATGATCTAATATACATAGGTAATTTGTTACTACATTTATGCCTAAAATAAAGGAAGATTTGCCAAAAGGCCCCGACCAAGATTTGATTAGTTTTGTTGAGAAAGGTTTTGTATTGCCAGGACGCAGAGATTCGTACGCTCCCAGTGCAAGTGGACGAACGACTCATAGAGCTTCTAGTGGCAGAATTACAAAAGATTCTGGGAAGAGAAATAGATAGATGGAACAAAAGAAGGCCTCACGGCCTTCTTTCGTATTCCTTACGCCACTGTGACCTCTCCGTCTTTCACTCCGATTTTAACCGTCGAATCCTCCTTAATTTCCCCCTCCAGCAACTTCATCGCCAACGGATTCAAGATGATATCCTGAATCAACCTCTTCAACGGCCTGGCCCCGAATGACGGATCATATCCTTTTTCCGCCAGCAGCTTCTTCGCCGCCGCCGAGACTTCGAGCGTGATGTGCTTGTCCTTCAGGCGGTCCTGGACGCGGGCGAGCTGGACGTCGACGATACGGACGAGGTGCGCGGGCTTGAGGGCGTGGAAGACGACCGTCTCGTCGACGCGGTTGAGGAATTCGGGCTTGAAGGACTGCTTCAGGAGCTTCATGACGCGGTCGTGGAGGGTCTCGTCGGCGGATTTTTCCTCTTCCATGTCGGCGAAGCCCATGACGCCGCTGCGCTTGCCGAGCTCGAGGATCTCCTCGGAGCCGACGTTGCTCGTCATGATGATGATGCAGTTCTTGAAGTTGACCACCCGGCCCTTGCCGTCGGTCAGGCGGCCATCGTCGAGGATCTGGAGGAGGGTGTTGAAGACTTCGGGGTGGGCCTTCTCGATCTCGTCGAAGAGCACCACCGAGTAGGGGCGTCGACGGATCTGTTCGGCTAGCTGGCCGCCTTCCTCGTGGCCGACGTAGCCGGGAGGGGAGCCGATCATCCGGGCGACCGAGTGGCGTTCGCCGTACTCCGACATGTCCAAGCGGACCATGGCGTTCTCGTCGTTGAAGAGCGAGGAGGCCAGGGCTTTGGCCAGTTCCGTCTTGCCGACGCCGGTGGGACCCAGGAAGATGAACGAGCCCATCGGGCGGGTCTCTTCGGCCACGCCGGCGCGGCTGCGCCGGACGGCGTCGGCGACGGCCTTGATGGCTTCCTCTTGGCCGACGACGCGCTTCGCCAACCCGTCTTCCAGGTGCACCAGCTTCTTGAGTTCCGACTCGAGCATCTTGGAGACGGGGATGCCGGTCCAGCGGGAGACGACACCGGCGACGTCTTCCTCGTCGACTTCTTCCTTCAGGAAGCGGTGGCCTTTCTGGAGCGCCTTGAGCTTCTCTTCGGCGTTCCTGAGCGCCGCCTGGGCTTCGGGGACCTGGCCATAGCGGATCTTGGACGTCAAATCCAGGTCGCCTTTGCGTTCGGCGATCTCGGCTTCGCTCTTCAGCTTGTCGATCTTCTTCTTGCTTTCGCGGATGGTGGTGATGGCGTCCTTCTCGTTCTTCCAGCGCAGTTCCAGACCCGCGGCCTTTTCCTTGATCTCGCCCAGTTCCTTCTCGACGTCCTTGAGGCGTTCCTTGGCGTGCTTGTCGGTCTCGCGTTCGAGCGCGCGCTTCTCGATCTCCAGCTTGGTCAGATCGCGCTTGAGCGTGTCGAGCTCCTGCGGCTGGGAATCGATCTGCATGCGCAGCGACGAGGCGGCTTCGTCGATCAGGTCGACGGCCTTGTCCGGCAGGAAACGGTCGGTGATGTAGCGGTGCGAGAGATTGACCGCCTCGACGATGGCGCCGTCGGTGATGCGTACGCCGTGGTGGAGTTCGTATTTATCCTTGATGCCGCGCAGGATGGCGGTGGCGTCGTCGACGGAAGGTTCCTCCACCATGACCGGCTGGAAGCGGCGGGCGAGCGCGCCGTCCTTCTCGATGTGGCGCTGGTATTCCTTCAAGGTGGTGGCGCCGATGCAGCGCAGTTCGCCGCGGGCGAGCGCGGGCTTGAGGAGGTTCGAGGCATCCATGGCGCCGTCGGAGCCGCCCGCGCCCACGAGGGTATGCAACTCGTCGATGAACAGGATGACGCCGCCGGCCGACTTCTCGATTTCCTTCATGACGGCCTTGAGGCGCTCCTCGAACTCGCCGCGGAACTTGGTGCCGGCGATGAGCGCGCCCAGGTCGAGGGCGACGACGTCCTTGTTCTTGAGCGACTCCGGCACGTCGCCCGAGACGATGCGCTGGGCCAAGCCTTCGACGATGGCGGTCTTGCCGGTGCCGGGCTCTCCGATCAGGGCCGGATTGTTCTTGGTGCGGCGCGAAAGCACCTGCATGACGCGGCGGATCTCCTCGTCGCGGCCGATGACCGGATCGAGCTTGTCGGCCTTGGCGAGGCGCGTGAGGTTGCGCGAATATTTTTCCAACGCCTGGTAGGTGGCTTCCGGTTCGGTCGAGGTGACGCGCTGGGAGCCGCGGATGTCCATGAGCACCTTCAAGACGGCGTCGACGTTCACGCCCATCTCGAGCAAGAGCCCGCCGGCAGGATTCTTGGTCTCCATGAGACCGAGGAGAAGGTGTTCGGTCGAGACGTAATCATCCTTGAAGCGTTCGGCGATCTTGTGGGCTTGGCGGATGGCCCGATCGAGGTCCTGCGAGATGGCCACCTGGGCCGAACCGCCTCCTTCCATGGCGGTGCGCGGCAGGGCGGCCTCGGCCCGGGAGCGGACGGCCGAGGGGTCGACCCCGAGTTTCTTGAAGACCGAAACCACCACGCCATCTTCCTGGCGCAAAAGCGTGGCCAGGAGGTACACGGCCTCCAACACCTGGGAACCCGTCTCAAAAGCCAGATTCTGGGCTTCCTGGAGGGCTTCCAGGGCCTTGGTGGTGAACTTGTTATTGGCGGGCATAGGGGTAGGGGAAGAGTGTTAGCACTCTCATTGTATGAGTGCTAATCCAGGTTGTCAAGAGAGTACGCGCATTGACGGGAGCCGTTTTTCGTACTACGGTGAAATCAGCATCGTTCGTTCGTTCCTTCCTTCCTACCTACCTATCACGCGAACCTTCGAAAGGAGTGAGCCATGGAGGATCTCGTAAAGCTGGTGGAACTTTACGCATCTGCAGTCGACTACTGGAAGCGCCATGACAGGACCATGGCGCTTAGTACCTCGACCAAAGCCTCGACATTGCTTGATCAGCTCGTTTCTCAAGCAACGTCAGTCGGAGGCATCGTGCGCAAGAACCGACCGACGATCCGTCAGGAGATTAATCGAATCAGCTCCGACCTGGAGAAGCTCGAGAGATGCCGTGCTTTCTGGGCAAATGTCCTGAAGGGCATCAAGAAGTGAAACGCCCCGAGAACGGAAGAGTTCTCAGGGCGTCTTTTTATCGAGCTTACGGCTTCGCCTGCGCGGGCGGCGCCATCATGGCGGGGCGCAGCTGGATGTTCTGTGCCGTCATGCTGCCGTCATCGTTGGTCTTGCCGATCACCATCACCGCCTTGCCGACTTCGAGGTCGGAAGCGGCGCCGGCCACCGATTTCAGGATTTCGGTCGTATCGCCCAAGAAGACGATCTTCGAACCGCCGTCGCGCAGCTTGACGGTCAGCGTCTTGCCGTCGTTCGCGAGGATGTCGCCGTTCACGAACCCGCCCATGCCGGATCGCGCGGCGCCGTTCCTTCCGGCCGCGCCCTGGAACTGGCCGTTGCCGCCGGTCGCCTGGCCCATGCGAGCGCCGCGGGCAGGAGCTTTGGCCTGCGCGTATCTCATGCCGCCGTAGAAGGAACCGATGCCGACGAGGAGCGCCACGCCGATGACGATAGGGAGCGACTTTTTCATAACGATGCGTGATGAGTACTCAAGGGATTATTCGTATCGAAGGGCTTCGATCGGATTGAGTCCGGCGGCGCGGCGTGCCGGCCAGTAGCCGAAGATGACGCCGATGCCGGCCGAGACGCCGAACGCCAGGAGCACGGAACTCGCGGAGACGCTCGAAGCGATGTTCCCGAACCTGGCGACGGCCCAAGAGATGAGCCCGCCGAGCAGGATGCCAAGGAAGCCGCCCAGGAAGGTGAGCGCCACCGACTCCGCCAGGAACTGGAGCGAGATGTCGCGTTTTTTCGCGCCGATGGCCTTGCGCAGGCCGATCTCGCGCGTGCGTTCGGTGACGGTCGTGAGCATCATGTTCATGATGCCGATGCCGCCGACGATGAGCGAGATCCCGGCGACCGAACCGAGCAGGAGCGTGAAGGTGCCGGTCACGCTGGAGGCGGCCGCCACGATGTCGGCCTGGTTCATGGTGCTGAAGTCGGCGGAAGCCGCGTCCCCGATGTTATGCCTTTGCAGGAGGAGCGACGTGACGCCGGATTGGAGCGATGCCATGGACGCTTCGTCGTTCGCCTGGACGGCGATCTGGCTCACGTATTCATTGCCTGTCAGATAACGCTGGGCGGTCGTGATCGGGATGAAGATCTGATCGTCCTGGTTATTGAAGCCTGAACCGCCTTTGGCCTTTGTCATGCCGATGACCTTGAACTGGGAACCCTTGATGCGGATGACCTGCCCGACAGGCTCGTTTCCGGCGCCGAAAAGATCGTCGCGTACGCTCGGCCCGATGATCGCGACTTTTTCGGAGCTTCGCTGCTGGGCGTCCGTGAAGAACGATCCTTGGTCGACCTCGACGTTGCGGACGCCCGGATAGCTCGGCGTCACGCCCACGATCGAGGTGTTCGTATTGGTGCCGCGCGCCGCGACCTGGCTGCGGCTTGAGACCTCCGGCGAGACGGCCTTGGCCTCCGGCAATCGGGAGATGGCTTCCGCGTCGGAAAGTTTCAGGCTCTGGGCGGAACCGCGTCCGGCGCTGGCTTGGACGCCGGGCCCGCGCTGCGCTCCCGGGAAGACGATGATCAGGTTGGCGCCGAGCGACTGGATGCTGGACTGGATCGAGCCTTGCGCCCCCTGGCCGATCGCGATCATCGCGATGACCGACCCGATGCCGATGACGATGCCCAAGACCGTGAGTCCCGAACGCGCCTTGTTGGAGAGGAGCGCCCAGTAGGTCTCCTGAAGGATGTCAGACGTCTTCATGGCTTTCGTGTACCACCCGCTTGTTAGGGTTCTTCGAGTCGCTCAGGATGCCGCCGTCCTTGATGTGGATGATGCGGTCGGCATGCTCGGCGACGTAGAGCTCGTGGGTGATGAGCACCACCGTGCGCCCCTGTTCGCGGTTCAGCCGCTGGAAGGTGCTGAGCACGATCTCGCCGGTGCGGGAGTCGAGGTTGCCGGTCGGTTCGTCGGCCAGGATGAGCGAAGGATCGTTGACCAGCGCACGCGCGATGGCGACGCGCTGCATCTGGCCGCCCGAGATCTCGTTCGACTTGTTGAGGTGCCATTTTTCAGGAAGCCCGGCGTCGATGAGCGACTGCCGCGCGCGCCTGACGCGTTCCTCATGATCGACCTCCGCATAGACCAGCGGCAGCATGACGTTCCGCAACACCGTCGCTCGGCGCAGGAGATTGAAGGACTGGAAGACGAAACCGATCTTCCTCATGCGGATGTCCGCAAGCTCGTCATCCGAGAGTTTCGAGACGTCATCGTCGTCGAGCCGGTAGGAGCCGTCGGTAGGGGAGTCAAGCGCGCCGATGATGTTCATGAGCGTCGACTTGCCGGAACCCGACGGCCCCATGATGGCGACGAATTCGCCGTCCGCGATGCTGAAGGAAACGCCTTTCAGGACGGTGGTCGAATTCGGGCCGTTCACGTAGGTCTTGGAGATGTCCTGGCATTCGATCATAACCTATCGGTTACCGGCCCGGAAATCCTCCTCCGGGCGTCCGGGTCCCCCCTGCGCCGGTCGCCTGGAGGATGCTTCGGTTCGCGGATCCGGCAGACGTCGCGGAGACCGACGAAGTGACGGCGCGCGAGACGACCAAGTCTCCTTCCTTCAGGCCCGAAAGGATTTCTGTCCTCGTGTCGCTCGCCAGGCCGGTCTGGACCGTGATGCGGGAAGTTCCGGAGGGAGCCAAGATTCCGGAAGCGTCCTGCGCATCAGCGGCCGTCGCGCCGATGACCGTCTCCACGTAAGAACCGTCGCCCGACGATTTGACGGCCGCGTTCGGCACCGACAGGGCATCGGTCTTGACGGCCGTGACGATCGAGGCGGAAACGGTCATGCCCGGCTTGATGCGGTCGTCATCGGTATCGAAAGCGATCTTCACTCCGTAGCTCACGACGCCCTGAGACGTCGTGCCGAGCGCATCGATCTCGATGACGTTCCCCGTGATGGACAGGTCCGACAGGACGTCGAACGTCAGGGTCGCTTTCTGCCCGACGGCGATCTTGGCGACGTCGACCTCGTTCAGCGAAAGCTGGGCGATCCGGTTCGCCGTGATGAGCGTGGCGAGCGTCGTCCCGTTGGACACCTGGTCGCCCTTCTTGGCAGGCGCCGCGGCGATCACCCCGTCGAACGGCGCGCGTACGGAGTAGTCGTCGAGAGCGGACTGCGCATCGTAAAGGGCGTCTTGGCGCATCCGTAGGGATAATTCGGACGACTTCACGTCCAGCGGATCGGTGCCGGCTTTCAGCTTCTCAAGGCTGGCCTGGCGTTCCGCGATCGACCGATCGTCGACGATCAAGGCGCTCTTGCCGTTCTGGATCGTCCGGACGACGGTCAGGAGCGTGTTCATCTGCGCGTTGATCTTGACGGTATCGGCGTTCAGCGTCGAGACGTGCGTCGCGGAGATCGGCAGGGGAACGGCGCCATGCAGCGTGGACTGGTCGCGGTAAAACTGCACCAGGTCATCGGCGGCCTTGATCGCGTCAGCGATGTGCCGTGCCGTGTCATGCGTGCCGGATACCAGCGCTTCGACGTCCGCAGGCGCCGCCGTCGTGCGATTGAAACCCTTGTAGGCGTTCAGGCTGGCGTCATAGGCCGCACGGGCGTTTGCGTACTTGGAGACGGCATCATCGTGGTAGGAAGCGGCTCGGTGATCGTAACGGTCCGCCGCGCCGGCATAGCCATCGATGTTCGACTGGCTCCCGTTGAATGCCGAGCCGTACAGTAGGCTGTCCAGATCCGCCATGATGCCGGGCAGCTCCAGGAAGGCGGAGACCACGGCGCTCGAACCGTCATCATAGGCCCTGGCCAGGTCGTTCTGGTCGCTCGTCTTCGCGTCCTGCGCCGACGTCAAGGCATTCTCGGCCTGGAGGAGGGACAGCGCATCGTTCGGCTGTTGGAGCTTCTGGAGCGCGATCTGGGCCGCCTGGAGGCTGTTCCTGGCATCACGGACGGCCTTGACCGCTGAGGTGGCGTCAAGTTGAGCGATGACCTGTCCAGCCTTGACCTCCTGACCGACCGCCGCACGATACGTCACGAGCGTGCCGGAGCTTTTTGATTTGAGGTCCACTTGCGTGGCGGCCGAAACCTGACCGCTGCCGCTCACGGTCGTGACGATCGTCTCTTTCGTGGCCGCCGCGAGGATGTAACGTGTTTCAGTCTTCTTGACGGACGCTTTCGCGATGAGGAGATACCCTGCCGCACCGAAGGCGAGGACGGCGAGGATGCCGCTCGCCTTATGCGCGGAAAAGAATCCCAGGATCTTGTTCCGCATAGGTGTTTCAAGGGTTCGTGGCCGGAGGGGGCGGCAGCAGGCGGATGAAAGCGGCCCGGATGCGACCCTGGGCATCAGGCTGTCCGATGACCACGACCGTTCCGCCGACGCGGATCTCTTCGAACGGCACGCGCCGATGAAAGAGCTCGATCATGGTATCGTTGTCCGAAAGGACGGTCGTCTCGACTCCGCCGTCGCGCTTGATGACCAAGGTCCCGGTCGCGGCTCCGATCACCCGTCCGAACACCCCATGGGGTGAGGGCGCCTGCTCCCGCCCCGTCGCTCTCCCGGAACCTTCGGGGAAAGGACCGCCGAAATTGCGGCGATAGTTCTCGCTCCACCGACAGGCGAACTCGGATCTTCGGCTTCCGACCTCGACGCCAAGCCGGAGAGCGAGCAGGAGCGTGGCCAGCCAAATGACGGACACGGCAATGAGCGCGAAGGCGTACTTCTTGATGAACGGTTTGATATCCATAAATCAGGCATTGAAAGCATGCGGACGATGAAGCGCCAGGCGCGTATCGCGGACGAGGAGGCGGACGGCGACCGCGAAGCAAAGCGAAGCGAGAAGGAGGCCCGCCAGGAGACCGGACGGCAAGGATTCGAGCACGCTGTAGGCGAAGGAGCCGGAGTGCGACAAGACGGCCCCGGCGTCATAGAAAATGAGCGAGAGGTATTCGAAGCTGCCGGAGATGCGCATGGCATCCCTGACGACCGACAGCGTCCAAGCCGTGAGCGCGGCAAGCGTCACGGTCGCGATGCCGGTAATGGCGATGCGCCGACGGAGCGAGGAGGCCCTGCGCTCCCATGCCAGGCGTCTCATGACGGCCTCGAACGCTCCCGCCGGCGGGGCGGGACGTTCGATTTCCTCCAGAAGTTCCAGGAAAGGGTGATTCATACGCGTATGCTTGATACGACTGGGCGAGAGGTTCGGGTGCATGCCGTTTCTCATGATGCCAACGCTTTCTTGAGCGCCATGAGCGCCCTCCGTGAGCGGCTTTTCACGGTATCGACCGGCTCGCCCGACAGTTCCGCGATTTCCGTGAAGCTCAATTCATCCAGGTAATGGAGCGTCAGCGCTTCCCGCTGTTTTTTCGGGAGGCCATCCAATGCCTTATGGAGAACCTCCATCGCCATTTTTCGGTCAATGATTTCCGGCATCGGCAGCGCATCGTCAGCGACCGTCTCCTCGAAAGCGGGGCTGTCCTCGGACTGCAGGTCCGAGAACGACGCAGGGCGCTTCTTCCTGAGAAAATCCACGGCGGCGTTGTGCGCGATCCTATACAGCCACGTCTTGAAAGGGCGGGAAGCGTCGAACGAGGCAAGGTGACGCCATGCCCGTACGAAAGCCTCCTGAGCCACGTCGTCCGCGTCCCTTTGACCGACAAGCAGGGAGACGTACCCGTAAATCGGCCGGAAATATCTTTTAAACAAAAGCTCGAGCGAACGTCCGTCGCCGGAAAGAGAAGCCTGCACGAGGTGGGAATCCGTAAGTTCAGGCACGTTATCAGGCTACCGCCCTTAAGCTGCTGGAGCAAATACGGATGAGGCGGGTGATCCGGTGCATGGCGTCGTGGTATGATGCCGTCATGCGCAATCGCATCATCGTGGCCGGCGTACCGGTCGACCCGCTGACATCGGAAGAAGCCGTCTTGTGCGCCGCCGAATTGGCGGCCGATGGCGGCCAGCATCTGATCGTCACTCCGAACCCAGAAATGGCCGTCCTAGCGGACCGAGACCCCTCCTTCGAGAAGATCCTGGAGTCTTCCGATTTGGCGCTGGCGGACGGATTCGGCTTGCGCATAGCCGCTTGGCTTGAAGGCAAGCATATCCCGGAGACGATCACGGGCGTCATTTTTACGCTGATCCTCGCGTCTTTATCCGAACAAAAAAAGTATTCGGTCTATCTGCTTGGTGGAGCTCCTGAAATCGCCGAGCGCGCCGCAGCAGGTCTCAAAAGGAACTACCCAGAATTGAAGATCGCCGGTGCGGAGCATGGCGGAAGGATACGCTGGATCGCGGGGGGTTGGGAGGAAGACGGCCGGCTCGCGCAGCGCATCGCCGCCAGCAAGCCAGACATCCTGTTCGTGGCGCTTGGGCACGGCAAGCAGGAACGCTGGATCCGCGACCATCTCGCGTCCCTTCCCTCCATCAGGATCGCGGTGGGAGTCGGCGGGACCTTCGATTTCCTGGCGGGGGAGGTCTGGAGAGCGCCGCACATGGTCCGGGCCCTGCATCTTGAATGGCTCTGGCGGCTCGTCATCCAGCCCTGGCGCGCGCCCCGTATTTTCGAAGCGACCTTCGTGTTCCTCTGGATGGTCTTGAAAAAACGGCTGAAGCGCGTAAGATAGGAGCACTATGGAAAACGTCCGCGTCCGCTACGCGCCCAGTCCGACCGGCAGGATGCACATCGGCAACTTCCGTTCGGCGCTCTATAATTACCTGTTCGCCCGCAAGCATGGCGGCGTCTTTTATCTGCGCATCGAAGACACCGACCGCGCCCGCTACGTCGAA
Source organism: uncultured bacterium (assembly GCA_937900255.1). Taxonomy (GTDB): domain Bacteria; phylum Patescibacteriota; class Patescibacteriia; order SG8-24; family DYFX01; genus DYFX01. Next base: position 140,666 of record CALCDZ010000001.1, read on the forward strand.
GGCGGCGTCGAGAACATCCTGCGGACCCTCGCCTCCATGGGGCTTACGTATGACGAGGGCCCGTTCCTGACGCATGACGGCCGGGTCGAGCAGCGCGGCGGCATGGGGCCGTACGTGCAGTCCGAACGGCTTCAGATCTATCGGCAACAGCTTGAACAGCTCATCGAACAAGGCGACAGCTACCCCTGTTTCTGCACGTCGGAAAGGCTGGATGCGCTCCGTAAGGAACAGGAGGCAGCCAAGCTCCCGACCGGTTACGACCGCCGTTGCCGGACGCTGAAGAGCGATGAAACGGCGCGACGCATCGCGGCGGGGGAGCCGCACGTCTTCCGCGCGAGGATGCCCGATGACGGCGAGACCGTCTTTCAGGATGGCGTGCGCGGGACCGTCTCGTTCCGGAATGGCTTGCTCGACGACTACGTCCTGCTCAAGAGCGATGGCTATCCCACCTACCACCTGGCGAGCGTGATCGATGACCACCTGATGGGCACCTCGCATGTCATCCGCGGGGAGGAGTGGCTTTCTTCGACGCCGAAGCATTTGCTGCTCTATAAGGCTTTCGGCTGGACGCCTCCGCAGTTCGCGCACATGCCGCTCCTCCTGAACCCCGACCGTTCCAAGCTTTCCAAGCGCCAGGGCGACGTGGCGGTCGAGGACTATCTCGACAAGGGCTACCTGCCGGAGGCGCTCATCAACTTCGTGGCCTTGCTCGGCTGGAGCCCCTCCGATGAGAAAGAGATCCATTCGGTCGATGAGCTCGTGAGGGCTTTCGAACTGAAGGACATCAATCCGGCAGGCGCGGTCTTCAACCATGAGAAGCTCGATTGGCTGAACGGGAAATACCTGCGCATGATGCCGCTTGACCGCTTGGCGGAGCGCGCCGCTCCGTTCCTGGTCCGAGCGGGGCTGATCGAAGCCGAAGACGACGGCTGGAAGATCATCCGGGGAGGGGAGCGCCTCAGCCACGAAGATCTGGGCCGGCTGATTTCGCTCGAACGCGAACGCGTGAAGACGCTCTCCGAGCTTCCGGAGGCGGTCGAGTTCCTGTTCGAAGATATGCCCGCCTATCCCGCGGAACGCCTCTGTTGGAAGACCCAACCCGCTGCCGAGGCCCATACCCGCCTGACGGCCTTGCTTGAAGCGATCGGCTCGGTAGATGAAACCGCCTTCGACGCAAAAAGCCTCGAGGACGCCGTAAAATCGCTGATTTCGATGAACGGATGGGGGAACGGAGATACGCTTTGGCCGTTGCGCGTGGCCCTGTCCGGCCGGGAAAAATCACCCGGACCCTTTGAGATCATGGCCGTGTTAGGTAAAATGAAGGCGATCCGCCGCTTGGAAGCAGCCAAAGCACGCCTCGAAAATGCCTGACGACAGGACGAAAAGGAGGGGATGGGAAACGGCGCTCCCGGCACTGCTGTTTTTGGCTGCCATCTTCGCCGATCGGACCGGTTTCGCACGTGCGGCCGCGACAACCACGAAAGAGGCGGCTGCGCCGGGAGATGACCTGACATCCGCCATCGACCAGCTGAATCAGCAAGTCAGCAAGCGCAAGGCGGAGATCGAGCAGCTCAAAAGCCAGATGGCTTCCTATCGCGCAGCGCTCGAACAGAAGCGGACTGAAGCCGCATCCGTACAGAACGAGCTCGCCATCGCCGACAACAAGATCGCCAGCACGGAACTGGACATCAAGGCCAACAAGCTCGAAATGAACGCGACGGACCTGGAACTCCGCAGGATCGATTCCCAGATCCAGGACGAGACCTTGAAGATCATGCGGCAGCGGGCCATCCTGAGCCGCTACTTGAGATCGATCGGAAAGAACGACAGGCATTCGTCCATCGACCTGCTGCTGACCAAGACGACGCTTTCGGATTTTTTCAATGACGCCCAGTTCTTGGTGGAATCCCAGCGCGAGTTGAAACGCGCGCTCGACGGCATCGAGAAACTGAAGGTCGGGCTTGAGGACCAGCAAGCCGATCAATCCGCGAAGAAGGCCCACCTGGCCGTGATCGAAAAACAGCTTGCCGACGCCCAGGCGACGCTTACCGAGCAGAGAAGCGCCAAAGCGGCCCTGGCGAATCAACTGCAAGCCACCCAGGCACGCTACCAGTATGACCTGGCCAGGCTCCAAAAGGAGGTCAATAACGCCAATGACGATGTGGCCGCGACGGAACGACGGTTGCGTAAGGCGCTTGACGAGAGCAAGCTCCGGAAGATTTCAGGCAGCTCGACCGGTTGGATGTGGCCGGTGCCATCCATGATCGTCACGACGTATTTCCACGACCCCGACTACCCGTTCCGGTACGTCTTCGAGCACCCCGCCATCGACATCCGCGCGGCGCAGGGGACGCCGGTCCGAGCCGCTCGCGGCGGATACGTCGCCCGTGCCAAGGACGCCGGCATGGGCTATAGCTACGTGATGCTCGTGCATGACGACGGACTTTCGACCGTCTACGGCCATGTCTCCAAGATCCTGGCGAAGGAAGATACCTATGTGGAGCAAGGGGACACGATCGCGCTCTCCGGAGGCGCTCCGGGCACGCCTGGCGCCGGACCTCTCACCACCGCGCCGCATCTCCACTTCGAAATCCGCCAAGGCGGTATCCCGGTCGACCCGTTGAATTACCTGCAGCGCTAGGCACCTCCGCGAACACGCACCCAGATGCCTGGGTGCATGTTTCATACCCGCCCAAGGCCGATAGGAAAGGGCTCTTTCCTGGATATCATGTGTCTGACAATATATCTTATACGACTCAATAGAGATCTGCTTTTCCCTTTAGATAAACGGTTCTGATGCGTACACCGTGCCCAACCCTGTTTTTACTTGCACTTCCCTGCCAAATTCATGTGCCTCATCACCGGACATATGGGAGCGAGGCCGTTCACAGTTCCAATACATATCCTGCGACACCTTTGCCCCCCCCCCC
>CALCDZ010000002.1 GCA_937900255.1 uncultured bacterium
CCCGTGATTTTCAAGACGGCCATGAAGGCTGTCCAAGCGCTTTGATGCCGCACGTTTCCGATTCCGGCGCGCGCGCTTTGGTCGTGTACGACGGCGATTGCCCCCTTTCGAAGGTTTGGGCGGATGCTTGGCGGTCGTGGACGGGGGATCGGGTCGCCTACTCGACGGCGAACGATGCCGCTTGGCGATTTCCGGAAGGCTCCCGTAAGACGGCCCCAGGTTCGGTTCGGCTGATCGAAACGGACGGATCGTTCCATGAAGGTGCCGACGCCGTTTTCCGGCTTTCGTCGCGCATCCCTGGGTGCAGGTGGCTGCTTCGGTTGTACGAGGCGCCACTCGTGGCACCCGTCTCCGGATGGGTCTACCGCCTGATCCTCCGGCACAGGCCTTTCTTCCTGAAACTCACGAGACTCCTTTGGGGGGAGACGATCGGTGCTTCCAGGTACGAAGCGACAGCGCGCCTGTTTCTTCGTGGCTTGGCGGCGGTGTATTTCGTCGCCTTCCTTTCGCTCATCCCGCAGCTGCCGGGACTTGCGGGGCCGCAGGGCCTTTTGCCGGCCGTGAGCTATCTCGAGAGGCTCAGGGCACATGACGGTCCGGTCGCGTATTGGTTCGCCCCTACGCTGGCATGGTTCGGGGCGCATGCGGGCGGGCTCCAGTTCATGGCGTTCGCCGGTGCGCTTTGCGCGGTCCTGGCCTTCGGCGGCATCCTGACCGCCCCGTGCTTCCTGATGATGTGGGCCCTTTACCTTTCGCTGGCAGTCGTCGGACGGGATTTCATGGCGTTCCCTTGGGACGGCTTGCTGCTGGAAGCCGGTTTCCTGGCCATCTTCCTGGTGCCGTTCCGTCGGCGGGCAGGGTCGGAAACGGGCGCGGGGGCGTCAGCGACGGTCGTCTGGCTCTACCGGTTCCTCCTGTTCCGTTTCCTGCTTTCTTCCGGCATCTCGAAACTGATGGCCGGAGGCTTCTCGTGGAGGGCGCTTTCTGCGCTGGCCTCACGTTTCGAGACGCAACCATCACCGACGCCGCTCGCCTGGTTCGTCCACCGCCTGCCGTCGGGACTCCTCGCGGGCTCCGCGGCCGCGACCCTGGCGATCGAGACGTTCGTTCCGCTGCTGTTCCTCCTGCCCAGGCGCGCCAGGGCGCTCGGTGCGTTGACGGTGGCGGTCTGGCAACTGTCGATCATGGCGACGGGGAACCATGCTTTCCTCAACTGGCTGATACTCGCGTTGTGCGTGCCGCTGCTCGATGACGGCCTTATCGGACGCCATCTTCCGGTCGTGCGGAAACGCGACCCTGGACACCCGCTTCCCGAGGGGAGGCTTCGTCGCTGGAGCGTCCGATGCGTCGCCACGCTGGCCATCGTTTTCGGCCTGTCGCAGCTTGCGGGCTTTTTCCTGCCGCTGTCGCGGATGCTGCTGTTGGCGGACGCCGTCATCTCTCCTCTCCGTCTCGTGAACGGCTATGGCCTGTCCGGGACGCCGCCCTCCCAAGGGCTCGAGATCGCGATAGAAGGTTCCGATGATGGATCGGCTTGGAAGGAATACGTCCTTCGTGACGAACCGGGCGACGTCAAGCGCGCGCCGAGATTCATCGCGCCTTTCCAGTCAAGGCTCGATTTTCGGATGCGGGAATCCGCGCTTTCCGGGGCGGGGCAGGGGCCGTGGTTCGCCGCGCTCATGCTCAGGCTCCTGCAAGGCTCCCGTCCGACCCTGGCGCTTTTCAGGGAAAACCCGTTTCCATCCAAGCCGCCGAAATTCGTGCGCGCCGTCCTGTATGCCTATCGCTTCACGGAGCCGGATGAGCGCGCGATCGACGGAGCTTGGCGGCGCCGAAGGATGGTGGTAGAGTACCTGCGGCCGATTTCGATCGAAAATCTCACCGGAGGCACACCATGAGTGATGGCGAAGGTCTGCTTGAGAGCCTGCACCGCTTGAACGACGCGCTCGACAAGGCCAATTCGGCGTTTCCCGCCACGCGGGAATTCCTGGATCGCTTGGGCCTGACGTGCGTGGGGCAACTCACGCCTCAGCAGATGACCGGTCTCAAGGCACATCTCGAGGCCAAGCTGGAAGAGGCTGGCGCGCCCCTGAACTGACGTTCGGGGGATTTTTATTGTATGATGGCGGCCTATGTCCACCACCCGTATCGTCTTCCTCGGGGCCGGCAAGATCGGCAGCGCCATCGGCAGCATCCTCAAGAGGAACGGCCATAACGTCGAGTATTGGGATGCCGTGCCTGGCAAAGTCCCGAGGCAGAAGCCGCTCGCGGAGCTGGTCCCGGGCGCCACGGCCGTCTTCCTGTGCCTGCCGTCCTGGTGCCTGCGCGAGGCGGGGGAGTCCATCGCGCCGCTGCTCTCCAGGAAGACCTTCGTCGTCTCCGTCTCCAAGGGTCTCGAAAAGAAGACGGTACTCACCTCCGCCGGCATCCTGCACCAGGCCCTGCCGCAGGGCACGCCGTTCGTCTACCTGGGCGGGCCGCTCTTGGCCGACGAGATCTTGAAGAAGCAGCCCGGCTTCGGCGTCGCGGCTTCGGCCGATCCTTCGGCGCTCCGCAAGATGCGCGCGCTCTTTACCGGCACGCCGCTCAGGATCGAGACGACCGACGATGTCCAAGGCGTGGTCTGGTCCGCCATCCTGAAGAACGTCTACGCCATCGGCCTCGGCATGACCGAAGGCTTGGGCTGGGGCGCCAACGCCCGCGGCTGGTACGTGGCCAAGGCCGTGGCTGAAGCCGGTTCCATCCTTGAAGACCTCGGCGGCCGCCGCGAGACTTTCCACGACACCGCCGGCGTCGGCGACCTGGTCGCGACGGGCTTCAGCCCCTTCTCCAAGAACCGCACGCTCGGCGAACGCTGGGCCAAGACCGGCAAGGCCCCGCATGAAAGCGAAGGGCAGGTCTCTCTGCCGGCGCTGCTCACGGTCCTTGACGGACGCGCCAAGAAATACCCGCTGCTCATGGCGCTGAAGGCGACGCTTATCGATCGCAAGAAAACACGGGAGGTTTTTGAGAAGCTGCTCTAGGCTCGCTTGCGCTGTTCGCCCTTTCCCTTCGTATGGTGGCAGCATGCCCACCATCCAATTTTTCCAGCCGCATGAAGGCCGCCAGTTCGACGGGCCGCTGGATCTGAACGAACATCTCATCAAGCATCCGACGGCCACGTTTTTCATGCGGGCAGGCTCGGATTCGAGGGAGACCGGCATCCGCTCCGGCGATCTTTTGGTGATCGACCGGTCGCTCAAGCCCGCCATCGGTTCCGTCGTCATCGCGGTGCGCGGGGGAGACCTGCGCATCGAACGGTTCAATCGACCGGCCAATGACGAGGAACTGGAGCTCTGGGGCGTCATCACGCACTTCGTCAGGCCGCTGCCATGAGACAGGTTTTCGGCTTGGTCGATTGCAACAATTTTTTCGTCTCCTGCGAACGGATCTTCGATCCGAAGCTTGAAGGCAAACCGGTCGTCGTCCTTTCCTCCAACGACGGCTGCATCGTGGCGCGCTCCAACGAAGCCAAGGCGCTCGGCATCCCGATGGGAGCGCCGGTCTTCGAGTGGCGCGATTGCCTGAAGCGGAACGGCGTCGTACAGGTTTCCGGCAACCATTCGCTCTACGCCGACATGTCCGACCGCGTGATGCGCACGATCGGCGAGCATGTCGACGACTACGAGATCTATTCCGTCGACGAGGCCTTCCTGAAGTTCGACCCGCGCGAGGGGTATGAGAAGGCTTGTCGCGCCTTGCGCTCCGCGATCCGGCGGAACGTCGGGATTCCCGTCTCGATCGGCCTCGCCCCGACGCGAGTGCTGGCCAAGGCCGCTTCCAAGCTCGCCAAGAAGCATGCCGCGTTTGAAGGCGTGCTGTCGCTGGTCGGTCATCCGGGAATAGACGCGCTGCTCGACGCTTTCGACCCCGGCGATGTATGGGGCATCGGCCGGCAATACGCCAAGCTATTGGCGGGTGCCGGCATCCGTTCCGCGCGCGCCTTCCGCGACGCTCCGGATGCCTGGATCCTCCGCCATATGGGGTCGGCGGGCCTGCGCGTGGCGATGGAGCTGCGCGGGCAGCCATGCGGAGACCATAAGGAACCGAACGCGCATCGCAAGAGCATCATCTGCTCGCGCTCGCACGGCCGCCCGATCGTCGCGCTGGCGGAACTCAAGCAGGCTATCGCCACGCATGTCGCTTCGGCAGCCGAGACGCTGCGGAACGAAGGCCTCCGCGCCCGTTGGCTTACGGTCTTCGTCGGCCTTCGCAGGCAGGGCTATGGCCAGGCGTATCCTTCCGGAGAGTCGATCCTGATCGATCCGGCCACCAATGACACGCCGGAACTCATCCGCGCCGCGCACCTCGTGACGGAGCGGTTGTTCGTGGCGGGCGCTCTCTATAAGAAAGCGGGCGTCCGCCTCTCCGAGTTCGGGCCGGAAGGATCGGATCAACTGAAACTGTTCGGAGGCCCGGCCCGCGACCCGAAGCGCGAGGCGGCTTGGCGCGCACTCGACCGGATCAACGCCGAGTGGGGGACCGGAACGGTCAGGTTCGCCGCGGAGGGGGTGAGGAACGGTTGGAAGCCGAAATCCGAACGCCGCAGTCCGCGCTACACGACCCGCTGGGACGAGCTCCTGGTCGTCCATTGACCTTCCCGCCCGGCGGATCCACAATGTATCCATGCTGCCAAAGATCCTGATCGTCGAAGACGATGTTTCGGCGCTCGAGTACTATGGACTGGCATTGGAGGGTCATTGCACGGTCCTGCAGGCGGCGTCGCTTCTTGAGGCACGCGATGCTCTCAAGGCGAATCCGGATGTCGCGCTGATCGCCGTCGACGGCTGCTTCCCGAAGATCCCTGGCGGAAGTCCCTACCCGGAAACGGGCAGGTCATGTTCCGGAGAGAAGTTCATCGCGGGAATCCGTCTCCCCGGCGTCCCGATCATCGCGTGTTCATCTGACCCCGCTCTCAACCGCAAGATGCAGACCGTCGGCGCGACTCATACCAGCGCCAAATGTCATGCGCTCCAAGCCCTGGTCCTGAAGCTTCTCGCCCTCCCCGCCGCATCCTGCTGATGCGGTTTTTTCATCGGGGAGCGCCGTTGCGTTCGTGCGCCTTTTGGTGCAAGATGAACCCATATGAACGATCAACGAACGCCGGACGGCAAGACCGCCGTTCCGCGCCAGCTCAACCTCAAGCGCCTCCTGTATGTGGGATGTTTCATCGTCCTTGGCCTCTTGCTTCAGTTCCTCCTGCGCGCAGGCGTGGAGACGGCGGGCATCTCCATTTTCGGTTGGACGCATTGGGACCGGGTCCACGGTGCGCTCGTGGTCGGCTTCTTCGCGCTCGGCGCCTGGTGGGGCTACGCGAGCGGCATGAAATGGTGGAACGTCATCTATGTCGAGAAACGCTTCGGTTGGCCGCCGACATGGATGAAGCGTCGTGGCGGGAAGGCTCGGTGGGTCGTCCTGTTCCTTGCCCTGGCCGTCCTCTTCGGACTGGAAATCCGTCAGATCTTCTGGAGGCCGCCCGTGGCTCCGCTTCGGCCTGTCGAAACGCCCGTGGTGACGCCCGCCCCACCCGTCCCACCCGCACCGTCCACGCCGACACCCACGACGCCCGACATCAAGCTTGGCGATAGCTTCACCCTCCGCGTCGGACAGGGTGCCGTCATTCAAGGAGGCTTGCGCGTCCGCCTGCTTTCGATCGGGGATTCCCGGTGCCCGAAAGGCGTCCAGTGCATCTGGGCAGGTGAACTCTCGCCGAGATTGCAGGTCAGTGCCCTTGATGGCGGCCCCGTCCAGGAATTGACGCTCGGCACCTCGACCAAGCGCTCGGCGGAAGTCCTCGGACGAGTCGTCACGCTCAAGGAAGCCGGTCCCGATCAGGCGACGCTCGTCGTCACGCAGCGGTGATTTCCATGAGGCCCTGGCTGGACGATTTCCTCTTTTATCTCCCAGGCTTCGCCTCGATACTGCTCGTGCTGGCCGGAATCACGGTCTTTTGGGCGGTCCTGCGGATCATCCGTTCCTGGAAGGACCGAAGTCGTGGGAAAAACCGCCAAAACGTGATAGGGTAAAGGTGTGTCGGGGCGATCTTACGCCCCGCAATCATGACGTCTCATCCATATGATGACGAAGGTGAAGGGCATGTGCGCGGTCCATAAGGCGGCCTTGGCGCTCGTCCTGATCGGCGCGTTGAACTGGGGCTTGATCGGCCTGTTCAAGCTCAACCTGGTGATGTATCTGTTCGTCGGCTGGCGCCCAGGTGAGCGTGTCGTTTACGTCCTGGTCGGTCTCGCGGCGGTCACGCTCATGAGCATGGGCCGATGCTGCATGAAGGGGTGCGCTTGCGGCGATGACGGCTGCGGGCACTGCGATGCGAGCCAGAAGAAACCCGAAGCGGCCAGCGGAGCCAAGATGTGACGCTTGAAACCGCCCCGACGGCTGTCGAGGCGGTTTTCATTTGTGTTATACTGCCCCCGCATCATTCATGAAGAACCGCGCATGCCGACATTCGATCTGCTGACGTCGAAGGATGGGGATAAGGTCAAAGCCGTAGGCATGACCCGCGCCGGCCTGCTTGAATCGGCCTTGAGCGGCATGTTCGCTGCCGCCGGTGCGCGGGTGACGGAAGAGGCTCCAGAGGTCATCCGTCCTTTCTCCCTGCGGGCGGACGATTTCGACGGCCTCCTCTCCGGCTTCCTCGACGAGGCGATCGCGCTCTCTGTCGAGCACCACGAAGCTTATCAGGCGGTGAAATTCGACCTGATCACCGTCACGGAAGCCAAAGGCGCGTACGTCGGCAGGCGCGTCGAAGGCTTCAGCGATCCGTTGAAGAAGGTCCGCCGGGACGTCGTGAAGGCGGAGCGCAACGAGGGCGGGGTGTGGGAAGTGGAAATCGCCTTTGAGCGCTGATCCGATCGTCGTCCGATCAAGGCGCCTTTTCGGCCTTGCCGCTCTTGGTGAATTTTCCCGGATGCGGCGTTTCCGCTTCTTCCTGCGGCGCCGCGACGGCAAGGCAGCTTTTCACGAGCGCTCCCGCCCGCCCAACGGAAATCTTGGCCGACCGGGCCAGACGTTTCTGCGTCATCCCTGCCAACTGCCGGCAGAGCATCAATCCGCGACCCGAAAGCCTCTCGAGCTCCTTGGGGCTGAGGTCATGGAGGACGGTCACGGGATAGAGCGCGGCATGATCGACGTATGACGCGAACGACGCCTCCTTGGGGTAATTCCAGCCGAGCAGGCGGATGCCTTTGCACGCCCCGAATTTTTCCGAGCGCGAGGAGATCCGCCCATTGGTGACGATCCAGACTTCGTCGAATTTCGGGCATCGCCCGGCGGCGGCGCCGTCCCGGAGATCTTGGAACCTCGACCAGGTCGCCAGGGTGTCCTTTAATCGCACGAAACGCTGGAAATCGTTCCTGAACTTCGCTTCGATCATGACGGTACGGCCATCCTTCCGGGCGATGATGTCCACTTCGTGATCGACGCAAGCGCCATGCAGTTCCGGCGGATATTCGATCCGGTAGCCGTACGCTTCCAGGATCGATCCGACGTATTTTTCGAAATTGAATCCGGCCGGACCGAGCTTGAGCAGCCCGTCGTGCAGTGTGTAGCGATGCAGGCTGGCCAGGCTCTCGCGCTTCAGCTGCTCGCGGACCAGGGAGGCGATGCGTTTCGTCGTGAATCCGTTCCTCACGCGCTCCGTCACGGTATGCGTCACGCGATCGATCAGGGCTTGTGGTACGCCAGCGCGTTTCAGTCCGGCCCGGAGCTTTTCCGGACTGAAGAGCTCGCTTTTCCCGTCGGATTTCACGATGTACATATGCCACATCCTACCATATACTGGAGGGGTTAACCGTACCGCCCTCTCCTATGCTGCACGTCCACGAGACGCGCAAATTCCCGGATGATTTCCTGTGGGGCGTGGCCACGTCCGCGCACCAGGTCGAGGGCGGCAATGTCGACAGCGACTGGTGGCGCTGGGAGCGGATCCCGGGCAAGATCAGTGACGGATCGGTTTCCGGAAACGCCTGCGACCACTACCGCCGGTACGCCCAGGATCTGGACATGGCGGCCGATCTCGGCAACAACGCGCATCGCCTCTCCATCGAATGGTGCCGTGTCGAACCTCGCGAGGGGGAGTGGTCGGTGGAAGCGGTCGCGCATTATCGCCAGGTGCTCCAAGCCGTCCATGCGCGCGGCATGAAGGTCATGCTGACGCTTTGGCACTTCTCTTTGCCGGCGTGGTTCGCCGACAAGGGCGGATGGGAACATCGTGACGCGGTGGCCGTTTACGTCCGCTACGTGCGCAAGGTCGCCGTGGAGCTCGGCGAGCTAGTGGACTTCTGGAACACCATGAACGAGCCGAACGTCTACGTCAGCCAGGGGTACCTGTCCGGAGGCTGGCCTCCGCAGAAGAAGAGCTTCCTGCGCTCGCAGGCCGTCGCTTTCACCCTGGCGCGGGCGCATCGCGAAGCGTATGCCGCCCTCAAGGGGCTGCACCCCGAGACGCCGGTCGGGATGGCGCAGAACGTGCTTTCCATCGAAGCCTATCGGCCGCACTCGTTCATGGATTATCTCGGCGCGCGCCTCATCGATTGGTGGTGGAACCATTTTTTCTACTCCCTCACCAAAGGGACGCACGATTTCCTCGGTCTCAACTATTATTTCCATTACCGGCTGAAGCGCTTCGGCTGGCCGCCGACGGCATTCTTCGCCGAGGTGCGGCAGGAACGGCGCGACACGAGCGACGTCGGTTGGGAGCTGAACCCGCAAGGCATCTTCCGTGTCCTCAAGGATTTCGAATCCTACGGCCTCCCGATCTACGTCACGGAGAATGGCCTGCCGAGTTCCAACGACGATCGTCGCAAGCGCTACCTCGTCGCCGTCATCAAGGAGGTCTGGCACGCCATCGAGTCCGGCGTGGACGTGCGCGGTTATTTCTTCTGGTCGCTGCTCGACAACTGGGAGTGGGAGAAGGGGTATGCCGCGAAGTTCGGGCTGGTCGAAGTCGATTTCGCCACGCAAAAAAGGACGCCGCGCGGCAGCTACAGCGTCTACAAGGCCATCTGCCGCTCAAACGGCCTGCCGCACGAGATGCTCCGCTACATCGGCCACGCCGTCGACCAACCCTACGAGCCGCTGGCGACCGGCGTGCATGCCCGGCATGGACGATAGGTTTTTGAACGGCTATTTGGAGAACTTCGCCACCAAGTAGCCTGAAATTTTCCTGAGCATGATTTCATTCGGGGCCGTGACGGTCACGACGCGTCTTTTCGGTTTGATGTAGGTACGGAGCTGGAGACGGCCTCCGAGCTTCAGGAACTGCTGTTGCGGGGTGTCCGCCCAGCTCGGAACGGTGGAGGTTTCGGCGGCGTAGACGGCGATCAGGTCGGCGCAATCGGCGCAGTCCTTGGCCGCATCTTTGGCGGAGAGTTTTTCCGCCGATCGGAAATAGCGCACGGGCGGGGCGAAACGCCCCGTCACCGGCACGACCGGCGTGACGCCGGAAATCCCGGCGGCCGTCAGGTCGGAGGCGGAGACGTCCAAGGGAGAGGGGGAGGCCGCAAGGGCGCGGACCCCGAAAAACGCCGTCAGCAGGACGGTCGACGCCAGGATGAGACGCGGCGCGGTGTTCTTCATGCACCAGACAGTATACACTGTAGGGGACTATGGAGACATGGTGGAAAAAACTCGGCCCCGGCCTCGTGACCGGCGCGTCGGATGACGATCCGTCCGGTATCGCGACCTATTCGATCGGCGGTGCCCAGACCGGGTATCGCCTGTTGTGGCTGGCGCTCTACACGATCCCGCTCATGATCGTCATCCAGGAGACGTGCGCCAGGATCGGCATCGTCACCGGCAACGGCCTGGCCGGCACTATCCGCCGGCACTACAACCGCTGGCTGCTCATCCCGGTGGCCATCCTGCTCATCGGCGCCAATACCTTGAACATCGGCGCGGACCTGCACGGCATGGCTTCGGCCTCCGCCCTCCTCGTCCCTTTGCCGGAATGGCTGCTGGCGCTCCTCTTCGTCGCCGTCATCGTCGTGCTTCTCATCCGCTTCCCGTACGACAAGATCGCCCGCGCCCTCAAGTGGCTGACGATCAGCCTGTTCACGTACGTGGCGGCGGCGTTCGTGACGCATCAGGACTGGCTGCAGATCCTCTGGTCGACCTTCGTTCCGCAGCTGCGGACGCTTTCCGGGGACAGCGCGGTCGTCGTAGCCGTGCTCGGAACGACCATCTCGCCGTATCTTTTCTTCTGGATGGCGTCGGAGGAGGTCGAGGAGCATGAAGGCAGGAGCGCCGGTGGGGGCGTGCCCCCATCCAAGGCCATGGAGCTGAAGGGGATGCGCGAAGACGTCGGGTGGGGCATGGCGTTCTCGAACATCATCATGTTCTTCATCATCGCCACGACCGCCTCCGTCTTTTTCGGCCGCGGCCTGAACCCGGGGTCTTCCATCGCCGAGGTCGCTTCGGCCTTGCGTCCGCTCGCCGGAAACGCGGCCTTCCTGCTGTTCGCCTTGGGCGTGGTCGGGACGGGACTCCTGGCCATCCCGGTCCTGGCCGGTTCCTCGGCCTACGTGCTGACCGAGGCGCTCGGCCTGCGCGGCGGCTTGTCCAAGAAGTTCCACGAGGCCAAGGCGTTCTACGGCACCATCATCTTCTCCGGCGCGGTCGGTTTCCTGATGACGCTCTCCGGCTACGGGGCCGTCTACATGCTGTTCGCGACGGCCGTCGTCTACGGCGTCATTTCGCCGCCGCTCATCGCCGTCATCCTGCATATCGCCAACAACAGGACGGTGATGGGCGAGTACCGCAACGGCTGGATCGCCAACCTGTTCGGCTTCCTGACGCTCGCGGTCATGACCGCCGCCGCTGTCGTCCTGTTCACCCATCTTTCACCCTGAAGACCGCATGAACATCCATTTTTTCGGTGCCGCCGAGGAAGTCACCGGCACGTGCTACCTGCTCGAGACCGGCAGTCACAAGATCCTGATCGATTGCGGCATCTTCCAGGGCGGCACGGGCGACGGCCCGCGCAACCACCTGCCGTTCCCGTTCAAGCCTTCCGAGATCGACGCGGTCTTCGTGACGCACCCGCACATGGATCATGTCGGCCGCGTACCGCAGCTCGTGAAACGCGGCTATCGCGGTCCGATCTTCGCCACCGCGCCGACCTGCGACCTGGCGCAGCTCCTTTGGAAGGACATGCTCGCGGTCATGCAGGACGCCTTCAAGCGTGAGCATGTCGAACCGCTCTATGACGAGCATGACGTTGCGCGGGCGGGGGAGCGGCTCGAGGCGGTCGAATACGGCGAAAGGACGGAAATCTGTGCCGGGGCATTCAAGGCGACGTTCCATGACGCGGGTCACGTGCTCGGATCCGCCTTCATCGAGATCGAAGCCGAAGGCAAGACGATCGTCTTTTCAGGCGATCTCGGCAACGACGACGTGCCGATCCTGCGCCCGACCGCCCGCCTGCCGAAGTGCGACGCGCTCGTGATCGAATCGACCTACGGGGACCGGCTGCACGAGAGCCTGGACACGCGCGTCAGCGTCCTGCGCGAGCTCGTGCTGCGGACGGTCGCCGAGAAGGGCGTGCTCATGATCCCGACCTTCGCCATCGAGCGCACGCAGGAACTGATGCTGACGCTCCACCGCCTGGCCGAAAAGAAGGAGATCCCGCGCGTGCCGCTCTTCCTCGACAGCCCGCTCGCGATCGAGGCGACGCACGTCTACGAGGAGTACACCCGCTATTTCAACGGGACGGCGCAGGACGAGTTCCTCTCCGGCCACCAGCTTTTCAGCCTGCCGGGTTTCGTCGCCACCAAGACGGTCGACATGAGCAAGCGCATCAACGAGGTCATGCCGCCCAAGATCATCCTGGCTGGTGCCGGCATGATGACGGGCGGTCGCATCCTCCATCACTTGGTCCGCTATCTTCCCGACCCGCATTCGACGCTGCTCATCGTCGGGTACCAAGCCATCGGGACGATCGGGCGGAGGCTGTACGAGGGCGCCAAGATGGTGCGCATCCACGGGCAGGACATCCCGGTGCGCGCCACGATCACGTCGATCGGCGCCTGGAGCGCGCACGCCGACCAGGCCAAGCTGCTGCGCTGGGTAAGGGAAGGGGAGCATGCGCCAAAGATCGTCTTCGTCACGCACGGGGAACATAACGCGTCCGACACGCTCGCCCGGAAGTTCCGGCGCGACATGGGTATCGACGCCTATGTGCCGAAACCCGGACAGATGTTCGACTTGCACGCCTGAAGGAAACGAAAAAACCGCCATGAGGCGGTTTTTTCTTCCCGTTCAGAGCGAGGCGTCGGCGTTCGCGCTCTCGGACATCTCGGAGGCGGCACTCGGTCCGCAGGCGCGGCGATCCTTCGAGGACTGTTCCCAGGCGGACTTCTTGGCGGCGCGCCAGGTCTTGAGCGTCGCGCGCTGGGCTTCGTTCGCGGTCTTCCAGGCGGCGCTGATGGCTGTCCGGCGCGCGGCGCGGTCGGTCATCGCCCAGGCGGCGGCGAGCGCGGTCCTGCGGGCCGCGAGGTTCGCCGTGGTTCCGCTTGCGTAGGCGCTCCAACCGGCGGCGATGGCGACCTCGCGCTTGTCGACGGCGGCCGCGACGCAGGCGCGCGCGGCTTCCGCTTGCGCGGCCGTGGCGGCGGCCTTGTCGGCCCTGGCCTTTTCGCGTTCCGCCTTGATCCGGTCTTCGAGCGCTTTTCGCTGGTCTTTCAGGCTCTCGATAGTCGAGGATGTGGAAGACGTTTCACGCATCGGACCGGCGTTCTCGGCCAGGACCGGGCCGGCCAAGAGCAGGGTCAGGACGGCGGCGGTACCGGCGATTCTCGCGATCTTGAAGGACATGCTTCAAACGAGTGAGGGATTTAAAAACGCACTTATCCAGTATAACACCTTCAAAAAATTGGCTCAAACAAGCGGAAATACAAGCGGCTCCGCGCGAATCTGGTACTGATTTTTCCGCTTAAATAAGCCAATTATTGATGTCATGCTCTATTGACAAATCGGTAAAATCGTGCTATCATCGCTTCATCAAGATACGGTTGTACTTCCCTCAACCCAGGAGTTACAAGTGAAGGTTTCACTCATTGTCCTCGCTCTCATTGCTTCCGTCGGCTGCGCCCAGTTCCAGAAGCCGGTGTCCGTGCTCGATTCCCAACCCGTCGTGCATCGCGACATCCAGAGCTTCACCGTCCGCAACTTCGGCCCGAACGGCCGGATCGAGACCGTCAAGAAGGTGGTCCTCGACGAGGTCGGCATCGTCACCGAAGGGCCCTGCCAGTTCGAGGACGGGACCACGGCCGCCCACTGCGTGATGTGGTCGGCGAGCGACGGCCCGCGACAGATGGAACTCAAACCCGGCTGGGGCCTGAGCGTCGTCACGGCGACCGTGATCGAAGACATCAACTGATCTTAACCTCCGCCCACCTCGGGACCCTCGCGTCCCGTTTCCGTCAAAGCCCCCGACACGTGTCGAGGACTCCGACGGGAATCGCGTACGTCCAATCCCTCATCGCAACAAGGAGATTCCTGATGAAGAAGCTGCTCATTTCCATCACGGTTGCCTGCATCGCCCTGTTCTGCGCACGGATCGTCCGCGCCGACGGCTCCGGGTGGACCTCCATCGAGCGCAAGCTCATCAACGTGGAGGAGGTCCGTCTCGACTACACGACGTTCCGTGGTGGGGAGCCCCAGCTCCGCCGGGCGTCGGTGAAGACTGAGCCGAAAAATGCTGTCATCGTCGTCACTCGCGTCGATAACGCGGGGGAAGTCGTCGGTGCTTGCGTCTACGAGGAGCTGTCGCCCACGGCGAAGGATGGCAGTCGGAAGATTGTCCGGCTGCATTGCATCCAGCAGAAGGTGGTCATTAGCTACGTCTACGCGCGGTGAAACCGCATGTTCCAACCCCATCCGCAAGGAGCTCGTCATGCTCAAGCTCAGACGCGAGGTGCCCGTGTTCGGAAATCGGGACTATGTCCCGCCGAATGGAAGCAACCTTTTTGACTGGATCATCGGGACCGTCTTCCTCATCGTGCTGCTCGGCTGGGCCGAGTCCAAGGCGATGCAGGTCATCGAAGACGTCGGAACGCGCATCGTCCCGTGCTTGTCCGCATCAGGAGAGCTGGTGTCGTGTCGGCGCTGATGGTCTTCGTGGCGGTCTGCTGCATCGCGTGGGCGCTCACCATCCGGCCGGGGCCGCCTGCCCCTCGAGTCGTCGTGCAGCACGCCACGAACCTGAACCTGCACGTGCACATCCAGAACGATGTGCGCACGCTGGTGGTCCAGCCGCCTGCACTGGTCGCCAAAGCGGCTCCCGCCCCCGCGCTGCCTGCCACTTCCGCCGGGCCATCCAAGGCACTGGCGGCGTACTCCGAGCCCTCAACCTCCGTGGTTCCAAGCGGCCGCAAGACGGTCGCCTGAACGACGTACAAACCCTCAGCCAGAGACCCTAGAAAGGGTCTCTTGTCATATTTGGGCGCTATCGTCTTTCTTATCTGTCAGGCTTGACATTTCACAGGAAAACTGATAACCTCTCAACGTCCATCAACGACCTTTCCAAAGGAAAAACCGATGCGTACCACCGTCCTCGTGATGCTGTCGCTGCTGTGCACCCTCTTCCTGGGCGCCTGCGGCGCCCGTCAGTTCCGGGCGGCGATGCCCGCGTCGTTCCTGCAGACCCCGGTGACGGTCCGTACGGACGCCGTCAAGGCCGATCCGTCCGAGTTCGCGAACCCCACCGTGGCCGAGAAGGCGACCGAAACCGCTTCGCCGCCCGTAGCGGACGCGGCACGGGATCGTTCCATCGTCCAAGGAGACATCGACGCCAAGGCGTCGCAGCACTCCGCAGCGATGCGAACCATAGGCGACCGTCGGCGTGCCTCTTCGGCGCCTTCGCGCAATGGCGCGCTGGTCGCGGCACTGCGCGTCGATCCGAGCCGTTCGCGTCGCCAGGATGCCGCCTACCGCTCCTGGCTCTGGGGCTGGTTCGACCGGCTCTCCATGCACGATAGACCCGTGACTGCCCGCGTCGCGCAAGCGACGGCCGGCCAGGCCGTGCGACCTGAAATGGTTGCGGTGTCCGCCGTGCCCATGAACGTCGCGACGGTCGGTCCCGTCCTCGTCGGAGAGCACGGCTTCGTCGCCGCGCTGTCCGTCGGGCTCAACGTCCCTGCCGTAGGGCCCTTCAAAGGGGGGGAGCATCTGTCGCTCCTGCTGCGCAGGTTCCTCTGCGCGGCGTTGCTCGGTACCCTCTTGGGAATCTGGCTCGTCCGTCGTTCCCGACGCCAGAGCTGGTACGCTCCGGCGTCGGACGGCGCTCCGAATTCCACGCTCATGATCCGCTTGGAGCCCTCCTGGCGCCTGCGGATCTGGTGGAGACGCCTCCTGTCCAGACAACCATGTCCGCCCCCGCGATCGTCGCAACGGACACTGTCTGGACCGAGCCCCTGACGTCTCATCACCCCTCGCGCCGACCCGCTTGCTCGCAAGCGGGTCCTTCTTTTTTGACACGTTCGCCATCGCGCCTGATAGCTTGGTATCATTGACAAAGCCTCTCCTGAACGGTATTTTGCGTCCTTATGACGTTCAAGCTCAAAGCCCCCTACAGCCCGGCCGGCGACCAGCCGCAAGCCATCGAAAAGCTCGTGGCCGGTTTGCGTTCGGGGATGAAGGCGCAGACGCTGCTCGGCGTGACCGGCTCCGGCAAGACCTATACGGTCGCGAACGTCATCCAGCAGGTCCAGAAGCCGACGCTCATCCTGGCGCACAACAAGACCTTGGCCGCCCAGCTCTGCAACGAGTTCCGCGAGTTCTTCCCGGAGAATGCCGTGGAGTATTTCGTGTCCTATTACGACTACTACCAGCCGGAAGCCTACGTCCCTTCGAGCGACACTTACATCGAGAAGGAGGCGATGATCAACCAGGAGATCGACCGCCTGCGCCATGCCACGACGCAGGCGCTCCTGACGCGCAAGGACGTCATCATCGTGGCGTCGGTCTCGTGCATCTACGGCCTGGGCGCGCCCGAAGCCTACGAGAAGACGCTCATCCATTTCAAGACGGGGGAGAGGATCACCCGCGAGGCCATCCTCAAACGTTTCATCGAGATGCAGTTCACGCGCAACGCCACCGAGCTCCAGCGCGGCCAATTCCGCGTGCGAGGGGAGACGATCGAAGTCATGCCGGCGGGCGAGGAGATGATCTACCGTATCGAGACGGGCCTGGGCGACATCAAGGGCATCTACCGCATCGATCCGGTCACCAGGAAGCGCGCCGAGCGGGTCGAAGACGTCTGGATCTTCCCGGCCAAACACTTCATCACCGATGCCGACGATCGGGTCCGCGCCTTGAAATCCATCGAGGCGGAGCTCAAGGCCCAGCTCGAGAAGTTCCGGAAGGAGGGCAAGCTGCTCGAAGCCGAACGGCTCGATCGCCGCACGCGCTATGACATGGCCATGATGCGCGAAGTCGGGTACTGCCATGGCATCGAGAACTACTCGCAGCCGCTTTCCGGGCGTCCGCCCGGCGCTCCGCCGGACACGCTGCTTTCGTATTTCCCCGAGGATTTCATGCTGGTCATCGACGAATCGCACGTGACTATCCCGCAGGTGGGCGGCATGTCCAACGGCGACGCCGCGCGCAAGAAGACGCTCATCGACTACGGCTTCCGTCTGCCGAGCGCGGCCGACAACCGCCCGCTCACTTGGAAGGAGTTCGAGGAGCGCATGCCGCAGACGCTGTTCGTTTCGGCCACGCCCGGAAAATACGAAGCCGAACATTCCGACCAGACCGTCGAACAGATCATTCGCCCGACCGGCCTCGTCGACCCTGAGGTCATCGTCATGCCCGTCACGGCCCAGGATGCCTCGGCGGTCAAGCAAGCGGTCGGCGAAAACGATACGCTCGCTTCCGAGTACTCGCACCCCGGCTACCCCGGCCAGGTCGAGGACTTGATCGTCCGCATCAAGGACCGCATCAAGAAGGACGAGCGCGTCATGGCCACCACCCTCACCAAGAAGATGGCCGAGGACCTGACGGAATACCTCGAGTCGCTCAAGATCAAGGTCAAGTACATCCACTCGGACGTCGAGACGCTCGACCGCATCCGGATCCTGCACGAGTTCCGCAAGGGCGTATTCGACGTGCTGATCGGCGTCAACCTGCTGCGCGAAGGCCTGGACCTGCCGGAAGTCTCGCTGGTGGCCATCCTCGACGCGGACAAGGAAGGTTTCCTGCGTTCGGAAACGTCTCTCATCCAGACCATCGGCCGCGCCGCCCGCAACGTCGGCGGCCAGGTCGTGCTCTATGCCGATGGCGATACCGGTTCGCTCTCGCGCGCCATCCGGGAGACCAATCGACGCCGTGAGCGCCAGCTGGCCTATAACAAGGAGCACGGCATCACGCCCAAGACCGTCAAGAAGGCGCTGACCTCGATGTTCACCGAAATCGAGAAGACCCGCGAGAAGGCCGCCAAGAAGAACCTGGAGCTGGAAGCCAAGGCCGAGAAGCGCCCCGTCGACGAGGTGCTGCGGGAGAAGGAGGCTCAGATGCGCGAAGCGGCCAAGAACCTGGAGTTCGAGCTGGCGGCGCTCTTGCGCGACGAGATCGCGGCCCTCAAGAAAAAACGGAAGAAATGATATGCAAGACAAGATCGTCATCAAGGGCGCGCGCGAGCACAACCTCAAGAACGTCGACCTGGAACTGCCCCGCAACAAGATGATCGTCCTCACGGGCGTCTCGGGCTCCGGCAAGTCGAGCCTGGCTTTCGATACGGTCTTCGCCGAGGGCCAGCGCCGCTACGTGGAATCGCTTTCCGCCTACGCCCGCCAGTTCCTCGGCCAGATGCAGAAGCCGGACGTCGATGAGATCGAAGGCCTCAGTCCCGCCATCGCCATCGACCAGAAGGCGCACTCCTCGAACCCGCGTTCGACCGTCGCCACCATCACCGAAATTTACGATTACCTGCGCGTGCTCTACGCCCGCGTCGGACGTCCGCACTGCGTCATCTGCAAGAAGGAGATCCGCAAACTCACTCCTGAAGCCATCGTCGACGCTGCCATCGAGCGCACGAAAGCCATCCATTCCCAGCAGGTCGAGGAAAACAAGGCGATCGCGGGGAAGGAGTCCCTTCTGAAGAAGAAGAAAACCCATTTCGACCACATTCAGGTGCTGGCCCCGATCGTCCGCGGGCGCAAGGGCGAGTACATGCAGATGTTGAACGACCTTTATACGTCCGGCTTCTCCGACGTGCGCATCGACGGCAAATGGAAGAACCTCCGGAACCGCATCACGCTCGCCAAGTACGGCACGCATACGATCGAGCTGCTGATCGACCGCGTGCCGCTCGGCTGGCCGCTCGAGAACAACAAGGGTTTCCGCAGCCAGCTGGCCGAAGCCGTCGAGACGGCGCTCGACCGCGCCAAGGGCGTGGTGACGTTCGTGTATTCGGACGGCACCGAGCATGTCATGTCTTCCGAATACGCCTGCCCGGACGACGGCTTCTCGTTCCCGGAGGTCGAGCCGCGCCTCTTCTCTTTCAACAGCCCGTATGGCGCCTGCCCCGAATGTCATGGCCTCGGCACCGAGTCGGTCTGGAGCGATAAGCCGTGCGCCGCCTGCCATGGAGCGCGCCTGCGGCCGGAAGCCCTGCATGTCTGGCTCGGCGGCAAGAAGAGCATCCTGGACGTCACCGGGTTCTCGATCGAAGAAGCGGCCGATTTCTTCAAGGGGCTCAAGCTTTCGGAAACGGAACAGGAGATCTCGCTCTCGGTCCTGAAGGAGATCACTTCGCGCCTGCAGTTCATGCTGGACGTCGGACTGAACTACCTGACGCTCGCCCGCAAGGCAGGCACGCTTTCTGGCGGCGAAGCCCAGCGCATCCGGCTGGCGTCGCAGATCGGCTCCAAGCTGGTCGGTGCGCTCTACGTGCTGGATGAGCCGACCATCGGATTGCACCAGCGCGACAACGCCAAGCTCCTCGAGACGCTCACGCACCTGCGCGACATCGGCAACACGATTTTGGTGGTTGAGCACGACGAAGACACCATCTTCACCGCCGATCATCTCGTCGACTTCGGCCCCAGGGCAGGCAAGCACGGCGGGCGCATCGTGGCGCAGGGGGCGATGCCGGACGTGCTGGTGAAAGGACCGGCCAACAAGGAGTCGCTCACGGTCCAATACCTGAACGGCGACCTGAAGATCGCCGTGCCGCGCACTCGGCGCACGAAGGACAGGGGATCGATCAAGATCAAGGGCGCTTCCGAGAACAACCTCAAGGATGTCGATGTCGAGATCCCGCTCGGCAAGTTCGTCTGCCTGACCGGCGTCTCGGGCTCCGGAAAGTCCACGCTGATGGAGGAAGTCCTGTGGCGTTCGCTTTCCAACAAGCTGAACGGCACCAACTACAAGCCCGGCAAGCACAAGCAGATCCTCGGTCTCGAGCATCTCGACAAGTGCATCGTCATCGACCAGTCGCCGATCGGCCGCACGCCGCGCTCGAACCCCGCCACCTATACCGGTTCCTGGACGCACATCCGCGAGCTGTTCGCCACTACGCCGGAAGCCCGCATGCGCGGATACCAGGTCGGACGTTTCTCCTTCAACCGCCCGGGCGGACGCTGCGAGAACTGCGAAGGCAACGGTCAGATCGCCATCGAGATGCATTTCCTTCCGACCGTCTACGTCCAGTGCGACGTCTGCAAGGGCCGGCGTTTCGACCGCGAAACGTTGGAGGTGAAGTACAAGGACAAGTCCATCTACGACATCCTCAGGATGACGGTGGAGGAGGCGTCCGAATTCTTCCGCGACATCCCGTGGATCCACGACAAGATCAAGCTGCTGAAGGAAGTTGGTCTCGATTACCTCGAGCTCGGCCAGAGCGCGACCTCGCTCTCCGGCGGCGAGGCGCAGCGTGTCAAGCTCGCATCCGAACTCTCCAAGCGCCAGACCGGCCGCACCATCTACCTGCTCGACGAGCCGACCACCGGCCTCCACTTCGCCGACATCGACAAGCTGCTGGAGGTCCTGCACCGCCTCGTGAACTACGGCAACACAGTGCTGGTCATCGAGCATAACCTCGACGTCATCAAGACGGCTGACCACGTGATCGACCTCGGTCCCGAAGGCGGCGACCGCGGCGGGGAAGTGGTGGCCCAAGGCACGCCGGAAGAGATCGTCAGGAGCGCCAAGTCGCTGACGGGGAAGTACCTGAAAAAGTACCTGAAATGAAAAAAACGCCCAGGGCTACGCGCCGGGCGCTAGTGGCAGACGCTTCCGCTCCGATCCCGGAGCGGCGGCGCGTGAGCACGGATGAACTCCATGATCCCGTCCTGGTAGTCTCCGAGCAACCGCGCCAAGCGGGTCAGGTCATCGCTCCCGCGCTCGCGCTCGACGTCGATGCAGAAGACCACGTCGAGATGGTCCGGCGTGGGGCGGTGGACGCGGATCTCCGCGTAGAGGCGCCTGTCGCCGCCGTAGCCGTACTCGAGCCACACGGGGTGCACCCGGTCCGGGAACCGGTCGGTGACGTCCATGGACTTCACGACCCGCGGGTGGCCGCTGGGGATACGGTTATCCCGGTGGAAAAAGGACGCACCTTGGCGATTTTGGACGATTTCCGGTACTGCCTGCTCCTTGGTGGTACTGCACTTTTCTACCCCGAATCGGGTACGATGTCAATAGCATGAACCTGCCGCAGACGGTCAAACTGAAGGAACCGGAAATCCCCGAAAGCCCGGGCGTCTATTACATGAAGGACGCTGAGGGGAAGGTTTTGTACGTGGGAAAGGCGGTTTCACTGGCACGGCGCATCCCGCAGTACTGGCAGCGCCCGCACGGCGAGCACATCGAACGGATGGTGCCGTCGATCGCCGCCATCGACTGGCAGGTGGTGCCGACGGCCATCGAGGCGCTGATCCTGGAAGCCAACGAGATCCGTCGGCTGAAGCCGCCGGTCAACGTCATCGGCAAGGACGATTCGAGCTTCATGCACCTGGCCATCACCGCCGAGGAGTTCCCGAGGCCGGTGCTGATCCGCGGGCATGAGCTGGAAGCGACGCCGAAGAAGAAGTTCAAGCGCGTCTTCGGCCCCTATACCTCGACGGGGTCGATCCGCGCCGCGCTGGAGCTGACGCGCAAGCTCTTCCATTGGTCGGATTGCGCGCCTGGACAGAAGCGCCCGTGTTTCTACTATCACATCAAGCTCTGCCCCGGCGTCTGCACCGGCGCGATCCCGAAGCGGGAATACGCCAAGAACATCCGGCGCCTGATGCTGTTTTTCGAAGGGAAGAAGGCGCAGATCCTGAAGGAGACGGAGCGGCAGATGAAGGCCGCCGCCAAGGCGGAGAATTTCGAGGAGGCTGCCAAGATGCGCAACCTGATGTTCGCGTTGACGCACATCCAGGACGTCTCGGTCATCAAGCGCGAGGACGAACCGCGCGAGGCCCGCGCGGGCGGCATCGACGTCTTCGGCCGGATCGAGGCGTACGACATCTCCAATATCATGGGCCAGCAGCCGGTCGCTTCCGGCGTCGTCTTCATCGAGGGTCTTCCGCGCAAGAGCCTGTACAAGAAGTTCGCCATCAAGACGGTCAAAGGCGCCAACGACATCGCCATGATGAAGGAAGTCCTCAGCCGCCGTTTCGCGCGCGGCGGGTCGTCCTTGCCTTCTTCGGAAAAGCGGACGAAGCACGGCGACTGGGACCATCCTGACCTCCTGGTCATCGACGGCGGTCGGGGACAGGTCAACGCCGCCATGGGAGTCCTGAGGCGCCTGAAGCTCAAGATCCCGACCGTCGGGCTGGCCAAGGGTCCCGACCGCAAGCAGGACGTCCTGATCTATGGCGAAAGGACTCCGGAACTCGTCCGCACCGCCGTCCGCTACAAAAAAATCCTCCAGCACGCCCGCGACGAAGCGCACCGGTTCGCCGTCACGTATCACCGCAAACGCAGGGCCAAGAAGTTCCTGAGCGGCAAGTAAAATCCAGCTTGTCCAGAATACCCCTACCCGAAGGGTATTTTTTGTTCGCTTATCCACAAAGATGGGGTCGAAGTGTTGCCTTGTGGTGTAAAATGGGATATAATGGTTCCATCGTGGTGATAAGTGGGGAAAATAAAGGAAAGTGCGATGTTTATTGGGGAGTATCGGCATTCGATCGACGAGAAGGGTCGCCTCGCGATTCCCGTGAAGTTTCGCGGGGATCTTGAGTCAGGCGCGATCGTCACTCGCGGACTCGATGGGTGCCTGTATGTCTACACCTCCTCCGAGTGGCAGAAGTTGGCCGATAAGCTGGCGGCCATGCCGATGAGCCAGTCCAATTCCCGCGCGTTCGCCCGCCTGATGCTGGCCGGAGCGATGGATGTGGCGATCGACAAGCAGGGGAGGGTCGTCCTGCCGGAGTACCTGCGGGCTTATGCGGGCATCAAGAAGAACCTGGTGGTGGCGGGACTCTACAACCACCTTGAGCTCTGGGACGAATCCGCTTGGGACGCCTATAAGCGGAAGACCGAAAAGGATTCCGGCGACATCGCCGAGCAGCTTGGCGCCCTCGGCGTCTAGGTATGGGCGGCCAGCATGTCCCGGTCCTCCTGAAGGAGGTTCTCGCGCATCTTGATCCCAGGCCCGGAGACGACGTCATCGACGCGACGCTCGGCGGAGGCGGTCACGCCTCGGCGCTCCTGGAGGCGATCGGCCCGACCGGCCGCCTCCTGGGGATCGAATGGGATGCCCGCACGTTGGAGGAGACGCGGAAGTCGCTCGGACGGTTCGGTTCCCGTGCCATGCTTGTCCACGGGAATTACCGGAACGTCGAGACGCTTGCGCGGGCGTGCGGGATCCCGTCGTTTTCCGCGATCCTCATCGACCTGGGCTACTCGTCCTTTCAGATCGACGACGCGCAAAGAGGCTTCTCTTTCCGTCATGACGGTCCGCTCGACATGCGTTACGACGCCTCGGGCGACCTGACGGCATACGACATCGTCAACGGCTGGTCCAAGGAAGACCTGATCCGCATCCTCCGCGATTACGGCGAAGAACGCGCGGCCGGACGCATCGCCGAGGTGATCGTCCGCGACCGCCGTCAGTATGCCATCTCGTCGACGTCCCAGCTGGCCGCCATCGTGGCCTCGGCACTGCCCGAGCGTTTCCGGGGCGGCAAGCCCAAGATCCACCCCGCCACGCAGGCCTTTCAGGCGATCCGCATCGCCGTGAACGACGAGTTCGGCAATATCGAAGCCGTCTTGCCCGAGGCGGTGAAGCTGCTCAAGCCAGGCGGTCGCCTGGCCGTCATCAGCTTCCATTCGTTGGAAGACCGGATCATCAAGCGTTTTTTCGGAAGTTCCGAAGAGCTCACGGCCATGACCTCCAAACCGATCGTGCCGACCGAGGCCGAATCGATCGGCAATCCGAGGTCGCGTTCCGCCAAGCTCCGTGTCGCCCAAAAGATTTCCCATGGCTAAAAAGTTCCAGACCAGACGTCATCATCGAGCGCCTCGTGCGCGATCTTTCAGGCTGCCGCCCCGTTTCAGCATCGGCATCCTCGGCACGCTGCTCGTGGCCTCGTTCGCGGGCTACCTGGTGCAGGTCAATGCCGCTTCCTCCAAAGGTTTCCAGATCCGAACCCTGCAAGAAAAAATCTCCGATCTGAAGCAGCAGGTGGATAAGACCGAGTTGAGGGTCGCGCAGGAGCAGTCCGTGGCCTCCGTCGAGCAGAAGGTGCGTGAGATGGGCATGGTTCCGACTGACGAAGTGCAGTACGTCTCGTCCGGAGCGTCCGTCGTCGCGCAGCGCTGAGATGAAAAAAGCCGGAAGCCTATGGCTTCCGGTTTTCGAGATGCGCCCTGATCAGGCCGGCTTTCTCCAGGAAGGAGGGGAGACCGAGCTCTTTTTCGAGAGCGCGCACTTGTCGGCGCACGCTCGATCCATGCGCAATGAGCGATCCGGCTGCGAGCAGCGTCGCGGCGACGAATAGGGCGAGCGCGGCCCAAGCGGCGGGCGACCAGGCGGCGCGCACGATGAGGCATGCGATGGCACCCGCCTCGGTATAGACCTTGATCTTGCCGACCGCGTTGGCTGAGGATTTCAACCCCCACGTCAGCCGCACGGCTTCGCGGAGGAACGTGAGCAGCAGGGCGAAGGCCGCGGCGCAAGCGATCGACCAAGCCGGCAGCAGGCCGTGACCGAGGACGATGATCGCCGGAAAATACCGGAGCTTATCGACGATCGGGTCGAACTTCGTCCCGAATTCCGTCGGGCCGAGCCGCAACCAGACGCTCCGTCCTTTTCCGGAATCGACCTTTTCCTTCCAACGGCGGAACTGATGCCGGGCCAGCGCGCCGTCGACGGCGTCGGTGAGCAGGCTGAGAGCGAAACAAGCGCCTCCCAGCGCCGCATTTCCACGCCACCAGGCCGCCAGCATGGGGACGATCAGCAGCGCACCGAAGAGCGTCACCAGGTTCGGCGGCAGCCGGGCGAAAGGCCCGCAGCGGTCCAGGGTCCAGTCGGCGCACCGTGCGGCCAGGCTGAACTCCTTCTTCTCGTACCAACGTTCTTGTTCCCTGACCATTTCCGCACCTCCTGTGGACTGCGGCCGTTCTATCATGTTGGAAGCCCTTCGGCAAGGGTCGCTTGCCTCGCGCCTTCGCGCAGGATACTCTGGTGACGATCATCGGATCGTGCATATGGTCCTCAATACCTTCCTTTACGGCTTCTTGGGCGCGCTGGCCATCACGCCGATCGTGCGTTTTTTCGCGACCAAGGCGGGGATCGTCGACCGCCCTGATGGCGACCGCAAGAAGCACGAGGCGCCCACTCCGTTGCTGGGGGGCGTCGCAGCCTTC
The DNA here is from genome assembly GCA_937900255.1 of uncultured bacterium. Lineage (GTDB taxonomy): Bacteria > Patescibacteriota > Patescibacteriia > SG8-24 > DYFX01 > DYFX01. The sequence continues at coordinate 24,856 of CALCDZ010000002.1, forward strand.
TCCGCCTTCGCGCTCGCCGTCATCCTCTCGCTCCACGGCCTCTTGGGGGGATTCCTCCCGGCCAAGCACGTCTTCGGCATCCTGCTCGGAGGAGTCGTCCTGGTCGTCGGAGGATTCTTGGACGACCGATACGACCTTCCGCCGCGGTTCCAGATCCTCTTCCCCGTGGTTTCCTCCCTGATCGTCATCGCTTCCGGAATCGGCGCTTCCGTCATCACGAATCCTTTCGGCGGAGCGCTCCCGCTCGACCTTTGGCGCCTGCAGGTCCTCACGATTTCCGGCACCCCGTACTTCCTGACGTTCCCGGCGGATCTTTTCACGTTCGTCTGGATGATGGGGATGATTTATACGACCAAGCTGCTCGACGGTCTGGATGGCCTGGTCAGCGGCCTCGGCGTCATCGGCTTCGCGGTGCTGGCCATCTATAGCCTTTCGCCCCAGGCGGCCGAGCCGGAGCTGGCGCGGTTCGCCATGGCGGCGGCCGGCGCCTTCGGCGGCTTCTTGTTCTACAACGCCCGCCCGGCGGCGATCTTCCTGGGCGAAGGCGGATCGACCCTGACCGGATACCTGCTCGGCGTGATGGCGATCATGGCCGGCGGAAAGATCGGCGTCACCCTGATGGTCCTTGCCGTCCCCATCATGGACGTGGCATGGACGATCGCCTGCCGGTTCTTGGGCGGACGTTCGGTCACGCAGGGCGGGAGCGATCATCTTCACTTCCGACTCGTCCGATGGGGCCTTTCTCCCGGCAAGACCGTCCTGCTTTTTTGGGCGTTCGCCGCAGGCTTCGGCGGCGCCGGATTGTTCATCGCCGGGTGGCAGAAAACGCTCGCTCTGGCGCTCCTCGGCGCCCTGTACGCCGCTGTCGTATTCATTCTCGGTAAACGTACCCATGGAAAATCCGTCCATTGAGAAGAAACCGACGCCGATCATGACGGCCGTCATCGTCCTGGTCCTGCTCGCCGCCGCGGGACTCCGCGTCAAGGACGCGTTCCTGCTCCGTCGGGTCATCTGGGCACGGATGTCGTTGCACGACGCTTCCTTCGCCGTTGAAGTGGCCGATACCGCCGCCAAGCGGGAGAAGGGGCTCGGAGGGCGCTCCGGCATCGCCGGCGATCACGGCATGTATTTCCCGTTCCCGGAGGCGCGCGCTTGGGTGTTCTGGATGAAGGGGATGCGTTTCCCGATCGACATCGTCTGGATCCGGGAGGGCAAAGTCATCGACATCACATCGGATGTCCCGGTCGATCCCGGACTGCCCCTCAAGACCTATAGTCCGGTCGACCCGGCTGATGCGGTCCTTGAACTGCAGGCGGGAACCGCCCGCCGCATCGGTCTGCAAAGGGGGGATGCGGCCGTCCTGGCCGTCTCTCCGGACGGGAGTTGACGGCATCCCGGGCCTCTGCTAGAATACGGCTACATTCGATAAACCCAGCATATGTACGCAGTCGTCAAAACCGGCGGAAAACAATACAAGGTCAAGGAGGGCCAGACCCTGAACGTCGAGAAGCTCGAAACCCCCGCGGGTACGAGCCTCGATCTCGAGGTCCTGCTGGTCACGGACGAGGAGGGGAAGGATCTCAAGGTCGGCACCCCGACCGTCGCCGGCGCCAAAGTTTCGGCCAAGGTGGTCGAGCATGGACGCGCCGCCAAGATCCAGGTCGTGAAGTACAAGCCTAAGAGCCGCTACAAGCGGGTCAACGGCCACCGCCAGCCTTTCACCAAGCTCCAGATCGAGAAGATCGCCGCCTGACCGGCGGATCGACAAAAGCCCCCGACGATCGTCGAGGGCTTTTCGTCATCTCAGGTTCATCTCGCGCCGTCCCGTGAGCGCGTCCGAGAGGGTGACCTCGTCGGCATATTCCAGGTCGGCGCCGCGTGGGAGGCCGCGTGCCAGGCGGCTGACGCGCGGGACGATCGCGCCGTAGCGCCGTGAAAGGTAGTTCATGGTGGCTTCGCCTTCGATGGTCGGATTGACGGCCATGAGCAGCTCGCGCACCGTTCCTCCACGGAGACGCGCATCGAGCGCCTCGATGCCGAGCGACTCCGGCGTCACGCCTTCGATGGGCGAGAGCAGCCCTCCCAGCACGAAATACCTGCCCTTGAACGCCCCGGTGCGCTCGATGGCGGAAAGGCCTTGCTGGTCGGCGACGATGCAGACCTCGTCGGGGTGGCGCGCCGGGTCGCGGCAGATGCGGCAAGGGTCCGACTCCGAGACGCTCCGGCACTCCGAGCAGGAGGTGATGGCGCGGTCGAGGGCATAGAGCGCGTCGGCCAGCTGGATCGGCGCGCGGCGCCCGCGCCCGAGCAGATGGAACACGAAACGCTCGGCGGTCTTCTCGCCGATGCCCGGGAGCCGCTTGAACTCCTGGATGAGGTTCTCGATCGATGCCGGAAAACGCGGCATGTCAGCTGAGTCCCGGGAGGTTCAATCCGCCGGTCTTCTTCATCGCCTCCGCCATCGAGCGCTGCGCCTTCTTGACCGTGTCGTTGTAGGCCTCTTTCACCGCCGCTTCCAGCTTGGCCTTGTCGGACAGCAGTTCCTGATCGATCGAGACCGAGGTGACTTCCTGATTGCCGTTCATCGCGACTTTCACCTTGCCCCAGCCGCCCGCGCCTTCGACCGTCACGTCCTTGAGCACGTCCTGGATCTTCTTGGCTTGGTCGCGGAGGTCCTTGAATTGCTTGAGTTTCGAGAACATCGTCATAGATGGGATTAGGCTTCGATAGGCGCGGCGGCGGAGGCGTCATGCTCCAGGTTCTTGAAGCTGGTGCGGTTCTCGTCGAAGAAGAGCTTGCAGACGCCGGTCGGGCCGTTGCGGTGCTTGGCGACGTGGATTTCGGCGACGTGCCGTTCTTCCGGCGCCAGGTCTTCCAGGCGGTAGTTGCGGTCGGCGGCCTTGCGGTAGATGAACATGACCACGTCGGCGTCCTGCTCGATCGACCCCGACTCGCGCAGGTGCGCCAGCTTCGGGACGGCCGGCTTGCTCATCTCGACCGCGCGGGAGAGCTGGGAGAGGGCCAGGACCGGGACGTTCATCTCGCGTGCCAAGCCCTTGAGGGAGCGGGTGATGGCGGCGACTTCCTGGACGCGGTTCTCGATCTTGGTCTGCGACTCCATCAGCTGGAGATAGTCGATGACGATGAGTCCCAGCTGCCCATGCTCCTTCTGCAGGCGGCGCACCTTGGTGCGGATCTCCATGATGTTGACGTTGGCCGAATCGTCGATGAAGATCGGCGCGTCGGAAAGGGTGCCCAGGGCGTGCCCGATGCGCGGGAAGTCGTCGTCGCCCGCCCGGTCCGACAGACGCCCGGTACGCATCTTCCAGAGGTCGACGTTGGCTTCGGCGCAGATCATGCGGTCCACGAGCTGTTCCTTGGACATTTCCAGGGAGAAGATGCCGACCGGCTTCTTGGCGCGCACCGCGATGTTGCGGGCGATATCGAGCGCCAGAGCGGTCTTTCCGCACGCCGGGCGCGCGGCCAGGATCACCAGGTCGGAGGCCTGGAGGCCTCCCAGCAGGTTATCGAGCGTGCGGTAGCCGGTCGGGACGCCGCGCAGCTTGCCTTTTTCGCGGTGCAGCTCGTCGATGCGGTCGAAAGCGTCGTTCAGGACGTTGCGGATCGGGACGAAGTTCTGCTTGAGGTGCTTCTGCGAGACGCCGAAGAGGCGTTGTTCGGCCTGGTCGAGCAGGGTGCCGATGTCCCCGTCGCCGCCGTCGAATCCCATCCGGGAGATTTCTTGGGACGCGCCGATCAGGCGCCGGAGCGTCGCGTCGCGCTGGACGATCTTTGCGTAATGGAGCACGTGCGAAGCGGTCGGGACCGTCTCGGCCAATTGGGCCAGATAGGTCTGTCCGCCGCATTTCTCGAGCGCTCCTCCGTCGCCGAGCCGGTCGGAGAGCGAGATGAGGTCGATCGGTTCGGACTTGGCGTACAGCGCCAGCATGGCGTCGAAAATGGCCGCGTGGCTTTCGCGGTAGAAGTCCTCCGGCGTCACCAAATCCGCCACCTTCAAGATGGCTTCCTTGTCGATCAGGATCGAGCCGAGGACGCCGGCCTCGGCTTCGTAGTTATGGGGCGGGACGAACTCAGGTTTCTTGTCGGCCATGGCTTTGAATCGTGGCCCAATCTTACGCCAAGGGGAAAGGGGCGTCAAAGCGGCTCCAGGACGTGCTATAATGCCGGCCTATGGCCAACAGCGGAGACCGGGCGCGGTCTTGGAAAGCGACCTTCATCCTGTTCGGTACCATCGTGGGAGCCGGTATTTTCGGGTTGCCGGCGCTCATCCAGAAGTCCGGCTGGCTGATCGGCGTCTTTTGGATGCTCGCGCTCGCCGGAGTGGTGGCGCTTACGCATCTCTTGTATGCCGAGGTCGTGATGGTCACTCCGGGGAGGCATCGCCTGGTCGGCTATGTACGGCTGTATCTCGGCAAGGGCCTTTCCGGGATCGAAGCCGTCAATTCGACCTTGAACCTTTACGGAGGCTCGCTCGCGTACCTGATCCTGGGCGGCCTGTTCGCCGCCGCGATCCTGACGCCTGTCGCGGCCGTTTCGCCGTTGTACGGGTCGCTGGCGCTCTTCCTGTTCGGTCTCGCGGCGGCTTGGGGCGGCGCGGCGTTCCTCTCCAGGTTCGATTTCGCCATGACGATCGGGGAATTGACGTCTTTCCTGCTTCTGGCCGGCGTCGCGCTGACCGCGTTCGGTCCCGGCAACCTGGCGCATGCCGATTTTTCCCAGGCCTTCCTGCCGTATGGCGTGGTGCTCTTCGCTTACGGAGGCCTCACGGCCGTGCCGGAGGTCGCCGATATCATCGGCCTCGGCAAGCCGCGGCTGGTCCGGCGCAGCGTCATCATCGGGACGCTCATGGCCGCCGGACTGACGATCATTTTCGCGACAGCGGTCGTCGGGGCGCTCGGGCCGGACGTCACGCCCGAATCGGTCTCAGGCCTCGCCCGCAAGTTCGGCGGCGTCCTTCCGGTCCTCGGCGGAGTGACGGGGTTCCTTTCGATCCTGACGTCGTATGCGGTCTTCGGCGCCAACCTGAAATCGCAGTTCCAGTTCGATCTCAAACTGAAACCGCTTTCGGCGCTTTTCGCGGCCGTGGTCCTGCCGTTCCTGCTGTACCTCGCCGGCATCCGCAGCTTCGGGCGCATCCTGGAATTCGTCGGCGCGGTCTTGGTCGGCCTGGAAGGCATCTTCGTGGCGCTCGTCTATCTGAAGGCCAAAGCCAAGCATCCTGGCCGTATGCTGGACGTACCGAGACCGGTCGTCTATCTCCTCATCGCCGCGTATCTCGCCGGCATGCTGTACGAAATCTTCCGGCAAGGCGCTTGAGGGTGCCACGCCTCATCTTCCATGGCGCGTGCGTGCCAGTTCGAGCGTCTTCTTGATGAGCAGGGCGACCGTCATCGGGCCGACGCCGCCCGGGACGGGCGTCAGCGCTGCCGCCACGCCTTCCAAGGAGCTGGCGTCGGCGTCGCCGACGGTCATGCTTCCGATACGCGTCGTGCCGACGTCGATGACGATCGCGCCGGGCTTGATGTCTGCAGCCTTCAGCGACCTCGGCTGCCCGACGGCCGTCACGACCACGTCGGCGGAGCGCAGGTCCTCCGTCGGCGCCAGGCCGCGCTGTTCAAGCATCAGTTCGAGCGGGGTCGAAAAGACTGGGCTGTTGGCCCTGACCCCGGAAAGCCCTTCGTGAGGTGCGCCGGCTTCATCAAGCAATAACGAGACGGCTTCGATCAGGCCCGGCATCGCGCCGCGGCCTTGAAGATAGTTCCGGAGGTTCCAAGGGTGGAACCCGTCGACATCCTTGGCCGGGTCGATGAACGAGACGGTACCGTCCGTATCCAATTGCGGAGGGAGCGGCAGCTGGACCAGGATGGCATCGATGGCATCGTCCTCGTTGAGTCCGCGTATCGCTTCCAAGACGGATTCCTGGCGCGCGTCCTCGGGAAAATCCTTCCGCACGAAGAGGATGCCCGCTTCGGCGCAGGCCTTCTCCTTGAGGGCGACATACAGGTGGGAGGCAGGGTCGTTTCCGACCAGCACGACACCCAGCCCAGGGCGGAAGCCCAGGCGCGAAATCTCTCCCGCGACATCTTCGCGGATGCGTTTCGCGAGGGACCGTCCGTCGATCAGGCGCGTCTTCATGCCTTCCAGCCGGGATAAATAGGGTGCGCCGCGGCCAGTCCTCGCACGACGCGCAGGACATCCTCCCGTACGGACGCGTCTTCCGGCGCCTTGAGCGTCCTCGCGATGAGCGACCCGACGACCCGCATGTCCGCTTCCGCGAAACCGCGCGTCGTGAGCGCCGGCGATCCGATGCGAAGGCCCGAAGGATCCATCGGCTTGCGGGTGTCGTAGGGGATCATGTTCATGTTCGTGTAGATGCCTGAAGCGTCGAGAGCGGCGACGGCGGGCTTCCCGGTGATGCCCAAACCGCTCAAATCGGCGATCAGCATGTGGTTGTCGGTGCCGCCGGTCACGAGGCGTACGCCCTCCTCCTCAAGCGCGGCGGCCAGAGCGCGCGCGTTGCTGACGACCTGCGCCTGGTATGTCCGGAATTCCGGCTTGAGCGCTTCGCCGAAAGCGACCGCCTTGGCGGCGATGACATGTTCGAGCGGGCCTCCTTGCATGCCTGGGAAGACCGCGGAGTCGATCTTCTTGGCGAGATCCTTCCGGCAGAGGATCATGGCACCGCGCGGGCCGCGCAGCGTCTTGTGCGTGGTGGTGGTGGCGATGTCGACGTAAGGGATCGGGTCCGGGAAGGCCTTGCCGGCCACGAGACCGGAGAAATGCGCCATGTCGACCATCAGGTACGCGCCGACCTCGTCGGCGATGGTGCGGAAGGCGGCGAAATCCAGCGTGCGTGGGTAGGCCGTGAAGCCTGCCACGATGATCTTCGGCTTGGCCTCGCGCGCGATCTCGCGCACCTCGTCCAAGTCGATCAGGTGCGTGTCGCGCCGCACGCCGTAGTGGACGAACTTGAAAAGCTTGCCGGAAAAATTCACCGGCGATCCGTGCGTCAGATGCCCGCCCATGGCCAAGTCCATGGCCATGATGACGGCGCCGGGTTCCGCGAGCGCCAGGTACGCCGCCATGTTGGCCTGCGAACCGGCATGCGGCTGGACGTTGGCATGCTCCGCGCCGAACAGCGTCTTGGCCCGTTCGATGGCGAGCGATTCGATCTCGTCGATCTTCTCGTTGCCGCCGTAGTAGCGCTTGCCCGGGTAGCCTTCGGAATATTTGTTGGTGAGCGGCGTGCCGAGGGCCTCCAAGACGGCTTCCGAAACGATGTTCTCGGAAGCGATCATCTCAAGGCCGTCCTGCTGGCGCAGGACTTCCTCGCCGATCATGCGCGCCAATTCCGGATCCTGGGCGGTGAGGTGGGGGAGAGTGTGCATGCGGGGAGTGTACACCTGGCGGATGCCGGATGGAAAGGCGGGCGGATAGGATCAACGCGCAGCGGCGGCGACCGATTCGAGATAGCTCTCGGCGTACTGCTCCGCGATCTTGTCCCAATCGAACCGTGCGAGCCGTGAGGTCGCTTGGAGCGCGCAGGCTTCGGAAAGCGCATGGTCGGAGAGGAGACGCGTGATGGCCGATGCCAGCGCTTTCGGGTCGGAGGGCGGAACGAGCAAGCCCGTCTTTTCATGTTCGATGACGTCCGGGATGCCGCCGACGTCCGTGCCGATGACCGGGACGCCGAGCGCTTGCGCTTCCAGGAGGACGATGCCGAGCCCTTCGCCCAACGACGGCAGGGCGAAGACGGCGGAGGCGGCCACTTCGGCCATCGCTTCGACGTTCGGCTTCGCGCCCACGAAATGGACGGCGTCCTGGAGCGACCGTTCCGCCGTGAATGCCTTGAGTTCCGCTTCCAGCGCGCCGCCGCCGACGATCGTCAGTTCGGCGTCGTGGATCGTGCGGCGCACCTCCTTCATGGCTTCGATCAGGAACGGCAAGCCTTTCTCCGGAGAGAGCCGCGCGACCGTCACGACGCGGTGCGGCCGCTTTTCGCGCCGCGGCACCTTTGCCAGATGCCCGAAATCGACGCCGTTGGGGATCGTCATGGTGCGCGCGGCGCCCAGCCGCTCGGCGCGGGCCGTGAGCGCCCTCGAGATGCCGACGACCAAGGTCGGGGAGACATGGATGTTCCGCCAGACGAAACGGGGGATCTTCCGGTTCTTTTCCGGCATGTCGAGGTCGCCGCTCTGCAGTGTCAGGAGGGTCGGCTTCTTCCCGCCGAAGGCGCGGTACCACCAGAGGGCGATGCCGGCATAGGATTCCATGACGGCATGGACCAGGTCGTGCGGTTCCCCGAGCGTCCAGAGTGGAGCGAGCAGGGGGAACAGGAACTTGTCCCGCTTCGTGCCGAAACCGAGCCGGACGATCTCATGGGATGTGCCGTCGGGCAGTTCGCGGATTTCGTGGCGGGGAAGCGCGGCATCAAGCCGGGCCGTCACCACCACGATCGAAAAACGCCCGGCCAGGCGCCGGACGGTCTCGACGACCATCCGCTCCGCGCCGGAAACGAAAGGCTCGTAGAAGGCGGAGTAGATTACGATGCGCATGCGCTCAAGATGCTTGTCTTTCGAGATATTCGTAGGTCTCGCGCAGTCCGGCCTCGAGAGGCGTGGTAGCGCGCCAACCGATCAGCTGTTCCATCTTGGTCACGTCCGGCGTCCGGTACTTGATCTCCATCTTGCGCACCGGCAGGTATTCGATCTTCAGGTTCTTGCCCGAGAGGGCGATGACTTGTTCCGCCAGCTCCTGAATGGTGGTCGGGACGCCCTTGCCGACGTTGATGGTCTCGCCGTCGGTCTCCTTCTTGAGCATGGCCGTCAGGATGCAATCGATGTTGTCCTTATAGAAGACGAAGTCACGGGTGGCGGAACCGTCGCCGAAGATGTGGAGCGGCTCGCCTTTGCGGGCGCGGTCGAGGAAGATGCCGACGACGAAGCCGTACGGCGAACTTTCCTGCCTCGGTCCGTAGACGTTGAAGAAACGCAAAGCCACGGTCGGCAGGCCGTACTGATGATAGTAATGGTAGGTCAAGTTCTCTCCGAGCATCTTGACCAAGCTGTACGGGTCGCGTGGGCTGGGGTTGACCGCGCCGTGCTCATGAGACGGCAGCTGGATGGGCTCCCCGTAGACCTCCGACGAGGATGAGTAGAGGATCTTCTTCACCTTGCGGTCCTTGCAGAATTCGAAGATGGCCCGGATGCCGTCGATGTCCCTCAGTACGTCAAGCGGGCGCTCCTCGACCCGTTTCACGCCGCAAAAAGCGCCGAGATGGAAGACATAGTCGGGCGTGGAGGCATCGAAGGCGCGATCGAGCGTCGCCCAGTCGTTGGCGTTTCCTTGGATGAAGGTGAAATCCGGGTTGCCGTCGTGTTGGGCGAGGTTGTCGCGCTTTCCGGTGGAGAGGTCATCGAGAACGATGACTTTGGCCCCCAGCCCGAGCAGGCGATCGGTCAGATGAGATCCGATGAATCCGGCGCCACCGGTCACGAGGACGTTCGCTCCTTTATAAGCTTCGAACATAATAGGAGATAGTGTGACGAATCGTCCTGATTGTGCCAGGGAAGCCAGCAAAGCACAATGGCGGGACGTATTAAAAGACCCCGCATCAGAGGAGGCGGGGGACATCACTTCTTGTCGGGCTTCGGAGGTGCGTCTTCCGTGGCGGGCACGACGATGGGGTCGACTCCAGGGATATCGACCTGGATTTCCTTGATCTTGTTGGGAGGCAGCTTGCCCCCGACCTGTTGCGCGGCTTTCTTTGCTGCGTCGGCCTGAGCCGACCGGCCGCCTGGCGCGGCTTTGCGGACGGCTTCGCGTACTTCTTCCGTCGCTGGTCTCCCGACCTTGTCGGCCAGTTCCTTGGCCGCTTGGTTGTCTCTCTCGACCCTGTCTCGACTGGGGTCCCTTTTGGAAGGAACGTTTTCTACTCGGGGCTTGACCTTCACCCCGACATCGCCCGGGTCGACAGGCGCGTTCCGTTCATCTGCGGGCGTACCTGCATTCGGCTTCTTTTCGGACATGACGGCTCTCCTGAATGAACGTGTGGTGACATCTTGACATCGGGATAATTGTCTGTAAAGCGTCCGGGATGACTTTTGAGAATAGGTAGCACTTCTTGTTGTATTGATGCCAAGTCACGCAGATTGCTACCCGCAGCGTTGAGTTTTTGACAGAATGGGGGGGTTCCATGTAAGTTGAAACAAGTTCATTTTGAACGGAAAGAGGATCGAAATGGGAAATTCTTGGATGCTGCTGGCGGCAATCTCTTGTGTCATTGCTTGCGCTCACGAGCAGGACAACGGTTGGGATACCGGACTCGATGGCAACGTCAAAGAGACGGTTGCTCAAATCCAGTCGGTACAATGCCGAAAAACGGATGCTGTCTTGCGTTCGGAGGGTCTGCACGAAGATCAGCTAGGGCTTGTGCGTGACTTCTGCCGCCAGACCTTGCGACAGATGGCCATAGCCCTAACCGATCGTTTCGAGGAATCAAGACGGCGGGCCGAACTTGCGAAGACCTCCGAATCCTTCTACGCGTGCACGTACGAGGGGTACAATACCGGCATACCGAGCTATTCGGACCTTGGCCTTTCCTCTGGAACATGCTCTTGGCATGATCCGAATCCGGAATGCCAAGTATTCTACGCTTGCTTGTGGGGGTGCAATAATGTCGACCCTTCGCTTGGTTGGCACATCAAGTGGTATACCAGCAGGAGTGCACTGGAGGCGGATATTTTCCCCAAAGGGTATTCTTACGTGTCCGGCACGGGCGAAGGTGGCGGTTACCGTCGTACGTTACCCAATGGATACAGCTACCAAGTCCATTCCCTGACCATCGATGCGAATGGCATGGGGAACTGGCACAATGAAGGACCCGAGCCCGACCCGAGGTTTAACTGGAGCGGTTATCTCGGAGGTTGGTGGCCTTACGAAGTGAAGGCCTGGCACGACCACTGCTAGAATCCCTATGCTTGAAGCGATAAAAAAAAACTTGACCCCAAACGCGACCAAGGTCGGTTTGTTCTTTGTCCTGATGACGACCATCGCACTAGGCATGCTGGACGGTTACTACGCGTTCAGCGGTGAGCGACGCGCGCCGGAGGTGCTGGCCAGCATACTGCATGCCGCTCCGTGGTGGGTCATGTCGCTGCCCATCAACTTTCCCGGCCAGATGCTCCTCCTTCTTCTTCGAGAGTTGGGTTTTAGACCGAGCTTACTTGTGCAGCTATTGCTTGAAATGCCATTCACATACGTGCTGTCGTGCATCGTGATCGCCCTCGTGGATAAAACGAGAGAATTCGGCAGCGACGCGGGTGCGAACTAACAGATCGCCAGAGGCCTCAAGGCCTCTTTTTATCCTCGGCTCGAAGCTTGAAGGGTGTCGTCGTACCAGGTAAGCTTTGCTGGTCTATGCCTCTCGACCTCGATCACCTTCACCGGATCCACTGCGTCGGCATCGGCGGCATCGGCGTTTCGGCCGTCGCCAAGTTCTTGCGGCTGCAAGGCAAGGAAGTGAGCGGTTCCGACGGGGCGCGCAGCGTGGTCACGGCCGATGCCGAACGCGTCGGCGTCTCCGTCTTCGATCCGTCGCCGGAAAACATCGCGCCGGACCTCGATCTGCTCATCTACACGTCGGCGGCGCCGGAGACGCATCCGGAACGCGAGGCGGCGGCCAGGTTCGGCATCCCGCAGCTCAGCTACTTCGAGTTCCTCGGATTGCTTTCGTCACGTCATCGGACGGTCGCGGTCTGCGGCACGAACGGGAAGTCGACCACGACCGCGATGCTCGGCCTGATCCTGGAGCGCGCAGGACTCGACCCGCTCGTCATCGTGGGCAGTCGCGTGCCGACCTTTGAATACGGCAATCTTCGTCCCGGAGAAGGCGGGCTTCTCGTGGTCGAAGCCTGCGAATACCGCGAGCAGTTCATGAGCCTGTCGCCATCGGTGGTCGTGACGACCAAGATCGCGGAAGACCATCTCGACTACTACCGTGACTTGGCGCATATCCAGGCGACGTTCCGTGCCTTCGCTTCGAAACGGCCTGCGGACGGCCCGCTCATCTGGAACGCCGATGACGCGGGGAGTCGCGAAGCGTATGCGGGCATCGACGGTCCGAACGGCACCTTCGGGTTCTCGTCCGGCGCCGACCTGCGCGCGGAACGCCACGAGGTCTCCGCCGGTCTTCAGCGCTTCGACGCCGTCTGGAATGACGGTGTCGCCTGGCGGGGATTGGAGCTCGCAGTGCCGGGCGCCTTCAACGTGTCCAACGCGCTGGCCGCTCTCGGGGCCGCCCGTGCGCTCGGCGCGGACGAGGCATCCGCCCGTTTCGCGCTCGCGGGGTTCACGGGCATCTGGCGTAGGTTCGAGAAAGTGGGGGAACGCGATGGGGCTCCGATCATCTCCGATTACGGCCATACGCCGGACGCCATCGCGGCCACGCTCCAGGCCGCGCGCGATTTCTACCCTGGCCGCAAGATCGTCCTGGCTTTCCAGCCGCATCATCACGACCGCACGCGCAAGCTCTTCGACGCTTTCGTTCCCGCCTTCGACGGAGCCGATACGCTCGTCCTCTCCGAAATCTATGACGTGGCCGGACGCGAGGAAGGCGCGGGCACGATCTCGTCGCGAGCGCTGGTCGAGGCGATCGAGGCGCGCGGAGCCGTTCCGAGCGTCCGGTACGCGCCGGATCCGGCCGATGCGCTCCGGCAGCTCGAAGCGCTTGACGCTGAAAATGCCATCATGCTGGTCATGGGCGCAGGGGACATTTATTCCATTGCCTATCCGCTATGCCGACCGTCGAAATGAAGCCGTTGGACAAGTTCCTGCTCTACGTCGTCCGCTACGGCCTATTCGCGGTCTTCGCGCTGCCTTTCGTGGTCTGGTTGAGTCACCTGTACCCATGGGTGACCGGTAAGGTCTTCAGTTTCGTGATCCTCGTCGAAGTCCTGTTTCCTGCCTACGTCTTGCTGGCACTGCGCCGCCGGGAGTTCCGCCCTTCCAGGAATCCGCTTCTTTACGCGCTTCTTGCCTACTTCGCGGTAGAGACGCTTTCGATGCTCCTGGGCGATAATGCGCATCGCAGTCTCTGGTCGAAACCGGATCGGCTGACGGGCCTGTTCTTCCAGTATCACCTCCTCGCGTTCTTCCTCATGGCCGGAGCCGTCTGGCGGAAGGTGATGGTCCAGCCGATCGTCGCGTCGATCGTCACCGCCGTCCTCCTTTCGCTCCAGGCGCTCCACCAGGTCTTCTCGCCTGCGCCCGGGTCCGACGGTCGTGGCTCGGCGACGCTCGGTAATCCGGATTATCTCGGACAATATCTCGTGCCGCACCTGTTCCTGTGCGGCTGGTTGATCCGGCGGCACTGGAAGACGTCGCTGCGATGGCTGTGGACGGGCGCCGGCGCGCTTATCCTGGCAGGCATCGTCTCCGCCCAATCGAAAGGTGCGCTTGTCGGCGTCGCGATCGGCATCCTGGTCGGAGCGCTTGTCCTGATTTTCCGATCGACCGGCATGGTCCGGAAGGCAGGACTCGCCGGCATGGGGGTGCTGGCGCTTGCCGTCGCGGGCTTCTTCATCGGCCAGAAGATCCGGCCGGTCAACGTCTGGTTGTATGATCATCGTTTCTCCATCCAGTATCTCCAGGAAACGACGGGGTCCCGGCGGCTGCTCCTGCAGAACGCCTTGAAAGGCATCGGCCAGCGCCCGATCCTGGGCTGGGGTCCGGAGAATTTCGAGGACGGTTTCTATTTCAACTACGACCCGCACACCCTGAAGTTCTCGGATTACGAGACCCGTCAGGATCGGCCGCATAACCTGGTGCTGGAACTCCTGCACAACCTTGGCGCGATCGGTTTCCTCGCGTATGCGCTCGTCCTCGTCTCCGCCGCGCGCCTGGCCCTGAAGAAAGGACGTCCGGAAATGGCGGCAGGCGTCATCCTGATCGTGGCTGCCGTCTCGCAGGTCGCCACCGATCTCTTCATCTTCGAGACGCCGATGTCGTATATGGCGCTCTTCCTCATGTTCTCGCTGATCGCGGCCGATGCGGGAGAACGGGAGGCGTGGGAAGAAGGCGGCGATGAGACTTCCGCCGCATCCGTACCGCTCTTCGTCCTGGCCGCGGCGCTTTCGGGCTGGTGCCTGATCGGCATCGTGTCCGGCACGATCGCTTCCACGCGCCTGACGGCTTCGATGATCGTCGGCCTGCAGGCGCAGGGGGCCTCCGACCAGGACAAGGCCGATCAGCTGAAGGCGGAACTGTCCGGCCTCCGCAAGCTGAAGACGCCTTACTATGAACGCGACATCCGCGCGCTCAGTTCGCATCTCAGCCGCGCTCGCGGCGAATATCTGGAAGGTCCCCTCAAGCCGATCCTGATCGAGACGGCGGAGGAGGAATACGGGCTGCTTCAGCGCAACCGCACGGATTACGTGCACGCGCTCGTCACGGCCGTGGCCTACCTGAGCTTCCATCCGCGCACGGACGCGCAGCAGGCCGCGCTTGAGGATTCCGCGTCGCTTGCATCCAAGCTTTCCCCGAACCGCCAGGAGGTCGAGGAGATCCTGGCCCAGATCGCTTGGGAAAAAGGCGACCTTCCCGCATCCGAGGCGCATATCCGCCGGATCAAGGATCTCGACCCCGAACTGCCGATCGGCGACGCCTGGCGGATCAGGTGGCAACTGGAGTTCGGCGATCCCAAAGAGGCCGTCAAGGCGCTTTCGGGGCGACCAGAAATCGCGCAGGATACGACGGCATGGAATCAGGTCGAATACGGCACGCTTCATCTGCTCACGCAGAAGCGTTGGCAAAGCCTTGCGGCATTGCAAGAGGCGTCCGCAGCCGCCGGGGTGCGCAACGTCCAGTGGGACCTGACCGGTGCGATCGCCTATTGGGCGGAAGGCCAGAAGACCAAGAGCGATGCGCTCATCGCCGAGTGCCGGAAGCGCTATCCGGACAAGCTTGACCTGATCACTTCGATCGAGACGAATCGAGCCCAAATCGTCGCGACCGGCGCATGAGGTCCTGGTAGAGCTCCAGGGTGCTCGCGACCATGGATGAACCGGAGCGGCGTTCCGCGATGCGCGGGGCGCCGCTTTTCAGTTTTTGGGACAGGTCCTGACCGGCCAGGACGGAACGGATGGCGGAGACGAGCCTTTCGCGGTCGGCGGGCGGTATGAGAAGCCCCGTTTCCCCGTCCTCGATCAGTTCCGGCAGCGCGCCGACGCGGGTGGCGATGATCGGCACGCCGGCGAGCGAGGCTTCCAGGATCGCCCATGGCAAGCCTTCTTTCGTGGAGGGGAGGATGAAGAGGTCGAACGCCTTGAGTAGCCGGGCGGCGTCGGGCAGGGCGCCAGGCAGGCAGATGCGCGCGCGGTGGGCGAGGCCGGAACGGCGCGCCAGGAGTTCCGGCATCTTCGGGCCGTCTCCGATGACGACGAGATCGACATCAGGAAATTCTCCGGCGACCGCGTCGAACGCTTCGAGCAGCATCGGAAGATTCTTTGCGGGATAGCTGTTGGCGATCGTGCCGATGATCCGTTCGAAGGCCGGCACCCCGCAAGCCTTGGAAAGTTCCGTAAGCGCGGCATCCCGTCCAAGGAAGGCGATCTCGTCCGGATCGATGCCGAGCGGAATGAGGTGCAGTCGAGCCGGAACGGAAAGATCCTTGTCCAGCGCGACGGCGCGTTCGGTCTCGGTCAATACGATGGTAGCGGAGCGCCAGAGCGACGCCAGCTTTTCGCTCGCGAGCATGAGCAGTCGGAACGGGAAAGGTCTCCGCTCCAAGAAACCCCAGCCATGGGCGGTGAAGATCAGGGCGGGACGTCGCTTCGAGAGCCGGACGGCCAAGGCTGCGATCAGGCCGGCCTTGCTGCTGTTGGAGTGAATCAGGGCGTACCCCTCCCGATCGATCATCTTTCGGACGGCGTTGACCGCTTTCAGGTCGTTCCATGGCGAGATCGGGCGGCGCAACGCCGGAATCTCGAAGGTCCGGATGCCGTTCGGAAGCGCCTTGAAAAGCTCGGATCGCGCAGAGGATCCGGCTGCGACCGTCACGTCGAATCCGGAACGCGCGGCGGCGGCCAGGCGCGCGACATAGCGCTCGGCGCCTCCCCAGGCCGAGGAGGTGATGAGATACAGGAGTTTCGGCTTGGCATCCATATTTGCCGCAGGAAAGCGCAGCAGCTACACTATAGCATGACATGAAAGTCGTCTTCGCCACCGGAATCTTCCCGCCCGACATCGGCGGACCGGCCGCCTCGGTCCCGTTGTTGGCGGAAGCTTGGAGCGCTCGCGGGCATGAAGTGACGGTCGTGACGTATGCGGACGCGCCGTCGGTCGCCGGAAACGATCCCGCTTATCGCGTCGTCAGGATTTCCCGCACGCTTCCGGTTTGGAGGCGGTACCCCGCGTTTTTCATGGCGTTGTGGCGCGCCTCGGCAGGGCCTGGCTCGATCTTCGCCCAGGACGGCGTCGCTTCCGGGGTGCCGGCGTTGATCGTCTCCCGTCTGCGCCGTCGGCGCCTGATCGTCAGGATCGCCGGAGATTTCGCGTGGGAGCGCGCGCAGGTGGCGCATGGGTACCGGGAATCGCTTGAGACGTTCCAGCGGGACCGGCGGCTCCCGCTCGGTCTCAGGGTCATCCGAGCGCTACAGCGTTCCGTCTTCCGGCACGCTCACCTCGCGGTCGCGCCGAGCCGCTATCTTGCGGATGTGCTGCGCGGTTGGGGGGTGGGCGAGAACCGGATCCGCGTCATCCACAACGGGGTCGTCCTGCCGGACGTCATCCCTGCACACGGCACTCATCCTCGACGCATCGTCGCGTCCGCCCGGCTCGTGCCATGGAAGAACATCGACGTGCTCATCAAGGCGATGCCGGGCGTCCTGGCACGCGTGCCGGACGCGACCCTGCTGATCGTCGGAGACGGACCGGAACGGGAACGCCTCGAGGCACTCTCCGCGGCGCCGATGCTGAAAGGGAAGGTTTCCTTCGCCGGACGGATGGAGCGGAAGGATCTTCTTACGATCATCGCCGAAAGCGCGGTCTTCGCTTTGCCGAGTTCCTACGAGGGCTTTTCTCACCAGTTGGTGGAGGCGTTCGCCTGCGGAGCCGCCGTCGTCGCCAGCCGCGCCGGCGGCAATACGGAACTGGTCGCGGATGGCAAGAACGGTCTTTTGGTCGAACCTGGCGACGTCGTCGGGCTCTCGAAGGCCCTCATCCGCTTCCTTGAGGAGCCGGCTTTCGCTGAAGCCTGCGGACGGGAAGCGGCGAAGGGGCTTGCCGGTTTTACGGTCGATACGCAAATCGCCCGGACGACCGAGGCGGTCTTGGGCCGGCCCGGATTGCGCGTGGTGCTCGTGAGCCGCGACGGCACGGCGGCGGATCCTTCTTCGCGGACGGCGGCGCGCATGCGCGCCTATGGGGAGCGGGTCGACTTCCTGCATGTGGTCTGTCTCGCGAGACAGGAGCCGTCCTCCATGCGGCTTTCGCCGCGCGTGCAGGTGGATGTCGTGGATGCGCGCACGGCGCTCCGTCATCCTTTGGCGCTGACCGGCGCCGTGAAAGATGCCGCCATTGCCTCGCAAGCGTCGCTCGTCGTCGCGCAGGACCCGTTCGAGGCCGGCGTATCCGCAGCTGCGGCCGCTTGGTCCGTCGGCGTGCCGCTCCTCGTCGAGGAGCATGGCGGCGTCTACCTTTCCCCGCATTGGAGACGGGAAAAGATCAAACATCGTCTGCTGCATCCGCTGGGACTCCTGGTCATGGGCCGCGCGGCCGGCCTGCGCGCCGTGAGCGCCAAGATCGAGGCCGACCTGCGCCGTCGCTGGCCGAAGATGCCGATCGCGCGCATCCCCGTCTATACCGAGCCGATCGCGTGCTATCGCGAAGGCGCGCCGTACGTCTTCGGATACGTCGGGCGCTTCGTGCCGCAGAAAAAACTTGAGATGCTCCTTTCGGCTTTCGCTTCCGTCGTCCGTACCCGTCCAGAAGCGCGCCTTCTCATGGTCGGCGCCGGTCCTTCGGAAGCGGCATTGCGCGCCGAAGCGGAAGCGCTCGGTATCGGCGATCATGTGACGTGGCGGCCGTACAGCGAGCGCATCGTCGACGTCTTCAAGGAAATCGGCACCTTGGTCCTCTCGTCCCGGTACGAGGGCTGGGCGCGCGTCGTGCCTGAGGCGATGTCCTGCGGCATTCCCGTGGTGATGACGGACGTCGGCTGCGCCGGCGAACTCCTGCGTAACGGCGTCGAAGGCTACGTGACCCCGATCGACGACGCGGGCATCTTGGCTCAAGCCATGCTCAAGATCTCCGATCCGCACCAGCATGCGCTCATGAGCGCGGCCGCCAGGCGCCGCTCGGAAACTTCCGCGACGCCCGAAGACCTGGCCGGGCGCCTCATCGGTTTCTGGAAGGAGGTGGCTGGCCTATGAGGATACTCGTCGTCACGCAGGCCGTCGACGCGGATTCCTCCACGCTCGGCTTTTTCGTGGAATGGCTCCGCGAGTTTTCGGGGCGCTGCGAGCGCGTGGACGTCATCGCGCTTTCGGTCGGACGGCATGACTTGCCCGCGAACGTCCGCGTCGTCTCGATGGGTAAGGAACGTGGCATCGGCAGGCTGGGACGCCTGCTGGCATATTGGAGGCATCTTCTGAAGCTCTTGCCGGAAACGGACGGTGTCTTCATCCATATGTGCCCGGAGTACCTGCTCGCAGGATGGCCGCTTCTCGTTTTCAGGCGCTTGCCGACCGTATTTTGGTACGCGCATCGTTCCAGGAACCTTCTCGCACGCGCGGCGATGCCGCTCGCCACCCATCTGGCGACGAGCGTTCCCGGAGCCGTCACGCTTGCTGCGGCCAACATCCGGTTCCTTGGGCAGGGGATACCGACGGAGCTGTTCCGTCCGCTCCCGCTCCTCGTCGGGTCTCCGTTCAGGCTCGTGGTCGTGGGCCGCATCACGCCTATCAAGCGGCTCGATCTGCTGATCGACGCCCTGGCCCTTTTGCGGGGGCGCGGCATCGACGCTGCGCTCGAGTTCTGGGGAGAGCCGGCCGCGGCAGGCGACGCGGCCTATGCCGTTTCGTTGCGGGAAAGGGCCGTAGCCGCGTCGGTTTCTGGAAGAGTGCGCTTCCTCGGGAGAGTGCCGTTCGCGCGTATGCCGGAAAAATACGGCGGGGTTTCCGTCGCCTGGAACGCCTGCGCGGATGGTGCCGTCGACAAGGCCGTGCTTGAAGCCATGGCTTGCGCCAGGCCGGTCGTGGTGACGAATCACGTCTTTTCCGGCACGTTCGGACCGGATGCGGATGCATGTCTGGCCGACGGGACGGCGGAGTCCATCGCGGAAAAAACGGCGAAGATCCTGTCGGGCCCCGGCGGGCTGGCGCTTGGACTTCGCCTGCGCGAGACGGTCGTGGCCCATCATGGCCTTCCTGGCCTCGTGAACGGCATCATCGATCTGATGGACTCCAAGCGTTAACGGCGCAGAAGGATCCTCCACGGCAACAGGGCGGATTCCAGGATGACGGCCTTGCTGATTTTTGATGTGCCGTGCGTCCGATCCTTGAAGGTGATAGGGAGTTCCTTCGGCACATATCCTGCCAGCACGGCGGCGAGCTTCGTTTCGACCGCGAAGGCGTATCCGTCGGATTTCGGGTCGGCGGCCATGACCCGTTCAAGCGCGTTCCGGCTCCAGGCGGCGAAACCGGAGGTGGCGTCATGGATGCGGAACCTGGGATGACGAAGCCTGATGATGGCGCTCGCGTAGAGATTGGCCCAACGGCTCAGAAGACGCCGGTGCAACGGCCAATCCCGACATGCACCGCCGGAGACGTAGCGCGAACCGATGGCGAATCCCGACTCACGTGCCATCGCCGTCAGCGCTGGGACCTTTTCCGGTCCGTGGGAGAAGTCGGCGTCCATGCTGACGACTACGTCGTAGCCCGTCTCATGTCTCAATATCCATCGGAAGGCGTCGGTATAGGCCGTGCCCAGGCCTAATTTCCTCGGACGACGCATCAGCAGGACGCGCATCGGAGCCGAGGAAGCGGCGATTTTTGCGGCCTCGGCCGTGCCGTCAGGGCTGCCGTCATCGACGATGAGGAGGTCGGCCTCGCTCCGCAGTCCGATCGCTTCGATGAATGCGCGAATGTCCTGGCGCTCGTTGTAGGTAGGCACGACGATAAGCGCCCTGCCGGCAGAGCGATCGTTCAGCCCTTCCACGGAGATGATACGTTCGGAAATCATTCGTGCGGAACGTTTTTCTTCGTGCTCCAGGCATCCGATAGGCGCCAGAAAGCGGAAGCGGCCATGACGGCCATGATCGAATCGAACGGGACGCGATATTTCGTGCCGGGAGTGGTGATGACGTAGGTCAGCGTGAAGGCCAGCGCCAGAGCGATGAACAAGACCGTCCGCTTGCGCTCCTCCCTGGATTCCAGCGCGACTTCGAGCAGCGAGAGCGTCAGCAGGAACCCGTAGCTCAGCGCGTAGCCCCAATTCATGAAGCTGTCCGAAAGGATGACGGCACCGTTGCCGCCGACCGCTCCCTTGGGCGGATACATCCATGGGTGCCACAGCAGGAGGAACTTCATCCCGAAGAGCCCAGGCAGTTCGGGGGCGTGGGCGCGCATCCAGCCGCGCGCCTTGGCGTACCAGAAGCGGTCCGCTTCCGGTTCGCTGCGGCCTTGCATGAAGGCACAACCGGATTTCCGGACGCCATCCATCGGCGTCGGGATGCCGTCGGCCGGTTCGGGGGTGGCGTCGATCCAAAGGTCGTTCAGCAGCATCCGCATCGCGAGTGGGTTGTAGTCCTTGTGGAAGACGCGGCCTCCATCGGTCGTGAGCGGGACGAACGCGCGGTGGACCGCATAGTTCCGGATGACCCAGGGCGTCATGACGAGCAGCGCCGAGATCCCCATGACGCATGAGAAGCGAAGCGCTTTCCTGAAGGAGCCCCAGCGCCACCAGAGCCATACGGAGGCCAGGGGTGCGAAAAAGACCATCGGACCGCTGGTCGCGAGCATCGCCAGGCCGATCCAGAGGCCGTTCAACGCCGCGGTGCCGGTTTTCGGCACGCGTTCCAGGCGGAGGAGCCCCAGCGTCGCGAGCAGCATCAGGAACGTGAACAGGAAGGTGATGTAGAACTGGGTGTCGTGGTAGAGGTTGTACGGATAGACGGCCATGAACAGCGCGCCGAGGAGGCCGACGCGCTTGGAGCGCCATTCCTTGCCGATCAGGTAGACCAGCCAGATGCTGGACAGACCGATCGCCATCTGCGCCAAGCCGAGCGGCCAGGCATAGCGCGTCGTGCCGAAGACGGCGTAGAAGGGGATGAGGAACAGGATGTAGAGCGGCGCGCGGTACGAGGTCGGGCAATCCCTGGCGATGCCCATGCCGTGGCCGGCGACGAAGTTCATCGCTGGGTAGGCGAAGCCCTTCTCGATGCGCGTGGTCAGCTCAGAGTGGAAGGCGAAGAGGAATCCGAGCCGCAGGATGAGCGCGAGCCCGAGGATGGCGAACAATAGGATATCGGCGTTCCGCTCGACCCGTTCTCCGATCGGCGTATGGCCGTCGCGCATGTCCCTCCATGCCTCCTGAAGTTTGAGCAGGGGGTGCATATATCAGCATGAGTATATCGGAACAAGTGCGGCTTCGCAACGCCGGAAGACCTGGTATACTGGAGCCGTTATGCGGAAAATCCTTCGGGAAGCACGGGCGAAAGCGAGGCTTCTCATGGGCGGCAGCCGGTGCCGTCCGACCATCCTCATGTACCACTCGGTCGGCCGCAACGCCGCCCACTTCAACGTCACCCCCGAGGCTTTCCGCGCCCAAATGGCCTTCCTGAAAGAGCGCGGCTTCGAGGTCGTCACGCTCGACGAGTGCGTCCGCCGGGCCATGGCGGGGGAGACGGGCAAGATCGTCGCCCTGACCTTCGACGATGGGTATGCGGATTTCCCGAAGGAAGCTTGGCCCGTGCTGAAGCTATACGGATATCCGGCCGTCGTTTTCCTGATCACGGGCCTCATGGGCGGGGGCTACACGACTTCGACAGGCGTCACGATCCCGCTCATGACTTGGGACGTGGCGGAATTCCTGAAAAAGGAGGGCGTCTCCTTTGGGTCGCATACCGTGACGCATGCCGAACTCGACACGCTTGCCGGCGAGGATGTCGCGAAGCAGTTGGTCGAATCGCGTGTCGATCTGCGCGAACATCTGGATGTGGAAGCGCGCTGGCTGTGCTATCCGCGCGGCAAAGAGTCGCCTGCCGTCCGCGAATCGGCCAGGTCGGCTGGGTATGTCGGCGCGGTCACGGTCAAGGCGGGGCATCCGGCTCCCGACACCGATACCTACGGCCTTCCTCGCGCGTATGTGCATTCCGAAATGGGGATGAAAGAATTTGAGGCGTTGTTCGTATGAAGACCGTTTACCGGCGCCTGATGAACGCGCGCCTGAGGCCGATCTTGGCGGGCCTGCGCGGCAGGGTACTCGACCTGGCTTCCGGCGCGGCGCCTTCTTATCGGGCGTTTTTCAATCCGAGAGCGGAAGCGGTCAATGGCGACGTGAGCGAAGACCAAGGCGTCGAGCGTATCGATTTCGATGCGCTGCTGCCGTTCGCGGACGCGTCTTTCGACCATGCTCTCTGCATCAATGCGCTGTATATCGCCAAGTACCCGGGTTTTACGCTTGGGGAACTGCGGCGCGTCACACGTGCCGGCGGGACGCTCACGGTCGCGGTGCCGTTCGTCTTTCCGGAAGCGCCCGAACCGCACGACTACGCCCGTTGGACATCGGAAGGTTTGAGGTCATTGCTGGTCGCTGCGGGCTTCCATGACGTGGCGATAGTCCCGTTCGGCGGGCATTTCACCTCCGCCCTGTTCATCGTCGAGCCGTTCATGGTCTTCCGGCCGCTGAAATTCCTGGCGCAGGAATCCGCCCTGTTGCTGGACCGCCTCGTCCCGGCGCGCTACCGTGCGGCCAGGCCGTGCCCGCTCGGGTACGTCGCCATCGCGAAACGCTGACTATGACAGACACGATCGAAGGGCTCTTCCAGGAAGGATACTGGGGCTCATGGGACCAAATCGAGACGTTCCGGCACCGTGCCGCCGCGCGCCTCGTGCGCCAAGGTCCTGTGCTTGACGTCGGTGCCGGCGACGGCTTCTTTCTCGGCTTGCTGAAGAAGGAACGCGGCATCGAAGGCAGAGGCATCGATCTCTCCGCGGTGGCCGTCGAGAAAGCCGCAAAGAAAGGGATCGATGTGCGGGTGGCGGACCTCTCGCGCGAAAAACTGCCGTTCACCGACGGTTCATCCGCGACGGTCGTCCTGCTCGACGTCCTCGAACATTTTTTCCGGCCTGAACAGCTCCTGGCGGAAGTCGCGCGCGTGACCTCCTCGGACCTCGTCGTCTCGGTGCCGAACTTCTCCTCGCTCCCTGCGCGCCTGCAGGTCCTGCGTGGCCGTGTGCCGGAAAACAATACTCCGCGCAAAGGGCATGTCTATTGGTTCACATGGGGGAAATTGAGGAAGATGCTCGATGACTCCGGTTTCGAAGTCATCGACGCGCGTTTCAACGCGAATTTCGAACGGCTCCCGTTCGTTGGCGGGGTGTTCCGACAGCTGGCCGCCCGCTTTCCGTCCCTCTTCGCCCTTTCATTCGTGGTCTTGGCACGCAAGCGGGCCGTATGAGACTCGTCTACATCGCCAACGTCCGTTTGCCGACCGAAAAGGCGCACGGCGTGCAGATCATGCAGATGTGCGCGGCCTTCGCGTCGAACGGGCATGAGGTCATGCTGATCGTGCCTGGGCGCCGTAATGCCATCGCGGCGACTCCGTGGGAGTACTATGGTCTCAAACGGAACTTCCGGATCGTGACGGTACCGGTCCTCGACTTCATCCCGTTCGATCGCTGGCTCGGCAACGCTGCGTTGTGGTTGACGACCGTCGGATTCGCCTTCGGCGCGCGTAGGGTCGTTGCGGACGCGCGGCCTGATGCCGTCTACTCGCGGGACGCCGTCCTCGTGACGACCGTGCCGAAGGGCGTGCCCTTCGTCTTTGAAGCGCACGATTTTCCGACGAGGCCCTGGCTCTATCGGTTCCTATGGAAGGCGTGCTCCCGTATCGTCACCGTGACGGAAGGGCTGAAGCGCGCTTTCATCGCCGCCGGAGTGCCCGAGACCAAGCTGGTCGTCGCGCATGACGCCGTCGATCCAGGTATTTTTCAGGTATCGGAAAGCAAGGCGGAGGCGCGGCGCGCGCTTGGGCTGCCCACCGAGGGTTTCATCGCCGTCTACTCCGGCCATCTCTATCCTTACAAGGGGGCCGACGATCTGCTCGAAGCCTGTCTGCATCTGCGCCCAGCTTCGCGAGTGGTCTTCGTCGGTGGACGCCCTGAAGAAGTCGCCAGGCTGCGGATGCAGGCCGAAAAGCTCGGTGTCACGAACGCCTTTTTTGTCGGGCAAGTGCCTCACGGACTCATCCCGATGTATCTGCGGGCCGCCGATGGGGCCGTCCTGCCGACGCGTGATACGGATCGGCATGCGTCCGAATTCCTCTCGCCTCTCAAGCTGTTCGAGTATCTGGCCGCCGGGAAAGCCATCGTCGCCACCGACCTGCCATCGATCCGGGAAGTGTTGGACGAGAATACGGCCGTTTTCGTGCCGCCCCGGTCGCCGGAGGCTTTGGCCGCCGCCCTGAACGGCCTGGCGGACGTTCCCGTTGAAGCCGAACGCCTGTCTCGGGAAGCGGAAGCCCTGTCGAGGGACTGCACGTGGGTCCATCGCGCTGGACGCGTGCTTTCGGGAACGGACGAACCGCAGCCCTCGCTGACCTGGCTGCGGCGGCATCGCGCCGTGCTGGCCTGCATGCTCTTGGCGTTCATCCTGCGCGCCGCGTATGTCCTCGCGTTCCCGCTGAGACTGGCAGGAGGCGATGGCGAACTGTACGTCGGGTATGCCGACCTCCTCCGCGGGATTCCGGCTTGGTCGCCGCGCATGTACGCCTACTTCCAGCCCGGCTACCCGATCTTTCTCGCGGTCATCCGTAGCTTGTTCGGTACCGACCTTGTCGCCGTCGGCCTGTCTCAGGCCGTCATTTCCGCGCTCACGGTCGGCCTCGTGACGGCCATGACGCGGAAACTGGTCGGGGCGCGCGCGGCCGTTTTTGCCGGGCTCATGTCGGCCGTCTCCGCTTCCTCCATCGTCGAGACCGGGCAGATCTATACCGAAACGCTGTATACGTTCCTGTTGACCGCCGCCGTCTGCGCGCTCCTCGTGGATGCGCACCATCGCGCCATGCGTCATGCCGCCATCGTCGGTGCATCGTTCGCGCTCGCCGGCTTCGTCCGCGAACTCGCTCTGTATCACGCTGCCCTTCTTGCCGCCGTGACCGGCATCGGCAAGCGGTCGTGGCGGCCGGTCGTCGGCATCATGGCGCCCGTCGTCGTCATGCTTCTCGTTTTTGGCGCGTATAACCGTACGGTCGCCGCCGGGCAGGCGGTTCCGCGCGTGCCGATCCTCGCGAAGGGATATGAGGCTACGCTTCAGGACCCGGCTTCGCAGGCCTTCCTCCTGCGCTGGCGGATGTATCCGCTCGGCCTCTGGTATTTCTTCCGCTATCCGCATCGGTTCGCCGACATCAGCGACCAGGTCTCGACGCGGCAGGCGCTCTTTTCCGGAGACGCCGCCTTGATCGGCAGGGAAGCGCCGTACATCCTGGCGAAGGGTCTGCTGACGCTCCTGCATTGGATGATACTGGTCTTGGCGGCCTATGGTCTTTGGCGCGGACGGATGCCGCGCGAGGCGAAGATCGTCATCTCCGTGACGATCGCCTTCGCGGCTGCTACGATAACGCTTTCCGGGGCAGCGCGGCTTCAAGGCTTCGAATACCTGGAGCCGTTGGCCCGTTATCGTTTCCCGGTCGAACCGCTCATCATGATCCTGGCGGCGGCGGGGGCCGAACGCTTCTTAAAGAACGAGACGACGTAAACGCGGCTGCGTCGATAACCTATGGCATTCGTATGAAAGAGGCGATATTTTACGACGATTCGTACTTCCAGGCATTGGAGAATCGTTACTTCTTAGGGGCGCATGGTGAACGCGTCAGGGATATCGTGTCTTTCCTCCCATCCAGGAAACACGTCCTTGATTATGGTGCCGGCAGCGGTTACTTCGCATTCCGCGCTCTACAGCTTGAAAATACCGTCGTTGCGTTCGATTTTGCGCCGGCGGCAGTGCAATACATGCGGTCGCACTATCCGACGCTTGAAATCGTCGAACGGAAGGATGCCTTGAAGGGGGTGTATGACACGATTCTTCTGAACGACGTGATCGAGCACGTCGACTACTCTGAGCAGGCTTCTTTCATCTCCAATCTCCGGGAGCACTTGAAAGCAGGCGGTCGATTGATTGTCGCGACCGATAATTTTGACTCGTTCTTCTTCAGGGGCCGTCTCGGTAAAAAATGTCTAGCGATCGATCAGCGCATTTCTCCAGAAGGCATCATTTATAGGGCCATTAAAAAGGGTGAGACGGAACGTCCTTATTACCACAATGCCTATAATGATTCCCATGTCGGATTACTTGGGCGCGACAAATTGGTTCGACTTTTCAAGAGCCAAGGCTTTGAGCTCGTTCGCGAAAAGCACGGTTTTCTCTTTCGTACTTACGTTTCCCGCCTTATCAGCGCATGTTTTGGGCTCAGGCCACTGCATTCCGTCTATGAGTTCACTTTGATGGCAGAGACCCTCCCGCGTTCAAGGTAGGCGACGCGTTTTTCGAGGCCTCAGGTTCCACGTTTAAGATTTTTCGGACAAGAAGCGTTGAATGAAGAAGCCCGAAGATACGAGCGAGGGTTCTTGCGCAGATCGCGCCGAGCAGCCCCCATTTCCAGACAAAAAGTGCAAGAGACACGATGCTGATCGCAGACATCGAAACCTGGTAGTGGAGGTTCTCCTTATATCTCATGTGTCCATTGAAGACCGCTACCGGGAGCGCGGAGGCGATGCCGAGCAGTGATATGGAGAAGATCTGTGAATATGGTATGGCTTCGGCGTACCCGGGAAAAAGCTGCCGATAAATCTGTGGAGCCACTAGGACGTAAACGATGATGACGCTGCCGATGGCGGCGATCAACAGGAAGAGTTTTCGGAAGAAAGTCGGCCGTATTTCATTGAGCGGTCGCGCAGCGACTTTTGGGAGCGCCATCACGTACAGGTTTTTCAGATAGCCTTTGAGCTGCTCTGGCGGAGCGATGGCAAAAGCGTAGACGGCCGTCTCGTGGGAACCGAGCAGTGTGAAGATCAGGATACGGTCGAGATAATTGGAGATCGAAGAGGCGACATCCAGGAGCGTCAGATTCTTGCCGAAGCGGAGCGCATCGTCCGAAGCCTCGCCCTTCGGCGGCAGGCGCCGCAGCGTGGCGCCGAGCGCGATGGCGTTCCAGGCCAGCGAGGAAAGGCAGAACCCGAGCGTCAGCGCGATGACCGTCGGGTGCAGGAGCAGGATCGCGACGACGACGGCGGCCGTTCCGAGCGTCGAAGCGATCCCGTAGCGCGTCTGCAATCCGAAGGCTTTCCGGCCGTTGGCATAATCGCCCCAAGAGGAGAGCGCCGAGATGGCGGGAAAAAAGACGGCGACGATCAGGAAGCCCCAGAAGAGATCCGTGCGTCCTTTCGAGAGGTAATATGCGCCGACCGCGAGTCCGCCCAAGGTGCCGATGCCGGCCCACCGCAGGCGCATCTTCAGGACCGCGTAGATCGTCCTTTCATGGCCTTGCGCGACGGCGCGCGTCAAAGCATCGGACGTTCCCGTGACGGATGCGATGGCGAGGATCGATCCCCAGGAGAGCAGGTACTGATACGTGCCGTAGACGCCCTTGCCGAGCAAGCGGGCGAACAGCATCGCCAGGGCCAAGCTCGAGGCCGAACCCATGAACGACGCGATCGACAGGAAAATCCCGCCCTTCGCCAGATAGACGTTGTCGGTACCGGTATAGCGTTCTCCTCGGCGCAGGAGGCGGATCGCCAGGAGTTTCAGTCGCTGGAGCATGGGAGCGTCACCGGCCTTTCCTCTTCAGGACGCTGTAGATCGTCTTGAGGACGATGGCGGCGTCGAGGGTCAGCGAGCGGTATTTCAGGTAATAGAGATCGTGCCGCAGCTTCAGCAGGTGGTCTTCATGGGTGGCCGCATACGGAGCGCTGACCTGCGCCCACCCGGTCAGCCCGGGGCGTACCAGGTGCCGGACGGGGAAGAGCGGGATGGTCTTCGCGAGTTCGGCCTCGACTTCGGGCCGTTCCGGGCGCGGGCCCACGAAGCTCATATCGCCGCGGAGGATGTTCCAGAGCTGGGGCAGCTCGTCCAGCCGCGTGGCGCGGAGGAAGCGCCCGAAGCGGGTGACGCGCGGGTCGTTCTCGGTCGCGAAGGCGATGCCGTCCTTTTCGGCGTCGACGCGCATGGTGCGGAACTTCAGCATGGTGAACGGCCGCCCGCCCTTTCCGACGCGCGTCTGGCTGTAGAAAGCCGGTCCGCGGCTTTCGATGCGGATGATCGCGGCGATCAGCGGCGCGACCGGCAGCGAGGGGATGCAGAGGAGGATGGATGCCACGACGTCGAACAGGCGCTTGGCATGTTCATACATCGGCGAATCCTGTCCGGCCAGATTATCGACGATCCAGCGCTCATCGAGGGCCGATTCCGGTACGGCATGGCGTATCTTCTCATAGAACGTCGGGAGATCGACGATGGCGGCGCGTTCGAAGAATTTGCGGTAAAGACGGGTCGTCAGCGCGGCGTTGCCTTGCAGCCGGCGGGACACGACGATCAGGTCGCAGGCCGGGAGTTCCCGAACGGACGATTCATCCGCCACGCCCAGGCAGCTGTAGCCGAGATGCGGATTCTGGGACAGGACTTCCCCCAATCCTGCGTCTTCCCCGAGGAACAGCACGCGCAGATGGAATCGCCGCCGCGAGAACAGGTGCAGGGCCAGGATCCTCCAGCCATAGAACAGCCCGGCGAAGAGCGCGGTCGCGAGCAGGAGATTGGTCTTCGGGGCGATGCCGATGCCCGGCATGAAATAAAAGACGGCCAACGAGAGCAGGAACGCCGCCGCGAGCGCCTCCGCCGTACGCGAAGCCAGCTCGATACGGCCGCGCACCGCGTCGTCATCGTACAGGCCGACGACGTAGAAGACGGCGAGCCAGATGACGAAAGCGAAAGTGAACGGCTTGGCATGCATCGCCCACCAGGCCGGAAAATCCTGCCCATCATGCCGCGAGAGCAGCGTCAGCCATAACGCCAAATAGGCGAGCGCGAGGTCTCCGGTCGCCAAGAGGGCCATCCTGAGTTTGCGGGAGTCGGTCATCCCCACAAGACTAGCCTATAATGGACGTTTCCGCTATGCTTGACCGGTATCATCGTCGTATGCGCCTTTGCTTCATACTCGGAACCAGGCCGGAAATCATCAAGTCGGCACCCCTCATTTTCGCCGCCAGCGAGGCTGGATACGCTCCCGTCATCATCCATTCAGGGCAGCATTACGATACGGCGATGGATGGAGGCTTCTTTCAGGAGCTTTCCCTTCCCGCGGCCGACGTGCGTCTTTCGTCCGGGGGCAAGCCCTACGCCGAACAGGTCGCCTATCTGCTCCGGGAGCTTCCCGGGGCGCTGAAGGAGCTTCGTCCCGACGCGGTCGTCTTGCAGGGCGATACCGTCACCGTCATGGCGGGCGCTCTCGCGGCGCATGGCCTCAATATCCCCATCATCCACCACGAGGCCGGTCTTCGGTCGCGCGACCAGCGCATGGCGGAGGAGTATCACCGCATCATCGCCGACCACGTGTCGACGCTGCTTTGCGCGCCGACGGAGGCGGCGGTCGCCAACCTGCTGAACGAAGGCATTCCGAGAGAGCGCGTGCACCTGACCGGTAACGCGGTCGTCGACGCGATCAGGCGATTTTCCGGACAGGCTGCGCGGGAGTCGAGCGTGCTCGAAAAACTTTCCTTGGCTGCGAAGTCCTATTTCGTGCTGACGTTCCATCGCGCCGAGAATGTCGACGATCCGAGCCGGTTCTCCGCCTTCTTGGCTTCGCTCGAACGGATCGTGCGCGAGCATCCCGACCGGCGGATCGTCTTTCCCGTCCATCCCAGGGTCGAGAAGCGGCGCGCCGAGTTCGGTCAAGCGTGGCCTTCAGCCGTGCTGCCCATAGGACCCCTGGGGTATTTCGACATGCTTCGGCTGCTCTCTGAAGCGGATCTGGTCCTGACGGATTCCGGCGGCTTGCAGGAAGAGGCGGCGATCCTGGGCGTACCTTGCGTCACGCTGCGCGACAGCACGGAGCGTCCCGAAACCGTGGAAGCCGGATCGAACGTCGTGGCGGGGCTTGCGGAAGATGCGGTCTCCGAGGCCGTCCGCGCCATGCGCGGCAAGGCGCTCGACCCGATTTCGGCATATGGCGACGGCTTCGCTTCGGAAAGGATCATTCATCTCGCGCGCGGCGCGTTCGGCGTGCCGGCGTGCCGAGCCGTCACCGAAAAACATGAGGATACTCGTCGTCAGTGATACGTACCTTCCGCTCGTAGGCGGCGCCGAAGTGCACGTCTCGGAACTCGCGAGCCGCCTCAAGGCGGCCGGTCACGAGGTCCGGGTTTTCACCAACCAGGACGGGCCGGAAGAGGAAGGCGTCGTGCGCGTGCCTTGGCGCCGGAATTTCCTCGAGGTCTACCGGAAACTCGATGCCCTGTGCGGAGCCTTCAAGCCCCAAGTGATCGCCGCGCACTACTCCTATCGGTTGGCGATGATCGCCGGTTTTTCGGCATTGAAGCGCGGCATCCCGATGACGGTCACCTTGCACGGGCTCGGCACGCTGCCTGAGGCGCATGCTTCCTGGCGCCCGCGTCTCCAGAACCTGCTATACCAGCGGCTTTCGCTGGCGTTCGCCGCGAAGGTGATCGCCACGAGTCAGGACATGCTTGATGCGGTGCCGTACGTCGCCGCGAAGACCGAAATCATCCCGAACGCCGCCGACGGCCAGCGTTTCGATCCTGCCGCCTGGGCGTCGGACGCCGCCGCCGGCGCGCTCCGGGAGCGCTATGCCGGGCGCTCGGTCATCCTGACGGTCCGGCGGCTGAACCCGAAGTGCGGCATCCAGTATCTCGTCGAAGCGCTGCCCGAAATCGTGCGAAGGCGCCCGGAGGCGTTGTACGTGATGGTCGGCACCGGCCGCCTGGAGGAAGAGATCCGCGCGCGCATAAAAACGTTGGGGATGGAGAAGCATGTCGAGATGGTCGGCCTCCTGCCGAACGGGAGGACCCCCGCGTATTTTTCCGCGTCCGATGTCGTCGTCTTTCCCAGCACGGCCGAGTCCACCAGCATTTCCTGCATCGAAGCCATGCTGATGGAAAAGCCGGTCGTAGCCTCCCGCGTCGGCGGCCTGATCGAATTGCTCGGTACGGACGGAACGCGCGGGCGGCTGGTGAAGCTGGTCGATTGGGAAGCGTCGAACTACGAAGCTCCGCCGGTTTCCGAAATGCCCAAAGACCGCATCGCTGCCTTGGCGGACGCCGTCTGCGACCTGCTCGACGATCGCGCGGAACGTGAGAGGATGGGGAAGGAAGCCCGCGCGTACGCGCTGGCCCACTTCGATTGGGATGTCATCATGACGCGCACCATCGGCATTTATGAGCATCTTGCGTCAGGCGCTGGGAGAACGGCTTAAGGAAGGCGAACCGCTCGCCAAGCACGTCAACATCCGGATCGGCGGACTTGCCGACCTTTACTTCGAGGCGAAAACCTCTGAGGAGATCGCGCGCGCCATCGAAGCCGCTTTCGCGGACGGCGTCCCGTTCGTCGTCATCGGCGGCGGATCGAACAGCCTGCCGAGCGACGAGGGTTTCCGCGGGCTGGTCATCCAGGCGGCCAACCGGGGCTGGAGCGTCGAAGGGGATCGCGTCCGCGCCGAGGCCGGCACGCTTTCCGGCTTCCTCGCCCGCAAGACGGCGGAAGCCGGACTGACCGGTCTCGAGTGGGCCGTTTCCTTGCCGGGCACGATCGGTGGCGCCGTGCGCGGGAATGCCGGATGCTTCGGCGGGGAAACGAAGGACGCGGTCGCTTCCGTGGAAGTCCTTCGCCTGCGTGACGGTAAGATTGAGCGCCGCACGTACGCGCCGGAGGAGTGCGCGTTCGGGTACAGGGATTCCGTCTTCAAAAGGAATTCCGACGTCATCCTCGCCGTCGAGTTCCGCCTGGCGCGCGATGCCAAGGAAGCGTGCCTGGAGAAGATCGACGCCGTGCTTTCGAAGCGCAAGGCCGAACAGCCGAACGGAAACCCCTCGGCCGGCTGCATGTTCAAGAATTTCGGCTTCGCGGACGAAGGCGCGATCGCCAAGCTGAAAGCGCGGCTGGAAGTTCCCGCTCCGTTCCTTGCCGCCAAGCGCATCCCGGCAGGCTGGCTGATCGATCAGGTCGACCTGAAAGGAAAGACGATCGGCGGCGCGCAGGTCTCCCCGAAGCACGGTAATTTCCTGGTGAATCTCGGCGATGCCACCGCTTCCGACGTGCTGCAGCTCATTTCGCTCGTGAAGATGAAGGTCCGTGACGAATACGGGATCCAATTGGAGGAAGAGGTGCAGATGCTCGGGTTCTGATGCGGCCGGAGGCCGGGCTCTTGGCATCCTCCTTCCTTTCCGCTACGCTGAAGCCACTTATCCAGCTTTTTCCTATGCACATCAACCGCATCAAGGGCACCAACATGGAGCTGACCGAGGCCATCAAGGAGGCTGCCGCTTCCGAGCTGGCGACGTTGGACGCGCGACTCGAGCGCTGGGGCGAACCGGTCTCGGCCGACGTCGAGGTCGGCAAGACCACCAATCACCATCACAAGGGCGAGATCTTCCGCGCGGAAGTGAACCTGAGCATCCCCGGCAAGCTCCTGCGCGCGGAGGACGAGAACGAGGACCTCTACGTCGCCCTCAAGAACGTGGTCGATACGCTCGGACGCGAACTGGAAAAGGAAAAGGGGATGAGGGGCTGACGCCATGTCCTTGATCCGCAAGATTTTCGGCGACCCGAACGCCCGGGCCGTCGCCAAGCTCAAGCCCGTCGTCGATCGGGTGAACGCCCTTGAAGACGAGGTACGGAATCTCTCCGACGAAGGCTTGAAGGCCAAGACCGGCGAACTTAAGGAACGGCTCAGGAACGGGGAGACGCTCGACGCGATCCTGCCCGAGGCGTTCGCGTCCGTGCGCGAGGCCGCCCGCCGGACGCTCGGACAGCGCCACTATGACGTCCAGCTCATGGGCAGCATGGTCCTGCACCAGGGCGGCATCGCCGAAATGCGTACCGGTGAAGGCAAGACGCTCGTGGCCACCGCCGCCGTCTACCTGAACGCGCTCGAAGGCAAGGGTGTCCACGTCATCACCGTCAACGATTACCTGGCGCGGCGCGATGCCGGCTGGATGGGCCAGGTCTACGATCGGCTCGGCCTGACCACCGCCTGCATCAACCACATGAGCGCCTATCTGTACGACGCCAAGTACAAGGCGCCTGCCGGGATGGCCGCTGAGGAAGAGAAAGGCGCGGGACAAGATGCCACCGCCAGCTTCAAGGTGGACATGGACTGCATGCGCCCGATCGGACGGCAGGACGCCTACTCGGCCGACATCACCTACGGCACCAACAACGAGTTCGGTTTCGACTACCTGCGCGACAACATGGTCACCTCGCCCGGCGAAGCGGTCCAGCGCGAGCTGCACTACGCCGTGGTCGACGAGATCGACTCGATCCTGATCGACGAGGCCCGCACGCCGCTCATCATCTCCGCGCCGGCCGAAGAATCGTCCGAGCTGTATTACCGTTTCGCGGAAGTCGTCCGCCGGCTCGAAGAAGGCAAGGACTACAACGTCGATGAGAAGATGCGTGCTGCCGCCTTCGCCGAGGAAGGACAGAACAGCGTCTCGAAGGCGCTCGGCTCCGACCCTTGGAAGAATTCGGACATCACCACCATCTATCACCTGGAAGCCGCCCTGCGCGCCCGGGCCCTGTTCCACTTGGACAAGGAATACGTCGTGCGCGACGGGAAGGTCGTCATCGTAGACGAGTTCACCGGCCGCCTCATGCCAGGACGCCGCTATTCAGAAGGCTTGCACCAGGCCATCGAAGCGAAGGAAAAAGTCAAGATCGAACGCGAAAGCCGCACGCTCGCGACCGTCACGTTCCAAAACTACTTCCGCCTCTACAAGAAGCTCTCCGGCATGACCGGCACGGCGTCCACCGAGGCCGAGGAGTTCGCCAAGATCTACAAGCTGGAAGTCACGACCATCCCCACCAACAAGACGGCCCAGCGCCTCGACCTGGGCGACCGCGTCTACAAGAACCGCAGCGGCAAGTTCGCCGCCGTGGTCCAGGAAATCAAGGTCCGCCACGAGAAAGGCCAGCCCGTCCTGGTCGGCACCATCTCGATCGACCAGAACGAGGAGTTGTCGCACCTGCTGGAACTCGAAGGCATCCCGCACCAGGTCCTGAACGCCAAGAACCACGAGCGCGAAGGCGAGATCATCGCCCAGGCCGGACGCAAGGGCGGGGTCACGATCGCCACCAACATGGCCGGTCGCGGCGTCGACATCATCCTGGGCGGCAATCCGTACGACGCCGCGCAGGCGGCCGAAGTCCGGGAGCTCGGCGGATTGGTCGTCATCGGCACCGAGCGGCATGAATCGCGCCGCATCGACAATCAGTTGCGCGGCCGCGCCGGACGCCAGGGCGACCCGGGCGCTTCCCAATTCTACGTCTCCATGGAGGACGACCTGATGCGTATCTTCGGGTCCGATCGCATGAAAGGCATGATGGAGAAGCTCGGCATCCCCGACGACATGCCGATCGAGTCCGGTCTCGTCTCCAAGTCGATCGAATCGGCCCAGCATAAGGTGGAAGGCCACAACTTCGACATCCGCAAGCACCTGCTGGAGTACGACGACGTCCTCAACAAGCACCGCGAGGGCTTCTACCGCCGCCGCCGCGAATTCCTCTCGTCCGACGCCGAGACCGTCAAGGCGCGCGTCTTCGAGATGATCGAACGCGAAGTCGAGCAGGTCACGCTCTTCCATACGTCCGACGAGGACGAGACGAAGTGGAACATCGAGGAGATCTACGAGGTCGCCTCGACCATCTTCCCCGTGCCCAGGGAGGCGCGTCTCGCGATGGATCGCGTCCATGACGCGCACCAGGGTTCCGACAAGGTCGCGCACGTCCACGGACGTACCCGCATCATCCAGTACCTGATCGGCATCGCGCGCTCCCAGTTCGACCGTCTCGAAAAGGAGATCGGCGCCGAGATGCTGGTAGGCGTCTGCCGCGGCCTTTCCATGCGGGCGATGGACACGCTCTGGACCGAGCACTTGGACGCCATCGATCACTTGCGCAAGGGCATCGGCCTGCGCGGCTACGGCCAGCGCGACCCGCTCGTCGAATACAAGAAGGAAGCGTATCGCATGTGGAACGAGCTCCTGCATGCCATCGAGCGGCAGGTGGTCTATTCCATCTACAAGGTGCAGGTCGCGGCCCAACTCGCGCCCTCGCTCTTGGAGCAGGGCGGCATCACCCTCAGCGCGCCTTCCAAGGAAGGGGATGCGCCCTCGATCGGCGCCACCCCCGCCGAACTCGGCGACATGGCCGGTGCCGACCACGCCCCCGCCACCTCCATCGACCCCGGCCTCCCGAAGGTCGGCCGCAACGATGCCTGTCCTTGCGGCAGCGGGAAGAAGTTCAAGAAGTGCCATGGCGCATGATGCGTCTGCCGTCCGGCAACAGGTCATGACGCCGAAAGTCGGCGTCATGGTCCTGCTGTTCAAGGAAGGCAAGGTGCTGCTGGGCAAGCGGAAGAAGGACGACGGCACGCTCGGGATGTACGGCACCCCTGGCGGGCTTTTGGAATATCTGGAGACGTTTTCGGAGGGCGCGGCGCGGGAGCTGATGGAAGAGACGGGGTTGGTGGCGGGGGAGTTCACGCCGCTGTGCGTCACGAACGTGCGGCAGCTCGCGCCGGCGCATTTCGTGATGGTGACGCTCAGGGCCGACTGGAAAGGCGGCGAACCGGAGAACCGCGAACCGGACAAATGCGAAGGTTGGGAATGGTTCCCGGTCGATGCCCCGCCGGCGTCGATGACGCCCGCGACCGAAAGCAGCGTCCGCGCGGCCCGCGAGGGACGGATGCTGTATGAATGAAGGACGCATCATCGCCGTGGTCGGCACCATCGCCTCGGGAAAAAGCACGCTGGTCAGGCAGTTCGCCGACCGGTATGGCGCGGAAGCATTTTACGAGGGCGAGAGCGCCGACTTCCCGGAGCGCATCAAGGAAAACCTCCGCTTGAAGACGAACGGTCTCCAGACCGAGCTGTACTTCTTTTCGCAGACCGTCATCCAGTACGCCCAGGCCGAACGGTTGCGCATGGAAGGCAAGACCGCCGTGTTGGACACCTACTGGAAGACCAACGATTTTTACCTCGATGCCGTCGTGCCGGATCCGTTCGACCGGGAGCTCTTCCGACGCTTCATGGCTTCCGTCGCCGAGCGGTTCCGCGCGCCGGACGTGACGATCTTCCTCGACCCGCCCGATACGGTCATCGCCGAACGCATCAAGCGGCGCGGTCGCGCGTTCGAGATGGACGCCTTGCCGACGGCGCGCGAAGTCGCACGCGCGCACCGCCATCATTACGCCCAGGAGGCGAGCCGAGGCGCGGCGCCTCTCTTGATCGTCAGGGATGGGTCCTGCGACCTGGAGGCGCTGGCGGCGGCCTTGCACCTTGAACCCGCCCTGCCTGCGGCCGCCGCTTGACGCGATTGGCCGCGCTCCGGTCCCGATGGTAAAATCCCGCCATCGGATTTTATCCCCACCCTCACGCCCCTATGCCAAGCCTGGAAGAAGTCTACGGCCGTTTGCGCGCAAAAAAGCGGGAAAAGAGCGAGATCCAGAAGGCTTTCAAGGACGAGCTGGTCAATAACCCTCGCTACCAGCAGGTCTCCGAGCAGCTCAAGACGCTGAAGGAGGAGAAGAAGTCGATCGAGAACCAAGCCTGGGCCAGCGCTTCGGCTGACGCCCAGAAGCTCGACCTCCTGACGCTCGACATCGAGTCGGACAAGGAGATGCTTTCCGATATGGCCCTGAACATGTACACCAAGGGCCAGACGGTCGAGATCGTCGACGAGCACAACACCCGCTGGCTTCCGAAGTTTTCGGTCTCATTCAAGAAAGACGACGTGCTGCAGGAGGAGCGCACGTCGGCTGCCGCCGCGGTTCCGGTCCCGGAACCTGATTTCGCGGCTTGACGCGCTCCTCCCTATGGACGAGAAGGCAATCCAGAGATTGAACACGGCCATTTCGGTGGTGTTCATCGTCGCGGCCGCCGCGCTCTTCATCATCGCTCTCAGGCACCGCGGCTCGGGCGCTCCGACCCCCGCGCCTCAAGCGGCGACCGGCACTCCGGAGACGGCCGCCTTCGACGACCTGGCAGGCATGCGGCAGCTGCAGCTCGCCAAAGGTTTCGCCAGCTGGACTCCGGATGCCAAGATCGACGAGGGGAAGACGCGAGCGCTTTCGCTCGCCGTCAAGGGTCAGGTCGCCAAGGCGTATCTGGGCGTGAGCGCGTCGGTCGCCGGAAAGCCGCTCACGAAATACGAGAGCGTCTTCGTCAAGTTCAATGACGTCGGCGGACACCTGTTCCGCCCGCGAAGCCTGAAGACCCCGGACGATGCCGGTCCGACCCGCCTTCTCTACGACCTGAACGAGCTTCCGGTCCTTCCGAGCGTGCCTTACGACGAGACGCGGAAGCCCACGACGGCCGTTCCATACGCCCTGTTCAAAGACGGCCGGTCCGTCAGGTTGACGGCATTCATCTCGTCCCTCCGCCCCGCGCTGCTCGAGGACCTGTCGATTTCCTACGTCTGCGCCGAGGGATCGGACTGCGCCATCGCCGCGAAGTGATCGGGAAGACGAAACCGCCTGTCGGCGGTTTTGCGTTTTTCTCGGCTATCCGTCTAAGATGGCCACGACCTTCAAACAGGAGTGAAAATGGAACCGACGCTCTTTGACAGGCGTTCAAAAGCGCTTCTCGACCGTTTCGATCACGGGCAGCAACGCGCGCGGCGCGCAGAGCGGCCGTTCATGGTCGAATTGCTTGGAACTTCCAATTCCGGCAAGACGACGTTGATGGATCGCCTTTATACGGAATTCAAGGGGATGGGGTACCAGGTGGCCAAGGTGCCGGAAGGGGCGGAGGTGATACCGCCGCCGCGCATGTTGCCGGTCTACAACCTCGAGACCGGCGACTATGCCGTGGGCAGGGCCCGCCGTCTCGCTTACGACAGGAACATCCATCTGGCGATTTTCGACCGCGCGATTTTCGATACGGCGGTGTGGCTGGAGATATACCGTACCAGAGGCCTCATCAGCGAGGAGGAGCACGACGCGTTTTCACGGACGTATCTCAGCCGTTTCAACCGCGAGCTGTTCGACCTGCACGTCTTCCTCGTCTGCGGTCCGGAGAAGGCGCTGGCACGCAAGTACGGCGGGGAAGGATACGCCGCACGCGAAGCGCGTGGAGAGGTGGCGTATGGGAAGACCACGAACCCCGCCGCCTTGGCGGCATCTCTTGCCGCGCACGAGACCGTCTGGAACCGTCATGGATCCGATCCGCGCCTGTTCTGGGTCGATACGACCGAACTGGATGCCGGGGGCGTCGCCGAGCATGTATTTGAAGCCTGCCTGCAGGCTTTCGAACGCCGGCTCATGAGTCCCTGAGCGCCGTGCTTCCTTAGCACGGCTTTTTTTGTTACGGTGCGATGGCATGACTCTCCCGCGCATCGGCATCGATTTCGACGGCGTCATCATCGACCACCGCCCGCATAAGCTGCGGTTGGCCGAAGCGTTGGGATTCGTCCTTGAACCGTGGCAGACGAACGCGAACGTCATGGAAAGGCATCTCGAGGACGACAGCTACCGCTCGGTCCAGAAATCGCTGTATGGCGAGCTGACGGTACAGGCTCCTCCGGTCAAGGATGCGCTGGAAACGCTCGCGCGCTTGCCGGCAGAGCTTTATGTCATTTCCGCGCGCCGGCCCGAGAACGTCGCTTCGGCCCGCAGCTGGATGGCGAAGCATCGTCTGCATGATATCGTGCCGGAAGATCGCGTCATCTTCTGCTCCTCCGGCAAGGATAAGCGCGAGCATGTCGAGCGGCTCGGCATCTCGATCTTCCTTGACGACAAGATCGCGTACCTCGATTTCCTTCCGGAGCGGGTGCGGCGCGTGCTGTTCGACGAGGATGACGTCATGGCGCGTCTGGCCGTCCCGCCGCAGATGGAAACCGCCGCGTCCTGGCCGGAGTTCGAACTCCTGGTTTCCGGGGGCGAAAGGGAACCGACCCGACGATCCGGGGCATGAAGCGCGACATTGCCTTTTTCCGGCGGCTTCTTTATACTTCCACCGTATTGTGGATGGACCGGACTTTTCTTTCTGACTTGAACACCGAAATTCCCGTATGACACAGCGCAGCGGACGATCGTTTTTTCACTACCTTACGGTCCCGTTCATCTGGATCGGCAAGGGATTGGCGGGCCTCGCAAAACCGACGCCCAGGGGCAGGACCCGCTGGTCGGTTTTCGTCGTGATCGCCGTGGCCGTCTTGGCCGGTTTCCTTGCCTATCCGCAGGCTTGGGATAAGGGCGCCGACGCCTGGAACGCCAAGGTCGTCACGGCCGCGAAACTGCCGAGCGCCTTCAAAGTCCCGCATTTCAAGAACATCGCTTATCGCCTCGGACTCGATCTGCAGGGAGGGACGTATCTGGTCTACGAAGCGGACACGAAGGAGATTCCCGAATCGGAGCGCGCCACGGCGCTCGACGGCGTGCGCGACGTCATCGAACGCCGCGTGAACGCCTTCGGCGTCTCCGAACCGGTCGTCCAGACCAACAAGGCCGGAGCGTCTTGGCGCATCGTCGTCGAGCTGGCCGGCGTGAAAGATATCTCCCAGGCGATCCAGATGATCGGAGAGACGCCGATCCTCGAGTTCAAGGAAGAAAATCAGGCGAGCGCGGTTCCTTTGACGCCGGACCAGCAGAAGGCGCTGGATGCCAAGAATGCCGACGTGAAGAAGCAGGCTGCCGATGCGCTGCGCAAAGCCCAGTCGAACCCGTCCGACCCCGCCCTCTCTTGGGAGAAGCTCGGCCTCGTCGAGCAGGCGTCGCAGCCCGCCCTTTGGAAGTGGGCTGACGCTCACAAAACCTCGAAGCTCGCCTGGGAAACGGTCGACGACGGCCAGGAACTGAACGTCCTGCGCATCAATGGCCGTGACGATAGCCAGAAGGAGCTTCGTGCAAGCCATATCCTGATCTGCTTCAAGGGCGCGCAGGGCTGCAGCGAAGAAACGACCAAGGAGGCGGCACTCGCGCAGATCACCAAACTCCGGAGCGATTTGACGCAGAAGAATTTCGGAGAAAAGGCCAAGGCGTTTTCGACTGATGGTTCGGCCAAGGAGAATGCTGGCGATCTGGGCTGGTTCGGTCCGAACGCGATGGTCAAGGCGTTCGAGGATGGCGCGTCCGCGCTCAAGGTCGGGGAGATTTCCCAGCCCGTCGAATCGCCTTTCGGCTATCACCTCATCCTCAAGACGGGGGAGAGGCCGATGGTGCGTTATGACCTCGACCGCATCGCCTTCAAGAAGGCGACGGCGGAAGACGTGCGCCCCGCGCCCGATCAGTGGAAGAACACCGGGTTGTCCGGCAAGGACGTCCAGCACGCCCAGGTCGAATTCGACTCGACGTCCGGACGGCCTCAGGTCCTCCTCGCCTTCAACGATGAAGGGAAGAAGATGTTCGGGGAGATCACCAAGCGGAATGTCGGCAAGCTCGTGGCCATCTTCCTGGACGGCCAGCCCATCTCGATTCCGCGCGTCCAGCAGGAAATCAGCGACGGGAACGCCGTCATTTCCGGCACGTTCGACTTCAAGGAAGCGAAGCTGCTTGCGCAGCGATTGAATGCGGGCGCGCTGCCGGTACCCATCAAGCTGCTCTCGCGGCAGACGATCGGGGCTTCCCTCGGGCAGGACTCCCTGCAGAAGAGCCTGTATGCGGGTTCTCTCGGTTTCCTGATCGTGGTCGTGTTCATGATCCTCTACTACCGGCTCCCTGGCCTCCTGGCCTCGCTGGCCTTGGCCATGTATACGGCTTTCACGCTGGCTGCCTTCAAGCTGCTCGGCATCACCCTCACCCTCTCCGGCATCGCCGGCGTGATCCTCTCGATCGGCATGGCGGTCGATGCCAACATCCTGATCTTCGAGCGCATGAAGGAAGAGGGCAAGAACGGCCATCCGCTCGAATCGGCCGTCACCGAAGGCTTCAAACGCGCCTGGATGTCCATCAGGGACTCCAACGTCTCATCGCTGCTCACCTGCGCCATCCTGTACGGCTTCACCTCGAGTTCCGTGCGCGGCTTCGCGGTGACGCTGGCCATCGGCATCCTGATCTCGATGTTCTCGGCCATCACCGTGACGCGTTCCTTGCTGCGCCTCGTCGCGCCCTGGGTGTCCAAACATCGCTGGCTGTTCAAATAATATGTTGCGCATCACCCAACACCGCCGCGTCTTCTACGTATTCTCGGGCATCCTCATGGCCGCGTCCCTGGCGGCATGGCTTCTCTGGGGACTCAAGCCTGGCATCGATTTCACCGGCGGCTCGATGATGGAAATCGAGTTTTCCAAAGGGCGTCCGACGGTCGCTGAGGTCTCCTCGGCAGCCAGCGCTTCCATCGGCTCCAAGGAAACGGGGGTCCAGCCGCTCGGCGAGAGCAGCATGGTCCTGCGCATGCCTCCGCTCGAGGAAACCGCGCATCGCAAGCTCTCCGCCGACCTCAAGGCGGCTTTCGAGAAGGACGGCGACACCCTGACGGAAAAGCGTTTCGAATCCATCGGTCCGGTCATCGGAGAAGAACTCCGCAAGAATACCGTCTACGCCGTCGTCGCTGCCATCTTGGCGATCGTGTTCTATATCACCTACGTCTTCAGGAAGGTCTCCTATCCGGTCGCTTCCTGGAAATACGGCGTCAGCACGATCGTGGCGCTTTGCCATGACGTGGTGATACCGGTCGGCGTCTTTTCCGCCCTCGGGCATTTCATGGGAGTGGAAGTCGGCGCCTGGGTCGTCACGGCGCTCCTGACCGTCCTCGGTTTCTCGGTGCATGACACCATTGTGGTGTTCGACCGCATCCGCGAGAACCTTTCGCACGCGCATCGCGAAGGGTTCGAAGAGGTCGTGAACCGCAGCATGAACGAGACGATCGGCCGTTCCGTCAATACGTCGCTCACGGTGCTCCTCGTGCTGATCGTCACGTACGTCTTCGGGGGGGAATCCATCAAGGACTTCATCCTGACCATGATCATCGGCATCGCCGCCGGCACCTACTCTTCCATCTTCGTGGCCAGCCCGCTCCTCGTGAGCTGGCAGCTTCGGGACGAGCGCGCCCGGCGCTAGACGGCTCCGGAAAGCCCTTCCTGCCCGGCCGAAAACATGCTACGCTTCCGTCGAAATGCGGAAGCGTAGTTTTTTCCTGTGGACTTCCCCCAAATCGTCATCAATCTCTCCGGACTCTACGGATTGCTGGAAAAGCCCTTGCCGGAACTCTGGTGGACGGTTTTCGTATACGGAGGCTGGATTCCGGTCGTCATCATCATGTGGAACGGCTTCAAGGAACTCTGGCTGCTCTCGAGGCAGGACAAATATGCCCCGACGATCCAGTACATCGTGCTGAGCGTCAGCATCCAGCGCCTGAACGAGCAGACGCCGAAGGCGATTGAGCACATGTTCACGCACCTGGCGGGAATCTACTCCTCGCCGAACTTCAAGGAGAAATGGTGGGTCGGCAAGTTCACGCCGTCATTCTCTTTCGAATACGCCTCGATCGACGGCTATACCCAGTTCATCATCCGGACGCCCGTCCAATACAGGGACCTGGTCGAGGCCTCGATCTTCTCCCAGCATCCGGATGCCGAAATCGTCGAAATCACCGATTACACGAAGAACGTCCCGCACGCGTACCCGGATCCGGAGTGGGATTGCTGGGGGACCGAGTTCACGCTCGCCAAGGCCTCCGCGTATCCGTTGCGGACGTTTTCGGAGTTCGAACATGCCCTCTCCCAGGAACTGAAGGATCCGCTCTCTACGCTGCTCGAGACCCTTTCCCGCCTCAAGAAGGGGGAACAGGTCTGGATCCAGATCCTGGTCTCGCCGCGCGACCAGGACTGGGCCAAGGAATCGATCGCGCTCACCGACAAGCTCAAGGGACGCCCGCCCAAGAAGAAGGCGCCGC
Organism: uncultured bacterium; assembly: GCA_937900255.1. Taxonomy (GTDB): domain Bacteria; phylum Patescibacteriota; class Patescibacteriia; order SG8-24; family DYFX01; genus DYFX01. The sequence goes on from CALCDZ010000002.1 coordinate 68,208, forward strand.
CGCTTTGGCAGCACGTCATAGAATCAGGCGTCGGGTTCGGGGTCACGGCCCTCAACCAGCTCGCCGGCGGCGGGGCTACGGGCGAAGCGAAGAAGCCTGAAAAGAAGGAGGACAACAAGGTCATGAACCTCTCGCCCGGAGAGCGGAAGATGCTCGAACAGATCGAGATCAAGGCATCCAAGATCGGTTTCGGGGTCAAGATCCGTTTCGTGTATGTCGGCAAGCGCGGCGTCTATCGCAAGGGGCCCGTCATCTCCATGATCAAGGGGGCCTTCGGCCTTTTCGGGTCGCTGGACGGCAACAGCTTCAAGAACTACGGGAAAGTCGCCCCGAAGTCGGACTATTTCTGGCAGCGCTGGTCTGCGGACAAGAAAAAGACCAAGATCATCAAGGCGTTCTCGAACCGCTCCTCGAGCGGTGCCGACCGCTTCGTCTTGAATGTGGAGGAACTCGCCAGCCTGTGGCACTTCCCGCAGGTCCAGACCAAGGCGCCGCTTCTCAAGAAGGTCGAATCGAGGAAGGTGGAACCGCCGTTCTCCCTGCCGGCGGTGCCCGACGAATTGCCGGGACTGCCTGACGCCTGAACCCTATGCCGTTCGAAGTCGAGCCGTACAATCACGACCACGAGAACGAGGTCATCCCGTTCGCCGAGACGAACTTCCGCGGAGAGAAGCGGCGTTTCGGCATCAAGACCGACGACCGCCGAAGGCACGTCTACATCGTCGGCAAGACCGGCATGGGCAAGACGACCCTGCTCGAGAACTTCGTGCTCTCCGACATCTATGCCGGTCACGGGGTCTGCTACGTCGATCCCCACGGCGACACCGCCGACAAGATCCTCGATTTCATCCCCCCGTGGCGCATCAACGACGTCGTCCATTTCAATCCGGCCGACATGGATTTCCCGGTCGGTTTCAACATTCTCGAGATTTCCAACGAGAACCAGAAGCACTTGGTCGCCTCCGGGCTGATGGGCGTCTTCAAGAAGATCTGGCCCGACGTCTGGTCGGCGCGCATGGAATACATCCTGCTCAACTGCGTGCAGGCGCTGCTCGACACGCCCGGCTCGACCCTTCTCGGCATCAGCCGCATCCTTGCCGACAAGGATTTCCGGAAGAAGATCGTCGAGAACGTGAAGGATCCGGTCGTCAAGGGTTTTTGGGTCAACGAGTTCGCCAAGTACACCGACAAGTTCGCTTCGGAAGCCATCGCTCCCGTCCAGAACAAGGTCGGACAGTTCCTGTCGAATACCGTCATCCGCAACATCGTCGCGCAGTCGAAGTCGACCATCGACCTGCGCAAGATCATGGACACGCGCAAGATCCTGATCGTCAACCTCTCGAAAGGCCTGGTCGGAGAGGACTCGAGCAAGCTGCTCGGCGGCATGCTCATCACGCGCCTCCAGCTGGCCGCCATGGAACGCGTCGACATGATGGAAAAGGATCGTCAGGATTTCTACCTGTACGTCGACGAGTTCCAGAACTTCGCGACCGAATCGTTCGCCAACATCCTGTCGGAAGCCCGCAAGTACCGCCTGGCGCTCATCACGGCCCATCAGTACATCGAGCAGCTGGAGGAGGAAGTGGCGGCCGCCGTCTTCGGCAACGTCGGCACCATCATCGCGTTCCGCGTCGGCGCGAACGATGCCCAGCAGCTCGCCAAGGAGTTCGCGCCGACCTTCGAGGAGACCGGCGAGGATTTCATCAACCTGGCGAAGTTCGAGATCTACCTGAAACTGATGATCGACGGCGTGGCGTCGACGCCCTTTTCCGCGAAGTCGTTGCCGCCGATCGCGAAACGCACCGACAGCCGTGCCAAAGTCGTGGCGGCTTCGCGCGAGCGGTATGCCATCACGCGCGTCGAGATCGAGAAGAAGGTCAACGCATGGGCCGGGTTCGACGAGGAGACCGGGACGTTCATCGGCAAGCCTTCGGCTTCAGGAACCTCTTCGGGCGGCGATTCTTTCGGCTCCGATCCCGAACGGCAATACAAAGCCGCCTGCTCGCGGTGCGGCAAGGAACTGCATCTCAAGTTCCCTCCGGATCCGTCCAGGCCGTTCTATTGCAAGGAGTGCCTTCCGCTCGCGCGTGCCGAAGCGGCCGCTGCACCGCGGGTGCCGCAACCCTCAAGGCCTCCGGTTCCGGTCCGTCAGCCGGCGCCCATGACCCGGCCGCCGAACTCAGCCGTCGCTCCGGTGCCCGCACCGGCGAAACCGGTCGCGCCGCCGCCTCGCGCCGTGAGCCCTGCCTCATCCGCAGCTCCGGCGAAAACACCCGCCGTTTCGCCGAAGGCGACCGACGCGAGACCACCAGCCCCCCCGAAACCTCCCGTCCAAAAAACGGCTCCATCTCCGCGCCCGCTCCCTCCCGCCCCGAAACCCGGCATGTTCGAGGGGAAGATCCGTCTCGTGCAGGAATCCGAACCCGAGAGCGCAGCGGTCGGCAAGCAGGAAAATCCTCCCTCACCGGCCCCTCCGAAAATCTCACCGCCCCCGGTCCCGCCCGTCCAATCGAGCGCTCCCTCCGTTCCGAGGGCGCTGAAGCCCGGCGAAAGCGTCAGGTTCGATGAGGAAGGGAAAAGCCCCGTTTGAACGGGGTTTTTCTCTTTTCCTTGCGCTGCGGTAAGATTCCTGCTGAACTCACGTCTTAGCTGACGAACCGATGATCGTGGAAGGATTGAAAGAGACGCTCCTGCTCGCCAGGATCCAAAGCGGCGATGAATCGGCGTTCGTCGAGGCGTACGGGCATTTTGCGCCGAAAATCTACAGGCATGCGCTGTTCCGCACCAGTTCTCCGCAGACGGCCGAGGACGTCATGAGCGAGACGTTCGCGAGGGCGTGGGGCGTCGTGCGCGCGAGATCAGGCGAGATACGCCACCTCAAGGCGTTCCTCTATCGCATCGCGGATAATCTCATCATCGATCACTACCGGAGCAATGCGCGCGCTCCCGTGCCGATCGACGAGGATCTGGAGGCGACGCTGTCCTCGCCGAGCGACCCGCAGCGTGATCTCGATCGGACGCTCGCTTCCGACCTGCTGGCAGAGGGCCTGGCTCGCCTCCGTCCGGAAACCAGGGACTTGCTGGTCATGCGTTACATCGATGACCTGCCGATCGGACATATCGCTGAACGCACTGGAAAGAAGAAAAATGCCGTTTACGTCGCGCTGCACCGCGCGGTAAAGGAACTCCAACAGCTATGCGCCGGACCACGCTCAGAAAACTGAAAGCCCTCCGCCATGCTCCGGTCCCGCCGGAGGTCCTTGAGGCGGGCCGACGCAAGCTGGACGTCATCATGGCCGAGTTCCCGATGGCGCCGGGCGGCTTCCGCTTCCGCGCGATCCTTTGGAAACCGGCGATGTATGCCGCCGCCGTCGCCGTCTTCGTGGCCACGACCGGTGGAGCGGCATATGCCGCGCAGGACGCGTTGCCTGGAGACGCGCTCTATACGGTCAAACTCGCCGCCGAGGACGTGCAGGAGAGGTTGGCGCTTTCGCCGGAGCGGAAATTCGTCGTCCAGGCGGCTCATGCCGCGAAGCGATTGGAGGAGACGCATGTCCTTCTTCAACGCGCCGGACTCGACAGGAAAGAGCGTACCGCGCGCGTGCGCAAAGCCATCTCCGGATATGAGGATCGCCTGGCCAAGCTCGATGCCATCGCCGCGAAGATGGCAGACGGACCTGACGCGCCGCATGAACGGGAGGGGAGATTGAAGGCTGTCCAGGCGGCGGAACGCGTCCTCGACCGTCACGTGGACCTGGTCGCTTCCGCCACCGCTTCCGAACCGGAAACCGCCGAAAGCGTGCTCGAACCGATCGAGGGATCGGTCAAGTTCGAGCAGGATGTCTTCCTCTTTGCCGATCGCTCCGCGCATGGAGACGGGAAAGAGGCGGATGACGCCGCAGGGGCGTCTCGGGAGCTGGATGAGCGGCGAAAGGAACGCGGGGAGCGGCTCATCGATCATGTGGAACGCCTGCGAGAAGGCCTGCGGCATCGTTCGGTTGAAGCGGTCCACGGCATGTGAGAAGATGGCGGCATATGGGCACTTTTGTACGGGACGCCCCTTCCGATTTTCGTCGTCACGCAGGCGGTACCCGATCTTCGGCAGTGCACGCGGCGGCCGGAGTCCTCTTTGCGTTGGTCTTGCTCGCGAAGCCGCAGGTCTCGTTCGCGGCACCCGCTTCCGATACCGACGGCGACGGTTATGACGACATGACCGAGCTCGCGAACGGCTATTCTCCGTACGGTCCCGGCAAACTCGCCGAGACGGATACGGATGGAGACGGCTTGAGCGATGCTGACGAAATCGTCTTCGGTTCGGACCCGCTCAGGCCTGACACGGACGGCGATGGGTTCCCGGATGGCCTCGAGGTCCTGAATGCTTTCGATCCGACGCTGGGCGGAGGCGCGAGGCTCAAGAAGCGCATCGTCATCTCGCTCGCCTCCCAGACGCTGGACTATTCCATCGGACCGAAGCATCTGGGAAGCTTCAAGGTCTCGACCGGTAAGGCGCGCACGCCGACCCCGGTCGGCGTCTTCGCGATTCGGGATAAGAAGCCTCGCGCCTGGTCGGCGCATGCCAAGTTATACATGCCGTACTGGATGCCGTTCATCGGTACCCAGTATGGGCTGCATGAGTTGCCGGAATGGCCTGACGGCACCAAAGAGGGGCAGTGGCATCTTGGGACCCCGGCGTCCGGAGGGTGCGTCCGGTTAGGGGTCGGACCCGCCAAGACGCTGTACGAGTGGTCCGAGATCGGTACGGAGGTCGAAATAAAAAAGGCCTGAAGACGCACGCATGTATCAACTGCGCGATCCCATCCACCAGACGATCGTCTTCGACGACGACGAGAAGAAGGTCATCGACCATCCGGTCTTCCAGCGCATGCGTCACGTGCGCCAGCTCGGGTTGTCGTATCTGGTGTATCCCGGTGCCGTGCATGATCGTTTCAGTCACATGCTGGGCGCCATGCATGTGGCCGGGCGCGTGTGGGACACTATCACGGCCGCCGAAGACGCGCCGATCAGGAAAATTTTCTCTGCTGCAGAGACGGCATATTTCCGGAGGATCTTGAGGTTCGCGGCGCTGCTTCACGACATCGGCCATGCGCCATTCTCCCACGCCTCGGAGACGTTGATGCCGCAGCTCGGCGAAATAGAGGCACCGGCGGCTTGGTACAGGGAATGGGAACCTTCGCGGCGGGCCTCGCATGAGGATTATTCGGTGATGCTGATCGCTTCGCTCGGGGCGGATCGCATGGTCCCGTTGGAGCCGCACGAGGCCCAGGACATCGCCTCGCTCCTGCATCATGGCGTGAAGCCGTCGGCGGACTGGTCGAGGAAGCATGCAGGAAAGAAAGGGGCGATCCACGACCTGCTCAGCTCGTTGATCTCGGGAGAGCTGGACGCCGATCGCATGGATTACCTCCTGCGCGACGCGTACTATGCCGGCGTGGCGTATGGGCTTTACGACATGGATCATCTCATCCGGAACCTCGGCATCGCGGTCATAGGCGGTCGCCCGACCCTGACGATCGACTCGACGGCGGTCCGGGCATTCGAGGACTTCCTCTTGGCCCGGTATCATATGTTCCTTCAGGTCTATCACCATAAGACCACCAACGGGTTCGACCATTTCCTGAAACAGGCCTTCAGTCGGCAGGAGGTAGGCATCCGCATCCCGGGAAATGTCGCCGGATATCTCGAGATGCGCGACAGCACCTTCCTGGAGGCGCTTTTCGCGGCCGCACGGGATCCGGAGCACGCCTGGGCCCGGCGTTTCGCCCAGCGGACGCCTGCCAAACGCCTCTATGCCGCGAGCGGCGATCGGGCCGGTTCCCGCGAGACGCTGAAGAAGCTGCGGCGCGCCTTGACCAAGGCGGGCGTTCCGCATTTCGCCATCAACTCCCATCAGTATCTTTCCAAGCTCGACGCGTTCCGCAAGGGACGGAAGCCGGGCGACGGCCGGATGTTCGTGCGCGAGAAGCGCCTCGGGCGCCTGCTCTTCACCCCGGTCGAACATTACAGCGCCCTGCTCAAGAAATATAACGAGGTCATCGACATCGTGAACCTCTACGTCCTGCCGGAGCACCTGCGCGCCGCGCTCAAGGTCATCGAGGCCTCCGGCCTCGGCGCCGACGCGTGACCTTCGGCCTGGACGGGCCGGCTCCGGCGTGCTACCTTCAGGCTTCCTATGGCGATTCCCGCGTTCGAACTGCTGCTCTCCGGGGAACCGAAGTTCCGGCTTTCCCAGGTCCGCGACGCGAAATACCGCTCGCTGGTCTCTTCGTGGTCGGAAGCCACGTCCTTGCCGCCCGAACTACGCGAGAGGCTCGACCGTGAGGCGCCGATTTCCTGCCTGACGCTCGCGGCTGAAACGGTCTCTTCGAAGGGCGATACCGTCAAGTGCGCGTTCCGCTGTGCCGACGGGCAGCTGATCGAGACGGTCCTGATGCGACATGAGCAGGAACGGAACACGGTCTGCGTCTCTTCGCAGGCGGGTTGCCCGATGGCTTGCGCCTTCTGCGCGACCGGTACGCTCGGGCTGAAGCGCAACCTGACGTCGGACGAGATCGTCGATCAGGTCATGCATTTCGCCCGCAAGCTGAAGGCGGAAGGCGATACGGTCACGAACGTGGTCCTCATGGGCATGGGCGAGCCGTTCCACAACTATGACCAGGTCATGGAGACCCTGCGCACCTTGAACGACCCCAAGGGCCTGGCCTTCGGCGTGCGGCGCATGTCCATCAGCACCTGCGGGATCGTGCCCGGTATCCTGAAGCTTGCGGACGATCCGCTTCGCGTCAACTTGGCGATCTCGCTGCACGCCCCGAACGACGCGCTGCGCTCCAACCTGATGCCGGTCAACAAGGCGTATCCGCTCGGCAAGCTGTTCGCCGCCATCCGCACGTATCTCGGCAAGACGAACCGCAAGGTCATGTTCGAGTACCTGCTCATCGACGGCGTGAACGATTCTCCGGAGATCGCCGAAGAGCTGGCGGACCTCCTGTGCAGGGAAAATCCTGACGGCAGCGGGCGGCCGACGCCGCTCTATCATGTCAATCTCATCAAGTATCACGCGACGGAAGTCCTTGGATCGGCCGCCGAGCGGTTCGGCTTGCCTGTCGATCCGTACACCGGGCGCGGGACGTTCCCTTCGAGTCCTGTCGAGCGCCGCCGCGCCTTCCAGCAGGTCCTCTACGAGCGCGGCATCTCCGTCACGCACCGCATCACTTTCGGAGAAGACATCGACGCCGCCTGCGGCCAGCTCGCGAACAAGACTGCGGAGCTATGTGGAAAAAAGAAGGGAAAAAGAAGGTGATGGTCGGCATGTCCGGCGGCGTGGATTCTTCCGTGGCCGCGGCGTTGCTGTTGGATCAGGGGTACGACGTGGTCGGCGCTTTCATGAAGAATTGGTCCGAGACCAAGGATCCCAAGACGGGGGAGTGCGCTTGGAAGGAGGAGCGGCGCGACGCCATGCGGGTGGCGGCGCAGCTCGGCATCGAATTCGTCACGTTCGATTTCGAGAAGGCGTACGACGAGGCCGTGGTCGGCTACCTCTATAGGGAATACGCCGCAGGACGCACGCCCAATCCCGACGTGATGTGCAACCGGGCCGTGAAGTTCGATCTGTTCTTGAAGGCGGCGGTCGAAGCGGGGGCTGATTTCATCGCGACCGGCCACTACGCCCGCGTCGTGAAAAAAGAAGACGGCTCCTTCGGCCTCTTGGCCGGACTCGACCGCAACAAAGACCAGTCGTATTTCGTCTTCTCGCTCGGGCAGGAACAGCTCTCGGGCGTCCTCTTCCCGATCGGGCATCTCGACAAGCGCGACGTCCGGGCGTATGCGCGAGACCGCGGGCTCGCGACGGCCGAAAAGAAGGATTCGCAGGGCATCTGCTTCATCGGAAAAGTGGAGCTGCGGGATTTCCTGAAGCGCGCGTTGGAACCGAAGCCAGGAGTCATCGTCACGGTGGAAGGGAAGGTCGTCGGCCGGCACGACGATGTCCAGGCCTTCACGCTCGGTCAGCGTCATGGGCTCGGCGTCGGCGGTCCTGGCGAAGCCTACTACGTGGCCGCCATCGATATCCGGACCGCGACCGTCACCGTCGCCCAGGGCGCGGACCATCCCGCGCTGTTCAAGGATCGGCTCATCGCCGGAGGGTGGCATTGGGTCTCCGGGCATGCGCCGGGACTTCCGATCGCGTGCCAGGCGCGGATCCGTTACCGCCAGCCGCTCCAGGCATGCGAGTTGGCGCTCGGAATCGGCGAAGCGGACGCGCTCGAAGCGCGCTTCGCCGTGCCTCAAAGATCCGTGACGCCCGGCCAGTTCATCGTCCTGTACGACGGCGACGAGGTGCTGGGCGGGGGCGTGATCGAGAAGGGGATCGCGTCTACGCCGTAAGTTTTTCCGGCGCGGAACGTCTATGCTACAGTGAAGATGAATCCCGCTTGCATGCGCCGCGCCATCCATTTCGTCAGACGCCACAAGTTCCTGGCCGCCGCCATGACACTGCTCATGGTCGGCGTCGGTTGCGTCGGCGCGGTGCGCGAGACGGCCAGGCAGCTGAAGGATGAGGCTTCGGCGCCGATTTCGGTGCCTGTACGCGCCTACCGACAGGCCGTCGATGCCGCCTCAGGCACGGAAGCGGTCAGAAGCCGCCAGATGGAGGAGGGCGGCCTCCTGCAGGAATGAAAAGGCCCGCGCCCTTCCGGCACGGGCCTTTTCGGGCCTTGCCTGCCGCCGCTTCGCTCCGTATACTGTGCGTCGAAAGCCTGCTATGACCACCAATGAGATCCGCGCCAAGTTCCTGGACTTCTTCAGGGAAAAAGGCCACGCCATCATCCATTCCGCTTCGGTCATCCCCGAGAACGACCCGACGGTCCTCTTCACGACCGCCGGCATGCATCCGCTCGTGCCCTACCTTCTGGGGGAGAAGCACCCGTCCGGAAATCGCCTGGCCGACGTGCAGAAGTGCGTGCGTACGGGCGACATCGACGAGGTCGGCGACAACCGCCACCTCACCTTTTTCGAGATGCTCGGCAACTGGTCGCTCGGCGACTACTTCAAGCGTGAGGCCATCACCTGGTCGTTCGAGTTCCTGACCTCCCCCCGCTGGCTGAATCTTGATCCGAACCGCATCTACGTGACGGTCTTCGAGGGCGACGCCGACGCGCCGCGCGACCTCGAATCGGTCGGCATCTGGAAGGACGTGTTCCAGGCGCGCGGCATCGATGCCAACTTCAACCAGCGCATCTTCGCCTACCCGAAAGGCAAGAACTGGTGGGGGCCGGCCGGAACGACCGGCCCGTGCGGTCCCGACACGGAGATATTCTACGACACAGGACGCCGGCATGATCGGCGCTTCGGCGAGGAGTGCCACCCGAACTGCGACTGCGGGCGCTTCGTGGAGATCTGGAACAACGTCTTCATGGAGTACAACAAGACGGCCGCCGGCACGTTCGAGCCGCTCGTCCAGAAGAACGTCGATACTGGCATGGGGCTCGAACGCGTGACCGCCATGCTGCAAGGCAGGGACACCGTCTTCGACACCGAGAACTTCCGGGAGCTGCTTTCGGGAATCGGCGCGCTCGCCGCCAAGACGTATGGAGCGAGCGAAGAGGATGATCGCTCGATGCGCATCGTGGCCGACCACGTCCGCACCGCGACATTCATGATCGGGGACCCGCGAGGCATCACCCCCTCCAACGTCGACCAGGGTTATATCCTGAGGCGCCTGATCCGCCGTGCCGTCCGCTACGGACGCCAGCTCGGGATCGAAGGCTTCTTCACCTCGAAGATCGCGGAAAAGGTCATCGAGCTGTTCGGCGACGCCTATCCGGAACTCCGGGAGAACCGCGATCGCGTCATCGGCGCGCTCGACGCCGAAGAGGACAAGTTCACGCGCACCTTGCAGAACGGCTTGCATGAGGCAGCCAAACTGAAGGAGGAACTCGCGAGCTTCCCCTTGATTCCTGGAGAACGCGCCTTCTACCTGTATGAGTCGTTCGGTTTCCCGAAGGAACTGACGGAGGAGGTCCTCGGCAAGAAGGTCGAGGAGGCCGAATGGGGCGCGGCCATGAAGGCGCACCAGGACCTTTCCCGCCAAGGCGCCGAGAAGAAGTTCAAGGGCGGCCTCGCCGATGCCTCTTGGGAGACGACGCGCCTGCACACGGCTACGCACCTCCTGCACAAGGCGCTCCGCAACGTGCTGGGGGAGCACGTCGAACAGAAGGGGTCGAACATCACCGCCGAGCGGCTGCGGTTCGATTTCTCGCACCCCAGCAAGATGACGCCGGAGGAGATCAAGAAGGTGGAAGACATGGTCAATGAAGCCATCGCCCGCGACCTGCCGGTGCACTACGAGGAAAAGACCGTGCCCGACGCCAAGGCCGGCGGCGCCATCGGTTTGTTCGAAGACCGTTACGGCGACAAGGTGAAGGTCTACGTCGTGGGCGATTACTCGATGGAGATCTGCGGCGGGCCGCACGTCCGCCACACCGCGCAGGTCGGGCGTTTCAAGATCCAGAAGGAAGAAGCCTCATCGGCCGGCGTCCGCCGCATCAAGGCGATCGTGGAACCGGTCCTGCCGGACGGCAGCACGCCGACCGCCGCCGAGACCGAACCGGCCGGGCCCAGGGAGTGAATGCGCTCAACGATGATGGTCGCGAATCTTAGCGTATTTTCCGGCGCTATCCATCGTTTTTTTGACTGGCGTTAGCCCACTTGACGCCTTTTGGCTCATTTGTTAGACTTCCGTCAAGCAAAGTCACCGCTTGGGGACTTGCGTCATTTTTTCGTTCGGACCCATCGTCCGACCGCTATTAATCCTGACGAGCAGAATGCAGAACAACGGTACCGGGGGAGCGGGAAAGGATTTCATCGAGGCCGTCGGCGTCGTTGAAGAGCTTCTTCCGGCCACGAACTTCAAGGTCAGGCTCGAGAACGACATCATCATCCTGGCCCATCTCTCCGGGAAGATGCGGATGAACCGCATACGCCTGCTGCCCGGAGATCGCGTCAAGATCGAGATGACGCCGTACGACTTGTCCAAAGGAAGGATCGTCTACCGTTTCTAAGCCCGTCAAAAAAGCGCCACATGAAAGTCCGCTCGTCCGTCAAGAAAATCTGCCGCGACTGCACCGTGATCCGCCGCAAGCGGCGCGTCTGCATCATCTGCAAGAAGGACCCTAAGCATAAGCAGCGTCAGGGCTAATTTGGCATCTATGGCAATGGCACGTATCGCAGGCGTCACGCTCCCGAGCAACAAGCGCGTCCTGATCGCCCTGACCTACGTCTTCGGCATCGGAGACACCTTGGCCAAGCGCATCCTGGAGACGACCGGCGTCGACCCGGACATCCGCGTGAAGGATCTCCCGGACGCCGACATCAACAAGCTCCGCGACCACATCGAGAAGACTATGAAGGTGGAAGGCGAACTCCGCCGCGACAACCTCGCCCAGATCAAGCGCCTCAAGGAAATCGGTTCCTACCGCGGCACCCGCCACGCCAAGAGCCTCCCGGCTCGCGGGCAGCGCACCAAGACCAACTCGCGCACCACGCGCGGCAATGTCCGCAAGACGATGGGCTCCGGCCGCGTCAAGGCGGGCATGAAGACCTAAATCATCCGGACGTAAACCTCTATGGAAGAAAACGCCATCGTCGCCCCGGCCGAAGCCGCGGTCAAGACGGAAGAAGGGAAGAAGTCCGCCAAAGCGGCGCCTCGCAAGAAGACGAAGAAGAGCGTCCGCCAGGTCTCGCATGGACGCTGCTACGTCCAGGCCACCTATAACAACACCATCGTCACCCTGACGGACGCCAACGGCAACGTGCTGGCCTGGTCGTCCGCCGGCAAGGTCGGTTTCAGCGGTCCGAAGAAGTCCACGCCGTACGCCGCTTCCATGATCATCAAGGATGTCTGCGAGAAGGTGAAGGACACCGGTCTCAAGGACGTCAACGTCTTCGTGAAGGGTATCGGTTCCGGCCGCGAGGCCGCCGTCCGCGCCCTGAACGCCAACGGCATCAACGTGCTCACGATCAAGGACGTGACCCCGATTCCTCATAACGGATGCCGGCCGCCGAAGCCGCGCCGCGTGTAAACCTATGGGACGCAATACCGAACCCAAATGCAAACAGTGCCGGCGCGAAGGCGAGAAGCTCTATCTCAAAGGTGAGAAGTGCCTCGGACCGAAGTGCCCCGTCACCCGCCGCGCGTTCCCTCCGGGACAGCATGGCCCGACCTCGCGCGCCAAGGTCACGCCCTTCGGCGTCCAGCTGCGCGAGAAGCAGAAGGCTAAGCGCATCTACGGGCTCATGGAGCGCCAGTTCGAGGGCTACTTCTCCAAGGCCGCCGGCCGCATGGGCGACACCGGCGTCTTCCTGAAGCAGTACCTGGAGATGCGCCTCGACAACGTCGCGTTCCGGCTCGGCCTCGGCAAGAGCCGCGCGCAAGCCCGCCAGCTCACTACCCACGGCCTGTTCACGGTGAACGGCAAGAACGTCAACATCCCTTCCTACCAGCTTCGCGCCGGCGACCTCATTTCCATCAAGGCGAGCAAGGTCAACAAGGGCGCGTTCAAGGAACTCAAGGAACGCCTCTCCAAGCACCAGCCGCCCGCGTGGCTTTCGATGGACGCTGCGACCGTCACCGGAAAGGTCCTGAACCGCCCGACCGCCGAAGAGCTCGACCAGAGCTTCGATTCCAAGCTGATCGTCGAATTCTACTCCCGCTAATCCCTGGCCTGTCCTTGTCGCCGACCGGCGATTGCTGATCTGTCGCGCCGGCCGCCGCGGGACTCCAAACACCTATGGAAGACATCCTTCTTCCGTCGAAAATCGAAATCATCCGAGGCGAGCGCGAGAACGAGTCCGTCCTCATGATGGAGCCGTTCTTCCACGGATACGGCCACACGGTCGGCAACGCCCTTCGAAGGGTATTGCTCTCGTCCCTCCAGGGCGCCGCGGTCATCGCCGTCAGGATCAAAGGCGCTTCGCACGAGTTCCAGGCCATCCCGAACGTCAAGGAAGACGTGCTGGAGATCATCCTGAACCTCAAGCAACTGAGGATGAAGGTCTACTCCGACGAGCCGGTCAAGCTGACCTTGCACGCCAAGGGCGAAAAGAACGTCACCGGCAAGGATATCCAGGCCAACTCCGACGTGGAGATCGCCAACAAGGAACTGCATATCGCGACCTTGACGGACAAGACTGGCGAACTCGAGATGGAAATCACGGTCGCGAAAGGCCGCGGCTACGTGGCGACCGAAGAACGGGGAAAGGAACGCAGCGAACTCGGTACCATCGCGGTCGACGCGCTCTACAGCCCCATCCGTTCCGTCGGTTACAAGGTGGATGACGTCCGCGTCGGACAGGTCACGAACTACGACAAGCTCACCCTGACCATCGAGACCGACGGCACGGTGGATGCCGATGAGGCCATCCGCCAGTCCGCCAAGATCCTGATCGACCACTTCGCTCTCCTGGCCGGCCTGAATGCCGATGCCTCGAAGAAGGAAACGGAAGATGGGGAAGAGGAGGATGAAGAAGAGAAGGAGGAGTCGGAGGAGGGAGATGAGAAGCCCAAGAAGAAGGCTTCCAAGAAAAAGAAATAAGTATGCGCCATCGGACGAGAAAAGCCATTTTGAGCCGAACGAAAGGGCCGCGCGAAGCGCTACTCAGGACTTTGGCGACCTCCGTCATCCTGTACGAGAAGGTCAAGACCACCAAGGCCAAGGCGAAGTTCGTCCGCCCGCTGGTCGAGAAAGCCATCACGATCGGCAAGGCCGATACCCTGGCGGCACGCCGCCAGCTCATGACGATGTTCACCCTGCGGAACGCCGTGGAAAAGCTCCTCAAGGACTTGGGTCCAAAATACAAGGAGCGCAAGGGCGGTTACACCCGCATCACGGCCTTGAAGCGCCGGGAGGGCGACGCCGCGGAGATCGTCCAGATCGAACTTATCTGAGCCTATGCCGCGTATTCCCGCAAAACGCACCGTCCATGAGATCGATGCCGACGGCCAGGCCCTCGGGCGCCTCGCGACTCGCATCGCCAGCATCCTGATCGGAAAGACCAAGGCGACCTACGTGCCGAACTCCGACATGGGTGATGCCGTCAAGGTCAGGAACGCTTCGAAGATCAGATTGACGGGCAAGAAGATGCAGACCAAGGTCTACCATCATTACTCGCAGTACCCGGGCGGAATGAAGGTCCGCAAGGTCGCCGACGAGATGGCCAAGGATCCGGCCCGCGTCATCAAGGCCGCGGTCGACCGCATGCTTCCGAAGAACACGCTCCGCTCGCGCCGTCTCAAGCGGCTGACGATCGTCAAATAAAGCCGCGATTATGACGACAAAAAAAGAAGCCGCTTCCAAAAAGCCCGTTGCCAAGAAAGCGACGAGGAAGACGGCGGCGGCCGAAAAGAAGGCGCACTCCCACGACGTCACCGGCAGCTACTTCTACGCCGTCGGACGCCGCAAGTCGGGTATCGCCCAGGTCCGCGTCTATTTGACGGGCAAAGGCAAGATCACCGTCAACCGCAAGCCGATGACCGAGTACTTCCCGGTCGCGGAGCTGCAGGACGCGATCCTTCTCCCGCTCAAGGCGGCCGGCATCGACGCCACGGCCGATGTGGTGGCGGAAGCCCACGGCGGAGGCATCCGCGGTCAGGCTGAGGCCGTCAAGCTCGGCATCGCCCGCGCCCTCCTCGTGCACAACCCCGAACTTCGCGCCACCTTGAAGCCTCTCGGCGTCCTTACCCGCGATCCTCGCGAAAAGGAGCGCAAGAAGTACGGCTTGAAGAAGGCTCGCAAGAGCCCGCAGTGGGCAAAGCGCTGAACGCATCACGGAAACCCCGCTTCATGGCGGGGTTTCTTGTTGCTTGAACCGCCGCCGCCGTATAAGATGTCTCCTATGTCATCTGACCAAGGAAAGACGCGATTGTTTCGGCCGGCGCCCGCTCCCGCTGATTCAGCCATCAAACGCTTCACATACGGAAGAGCGAAGCCGAGAGCCGTCCCGTGGTACGGCATCGAGGCGCTTTGGTGGTATTTCGCCAGCATCCTGCCCAATACCATGCGGGCTTTCAGCCGCGACCGCAGAGGTTCCATGAGACTTGACGTTCCGGAACGCCTGGCGGACATGGTCTCCGAGAGACTTGGCTGCGCGGGCGACGGCAAGCCGGTCGTCGAAACGATCGGCCGCGATCTATGGATCGACTTCATCGCCGATACGGGGGAGGATGTTTCGGTCAGCGAAGCCGTCGGGCGGATCCTGTTCGCCGACCACGAGGTGCCGGATCCGGACCGTCCCGGTTCGAAGATCCGGGCTCCGCGAGGCGATATCCTGGTCTTCGGCGGCGATACGGCGTATCCGGTCGCGACCGAAACGAACGTCCGTGAACGCGTCGTCGAGCCGTTCAATCGCGCGCTCGCCGGGCATGACGACGGCAGGCCGCGCGTGCTGCTTGGCGTCCCAGGCAATCATGATTGGTACGGCGATCTCGAGGGGTTCCGGCGCCTGTTCCTGAGAGAGGAGGCCTCGCTGCGGCTCGAAGGCTACTCGGCCTTGCAGGGAGCGAGCCATTTCATCCTCCCGCTCACCAGGCGGATCCATCTGTTCGCGGTCGATCAGCATCTCGAGCGTCTCGACGAACGGCAGCGCGGCTTCTTTTCCGATTGGAGGAAGGCGCGCCCCGACTTGGCGCCGGTCGTCGTCATGCACGACCCCGTCCGCGCGTTCCATAAGCTGAACGCCATCGGCGCCGATGCCATCGCGGCGTTCGGTCTCGAGACCGAGACGAGGCCTCATCTCGTGGTGTCCGGCGATATCCATCACTATGAGCGTTGGCGCGACCAGGCAGGGACGCACGTGGTCGCCGGTGGGGGCGGCGCCTTCCTCTGCCCGTCTCCGCTCGACCGGCGGCAAGCCCCTTTGGACCTCGATGCGGAATGGCCGGGGCCGGTCCAGAGCCGGGCGCTGCTCAAACAGGTGCCGATCCGCCTGCTGTCCGGCAAGGCCGGATACATGACGCATCTCACCATGCTGGGGGTTTTCGTGTCCTCCGGTCTCATGCTGGCGAGGCTCGGTTGGACGGATGCCGCCGCTCTTTTCACGGCAGCGCTCACCGGAGTCGCTATCGCCGGGATTTTCGCCTTGGTCGCCCGCACGCGGTACGGCCAGCGCCTCCAGTCGTGGATCGCCGCCGCTTTCATCGGCCTGTCCTCCAGCCTGGTCCCGGTCTTCGTCGTGGCTGCCATCCGTGAAGAACTGACAGATCGTGGATACGTCACCTCGCGCGGCGCCGTCATCCTCCTGGTCGGGCTCGGGATCCTCTTCGGTACCTGGGCGCTCGGTTTTTTCATCGCGACGCTTACCCGATTCGGTTACGAGCACTTGCAGGCATATGCTTCCTTGATGCATCCGGGTTACAAGCATTTCGTGCGCATGCGGGTGCGTTCCGATTCCGCGGGCATCGACGTATGGACGATCGGTCTCATCGACCCTCTCGGTCCGGGGGAAGGCCCCGTGCTGGTCGATCAGTTCACCTGGAGGCCCGGAGAGGAGACCTCCTGATCCGGCTGGCATGCTATACTTGGAACGGAACGGCCATTCATTCATCATCCTACGCCCATGAAATCCAAAGCGGCGTTCTTGACCGCTGTCGTCGTCCTTCTCGCCGCTGCAAGCTTCGCCGTCTGGCGATCGACCCATCGTCCGGCACCTCAGGCGCGCGTCTTGACGGACGTGGTGCCCGAGAATCCGGACCTATCGCCGACGAACGCGCAGGCCGTCATCGTGAGCGAGGGGCAGAAGGGGAAAGTCCTCCAGGTCAAGGTCGGTGATGACGTGGAGGTCCTCCTGCACAGCACGTACTGGACCATCAAGGATCCTGACGCGAAGCTCCTGAAGCCTCTCATGACCCAGCCTAAAGTGACGCCGGATTTCAAGGGCGTGCCCGGTTCCGGTTCCGGAACCGTGGAAATGCGGTATCGGGTCCTCGCCGGAGGGACGGTCAAGATCATCGCTTCCAGGACTTCCTGCGGTGAGGCCATGCGCTGCACCGGCAGCAACGGCGCGTTCGAAACGACGATCGTCTCAGTCCCGTAAAGTTCCCTATGAATCTCAAGAACCGGAAAGCCGTGATCGTCGTGCGCGTCCTGCTCGGCCTCCTTTTCCTCATGAGCGGCATCACGGGCCTCATGGCGGGAAGGTCGATGCAAGGCGTCCCCGGGCCGATGGCCGTCGTCTCGCAGCAGCTTTGGGATATGGGCATCTTCCAGATGATCAAAGTGACGGAAGCCGTCGCCGGGCTGATGCTCGTGGCCGGGTTCCTGCCCGCCCTCGCAGCCATCTTCGTGGCGCCGATCTGCGTCGGTATCATCGTCTTTGACCTCAATGTGGCGCCCGGATTCCTGCCTATGGGCCTGATCGTTTCCGCGATGACCGCCTACCTCGGTTATGCCTACTGGGACGTCTACGCCCCGCTGTTCCGTCGCCGTTGAGCTCGCCTGATCCTTCGGTGCGTCCGCCCCTTGCTTTTTTCCTGGCTTTGGGCTATAGTGGATCGTCTTCAAATAAGGAGGCGAAAAAGCAACAAATTATGCCGTTTAACAGGCATGGTGGAGGCAGCGGTTATAATAAGGGCGGAAATTCGTTCGGCGCCAAGCGCCCGTGGGATCGCGGTACCCGAAGCTCGAACGGTTTTGACGATCGTCCGAAGTTCAAGGCGACCTGCGCCTCCTGCGGCGATGCCTGCGAAGTCCCGTTCAAGCCGAACGGCAGGAAACCGATCTACTGCCGCGCCTGCTTCGGCAAGACCGAGGCACCGGAGCGGAGTGATCGTTTCGAGCGCAAAGGCGCCTCGGAGTACCGCCCTGCCGTCAACGACGGCACGGCTGACCAGCTCAGGGCGATCAGCGCCAAGCTTGATGCCATCCTGAAGGCTCTCGACCCCCGCATGTCCATGACGGCACCGGTGGCCAAGAAAACCGAAGCTCCGAGCACCAAGTTGCCGGAAGCCAAGGTGGAGGCCAAGAAAGCCGAAATCAAGAAAATGGAAGCTCCCAAAGCGCCAACCAAGAAGAAGGCTGTCGCCAAGAAGAAGAAATAAGGAGCCAGCAAGAGGAAACCCGCCGCTCAAACGGCGGGTTTCGGCCGTCTGGACGACCGCGAGAGCAGGGGGTATCATAGGCTGACCTGATTCCTGAACTCGCTTATATGCCTACCATCACCCTGTACGGCCCCCGCCTCGGATCCTCGTTCCGCCCGCATTGGATGCTCGCCGAACTCGGTCTCGCCTATGAAGCCAAGGACGTCGATCTCGCGAACGGCGCCCAGCGTACCCCTGAATATCTGGCCATCAATCCGGCGGGACAAGTCCCGACCATGTTTTACGACGGCTTCATGTTGACGGAGTCGACCGCGATGGCGCATTACCTCGCGGAAAAGCACGATCCGTCGTTTCTCGGTCCGAAAGATCCGGAATCGCATGCCACCTTGCTTCGCTGGGAGCTCTTCGTGCTGCTCAATCTCGATCGGCACCTTAGCGCACATGCCCTGAGAGCTTGGGGTATCCCGGTCGAAGACGATGTCTTGAAGAAGGCCGATGTCGCGCTCGCTCGTTTCCTGCCGACGCTTGAGGCATGGTTCAAGGAGCATGCGTACGTCGCAGGCGACGCGTTCACCGTGGGGGACATCGTGACGCGCACGTCTTTCATGTACGCGGAAATGGCCAAGCTCGATCTCTCGAGCTACCCCTCGATCGAAGCCTGGATGAAGCGCTGCGCCGACCGCCCGGCCTTCATCAAGGCAAAGGGTTGAGCGATGGATGCGCTCAGGATCGGCGGACTCCGCAAGGCCTACGCAGGCGGCGTCGAAGCGCTCAAGGGGGTCGACCTTTCCATCGGTAAGGGCGACTTCTTCGCGTTGCTCGGCGCGAATGGCGCGGGGAAGACGACGCTCATCAATATCGTGGTCGGATTGGTCACTCCCACCGACGGAACCGTCTCCGTTTTTGGTATCGATCGAGAACGCGATCCCGATGGCACGAAGGCCTTGGTCGGGGTCGTGCCGCAGGAGTTCAATTTCAACATCTTCGAGACGGCGCGCGAGATCGTGATCGCGCAAGGCGGCTATTACGGGATGACGCGCGCCTCCGCCGAACGGCGCGCCGACCTCCTCCTCAAGGAGCTCGGTCTTGCGGAGAAACGCGATGTCCCTTCGCGTACGCTTTCGGGCGGCATGAAACGCCGCCTGATGATCGCGCGGGCGCTCGTGCACGAGCCGAAGCTGCTGATCCTGGACGAACCGACGGCCGGCGTCGACGTGGAGCTGCGCCGCGGCATGTGGGAGTATCTGCGCAAGCTCAACGCCGAAGGCATGACGATCCTGCTCACCACCCATTACTTGGAGGAAGTCGAGCAGTTGTGCAGGTCCATGGCCATCATCCAACGCGGCGAGGTCGTGAAGTCGGGTTCAGTGCACGGCTTGCTGGCCGAAGCCGATGGACGGCGTTATCGGCTGACCCTGGATGCCGCCCCTTCCGAAGCGCAGGCCAGGCAGATCGGGGCTGACGAGGTCAAAGGGACGACGGTAACCCTCCTCGCGGCGTCGGGCGAGCCGCTCGACACCCTCATCGCACGCGTCCGATCGGCCGGGTTGCGCGTACTCGACGCGGCACATGCCCAGAATCGCGTCGAAGAGCTGTATCTTTCCACGCTCACGCCATGAAGACACGATCCGCCATCGCCTGGAATGCCTATCGCACGATGATCCGCAAGGAATCGACGCGGATTTTCCGCATTTGGCCCCAGACACTCCTTCCGCCGCTCATCACGCAATCCCTGTATTTCCTGATCTTCGGCGGCTTCATCGGTTCCCGGGTCGGCTTGGTCGACGGAGTGCCGTACATGGCTTTCATCGTCCCTGGCCTGGTGATGATGGCCGTCATCCAGAACAGCTTCGGCAACGTCGTGAGCTCGTTCTTCAGCGCGAAGTTCATGCATAACATCGAAGAGATCATGGTCTCGCCGACGCCGGACTGGGTGATGCTCTCCGGCTACGTCACCGGAGGGGTCGTGCGCGGCACGGTCACCGGCGCCCTGGTCTACGCCGTTTCCGCGGTCTTCGCGCGGCCGACGGTAGCCCATCCATGGGCGGTCGTCCTGTTCCTGCTCCTGACCAGCCTTCTCTTCTCGCTTGCGGGTTTCATGAACGCGATTTTCGCCAAGAAGTTCGACGACATCAGCATATTCTCGACTTTCGTCCTCGTGCCGCTCACGTACCTCGGAGGCGTCTTTTATTCGATCCGGCAACTGCCGCCGGTCTGGCAGGCGGTCTCCCGCTTCAATCCCGTCTTCTATATGATCGACGGTTTCCGTTACGGCTTTTTCGGTGAGACAGGCGTTTCCGTCTGGCTGAGCGCGCTGTTTCTGGCTGCCGTGACGGCCGTACTGGCCGTCGTCAACCTGCATCTGCTACGCAAGGGGACTGGCATGCGGGCATAGGGGCCTTGCGCCATCCGACGAAGATAGGGTAGAGCGGCGTCATCATCAATGAACCCATGGCCGCATGCTCGAGACTCTCAAACGACATTTCGGCTATGATCGCTTCCGGCCGCTGCAGGAAGAGATCATCCGACACGTGCTTTCGGGCCAGGACTGCCTGGCGCTCATGCCGACCGGAGGCGGTAAATCCTTGTGTTTCCAGATGCCATCCCTGATCGTCGGTGGCCTGACGATCGTCGTCTCTCCGCTCATCGCGCTCATGAAGGATCAGGTCGACCAGTTGCGGGTGAGCGGTGTGGCCGCGGCTTATATCAACAGTTCGCTCGACGCCGAGGAGATAGCAATGGTCAAGCGCCAGGCCCTGGCGGGCCAGTTGCGTCTCCTGTATCTCGCGCCGGAGCGGCTGGCGGTTCCGGAGTTCCGCGAGTTCCTTTCGAAGCTCGATGTCCGTTTCCTGGCCGTCGACGAGGCGCACTGCGTTTCCGAGTGGGGCCATGATTTCCGTCCGGACTATCGGAACCTCACGGTGCTTCGGAAAGAGTTCCCGAACGTCCCGACCATCGCGCTCACCGCCACCGCCACGCCCGAGGTGCGTCGCGACATCATCCGCGAGCTGCATCTGCGGGCGCCGCGGACGTTCGTCTCCAGTTTCAACCGCCCGAACCTTACGTATGCCGTCGCGCCCAAGCGCAAAGGCTGGGGCGGCCTGTTGGCGCTGCTCGAGAAGCATCGCGGCGAGAGCGCCATCCTCTATTGCTTCTCGAGGAAAGATACGGAGGCGCTGGCGGATCTCCTGCGGACGCGCGGCATCAAGTCGGCGCCGTATCACGCGGGGCTGAGCGCCGAAGTCCGCGCACGGACGCAGGATCGCTTCATCAAGGATGATCTTGACGTGGTGGTCGCGACCATCGCGTTCGGCATGGGCATCGACAAGCCGGACGTGCGCCTGGTGGCGCATTGCGACCTGCCGAAATCGGTCGAAGGTTATTATCAGGAGACTGGCCGGGCCGGGCGCGACGGCCTGCCGGCCGAATGCGTGCTGTTCTTCTCCTATGCCGACCGTCGCAAGCAGATGTTCTTCATCAACGGCATGGACGAAGGGCCTCAGCGCGAGCAGGCCCGACAGAAGCTCGACGCCGTCATCCGTTACGGCGACCTGAAATCATGCCGTCGCCGTTTCCTTCTTTCGTATTTCGGCGAGGCGCCGGGGGCGGAGAACTGCGGCGGTTGTGACGTCTGCCTCGGCACGACCGTGCGCGAAGATGCGCCGGCCGTCTCCAAGAAAACGTCGAGCGTCGTGCCTGCTGCGGAGGCCGCCCTCTTCGAAAGCCTTCGGGCCCTGCGCAAGCGCCTGGCGGCCATCCGTCGCGTGCCGCCCTACATGATCTTCGGCGACGTCAGCCTGCGCGCCATGGCCGAGCAGCGTCCGGTGACCCGCGAGGAGTTCGCCGTCATCCCTGGCGTCGGCGAAAAGAAGCTGCAGGCATTCGGTGAGGTCTTCATGCAAGAGATCCGTAACCAGGACTTCTCATGAGAATCGCCATCATCGGCGGGGGAGCGGCCGGGCTCATGGCCGCCGCCGCCATCAGCGAAACCTGTCCACAAGCCGAGACCTTCCTGATCGAAAGGAATGACGGTTTGGGCAAGAAGGTCATCATCTCCGGGGGCGGGCGCTGCAACGTCACGACCGGACTTCGCGACATCCGCGCGGTCCTTTCGAGATACCCGCGCGGGGGCAAATTCCTGAACTCCGCCATGCGGCGATTCCCGCCTGACGTCGTCTACGCCTGGTTCGAAGACCGAGGCGTCCCGCTCAAGATCGAGGAGGATCTCCGCGTGTTCCCGCAGTCCGATGACGGCCACGACGTGGTCGCGGCGTTCGAACGCCTGTTCCGCGACTCGAACGTCCAGGTGCTGCTGAACCGCCACGTCGCAGGCGTGAGACGCGGCGCGGACGGGTACGCGATTTCCTTCAAGGATGGCCGGACGCTGGACGTCGATCGCGTCATCCTGACGACCGGTGGGCAGGCGTTCCGTCACACCGGTTCGACTGGCGATGGGTATGCCTTCGCGGAATCACTGGGGCATGCCGTCACTGCGCTCGCGCCCAGCCTCAACTCGTTCTTCGTCAAGGAAGCCTGGCCGAAAAGCGTCTCGGGCCTTTCCTTCGAGAAGGCATGCCTGAAGACGCGATTCTCCAAACCCTACGCGTTCACGGGCCCGATGCTTTTCACGCATCGCGGCGTGAGCGGCCCGGCCGTCTTCGCGCTTTCGAGCCTGGTGGCGTTCGAGACCTACGACGCTGGACATCCGATGCGCCTCCTGATCGACCTGTTCCCCGACCTTCCGGAGGAATCGCTTCTTGGGAAGCTGGAGGAAGCGTTGCGCGGACATCCGAAAAAGAGCCTGGACAACGTGCTGGATTTCATGATGTCGAAATCGCTCGCGCATGCGCTTTGCGGGGAACTCGGGCTGTCGCCCGAAGCGCGGGCCGCGGAACTTTCCAAGAAAGATGCGCGGCGCATCGCGGCCTGGCTGAAAGGCGCTCCGCTCACGGTCATCGGACGAGGGGCGGGGGATGAATTCGTCACGGCCGGCGGTGTCGATCTCTCCGACGTCGATCCGAAGACGATGGAATCAAGAATTTCCCCCGGATTGTTTTTCGCGGGCGAGATCCTGGATATCGACGGCTTCACCGGCGGATTCAACCTGCAGGCGTCCTGGGCGACCGGACGGACGGCGGGCGAAAGCGCCTGTCGTATGCTAGAATAAGGTATCTCCACACATCACCTATGAACTACCGTTTCTACGCGGCCACCCTCTTCTCCCTCTCCCTGCTGACCCTCACCCTCCCTGTTTCGGCGGCGCTTCCGTCCGGAGGGACTCTCATCAAGGCTTCCGGACAAGCCGTCTATTGGTACTCCAAGGACGGCAAGCGCTACGTCTTTCCCGACGAGAAGACCTATCGGACCTGGTATGCAGATTTTTCCGGCGTCAAGACCGTCACGGATGCCGAATTGGCCAGCCTTCCGATCGGCGGAAACGTTACATCGAGACCTGGGGCGAAATTGCTCAAGATCATGACTGATCCGAAGACGTACGCCGTCGATGCTCACGGTACGTTGCGTTGGGTGACCTCCGAATCCGTCGCGGCGCAGCTCTATGGCGCCGACTGGAATCGGAAGGTGAATGACGTGCCTGATGCGTTCTTCACCAACTATGCCGTCGGAACCCCGATCGACGCGGCTTCACAGTTCACGCCCATGGCGGCATCGGATGCGGCTTCCGACATCGATGCGGATCGGGCCGCCTCCGTTCCGGTGCCGGCTCCTTCGCCGACGCCGGCGCCCGTGCCGGATCTCCCTGCCCTGATCGGCAGCAATGACGACGGCATCGTCCTTGCCGGGCAGCGGAACGTCATCCTCGCGAAGTTCAACCTGACGGCCGTGGACGAGGCCCTGAGACTGACGAAGGTCCGGGTCATGCTGGCCGATCCCGCGAGCGCGGCCGATCTCCTTCGCTTGCGTCTGTATGATGGCTCGACGCCGGTCTCTTCGGATGCGGGCATGGGCTCCGACGGCAACGCCGATTTTTCGGAAGTATCATTCGTCATTCCCAGGAACGGCACGAAGACGCTGACGGTGGCTGCCGACCTCAACGTGATCGGGCAAGGCGCACGGTCGGGTGACGACGTGTCCGTGAAACTGCATGTGCCTGGTTCCGACGACGGTACGTACGAGTTGCGCGGCACGAGCAGCGGCACCGTGCTGCATTCGGGGTCCGGCGGCGACAAGACGGCTTTCCAGAAACTGCTGCGCAAGACGGTTCCGACGGTTTCCAATGTCGCATTGCCGACCGGCACGCTCACGAACGGTACCGTCGTCGCCTCCCGTTTCACGATCGCGGCGGCGGCCTCCGAGCAGGTCTCGCTGAAGAAGCTGACCTTCAACGTCTCGAAGACGGATGCGCTCGGCATCGGTTCGGCGTCGCTGCGTGAAGCCGGTTCGGGCGCCGATCTGGCCGCTTCAGCCGTCCTGGATTCCGCCTGCGCGTCCGGAGCCGGTTCGACCTGCGTCGTGAGTCTTACGCTCGCATCGGAGCAAACCATTCCGGCTGGCGCCGCCAAGACGTATGAGCTCCATCTTGTCGTCAGCGGCGCGACCGGTTCCGCCTCGATCTTGACGAACCTGGTCGGGGACGCGGCCTCGTCCGTCGGTCATCTGACGGGCGGCGGTACCGCGATCGACGGGGTCTCCCGCAACTTCATCTGGTCCGACAACGCGGCCGTGCCGCACATGGATGCCGATGCGGGCTCGGCGGATTGGTCGGATGGCCGGTACGTGAAGATCTTGCCCAACGACGTCCAGGCGCTGACGAAGTCTTGAAAAAAGAGCTCCCGACGCTATCGGGGGCTTTTGGTCACGTAGGGGATCATGGAGAGGAAGCTGCCGAGCCGCGTGGACGCTTCTCGGGCGATGCGCATGTTGCTCTCATGCGAGTGCTCCTCGATCGCGGTATTCGTGATGAAGGCCAGCGGCAGGACGCGCACGTCAGGATAAAGCGCGGCCACGCAAGCTTCTGGCAAGACGCTCATGCCGACGGCCGAGGCGCCGCAGTCGCGCAAGATTTTCTTGTCGTACTTCCGCCCTTCGAAGTAGGGGCCGCGCACCATGGCATACCCGCCGCCCGGCGCGACGGAGATAGGGAGCTTGCCGGTCCGTGTCATGAGATGTCGGATCGTCCCCTGGTCGATCACGTCTTCCGGGGAACAGAACTCACCGGCGAAAAGCGGCATGTCGGGGGCGAACAGCGTGATGAAGCCGTCGATCGGCATGATCTGGCCGGGGAGGACGTCGGAGTTCAGGCTCCCGGCGGCGCACGTCAGGATGAGGTCCTTGACGCCGAACTGGAGTAGCATCTCCACCTGCAATCGCACCATGGCATGCAGGCTCGCATCCGCTGGACGTTCGTTCAGGTGGACCCTCCCTCGGAGAGCGATGAAATCGCGTTTCCCCAGGCGTCCGCGCACGACCTCGCGGGCGTGTCCCTTCAGCGTTTCGAGCGCTTCGAATCCGGGAATCCGGGAGAACGGTACGCGTCTATCCTGGTCGTACTCCAACGCGTCTCCCCAACCGGTGCCCAATATGAGTCCGACCGGCGGTTTGGAAGAGTTGGCGAAGCCCATCTTGCCCCGTAGGGTTTCTCCGGCGATGCGGGCCGTATCCTCGCTTGCAAGGTGCCTGTGCGTTTCCATGGATGATCTCCTCTCCAGGTAAGTGGAGCGTGGTGGAACCCTACACCGGCCATGGTGCACATGGCAAGAGATCGTGCACGGGAGTCATTACGGCCTGTAAAATCATGAGAAAAGGCGGTATGATGAAGTCATGTGCTTTTCGCCTACAGCCAGTTTCATCGCAGGAGGCGCTCTTGGGATAGCTGGCATACATGCCCTGAAACGCGCGAGAAAGCCTTCGGAACGGCCGTTTGCCGCCATTCCGCTGCTCTTCGGCGTGCAGCAGGTCATTGAAGGCTTCGTTTGGCTTACCTTCGGTCAACCGTTCCCGCACGGCGCGGCGACGTACGCGTACGTGCTGTTCTCCCACGTCCTGTGGCCAGCCTATCTTCCGTCCGCGGTCTGGGCACTTGAACCCGACCGGCGTCGGAAAAAATGGATCGTCCCGTTCGCCCTCATCGGATGCGTGGTCGGGGCCACGCTTCTGGCCTACGTGGTACGCGGCCCCGTGACTTCTTCGGTCATCGGGCACTGCATCGCTTATGAAGTGCCGTTGCCGAGCGTGCCGGCCGGTTTGTGGGCGTACGTGCTGGCGACGGTCGGCACATGCTTCGTCTCTTCGCGCACGTTCGTGCGCGCCTTCGGGATCGCGCTGCTCGGCGCGCTCTGCGCCGCATATTGGTCCTATCGCGAGGCATTCTACTCCGTCTGGTGCTTCTTCGCCGCCGCCTTGAGCTTCATCGTCATCGTCCAGCTGCGCCAGGAATCCAAGCTCCCATGACCCTCAGACAGGAACTGTCCGCCATCCTCAAGGGCGAGATCGCGGATGACGAAGTCGCGCGGACGGCATACGCCCATGATGCCAGCCTTTTCGAAATCGCTCCCGAACTCATCGTCGCGCCGAAAGATGTCGAGGATGTGGAACGCCTCGTCGGTTTCGCGGCTGCACGGCATGGGCGCGGCATTTCGCTGACGGCCCGTTCGGCGGGTACCGACATGAGTGGTGGAGCGGTCGGGGAGTCCGTGATCGTCGACTTTTCCAAGCATCTCGTGCGTCTGAAGGAGATTGGGGAAGGGTACGCCATCGTCGAGCCTGGGATGCCGTATCGCGATTTCGAAAAGGAGACGCTGAAGACCGGCCAACTGTTGCCGTCCTATCCGGCCTCGCGCGAGTTGTGCACGGTCGGCGGCATGGCCGCGAACAACTCGGGAGGTGAGAAATCCCTGCGTTACGGCAAGACCGCCGTATTCGTGGAAGGACTCAAGGTCGTCTTCGCCGACGGTGAGGAGCATGTCGTCGCGCCGATGGACCGCGCTGCTCTCGATCGCAAGATGGCGCAAGACGATTTTGAAGGTCGTCTCTATCGGGAGACGTATCAGTTGATCGAGGCGCATACCGAAACGATCCGTGCCGCCAAGCCTGATGTTTCGAAGAATTCCGCCGGTTACGCCCTGTGGGACGTCTGGGACGGTACGACCTTCGATTTCACGAAACTCTTGGTCGGCTCGCAGGGCACTCTCGGGCTGATCACCGAAATCCGCTATCGCCTCATCCGTCCAGAGACGCATTCGAAACTGCTCGTGATCTTCCTGCGCGGCATGGATCGGCTGCCGGAAATCATCAATGCCGTCCTCGCGCACGGGCCGGAGAGTTTCGAGTCGTACGATGACCACACCCTGAGGTTCGCCATCCGTTACTTCCCTGATATCCTGCGGCAGATGAAGGGTCAGAACCTCGTTTCGTTCGCTTGGCAGTTCCTGCCGGAGGCCGGGATGCTGCTCACGGGCGGGTTTCCCAAGCAGGTCCTGCTGGCAGAATTCACCGGCGGGACGGAAGAAGAGGTCGACGCCAAGATCCGCTCCGCCATGGAAACGCTCGCTCCGCTCAGGCTCAACATGCGCGCCACCAGGACAGAGCGGGAAGCGCGTAAATATTGGGTCGTGCGGCGCGAAAGCTTCAATCTCCTGCGGCGGCATTTCAAGAAGCTGCGGACGGCGCCGTTCATCGACGATTTTTGCGTGAAACCGGCGCACCTGCCCAAGTTCCTTCCGGAACTGTACGCGATCCTCGATCGCTACAAGCTGCTCCTGACGGTCGTCGGTCACATGGGCGACGCCAACTTCCACATCATCCCGATCATGGACCTGGGGGATCCAAGGATACCGGAAGTCATCCGCTCGCTCTCGAAAGAGGTGTATGATCTGGTCTTCCGATACGGCGGTTCGATGACCGGAGAACACAACGATGGGATGATCCGCGGGCCGTACCTGAGGGCGATGTACGGAGATGAGATGTATGCCCTCTTCGAGCGCGTCAAGCGCATCTTCGATCCGGACGGCATCTTCAATCCTCACGTGAAGATCGGTGCCACGGAGGAATACGCCATGGCCCATCTCAAGAGATCCTGACGCGTCATCGCCTCATCAGCGCGGCGAATCTCTCCTTGGCTTTCTTGACCTTCGGCGTGATCACGTAGGCGCAGTAGGGCTTGTCGGCATTGTTGTTGAAGTAATCCCGGTGGTAGCTTTCGGCTTCGTAAAATCGGACAAGCGGCTTGATCTCGGTCACGATCGGAGTGCCGCCCGGTGAAGCCTTCTCCAGTTCGTGGATGTACCGTTCGGCCGCGGTCTTCTGCGCCTCCGTCGAATAGAGCACGATGGAACGGTATTGCGTTCCGATATCGTTTCCTTGCCGGTTCGGCGTTGTCGGGTCGTGAGTGGCGAAGAAGACCGTCAGAAGATCGTCATAGGAGATCTTCGCTGGATCGTAGTCGATACGGATGACTTCGGCATGGCCGGTGTTTCCGCTGCAGACCTCTTCATATGTCGGATCCGTTTTCAAGCCGCCGGCATAGCCGGGAAGCACGGAAATGACGCCTCTCATCATCCTGAAGACGGCTTCCGTGCACCAGAAACAACCTCCTCCAAAGACGGCAGTCTCGATCGCATCGGGTGTCTCCATGGGTACGGCTAACGGACTTGAGTGATGCGGTAGCTGACGTCTTTCCCGTTGACCGTCACGGCGATGGTCTCGCCGGCACGCTTGCCGATGAGCGCGGCCCCGAGGGGGGAGTGGTACGAGATGGAACCGGCAGCCGGATTCGCCTCTTGCGCCCCGACGATGTCATAGACGCGTTCCTTGCCGTTCACTGAAAGCGTCACGGTCGCGCCCAAACGGACGGTACCGCCGGGGCCGGCGCCGTGCCGGATCGGTATCGCGTTTTTCAGCCGTTCCTTGATTTCCAGGATACGATAGTCGAGGCCGGTGAGTTTTCCTTTGGCGGCCGAGTAAGCGAAATTTTCAGAGAGGTCTCCCATCTCCCTCGTGCGCCGGAGCTCTTCGACGGCTTTCGGACGGACACGCGTCTCGAGCCGTTCCAGCTCTTCCTGCAGCTTTCGGATGGCATCATGCGTGAGGTGATCATCGGCTGGATCGGAGGCGTACCTGCCGGGCTTGCGTTTGGGAATCTGCATATCTCAGGGTATGATAGCCTTGAAACCTATGGAACGCCAGCGGATCGTCATCATCGGGGCCGGCTTCGGGGGCATGTACGTCGCCGGGCGCCTTTTGGCGTCGCTCAAGAAGGGTGAAATCGAGTTGACGCTGATCAATCGGGCCAATTATTTCCTGTTCACCCCGCTTTTGCACGAGGTGGCGACCGGCGGGCTCAGCCCGACCAGCGTGACGGAGCCCCTCAGGGAAATTTTTGCGGGGTCCAGCGTGCGCATCCGCCAGGGCGAGGTTGAAGCGGTCGATGCCGTCAAGCGGCTGATATCCATCGCTCGTGACCCGGAACCTTTCCCGTACGACTATGCCATCGTCGCCACGGGCGCCGTCACCAATTATTACGGCGTGACGGGGGCGGAAGAGCACGGGCTCCCTCTCAAGAGCCTCGGGGATGCCGTGCGCATCCGAGGGGCAGTGATCGAAGCGTTCGAACGCGCAGCCATGATCGAAGACCCGGCATCCCGTGCGCGGCAGCTCTCGTTCGTCGTCGTCGGCGGCGGCGCGACCGGCGTGGAGGTCGCGGCGGAGTTACTGGAGTTCGCTTCCGGCATGGAGCGGAGATACCATCGAACACGGCGGCGCGAAGAGGGAGTTTCCGTCACGCTCCTGACGGCAGGTTCGGAGCTTTTGGCGCAATTCCATCCGGAGTTGCGCAGGGCGGCGGAGAATCGGCTGAAGCGTCTCGGCGTTCGCGTGCGCCTGAACGCCGCCGTGGCCCGGGTTGAGGCCGATCGAGTCGTTTTTTCGGATGATTCCTGGACCCCCTCGTCCGTGGTCGTCTGGGCAGCGGGCGTGAGGCCGGAACTTCCGCGCTTCATCGGCGGAGCTCCCGCTGCTCTTCAAGGGCGTCTACGCGTGGATCGGTTCCTGCGATCCGTCGATGACCCTCGTCTCTTCGCTTTGGGCGATGCGGCCTCCGTTGAAGGATCTCAAGGCGATTCGCCATTGCCGATGCTGGCCCAGGTCGCCGTGGCGCAAGCTAAGACGGTCGCTTCCAATGTCCTGGCTGAAGTGCGCGGCAGTGATATGTCTGAATTCCGGTACCGTTCGAAGGGGGGGCTCGTTTCCTTGGGTCAATGGTTCGCCGTCGGAGAGATCCTGAACGCCCGCATGAGCGGGCGCATGGCATGGTGGGTCTGGCGCACCATCTATCTCTTCAAATTCATATCCTGGAAGAAACGGCTCAGGATCGCGTTCGAATGGACCATCAACATCTTCTCGGCGCGTGACATCACCGAACTGGATTGAAAAAGACGCCCGTGCGGGCGTCTTCGGTTCGCGTTCACTTGACCAGCAGCTTGTAGATGAAACTGACGGTCGGATCGATGTCGGAACCGTAGGCCAACGCTCCGCCAAGCGCTCCAGTCACCGTCACGATGCAGAGGCCGAACAGGGCCAACACCGGGGTGAGCGCGGTCTCCGTCGCATAGCGGTGCAGGTCAAGGACCTTTCTCAGCCGTTCAGGCATGCCTGTCCATTCGCGACAAAGCCATGCGGCCGCATGAATGGCGGCGAGCGCGCCGAAGAACAGGACGGTCGCGAGCGCCCAGCGTGAATGCACGGTCATCGCGCGGTAGAATTCGGTGTGCACGGGTGCTGAACCCTCCTGGGCGTCCCCGGTCAGATAGGCCGGAACGGCTCCGAAGACGCCCCCGAGCAGGAACGTGGCCTTGACATAGAAGATATAGGCGCGTTCGCGGACGCGCTTGATGATGGAAGCCGTTTCGAGCAGGGTGTAGATTGTCAGCAGAGCGATGGGAAAGTGGACGAAGATGGGGTGGAGATTCATATGGATGACAGGGGGTTCCCTCAATACTAGCGCAACCGCGACGGTTCCGTAAGAGTTCACATTGGGCGGCATCTGGGCTACAGTGGCATCTATGAAAGCCCGGACTGCGGCCATCATCGCCGTGCCTGTCCTGATCGCGGCCGTCGCCGGCTCGCTGGTCCTTTTTTGGCGAGTCAACCGCGTTCGGATGAAGGGCGCTCAAGGGACGACGGCAGCCGTCATATCGGCACCTGTGCCGACCCCGGATCGCACGGAGGACGTCACGGTCACTCCGAACGCCACGTTCGGCGAGTTGCTGTCGGGTGCCGGAGTCTCAGGCGCGGACGCGTCGGGTATCTATGCGGCTGCCAAAAGCGTCTATGACCTGGCGAACATCCGTGCCGGAAAGGTGATCGTCCTGCGGTATGCGCCCGATACTGGCGCACTGAAGGAGTTGGTCTATCCCTTGAACGGAGACGAGGAATTGCATGTCAGGAGGGAGGGTGGCGCCTGGACGGCCGCCAAGGAGACGATCGCCTACGACGTGAAGGTCAAGACGGCTAAAGGTACGGTCACGAGCTCCCTGTATGCAGCCGGATTGTCCCAAGGGCTCGATGAACGCGTCATCGTGGGCTTTGCCGACGTCTTCCAGTGGACCGTCGATTTCTCACAAGACGTCCGTGCAGGCGATACGTTCTCGGTCGTCTATGAGGAGCGGTATCGTGACGGGAAATACGTGATGCCGGGGGCTATCCTCGCGGCAGAATACGTGAATGGCGGAGACGCACACCGCGCGTACCATTTCAAGGATGCGTCCGGCGCTGAAGGGTATTACGATGCAAAGGGCGCCTCGTTGCGCAGGATGTTCCTGAAGGCTCCGGTGGCGTTCAAGTACATCACCTCCGGATTCACGACCGGCGCGCGGTACGTCTCGGCGTTCCATCAGTTCAACAAGAGTCATATGGCCATCGATTACGCGGCGGCGATCGGGACGCCCATACGCGCGACGGCCGACGGAACGGTCGCTTTCGCCGGCTGGGGCGGACCGTACGGCAACAAGATCACCATCCGTCATAACGGGACCTACAGCACCAACTACTGCCACCAATCCAGGTTCGCCGTGAAGAAAGGGCAGCATGTCGTCCAAGGGCAGTTGATCGGATACGTCGGGACGACCGGTTATTCGACCGGGCCGCACCTGCACTACGAGATGGTCAAGAACGGCGTGAAGATCAATCCGTTGAAGGAGGTCTTTCCTGGCACCGACCCGGTCAAGGAAACGGAGATGCCGACGTTCCAGCAGACGATGGATCGCTGGGCGTCACAGCTTTGAATTTTTACCGCACTCATGCGCCGCGCAACCATCTTCGCCGCCGTCATCGGTATCCTGATCCTTGCGGTCAGTGTCTTCTTCGCGCTCTACCGGCCGGAAACGTCCTTGACGAATCGAAGGGCGATATCGGTCGGCCATCTTCCGTCCATCGAAGATCTACGCGGGAACCTGCCGTCATCGCCGCTTCCGGAAACATCAGCGACGTCCGTGCCGTCGTCGTCTCATGACGAGGTGGCGAACGCCCCGTCCATCGGGTACCTGCCGCCTCCGAACCGGAACCTTTCCGGCAGCGTGCTCGGGCGGCAACGGGTGCCTTTGCCGGACGCGATTTCGGATATCCATCAGATTTATTATCACACGCCCACCCTGACGCTTTTCATGTCCGTGACCGAACCGGACGGTCGGAGGTCGGTCTGGAAGCTGCCTGAAGACGGTAAAGCCGAACGCGTCCTCTCGGCTGGAGACGGAGTGGGCGAGGTTTCCGTCTTCGGGGATTCGAAGGGGGTCATGTATCTCCAGTACGACCACCCGGCCCGCCTCTACCGTTCGGCTGACGGCCTCAAGACCTGGAACCTGGTCCTCAAGGACTACGGCAGCTTCTGGAACATCGCCGATGATGGCGCGGGCAACGTCTATGCGGGCACGCATGATTGGAACCGCGCCGTGCTGTATCGCAGCACGGACGATGGACTCGATTGGGAACCGTTCGTGGATTTCCAGCAGCTGCTTCCTCAATTCGCCAAGACGTATCGCGAAGGAGATGACCGGTATTTCCTGCGACACTTGCACGGAGTGATTTATGATACGCATGAGCACCAGCTGATCGTGGGAACAGGGGATGTGGCACGATTCGCCCTCATGTCGCCGGATGACGGTCGTACCTGGCGGAAGATCTGGGACGAAGGTTTCACCGCCGCCGTGCCGATGTCCGGAGGATTCCGTTGGCTGCTCGGACCCGATCAGTTGCATGGCCACGGCCTCGCGGTCTATGACGCCGCGACCGGCGCCGCGCGCGAAGTCTGGAACCCGATCCCGTACGGTTACGCCGGTTACGTCTACAGCCTTTTGGACGTGAACGGCATCTACTACGCGGCCATCCACACCGAGGCCAACGAGGTCGGGGAGGTCGTGCCGAAGTTCGGCATCATCGCGAGTCCCGACGGCGAAACATGGTACCCCTTCCTGGAATACGGACCGCTCACAAATCACGCGAGGACCGACATCTGGCTGGCACAGGCGCCCACGTACGTCTACGCCAGCATCAACGGCGTTCTTTACGCTTTCCGACCGCTCGACCAGGAGTGGTTCCAAGACAAGACGCCGTTCGCTCCGCCTCCGCGCTCGTAATCGTATGCGTATCGCGACCTATAATCTCTGGAACTCAGCTGATGATTGGGAGAGGCGCCTTGACGCCATCGTAGATGAGCTGAGGACGCTTAGGGCTGACTTCGTCGCCCTGCAGGAAGTGCCGGTCGAAGCTTCGCCTGGTCAGGCGTTCGCGGCGTACCTGAAGAAAGAAACGGGCTATTTCCTGGCGCAGTATGCGCCTTATGACATGGTGCCGGATCCAGGCGAGCGGCCAGAGGGGCTTGCCATCCTGAGTCGTTTTGCTGTCAGCGGCGTCCAGACCAATTGGATGGACGGAATCTCGACTGATAACAGCTATGCCATGCGCGTCCAAGCCGGGGTTTCCGGCGCGAGCTTGGGCATCACGAACGTTCATCTGGATTGGAAGGACGAAAACCATCGCGCCAAGGCGGTCGTCGACATCGTCGGTCGTCTCGTCGGACCGCTTCCGGCAGACGTCGAAATCCTGTGCGGCGATTTCAACGAACATGACGACGGTCCGGTCGCGGCCTATCTCGATGGGCAGCGCGAGGGCCGTTCCCGGGTCATGAGAACTGGGCATCATTGGGTCGATGCCGTCGCGAGCGCATGCGGCATGGGCATGGCTCCTGCGACGCTCGATTTCGCCGCGCACCCGCGCTGGCAGGGCGCCGAAAGGCTCGGACGCCCAGTCCGGTTCGATCGAGTGTATTTGCGGGCCATTGACCGCCCGATGCCTAGGGTCATGAAGTCGGGCTTATTCGGGTGCGATCGGCTCAATCGTTTCGGAATCATCCCAAGCGATCATTACGGCGTATTCGTCGATTTGGATCTTTGAGATCCAGTTCCTCCTGACACCCCATTAAAAAAAGACGTCTTACGACGTCTTGTACGCGAGGATCCTCGAGATCTCCTCGTACGCGCTGGCTTGGTCTTCGGGCGCCAGGTCGAAGATGCTTCCGAGAAGCCCGTGCCAATCGATGCTCGGCCGATCCGGGCGGCTGCTCGGTTCGAAGATGACGGGAGCCGGGGATGCGTCCGGCGGCGAAGAGATCAGGATGTCCAGGTTTCCGAGACCCAGCTCCTTCTTCACGCCATTGGCGACGGAAAGCGCTCTCGGGGCGTGGAAGCCGCTCGTGACCAGGATCACGCGCGTGAGGCCCTGCTCGACGCACCAGGGTAGGTTCCCTGCGAGCTCTTCGCGGGTGGTCTGCGAGGTCTCGTCGAGTCGAGCCACGTCCATCAGCCATCTACGAAAGTTGTCTGAGGAGATGCCAATGACGGCGGAGATCTTCTCCGCTTCTTGAAGGACGGCCTGGTAGGTGTAGGCCGCCTCCGAGAGGCCGTTCTTCCGGCTGGCCCCGGTCGAGAACAGCACGACATCGGCCTGCTCCCGGAAGGCGAGACCGACGCCATAGGTGGCGCGGCCGTTCAGGCTGCCGGGCCCGATCCGTCCGATGACGAGATCATGCCAGCTCAGGGTCGTGCCGTCCGGCATCTGAAGCGAAGAGTCGACATGGCAACCGAGAATCAGTACGGCGGTCGTCATGATCTGTCCTTTCTGCGGGTTGTTTGGCAAGGAACGGGCGAACGGATGAGGGTACTCTTTTTCCGGCTTTCCGTCAAGCGTTCAGCCGCCGATCTCTTCCTGCAGCCTGAACCACTCCTTTTCGAGGCCGGAAAGTTCCTCTTCCAATTCGCTTAGGCGCGTCCGTTTGTCCGGCGCATATTCAGTCGGGTTCTCGAAGTACCAGGCCAGGATCTCGCTTTTTTCCCGGTCCAAGACCTTCATCCGCTCCTCCGTCTTTTGCTGCCGCCGCCGCTTCTCCTTGAGGACCTGGCGATCCTGGCGTTTCTTCTCCGTCTCGTCGGCGCGTCCGGTCGGCGCGTCGTCTTCCGCGTCGCGCACGTCTTCCTCGACGGACGCGGAAAGGTCGGCCAGGTATTCCTCGTAGGTGCCGGGATATTCCCGCACGTGCCCGTCTCGCGCTTCGAAGATGCGCGAAGCCACTTTCCGCACGAATGCCTGGCTGTGGCTCACGAAGACGACCGTGCCCCCGTATTCTGAGAGCGCATTCGCCAACGCTTCGGACGTTTCCGCGTCCAGATGGTTCGTCGGCTCGTCCAGGAGAAGGACGGTATGCTCGGCCAGGAGCAGTCCGGCCAGGCACAGCCGAGCGCGTTCTCCGCCCGAGAGCACTCCTGTCGGCTTGTCGAGGTCGTCATCCTTGAAGAGGAAGTCTCCGGCCATCTTGAGGAGATCTTCCCTGCGCGCGTCCGGCAGGGCCGAGCGTTCGAGGTGCCGCATGACCGTATCTTCCGGCTTGAGCGAGGCTTCGACATGCTGGGCGTAGTAGCCGATGTCGGCCTTGTGCCACCATTTGAGCTTTCCGGCAAGCGCGGGAAGGGTTCCCGCCAGCGTGCGCAGCAAAGTGGTCTTGCCCATGCCGTTGCCTCCCAGGAGGGCCGCCCGATCGCCCCGCAGGAGATCGAAGCCGACGTCCGTAAGCACGGCGCGATCGGCATAGCCGACCGCCAGGTTTTCGACGCGCAGCGCCAGCCCGGGCGGCACGTGCGGCATCGGGATCCTGATCCTGGCCGTCGGCAACAGGCTCTCGACGTCGATTTGGACGATCTTGGAAAGCTGCTTGATGCGGGACTGCACCTGCTTGGCCTTGCTGGACTTGTAGCGGAAGCGGTCGACGAACTCCTGGATGTGCCCGCGTTCCCGTTGCAGTTTCTTGTTGGTCCGCAGGACGTGCGCCCGCGCTTCCGCTTTGCGCGCCAGGTACGCGTCGACGGGTCCGGCGTAGGACGCCAGGCGCCCGCGCTCGATCTCGACGGTGCGGTCCGCCACGGCGTTCAGGAAGCTGCGGTCATGCGAGGTGACGATGAAGGCGCCCCGATATTTCTTGAGGAAGCGTTCAAGCAGGAGCAGGGTCGGCAAGTCCAGATAGTTGACGGGTTCGTCGAGCACCAGCAGGTTCGGATCCTGAAGCAACATGGCTACGAGACGCAGCCGCATCTGGAATCCGCCCGAGAGGGAAGCGGCCGTCGTTTCCAAGTGCCGCTTCCGAAGGCCGAACTGCGCGGACATCTTCGCGCAAGCCCAGCTCTCCCGTCCGCTCTTGCGCATCAGGAATCCCATGCCGGTCTCGGCGTCCGGAATCGTCTCGTGCTGGGCGACGGCCCCGATCCGCAGCGAGGAGAAGCGGCGGACGTCGCCGGTGTCGGCCTCGTCTTCGCCCAAGACGATCCGGATGAGCGTCGACTTCCCAGCCCCGTTGCGGCCGATGAGCGCGATCTTCTGCCCCTCCGCCACGGCCAAAGACACGCCGTCGAGGATGACGGCGCGGCCGAAGGATTTCCTGATGGCGGAGAGTTCGAGCAGGGTATGCATGCTGAATCAAGCTACCGCCTTTCTACACGCGCAGCAAGCGGACTTCTCCGCATGTGAAACAGCGCTCCTCGTGCGCACCGGTACCGGTCCTCTGGCCACCGTCGCCTGAAGGCATTATGCTGTACGCGCCGCGTCGGCGGGGCGCAGAGCGCGTTATCCACAAGACAAGACTCGAAACCACTATGAGTAGTGGTATAGTGATGCCGCATGACACAAGATGTTGTGAAATGCGGTCCCTGCCGCTCAGGAGGAAATAGATTTGATTTATGGCCACGCCACGCATCTTGACCCCGAGGAAGTTTTACCGCCCGTTCGAGTACCCGCATTTCTTCGAATATTTCCAGAAGCAGAACCAGGCGCATTGGATGCCCACCGAAGTCCCGATGGAGGCCGACATCGCCGACTACCGCTTCCGCCTCTCGGAGCAGGAGAAGAACCTCATCATCCAGATCCTGCGCTTCTTCACCCAGGGCGACATCGAAGTCAACAACAACTACAACACGCGGCTCATCCCGGCCATCCCGAAGCCGGAGATCCGCATGATGCTCTCGGCTTTCGCGGCGATGGAATCGGTACATGTCTGGGCTTACGCCTACCTGAACGATTCGCTCGGCCTGCCGGAGAAGGAGTACTCGGCCTTCCTCGATTACGAGTCGATGCGCAACAAGTACCAGTACCTCCAGAACTTCGAGACCGACAATCTCGAGAACCTCGCGCTCAACATGGCGGTCTTCGGAGCCTTCATGGAGGGCGTCAGCCTGTTCTCGAGCTTCGCCATCCTGATGAACTTCCCGCGGATGGGCAAGCTGAAAGGCGTCGGACAGATCGTCACCTGGAGCATCCGCGACGAGAGCCTGCACAGCCGCGGCGTCTGCCACCTCTTCCGCGACCTGATCGCCGAGAATCAGCACATCTGGACGGAA
The DNA here is from genome assembly GCA_937900255.1 of uncultured bacterium. Lineage (GTDB taxonomy): Bacteria > Patescibacteriota > Patescibacteriia > SG8-24 > DYFX01 > DYFX01. Next base: position 106,200 of record CALCDZ010000002.1, read on the forward strand.
GCGTTTCAGGCGAAGCTGTACCAGGCCTGCGAAGACATGGTCGGCCTCGAAGACCGTTTCATTGACACTTGCTTCTCGATGGGTGACGTCCCGGGGCTCACTGCCGACCAGGTCAAGGCCTACATCCGCTATACGGCCGACAGGAAGCTGCAGGAGATCGGTCTTGAGCCGAGATATCGGACGGCCAATCCGTTGCTTTGGCTCGATACGATGGTCAACGCCAAGGAACACGCCAACTTCTTCGAGAGCCGTGCCACCGAATACTCCAAGGGGTCCGTGGTCGAAGACTGGGCGTAAGATGCGGGACGACACCTTACGAAATAATCATGACCCGTATGGGCAGCTACGCCTCCGTCATCGACGCGCTTTCGAATAACGACCTCCTGGGCGCGCGCGACTTGCTCTTGGAAGAGATCCTGGCGAAGACGGCGGGCAAGCAGAGCTGGGATTGCCCGCACTACGTGACGGACGTCGAGGTCCAGAAGAGCATCGCGCTCGTTCCGGAGCGCAACCGGTTGATTTCCTATTTCGGTCTCGAAAACCTCCGCGACCGCTATCTTCTCCGCGACGCCAGCGGACAGATCTGCGAGGACCCGCAGTCGTTCTTCGCGCGCGTCGCCACCGGCATGGCGCGCGGCGACCGCGAGCTGGCGCAGCAGCTCTACACCTACATGAGCAAGCAGTGGTTCATCCCCGGAACCCCGGTCTTGATGAACATCGGCACCAATAAGGGGCTGCCGATCTCCTGCTTCCTGAACACCGTCCCTGACACCCTGGAAGGCATCTTCGACATCTACCGCGAGAACGCCTTCCTCGCGAAATACGGCGGCGGCATCGGCACCGACTGGTCGCAGTTGCGCGGCCAGAACTCTCCCTTGCAGAGCAGCGGCCTGCGTTCTTCCGGCGTCATCCCGTTCCTCAAGATCATGGACTCCGAGACGATCGCCGTCTCCCGCAACAGCACGCGCCGCGGCGCCGCGGCCGCCTACCTGCGCATCGATCATCCGGACATCGAGGACTTCATGGAGACCCGCAAGCCCACCGGCGGCGACATGGACCGCAAGTGCCTCAATATCAACAACGGCGTGGTCATCACCGACGAGTTCATGAAAGCCGTCGAGGAGAACCGCACCTATCAGCTGATCGACCCGCACTACAAGACCGTCGTCAGGGAACTTTCGGCGGTCGACGTCTGGCGCAAACTGCTCAAGATCCGCGCCGAGACGGGGGAGCCGTATCTCCTGTTCATCGACACCGTCAACAAGGCCGTCCCGCCGCATCATCGCGAGAAGGGCTTGTTCGTGCGTCAGAGCAACCTGTGCACCGAAATCGTCCTTCCTACGAACGATGAACGCACCGCCGTCTGCTGCCTTGGCAACCTGAACATCGAGCGCTATGACGACTGGAAGGACGAGATCGACGCGTTGACCTACGCCTGCGTCAAGGCGCTCGACAACAACCTCGATACCTTCTGCGAACAGGCCCACCCGGTCGAGTTCCGGAAGGCCATCAATTCGGTCAAGCACGAGCGTTCGATCGGCCTGGGCGTCATGGGGTACCACAGCTATCTCATGGCCAAGATGTATCCGATGGAGAGCTTGCCGGCCCGCCAGTTCAACAAGGCGCTCTTCAAGCGCATCCACGACAGCGCGGACGCCGCTTCGACGCGGCTGGGACAGGAGCGCGGGCTTCCCCTCGACGGCGGGACGAGGCGCAACAGCTACGTGACGTCCATCCAACCGACCGCTTCGACCGCCTTCATCTGCGGCGAGGCGACGCCTTGCATCGAACCGATCTCCGGCAACGCCTACCTGCAGAAGACGCTCTCGGGCAGCTTCCTCGTGAAGAACAAATACCTTGAACAGCTTTTCGAAAAGAAAGGAATCAACACCACCGAGACCTGGAAGAAGGTCATCGCCGCCAAGGGCAGCGTCCAGCACCTGGAGGAACTGACCGAAGAGGAGAAAGCCGTCTTCCGTACCGGATACGAGATGAACATGCGAGAGATCGTCCAGCAGGCCGCCGACCGCCAGCCGTACATCGACCAGTCGCAGTCGGTCAACCTGTTCTTCTCCACGCCGCTCAGCGGCAAGTACCTGCATGACGTGCATTTCATGGCCTGGAAAGCCGGCATGAAGAGCCTCTACTACCTGCGCTCGGCCGCCCCGATCGAGGCTGACGCCATCGACGGTGCGCAGGCCAAGGTCCAGCAGCGCGACTTCGCCAATGAGGAGTGCGCGGTCTGCCAATGAAGGAACGCGCTCCGGCATCATGCCGGGGCGTTTTTCGGTTACCGTACCGTTCGTCGCTGAGCTGCGCGTGCATCCGCGCGCCGTCCGCCCCGGCATACGGGTGCATCCGGGCGGACGGGTCGTCGTGACCGCGCCTCCCGGAACGGCGTGGTCTTCGGTCCAGGATTTCATGTCGCGGTATCGCGTCTGGGTGGAGCGGGCGCGTGAAAGGTTGTCGTCCCTTCCTCCGGAACGCGGACGGGCGGAAGCCCGGAGGGATTTCGCTCTCCATAAGGAGTCGGCCCGGCGTCTGGCGTACGCCAAAATCGGGCGATTCGCGCCACTTTACGGCGTCTCGGTCAGCGCCGTCTCCATCCGCGACCAGAAGACGCGCTGGGGGAGCTGCTCGCGCGGCGGCCGGCTGTCTTTCAATTACCGCATCGCGCTTTTGCCGGAGCCGCTGGCCGACTACGTCGTGGTCCATGAGCTTTGCCATCTTCTCGCGTTCGATCATTCCCCGAGGTTCTGGGCGCTCGTGGCGCGTACCGTGCCCGAGTACAAGCGTCTCAGAGGCGATCTCCGACGCCATCGCCTCGGCGGTTGACGTCCTGGGACTGTGAAGCCGGACACGGGCATGATATGATGAAGCCACTAACCGCCTACAATGAAAAACATCCTCGAATATCTGCGGACGCAGCCTAAGAAAGTCGGCATCGCCGTCCTGCTTCTCCTGTGCCTCGGAGCGGCAGCCTGGAAGATCTCCGATGTCAGGAAATCCGATGCCAGTCAGCTTGGCGTCAGCAAGTCGATGGCGAACATCGGCACTGAGTCGGTCGCGCCCGGTTACATCGGACGCGTGGGGGCCCCGGCCCAGGTGCCCGTCGATTACGTCGGTACGCTGCCCGTACCTTCGCCTCAGACGGCGGGGAAGACCGCCGCGGATGTCGATCAGAAGATCGTCAAGAACGGTTACTTGCAGCTGGTCGTCGACAAGGTTTCGGTCGCCGCCGAACAGGCCGGACGGATCGCCACATCGCGCGGCGGGTTCGTGCAGAGCTCGACCGTGACCGAGCGCGGCGACGGCTCCCACAGCGGGGACGTCAGCGTGCGCGTCCCGGTCGCGAAGTTCGAAGAGGCGATGTCGGAACTCAAGAAGCTCTCGACGCTCGTGAAGACCGAGACCGCGACGGGCCAGGACGTCACCGAACAGTACACCGACCTGCAGGCTCAGCTGCGTAACGCGCGGGCCCAGGAAGACACGTATCTGTCCATCCTCAAGCAAGCCAAGACCGTCGCGGATACGCTCCAGGTCCAGCAGCAGATCGGCGCCATCCGGGGGACGATCGAGTCCTTGGAAGGCCGCATCCAATACCTGGCCAACACCACTTCGCTTTCGACCATCAGCGTTTCTTTGGAGGAGGAACCGTTGGTCCGCGCCCCGACCCGAGGTTTCCGCCCATTGGTCATCGTCAAGGAGGCCGTCCAGACGCTGGTCGCCGCGTTCCAAGGCATCTTGGCCGGTCTCATCTGGATCGTCATCGTTTGGGGCGGCATCCTGATCCTGCCGATCTTGATCATCTGGCTGGTCCTGAAGCTTCGGAAGCGGAATCGCGCGCCCGTGACGGAAAAGCGGTAGCGTCATCCTTCAAAAGAGGGTTTCCGGCGGAACCGGGACCCTCTTTTCCTCTTGAATCTTTACATTTCGCTCGATTTCCGCTACGCTTCCCGCACCACAATATGTATCCGACCCTCACCCTTAAAACCGGAAAGGAAGCCAACATCGCCTTCCGTCACCCATGGATCTTTTCCGGGGCGTTCGAGCACGTGCCGGAAGATATCGGACACGGCTCGCTCGTCCGGGTGGCGGATAAGCACGGGAAGATCCTGGCGACCGGCACGTTCTCGTCCAAGTCCTCGATCGCCGTGAGGGCGTTCGCTTTCGGCGAAGCGACGATCGACCGCGAATGGCTGACCAAAGGCATCGCCGAAGCGGGCGAGCGGCGGGCGCTCATGGGCTATGGCCCCAAGACCGACACGACCGGCTACCGCGTCGTCTTCGGTGAGGCCGATAACCTGCCTGGATTGGTGATCGACCGTTTCGGTGATACGGTCGTCTTCCAGATCTCGACCGCCGGACTCGACGCCATGCGTGACGACGTCATCGCCGCCATCAAGAAGGTGCTGCGCCCGGAGTGCCTGATCGAGCGCAGTGACATGCCTGTCCGCGCCGAGGAGGGCCTCAAGGATGTCGTGAAGGTCCATGTCGGAACGGCTGACGAACTCGTTCCGTTCACCGAGCGGGGCGTGAAGTTCCTGGCCGATCCGGTCAAGGGTCAGAAGACCGGCTTCTTCCTCGATCAAAAAGACGCCCGTGCCGCGCTCGCCGGGTTGGCTGAGGGCAGGAACGTCCTGAATCTCTTCTCCTACTCGGGCGCCGCTGGCGTCGCCATGATGCTCGGAGGCGCCAGATCCGTGCATAACGTCGACGCGTCGGCTGACGCGCTCGATCTCTGCCGCAAGCACGCCGAGCTGCATGATCTCTCCGTTAAGAAGTTCACGGTCGAGGAGGCCGACATCTTCCAGTGGCTCGGCGCCGGGCAGGAGAAGAAGTACGACATGGTCGTGATGGATCCGCCCGCGCTCATCAAGACGATGAAGGAAGCGGAAGAGGGACGCAAGGCCTATCACTTCCTGAACCGCGCCGCCATGCGGCTGGTCGAGGATGGAGGCATTTTCGTCACTTCCAGCTGTTCGCACTTCCTGACGGAAGACGATCTGGCCTATACGTTGCGCCGTGCCGCCGTGCAGGCCGGTCTCAAGCTCGACGTGATCGCCGCCGTCCGGCAGAGTCCGGACCATCCGTCGTCGGTCTATTTCCCGGAGTCCAGCTATCTCAAGACGTACGTCTTCCAGGTCCGCCGATAAACCCCTCCCCCCTATGCCTGCACCGCGCGTCGGGACCGAAGCCCCGGCTTTCAACCTTCCGGACCAGGAAGGCAAGATGCACGCTCTCAAGGACTATGCGGGCCGGTGGGTACTGCTGTATTTCTATCCCAAGGACGACACGCCCGGCTGTACCGTCGAGGCCTGCGCGCTCCGGGACAATTTCCCGAAGTTCAAGAAGCTGAAAGCCGCCGTGCTTGGCGTCAGCGTCGACCCGGTCAAGAGGCACGCCAAGTTCGCGGAAAAATACGAGCTGCCCTTCATCCTGCTTTCCGACGAGGGGAAGACGCTGGTGAACGCCTACGGCGTCTGGGCCAAGAAGAAATTCATGGGTCGGGAATACATGGGCATCCTCCGCTGGTCCTTCCTCATCAATCCTGAAGGCAAGATCGCCAAGATCTATGAAGACGTCAAACCGGCCGGGCATGCGGAAGAAGTCCTCAAGGACCTCGAAGTTTTCAGGGCTTGAGACGCCTTTCGCGCAGAGGGTCTACGCCGTCGTCGCCAAGATCCCGCGCGGGCAGACGCGCACGTACGGGGAGGTCGCCAAGGCTGCCGGACGGCCGGGAGCGGCGCGCGCGGTCGGTACGATCATGGCGCATAATCTCGATACCAAGCGCGTGCCATGCCACCGGGTCATCCGGGCGGACGGCAAGGTAGGGGAGTACGCTTTCGGCGGCCCCACGAAGAAGTCGGCGCTCTTGAAGAAAGAAGGGGCTCTCTAGCATGCGCATCCTTCGATCCATCGCGCTTCCACAGGAAGTCGCTGCCGATATCCTGGTCGTCGGCGTCTTTGAGGGTTCCGAGATCACGCCAGTTTCGCGCCTGGATGCCGCGCTCGGCGGGCATCTTTCGGAGCACGTGCGGGAAGAGGCTTTCAAGGCGGAAACCGGCGCGACGATCGTCATCCATACGCATGGCAAGCTGCCGTACCGCAAGCTGGCGCTGCTCGGCCTCGGTGCCCGCAAGGGTTTCGACGTCAGCCGGCTCCGTAGCGCCGCTGCGGGGGCAGTGAAGATGGCGGAAGCCTCCAAAGCCAAGGCCCTCGCGCTCTGGATCCCGCTCGAACGTTCCGGGGCGAAGATCGGCGAGGCCCTACAGGCCGCGGCCGAAGGTCTCTTGCTCGGCGGCTATCGGTACGACGCCTACAAGGGAGAGAAGAAAGCCAAGACGCTGGAGACGGCGACCGTGCTGGTCGCGACGAACGTGAACGCCAAGGCCTTCGAGAAGGCGGTGGCGGACGCGGAAGCTTTCGCGGGCGCCTCGATGTACGCGCGCCATCTCGTGAACACGCCGGCCCTCGACATGCATCCGGCCACGTTCGTCCAGGAGGCCTTGGCGCTCGCGGTCGGACAGAAGCGGATGTCGATCAAGATTTACGGGCGCAAGGAGCTTCAGGACATGGGTTGCGGAGGCATCCTGGCCGTAGCGCAAGGGTCCGCTCATGAGCCGAAGATGATTCACTTGGCGTACAAGCCGCCGAACGCCAGGAAGCGCGTCGTCCTGGTCGGCAAGGGCGTGACGTTCGATTCCGGCGGCCTTTCCATCAAACCGGCCGACGGCATGATGGATATGAAGATCGACATGGCCGGTGCCGCCGCCGTGCTGGGCGTCTTCCGCGCGCTCGCGACGCTCAAGCTCCAGATCGAAGTCCATGGCGTCATGGCGATGGTCGAGAACATGCCTTCCGGCACCGCCATCCGACCCGGCGACATCGTGAAGACCATGTCCGGCAAGACGATCGAGATCCTGAACACCGATGCCGAAGGCCGCGTGACCTTGGCCGACGCGCTCTTTTACGGCGCGGAACTCAAGCCTGACCTGATGATCGATCTCGCCACCCTGACCGGCGCCGCCATCATCGCGCTCGGTCACGATATCGGCGCCTTGCTGTCCGACGACGACAGGCTCGCCGTCCGCTTGGAGCAGGCCGCCGCAGTCTCGGGCGAATCGGTCTGGAGGTTGCCGCTTTACGCGCCCTACGCCGAACAGGTAAAGGGCCGTCACGCTGACTTCAAGAACATCGGCGGCAAAGGCGGGCCGGGCACCATCACCGCCGGGCTTTTCCTCAAGGAATTCATCGGGGAGACGGCCTCTTGGGCTCACCTGGACATCGCGGGTCCTGCTTACAACGAGAAGGAATATCAGGACGAAAGATCATGGGGCGCGAGCGGGTATGGAGCGAGGTTGTTGTTGGAGTTTTTGAGGAAGTTGTGAGACGGCGAATATCCTCTTCCGAATAGAAAAAAACACCCTTTCGGATGTCACTCAGCGACGAATGTCACGGCGATACCGTCCGTTCTGAGCCAGTTGAGCATGGGGTTCGGGAGGGCGCCGACGAGAGCGCGCCTATGAGCGCGGCGGATGCGGCGGAGGATCTGGTTTTCCCAGCCATCATAGAGGGTGACGTCTGGATACCAGTTCGTTTGCGCCTCCGGATCGTCCGGGTTCCTGTAGCCGATGCTGCCGGTCCTATCGCAGGCGAACAGCCGCAGGTTTTCATGGGTGAGGCGAGGCAGCATCGCTTCGTTAAAGTCGGAAGCTCGGAGCTTGCCTTCCATGCCAGTGGCGTACTTCTTGACCAGCATGTGCCATCGGGTGGCGATCGGGCTGGCCAGATGGATTTCGACTTCCTGGAGCAGGTCGGTGGGCAGGTGCTCGGGGATGCCGTGTGTACGGAGCCATGCGAGCGTTTCCTCGGTCAGGCCGAAACCCAAATTATGTGAAGGGTCGCCAGCGAGCTCTTTGCGGAGGCCGTCGATCAGGATGCCCTTGGCGCGGCCGTGGATGAAGGGAATGATCAGTGATTGTACCTCACCGAGGGCGACACCCCCGGCATTCACGTACCGTGCAGCGAAGTAACTCATCGGACACTCCTTGCAAGCGTGTGGCGCAAGCGTGCCATACATCGAGCATGATTGCAAGACTCTTGAAATCGGCTGGCAGGAGCGCAGAGTTCCAAATAATGATGGTAAAAAGACGGCCGCTGGGGCCGTCTTTTCCCGTTCCTAGGCTTTTCCGAGCGTCTTCTCTCCGGGCGTCCACTCCAGCGGGCAGAGTTCGCCGGTCTGGAGGGCCTGCAGGGCGCGGAGGGTCTCCTTGACGGAGCGCCCGACGCCGTTGTCGTGGACCAGGGCGTAACGGACTTTGCCTTCAGGATCGATGATGAAGGTTCCGCGCAGCGAAACGCCTTCTTCTTCGACCAGGACTCCGTAGTCGCGGCTGACGGCCATGGTCTTGTCGGAGAGCAGCGGGTACTTGAGGGCGCCGAGCTCCTTCAGCCATGCCTTGTGCGAGTGGACCGAGTCGGTCGAGACGCCCAGCACCTTGGCGTTCAGCTTCTCGAACTCTTCGTCGGCTTTGGAGAAGCCGGTGATCTCCGTCGGGCAGATGAAGGTGAAGTCGAGCGGGTAGAAGAACAGCACGACCCACTTGCCGCGGTAGTCCGTGAGGGCGTGGAACTCGAAGGCCTCGTGCGAGACGCCTTGGAGCTTGAAGTCCGGCGCCTGCTTGCCGATCAGCGTTTGCATGGCGATTCCTTATGATAATGAAGAGCCTCGCCGCGGAGGCGAGGCTTCATCATAACTTCAGGCTTTCGGCAGGTCAAACTTCTCGAGCTGGGCGTTGACGGCGGCCCAATCGACGATCTGCATGAAGGCCTCGATGTACTTCTTCTTTCCGGTGGCGTAGTCGATGAAGTAGGCGTGCTCGTAGATGTCGAGCACCAGGAGCGGGACCTGGCCCCAGACGCCGCCCTGGTTGTGGATGTCGCAGACGATGTTCATGAGGCGCTTCTCCTCCAAATCATAGGCCAGGACGGTCCAGCCACGGGAAGCCAGGCCGCAGGCGGCGAACTCGGCGGCCCATTTCTCGAAGGAGCCGAAATCACGCATGATAAGGTCGGCGATGGCGCCTTCCGGAGCGCCGCCCTTGCCGCCGAGGTTGTCGAAATAGCGTTCGTGGAGCTTCACGCCGTTCAAGGCAAAGGTCTCCTCGATCTTCAGTTCACGCAGGTCGCTGTGGGTGGCGTTGGCGAGCGTGAGGTCGACGGCGCCGAGCTTGGCGCGGATCTCGTTGGTCTTCTTGACGTAGCCGGCGTACAGGACGTCGTGGTGCTCGGAGAGCTGTTTTTCAGATAGTCCGGGCAGTTCCTTGTACTTGAGAGGTTTCACTTGCAGTTCCGACATAAAGGAGAGTTCGTACGTTAGGGACGGGCTCAAGCATAGCAAACCCCTCCGGAAAGCGTCTATGAGGCCAGCGAGTCCACGGCACCTTCATATTCCGAGATTTCGAACCAATCCACGGCACGTCCTACCAGGCGGCGATACATCGATTTGAACTTCCTTCTGCTCATATATATGCGGTTAGTATTTTCGGAGCACGGCGCGGACGACGCCTTGAATCAGGGGGTCGAAGGCGTAGATGGGGGACATGGTGGCGTTGGCGGGCTGGAGGCGGATGCGGTTCGTTTCCCGATAGAAGCGCTTGAGGGTGGCGTAGGTGTTTTCGAGCAGGGCCACGACGATGTCGCCATTCTTGGGCGAAGGGTTGCGTTCGACCACCACGTAGTCGCCGTCCAAGATGCCGTCATCGATCATCGAGGTGCCCTTCACCTTCAGGACGTAGGAGTTGATCTCGTCGACGACCATGTCCGCCGGGACGTCGATCGTATCGTCGGTCTCGATCGCTTCGATCGGAGAACCGGCGGTGATCAGTCCACGCAGGGGCAGCCCGATGGCCGGCCGGCGCATGGTCGCTTTGGGCGTCAGCGAGAGGGAGCGCCCGCCGTCGTGCCGGAGGACGTAGCCTTTCTTTTCGAGCAGCGACACGTGCTTGTGGATGGTGGCGGGACTGGACGCGCCCATGGCCGTCGCGAGTTCGCGGTAGCTCGGCATGACCCCGCGCATCCCGACGTGTTCCTGGATGGCATCCAGCAACTCTTTCTGTTTTGAAGTGAGCTCGAACATAGATGGAGCGTGATTAGATGTTCGCTTATCGTTCGCAGTATAGACGAACGAAAGGCGAACGCGTCAAGCAGTAGACTGTGGACAACTTTTTGCCTTGTTTGAGGCCGGGCGTGTTGCTATACTCGCGGTGGTTAAAAATTCTGGATGATCTTTACGTATGGGCATGTCGTACGCCTGTCCCTTCTGCGGAGAACTGAACGCCCGTGACCTCGCCTTCCGCTGCGGCCTCTGCAGCGCCGCGACCGTCGACGAGGCTGATGGCGCGTTCTTCTGCAACAGCTGCGGCGAAATCCGGAAAGACGATCTTTCCCTTGAATGCGGATTGTGCGGCGCCGAAGAATTGGCTGTCGCCGAAGCTGCGTGACCGGCTCGATCGGAAAGGAAACCCCGCGGAAAGATCCGCGGGGTTTTGCGTCCCGCCGGCATTGACAAGTCGCCTGGAAAATGCGAGAATCACGCCTGCATGATCTTTGAAAGGTGGGTACCTTAAATGGAAAACGGTCCGTTTCCAGAAAGAGTCCTCGGGGGACGCTATGTCCTTGACTGTCTGCTGGAAAAGGGTGGCATGAGCCATATCTATCGCGCTTGGGACAGCGTCGGCGACACGTACGTCGCGATCAAGATCGCCGACCCGGGTACGTCCGGTCGCGACGTCCTCAGGCTGCAGCGGGAAGTCGTCGCTCTTGCCGGCCTGCGCCATCCGCGCGTCGTGCAGGTGCTCGATGCCGGTTTTGCGCGATCGACGAATACGCCCGGTTATTATGCCGCTCTCGAGCTTCTCGATGGCATCCCGCTCGATGAGTTTCGGGCTCACGGAGAAGTCGCTTGCTGCATCAGGATCATCCTGGAGCTTCTGGAGGGCTTGGAGGCCGTGCATGCCGCCGGGTTGGTGCATTGCGACATCAAGCCGGACAACATCGTGCTTACGTGCGCAGGCCTGAAGATCATCGATTTCGGGATCGCTACGCTCACGGCGAGGCTCCGTCCGGAAGACATCGAACCTCCCGGACTTTGCACGGGCACCCCTCTGTTCATGGCCCCGGAGCAGCATCTTGCACGGCGCCTTCTTGATGCCCGGACCGATCTGTATGCGTGCGGCCTCACCCTCTATTTCCTATTGACAGGCACGTTCGCATTTCCGGATAAGACGTCGTATCAGGAACTCGTGGGGATGAAGATGGAAGATCGCTCCGCTCCCTTTTCGGCGTCAGCTCCGAAGTTCAGGTTCCCGCCCGGCCTTGAAGACGCGGTGTCTCGTGCGCTTCGTGCCGATCCGGATCAACGGTACCAATCCGCAGACGAGATGCGGTGGGCATTGCGTCAGTTCATCTGATCGCCGTTCGAGCGCCGACCCAAGCGGGTCGGTTTTATTGTCTCAAAGCCTGACGGCGTGCCTGCTTTTCCTGTATGATGAGCCCGTCATTCTTCCCGTTAAAAGGCGTTATGGGGCATAGAGTTTCATCGGAACGGCCTCTTGTGGAAAAGGGCGAAAGCAAGATCGAACGCGGACTGAACGAGTTCCGCCTGTATCGCGTCGCCCCGGCCGATCGGCTGCTGCATCTCCAGCCGTCAGGCGAAGATGATGCGGCGCGCGCCTACTACCAGCGGACCCTGCATTTCACGACGCAGAAGAACATGGCACTGGAGTACCGGAACCCGGATGGCAGGAAGACGGTCCTGCTCGAACAGCGCGGGAAGGATTTTCTCGAAGACTTGAGGGATTTCGAGACGAGCGCTCCGGACGTGCGTCTGCTCCTGCTCAGCCATGAGGACCTGCGACCGATGGCCGCAGGGAACCTCAAAGGCATGCGCCCCGAAGACGCGCAGCGGTTCCTGGCCTCACGGACCTACCGGCCCTCGGAGGTCTCGCTCCGGGCCTTCCGTCAGAGCGCCGAAGTCGCGGTCTTCATGCCGGAAGGCGAGGATGTCCTGCTGCTCACGCAATCGCACCTCAAGATCAAAGGCTTGAAGGGGCTGGTCGACGCGGCCGGCAAGCGCGACGGTCGGTATCCGTACGGATCGGGCGGGTTCCATGTGGCCGCCGGCGTCCGGCATCACGAAGGCGATCCGCGGCTCAAGAAGCTGCAGGCCGAGAAACGGGCGCTGGAACGCGCAGGAGAACGGATCGTCGAAGAAATCGTCAGGACGGCGCGGCAGGCGTCGCCTCCGGAAACGGAGGCTGTCATGCAGGCACGCCGGGAGGAGGAACGGAAGCGGCGGCTCGAGAACGAACGTGAAATCTCCGAGCTGCGCTGGCGCATCCAGGATCTGCATGACGGTACGTGATATGTTCGAAGGTCATCCCGTCAAGGAACGCCTGCGCGCCTGGTCCCAAGAACTGCCGGGTTCGCGCTGGTACGTGGTCGGCGGCGCGGTGCGGGATGCCTTGCTGGGCCGCGTCATCAAGGATGTCGACGTGCTGGTCGCGGGCGTCGCGCCGGAGGACCTCGTGGCATTCTTGGAAGCGCGTGGCGCCGTCGACTATGTCGGTCGCGTCTTCGGAGTCTTCAAGTTCGCCTCGCGCGAAGGAGGCATCCGCATCGACATCGCCCTGCCGCGTCGCGAACGGTCGGCAGGGACGGGCGGCTATCGCGACGTGGCGGCGCAGTCCGATCCCGGCTTGCCGATCGAAGATGACCTTGCACGACGTGATTTCACGATCAACGCCATGGCATGGGACGCGACCGAGGGGGTCATCGTCGATCCCTTCGGCGGCGTCGCCGACCTCGGGCGCAAGATGCTGCGGGCCGTCGGAGACGCGGAAACGCGTTTCTTGGAAGACTGCACGCGGATGTTGCGCGCCCTGCGCTTCTCTTGCCAGTTGGGATTCGTCATCGAACCGCTGACCTGGGGCGCGCTCGGGCGGCTCATGCCGCGCATCGAGGGCGTGCGGGAGGGGGAGCGCCTGGTGCCGTACGAGCTCATCGCCCGCGAGCTCCTGAAAAGCCTGGAAGCGGATCCGGGGCGCGCGGTCGAGATGTGGCGCGGCAGCGGGGCGTTCCGCGCTTTCCTGCCGGAGCTCGTCGCGGAGGATGCGGTCGCGCGTCGCTTGGCGGCGATCGGTCCTGGTCATGGCGAAGCCACGTTCGCGGGGCTGCTCCATGACGCGGGTCCGGAGCGGGCCGGCGCGATCGCGGAGCGGTTGCGCGCTTCGGCGGTCCCGGGTTTCGACGTCTCGCGCGGCCGTGTCAGTCGGACGATCGACCTCGCGCACAGGATGCAGGCGCGCGGCGCAGAGGACTGGCGCCCTTCGGAACTCCGCCGCAGCTTCCTGGCCGATGCCGTCGTCGGCGATGACGCGCTGCTCCTGGCGGGCGGCTTGGGCGTCGATCCGGAAGCTTACGTGCGACGTCTGGCATCGATCCGCGAACGATGCGCGGCTCCGCTTCTGGACGGCGAAGGCGTGATGCGCCTTTTGGGCCTGAAGCCCGGTCCGGAAATCCGCCAGGCGCTCGACCTCTTGATGGATGCGCAGGCAGAGGGTAAGATCGGCAGTCCTGAGGAGGCCGAAGCCTTCTTGAAGGACGCCGACCATGACCTTCGTCATCCACTATGCTGAACTCGGCATCAAAGGGAAGAACCGCGCCTATTTCGAGGAGCGGCTGGTTTCGAACATCAAGACGCAGCTGAAAGGCCTCCACGCGACGGAAATCCGCCGCCGCACGGGCCTGGTCCGCGTGGAGGTCGGGGACGAGCACGCGCCGGAAGTCCTGAAGCGCCTGCTCTCGGTGGCCGGCGTCGCCACCATCCAACCCTGCGCCAAGGTCGCTCCGGACGTGGAGGCGATCCTGACGGAAAGCGCCCGCCGCTTCATCGGAGCGCGAGGCACGTTCCGCGTGACCGTCCGTCGCCCCGACAAACGTTTCCCGATGACGTCGCAGGACCTTTCGTCCGAAGTCGGAGCGGCGATCCTTCGAGCCAACCCGGAATTGAAGGTCGACCTGCACGCGCCTGACCGCACCTGCTGGATCGAAGTGACGCATGACGGAGCGTACGTCGCCGACGAGAAGCTGAAGGGCGCCGGAGGGCTGCCGGCCGGGACCGGCGGCAAGCTGGTCTCACTGCTTTCGGGCGGCATCGATTCGCCCGTCGCCTCGTGGATGATGGCCCGGCGCGGCGCCAAGCTGCACTACGTGCATTTCCATAACTTCCCGTACACCGACCGCGCGTCGATCGACATCGCGAAGGACCTGGCGCTCGTGCTGAACCGAACGGCCGTCCAAGCGCATCTTTCGCTCGTGAACCTCACGCCCATCCAGGAAGAGATCGCCGCGCTCTGCAACCCGCAGTACCGCGTCATCCTGTACCGCCGCATGATGTTCCGCATCGCCGAACGCCTGGCCCTCCGTGAGAAGGCGGGCGGTCTCGTGACCGGCGAATCGCTCGGGCAGGTCGCTTCGCAGACCGTCGAGAACCTGAGGACGATCGAAGCCGTCACGCGCCTGCCGATCCTGCGACCGCTCATCGGCATGGACAAGGAGGAGATCGTCACGCGCGCCAAGGCCATCGGCACCTACGAGCTCTCCATCCGCCCGCATGCCGACTGCTGCTCGCTCTTCCTCCCGGAACGCCCGGCCACCAAGACGATGGAAGACCTCGTGGCTGAAGACGAGAAAAAGCTCGATGTCGGGAAGCTCGTCGAGGCGGCGCTGGGCGAGGAAGAAAAGCTGGACCTCAAGGAGGTCGCGTGGTGAGACTTTGAGACAAAAAAACGATCCAGCGACGGATCGGTCATGAGGACGCGTAGTAGAGAATGATGATCGAGGTCGTGATGGTCGAGGCGCCGGCCAGGGTCACCATCAGCATCCGGTTCCGTGTCAGGAAGCCGTCGAAGCTGTAGGCCAGTTGGACCGCCAGGATGATCCAGAACATCGTGATGCTGATCCCGGCCGTCTGTCGGGTCATGACGAGCCTCACCAGCTGCGGCAGCATGGCGCATGTGTTCATGACCCCGAAGACCCACTTTAGATACCTCCAGCGCAGGCACGCGGCGATCCGTTCCCTTGTCGGCATGCTCTTACCTCCGCGGCATCCGTATCATGCCGGAAGCCTCGTGTCAAGGCGAGCTTCACAAAAAGCTCCGAAAAATGTAGGATTCTTCCTGTATATGAGTATCGAACGACCGGAAGCCAAGCGTCCCGATGCGGTGACGCCAGTGCTCGACTCGATCATGACGTTCAAGGAGTATCGGGTGTTGGAACACCCGACGCCGTATGTTTTTGAGGCGCACGGATGCGGACGTGAACTCCTGTATTTCGGAGCGCATCACAGCGAGGATCCTGCCGATGCGATGTTCGACGACCTCAAGGCGCGCTTCGAGACGTTCACCGAAAGCCATCCTCCAGAGGATTCGCTCGTCGTCATCGAAGGCGGTGTGCGTCCGGACGATGCGGATGAGGCCGCCGCCCGGCGTTCCGGAGAACCGAATTTCACTCAATACCTGGCGCGAGAAAAAGGCTACGAAGTCGTGAGTCCGGAGCCGTCGGATTCCATGTTGTGCGAGAAGTTGATCGAAGCCGGCTATGCGAAAGAGGATATCGCCGTCGCCGAATGCATCATGCGATTCAGCTACGTGACCAGAGTGCAAAAGCGGCATCCGACGATGGAGGACGTCGAGAGCGCGTATTTCCGCCTCGAGCCGTTCCTTCAGCTCGATTGGGCTGGCGAGTTGCCTTCGAACGAAGACTTGAAGAAGCTCAAGCAGGACGATCCAGAAGACTTCGAACGGTTTCGAAAGGGGATTGATCGGCGCATTCTCGATCGGCTGGAGGCACGTTTCTTCATCGTCACGGGTAAGCGGATGCGCAGAGATGAGGAGGCCAGCGAAGATGAATTCCCGGTCGATCCGAAATTGATGGAGGCTCATGACGATCCCGCCGATGCGGCCGGAGTCGGAGGGCCGTATGTCGCCATCCACGCGTTGACGAGCGAGATTCGGGACCGCGCTATCGTCCGCACGATCGGTCAGGCCTTGATGGGCGGCAAGAGCGTCTTCGTCGTCTACGGCGCCTCGCATGCCGTCATGCAGGAACCCGCTTTGAAGAAAATGATGGAAACGCTATGAGCCGCCTCTACGTCGTGGCGACGCCGATCGGGAATTTGGACGACATGAGCCCGCGCGCGCTGCAGGCGCTCTCCGAGGCGCAGCTCGTGCTCTGCGAGGACACGCGCATGACCCGCAAGATCATGTCGCACTTCGAACTGAAGACGGCGCTCACGAGCTATCATGAATACACCGGACCCGGAAAGATCCGCCAGCTGGTCGCGCGCATCACGGCGGGGGAGACGATGGCGCTGGTCAGCGACGCCGGCACGCCCGGCATCTCCGACCCTGGCGCCAAGTTCGTCTCCGAACTCGTCCGCGAAGCTGGCAGCGCCGTGAAGATCGTGCCGATCCCGGGGCCTTCGGCGGCCATCGCGCTCCTCTCGGCCTCCGGCCTCTACGCTGACAGCTACGTCTTCCACGGCTTCCCGCCGCACAAGAAAGGGAGGATGGGGTTCTGGAAGGCGATCGCCGAGGAGGAACGCACCTCCGTCTTCTACGAGAGCCCGCACCGCGTCGAGAAGGCCGTGGCCGAACTCGTGCCCCTCTGCGCGCCGGACCGCAAGATCGTCATCGGCCGCGAGCTGACCAAGGTCTACGAATCGATCCGCTACGGCACGATGGATGAAGCCATCGGCCTGTTGGCATCCGAACCGATCAAAGGAGAATATGTCATCGCCATCGAGGGCAAACGCTGATATGCCCAAAAACACCTACTCCATCACCACCACCTTGCCGTACGTCAACGCCGACCCGCATATCGGTTTCGCCTTGGAAATCGTGCAAGCAGACGTCTTGGCGCGCTGGCACCGCCTCAAGGGCGAGGAGGTCGTCTTCAATACCGGCACCGACGAGCATGGGCAGAAGATCCAGGCCGCTGCCGAGAAGGCCGACATGGACCCGAAAGCGTATTGTGACGAGTACGCCGCCAAGTTCCATGGCCTGAAGGAGGCACTGGACCTGACCTACACCAACTTCATCCGCACGACCGACGAGCATCACGTGAAAGCCGCCCAGGAATTCTGGAAGCGCTGCGATGCGGCGGGCGACATCTATAAGAAGCAGTACCAAGTGAAGTACTGCGTCGGCTGCGAGCTGGAGAAGACCGATTCGGAGCTGGTCGACGGCAAGTGCCCGATCCACCCGAAGCTCGAAGTCGAGCTGCGCGATGAGGAGAACTATTTCTTCCGCTGGTCGAAGTACCAGGCCGCGCTCCTCAAGCACTACGGGGAAAACCCGGGATTCGTGATGCCGGAGAGTCGCCTGAAAGAGATCCGCTCGTTCGTCGAGGGGGGTCTCATGGACTTCAGCATCTCGCGCCTCAAGGAGAAGATGTCCTGGGGCGTGCCGGTGCCGGGCGATGAGGCGCACGTGATGTACGTGTGGTTCGACGCGCTCGTGAACTATATCTCCACCCTCGGCTGGCCCGCTTCCGGCGATTTCGAGAAGTTCTGGCCCGGCGTGCAGGTCGCCGGCAAGGATAACCTGCGCCAGCAATCGGCCATGTGGCAGGGAATGCTGCTCTCGGCCGGTCTGCCGCTCTCCAAGCAGATTTTCATCCACGGCTTCATCACCGCCGACGGCCAGAAGATGTCCAAGTCGCTCGGCAACGTGGTGAATCCGTACGATCTCGTACAGGCCTACGGCACCGATCCGGTGCGCTACTACCTGCTCGGCAGCCTGCCCGCCTACGAGGATGGCGACTATTCCAGGAAGCAGTTCGAAGAGGCCTACGCCGCCAAGTTGGTGAACGGCATCGGTAACTTGGCCGCCCGTACCGCCACCATGGTCGAGAAGTATTGCGACGCCAAAGTTCCGGCGGCAGTGCCAGACCGTTTCAACACGGAAGATTTCTGGAAAGCGTACGAGGCTTCGCTTGATCGCTATCACTTCGACGAAGCCATCCGCGTCCTTGAGCGCTACGTCACGGGCGTGAATCAGGCCATTGACCTTGAGGCGCCATTCAAGAAGGCCAAGCTCGGCGAGGACGTCGCTCCATTCATGTACCAGCTGGCCGAAGCGCTCCGCCACATCGGCACGGCCCTCCTGCCGGTCATCCCGGCGGCGGCAAGCCGCATCCTGGCCCAGCTCTCCATCGATCCCGCGGACGTCCGGCTGCCGGAAGCCGAAGCCTGGGGCGGCCTCAAGACCGGTGCCGTCGTCAAGAAAGGAGAGATCCTGTTCCCGAGGCTGGAAGCCAAAAGCTAGAAGGCGGAAGCCGAAAGCCCCTGCTTTTGGCTTTTTGTTTTTTCCTTTATACTTGACGATATGGACACCCCTGATTCCATTGAAGAGAAGGCCAGGCGGCTGCAGGCGGCCTACGACGAATTCATGGGCCAGCTGCGCGGCTTGGAGCACGAGAAGCTCGAGGTCATGAGGCGCGTGATCGGCGACCTGGAGAAGGAAGAGATCGAGCGGATCCTGAACGACCTTAAACAGCCTTGATATGGCCGAACCCGCACGCAAGGAACAGCCGCAGGCGCCGGAAACGGCTCCGGAAGCCTCTGCCGGAAAAACGCCAGAAGTCCTGATGCAAAAGAAACGGGAGTCGGATGCGGCGGTGGACACGGCCGTCGCCGACTTCACGCACTCGACGCAATCCTGGTGGCAGCGGGCCAAGACCTTTTTCGCTCGTGCCAATGATCTGGTACGGGGCGGCGAGGCCGTCAGCGATCTTGAGGGGAAGGCGGATGCCTTGAAGAAGGAATACGAGGAGAAGTCTGAAGCGATCGTCGCGCCGAAAACCCATGAACCGGAAATCAAGAAGGCCGAAACGGTTACCGAAGCCCCGAAAGCGCCCGCCGAAGCGTCCTTGAAGCCGGATGACGCGCTTGACGAGGCCTTCGATGAAGGCAAAGCCGATTTGGATAAGGAGATCGCCGCGGCGGGCGGCATGGAAAAGTGGAAGCTTCAGCAGCTGAACACCCAAATCCCGATCGCTCGTCAACGACTCGCGCAGGAGACGGCGGCGTTCAAGGCTGCCGCCAAACCTGCCAGGAGTTTTTTCGCATCGAAAGAGAAGCAGGAAAAGAAGAGCGAGGCGTTCGCGCGTATGCTGAAGACAGGCTTGGATGTGCATGATGCGTCGAAGAGTCTTGAGGAACTCCGCGCTAAGATGGCAAAGGATCGTGCAGAGCGCATCGCGGCGATGGGGGAGCGCGTGGACGCGGCCATGGCAGAGGAAGAGGAGAGGGAAAAAATCGATGATGAGATCCACGAGGCGATAGTGGCCGAGCAAGAGAAGAACGCGATGAAGGCTACCGAGGATCTTGACGTCGCGACCAAGGCGAATCAGGAACGGATCGCCGCCAAGGACAAGGAATGGGCCGAGGCCAGGGCGAAGTTCGATCGCATCAAGGGGATGACGGAGCGGGTGGATGCCTATATGCAGGCGCAGGATGATTTGGCTGCGGACGCCGGCGAGGCGGAGCGGCAGGCATCGGCGGAAGGCGAGAGTGCAGGCGCTCTCGTGAAAAGCGGTGGCCGTGAGGCTCCCAGCACCCCTGAAGCGCAAAAAAGCTTGAAGTCGGGTGAGCAAGAGGTCAGTCGGGAAACGGTGCCTCCGGAAGCCGTCGAAATCATTGACGCGGACATGGATGAAAGTGACGATGGAGAACCTGAAACCGAGGGTCGTGAGCAGGGCGAGCCGGACGCGATCGAGATGGTCGATGTCGGTGGAGGCCGCTATGCGCCCGATTTCCAAGCTCGTCCAAAGGAGGGTATGCCTTTGGACGAGCTGAGGCAGCATCTGGCCTGGAGGAAAGAGCGGCTTGAGGCTGAACAAAAGCGGTATGACGCACGAAAGCCCGGGGATCGTGCCAGGAACGACGATCCCGCGAGACCGCCGCGTTTTAACGCGGTCCAACTGCGGAAGGAACGGGAGATGATCGCGCGGATGGAAGAGGATCTGGCACGACGTGAACGTGAGGAACATGAAGATATGGCGGTGCAAGAAGTTCCGGAACCGGAGCCCAAGCCCGCAAAACCTCCCGTGCCCGAAGCGGAGAAGGCGAAAAAAGCCAAGGAGGACGAACGCCTGGTGAAGATAGAAGAAAAAGTCCTCAAGGCCGCCGCCGCGTTGGCAGGAAAGTCCAAAGGTAAAAGCGAATCGGCCCTGCGGGCGGCCATCGATGAGTTCAATAGGATGGATGAGTCCGCCTTCCTTGCCGCGATGCAGGAAAGGAAGTACTTGAATCCCAGCGACGTCAAGGCTCTCAGGGGAGACATCGCCTTGCAGAGGCACCTCAGGGACTCCTTCGTGGAGACGATGCGCAATCCGTCCGCCTCATGACCTTCCTCGACCTCATCCTCAGCCTGGCCGTCTTCGCCTTCGTGCTGGCGGGGCTGTGGTTCGGGCTGATCAGCGCCTTGGGAGCGCTCGTCGGCACCATCGCTTCGGTCCTGGTGGCCGGGCATTATGCCGCCGCCGGGGCGTTCGGCGCTTCGAACACGGCGCGCGTGCTGACTTTCCTCGTCATCATGGTCTTGGTCAACCGGCTGATCGGCCTGGTGTTCTGGATTATCGACAAGATCTTCAGGATCGTCGCCGTCATCCCGCTGCTCAAGACCTTCAATGCGTTGCTCGGAGGATTGCTCGGCCTGGTCGAAGGCATCCTGGTGGTCGGCGGCGGGCTCTACGTGGCCGCCCGGTATCCGGTCGTCTCGGGTTTCGCCGGGCTTTTGACCGCCTCGCAGGTCGGCCTCTGGCTCCTGCACGCCTTCGGCTTCTTCGCTCCGCTCCTGCCGCAGGCCATCCGCCAGATCCAATCGGTGATTTCCTGATGACTATGCCATTCGAACGGCCGTCCATTCAGGATTCAGCAGAAGCTTCGTCGAAGCTGCGCGAGCGTTTGTTTTCCGGAGACCTTTCCCCGGATGATTTTCTTGAGGCGCTGATGGAGATCGATCAATCGACGCCAAGTCACGATGCGGCTCATGCGACCGCCGTAGTCCTGGAATCGCCCGAGGTCCGCGCGCGGTGCGTGACGGGAAAAGAGGATATCTTCGGTTATGCCAACCTGTTGTCCCTTTCGCGTTTCCACGCGGGGCAGTCGGAAGCGATGGCGGGCGGCGACGCTTTGCCGGAGTTCGAAAAGAGCCTTGCGGCCGCGCTTGAGGTCGAAGATCCCGGCTATAGCGAGTGGCAGGACTACGTCCGCGCCACCGTGGCGTACTTCCGGAAGGATCAATTGACTCTTGAGCGCTCCCTGGACGTCATGCCAGACGGTGCCAACAGGCGCATCATCGCCAATTTGCTGCAGGGCTTGAAAGCCCGCGGCGACATCGATTACCGCGCCGATTATCGAACGTAACGATATGCTGATCGACACGCATTGCCACGTGCACTTCAACGCCTATAAGGATGACATGGATGAGGTCGTCCGGTCTTGCCTTTCCCAAGGCGTGCAGATGGTGGCGATCGGCACCCAGAAGGACACGAGCGCGAACGCCATCAAGCTGGCGGAACGGTACGACGGCGTCTGGGCGACGGTCGGGCTGCATCCTTCGCACATCTTCGAGGGCTATCACGACGAAGGCGAGGTGCAGTTCAAGTCGCGCAACGAGCGGTTCGACCCGGCCTACTACGGAGATCTCTTGGGGCACCCGAAAGTCGTGGCGGTGGGGGAGATGGGGCTCGATTATCATTACGAGTACGAAGGCGTGACGCCGGATGAGATGAAGGCACGGGAATCCGGAGCGTTCGAGGCCGGCGCGCGCTTGGCGATCGCGCACGACCTTCCGGTCGTCATCCATTGCCGCGATGCTCATGACGATCAGATCGCCCTGATCGAAAGAATCTGGGGACCGGTCCGCGCCGACGAGCCGCCACGCGGCGTCATCCACTGCTTCACCGGAAGCCGCGCCGACGCCGAACGGTACCTCGCCCTCGGTTTTTACCTGGCCTTCGGCGGCACCATCACGTACCCGCCCAGGAAGTCGGACGTCAAAGCCGGCAAAGAGCTCCTGACCGATGTGGTGAAGTGGGCGCCGCTCGACCGCATCGTCATCGAGACCGACGCGCCGTATTTGACGCCGGTACCCCATCGCGGCGAGCGCAACACGCCGCTCTTCGTAACGCATGTGGCCGAGAAGGTCGCGGAGCTCAAGCAGGTGCCGTTCAACGAGGTGGCGGAAGCCACGAGCGCCAACGCCCGCAGGCTGTTCCGGAAGATGCGGGGTTCCGGCTCCCGAGATTGACGCGAAGGCCTTTTGTCCGCATACTGCGGGCACAGGAGGTTTTGATGCACTTTGATAAAGAAGTTCTTCTCTTGGACAAGAAGAGCGGCGTGCTTTTGATGGACCCCGTGGATGCCGGCCTGCTGGACGAGTTGGTCGCTGCATGGGTGAACCGGCATCGTCTTGTTCCGCCGCGGATCGTCGAAAAGATCGTGGATGCCTCGCCGGGGAGGTTTTCCGGTCTCGTCCTGGGCGACGTAAGGTGCCATGAGCTGAGGCTCTTGCTCGCATGTTACACGGCCTGGCTGATGGTCGTTGATGATCGCCTGGAATCGGAGTCTTCCGAAAGCATCTTCCGGGTTTTCGATCGGACGACGCGCGATCCGTTCGCCAATCAGGCGTTGCAGGCCTTGGGGGATCTGACGCGGCGCGGCAGATCGTTGGTCAAGCATCCGGAGCGATGGGCCGGTCGATTCGCCCGGAACGTCGACAATTACCTGTTGGGCTGCATGGTCGAGGCCAATCACCGTCTTCAGATGGCGACCCCGGCCTTCGATCAGTACCAGGACCTGCGGCTCTCCACGAGCGGTGCGATGCCGTTCTTGGACATCCTTGACTTGGCACACCAGGAAGATCTTCCGGGCGGATTCCATGAACGAAGGCTGGTGGAAGATTTCCGGCGTCTGGCCGGATTTGTCTTCGCTTGGGCCAATGACATCATCGGTTTCCGTTCCTGCCGGACGGAGGCGGATAAAGAGGATCGCCTGAACCTCGTGGCCGTCGTGGCGAAGGAGCTCGGTCTCGAACCCGGAGACGCTCGAAAGACGGCGTTCCGCCGAGTGTACCAGCCTGAAGTCGCCAGACTTTCGGACTTCATGGATCGCCTGGAGGTGCTGCTGGGCGGATCCGATCCGGCATCGAAGGGCGTCCTCAGTCGATACTTCCAGATCATCGCCCGTGCTTTGGACGGGGTCGTCGCATGGCATGTCAGGAGCGATCGTTATCAGGCGGAATCAGCGGTTCCTGTCGTGCTGGATGACAGGGGTTCCGCGACCCCGACTCCCTCCAGGGCCGACGGACTCGCCCTGGTCATTCCCTCGTCACGCGATCGCGATGACGGGGTGCCTGTTCCCACCGAAGACGTCACGCCCACGGGTGTCCGTCATCAGATCGGGAAACTTGCGGACCGTTCTCGCGGACATCGATCCCCACGCCGTTGAAGGCGATCTTCGAGCAAATGACCGATCGGACCGCGACTCAGCGGACGGTCGGTTTTTTCTTTTTTTGACCGAAATCAGCGCAAAAAAGTTACCAACCGTTGACGTCGCCTGTTCGAGCAAGTAGACTGCGTTCGTCTTTGCCTTTCTATGGGGAAAAACGACGATACCCGCGCTTCCTACCTGCTCGGCTTGCGCATCATGGCCGATTTCGGCGCGACCATCGCCATCCCGGCGGTCTTCGCCAGCTGGCTGGGCAGCAAGCTCGATGCCGCCTGGGGCACCCGGCCGTACGTCCTGACCGGCGCGCTCGTCGTCGCCTTCGCCCTGACCGCGATCATCGTCCGCCGCAAGGCTTTCGCCTACGGCAAGGAGTACCGCAACCTGATCAAGAAGCCATGACCATCCCCCCGATCGCCGCCGAACCCATCGCGCACCTCGGATCGTTCACGGTCACGAACTCCCTTTTGACCGCCTGGGTGGCCGTCGGGCTTTTCATCGCGCTGGCTTTCCTGGTCAACCGCAAGCTGACGTCCGGCGCGCCCGGGCGTTTCCAGTCGGCCGTCGAAGCGCTGCTCGAATTCATGCTCGGCTATGTCGATCAAGTCACGGGAGATCGCGCCAAGTCGCGCAAGTTCCTGCCGCTGGTCGGCACCCTTTTCCTGTTCATCCTGGCCTGCAACTGGATGGGTTCGATTCCGGGCGTCGGCTCCGTCACCCGCACCGTCCTCTTGGAAGGGAAGCTCGAGAACGCGCCGATCTTCCGGCCGGCCAACGCCGACCTGAACATGACCTTGGCGATGGCGCTCCTCACGGTCGTCACCTCGCACCTGGTCGGCATCATCTCGATCGGCTTCTTCGCCCATTGGAACAAGTTCATCGCCCTCGGCACGTTCTTCAAGTCGCTCCGCAAGAAGCCGATGGATATCGTGGTCGCCTTGGTCGAGATGCTGGTGGGCGTGATCGAATTGTCGGCCGAGGTCGCCAAGATCGCTTCGCTCTCGCTGCGTCTGTTCGGCAACATCTTCGCCGGCGAAGTGCTCATCACCGTCATGTATTCGCTCGTGGCCTACGTCGTGCCGCTGCCGTTCACCGTGCTGGAACTGATCGTCGGCATGGTCCAGGCCACTGTCTTCTCGATGCTGGCCTTGGTGTACCTGACGATACTCTCCGAGAAGCCGCACGGCCACGAGGAGGAACATCATGAGGACGAGATGGGCGAAGCGCACGGGCTCGCGCCGCACGCCTCCGAAGCTTCCTAAGAGGAGGCCTTCAGTCCCCGACGACGTCGGAGCCTGAACTCTCACTCTTAGCCGGTTCCGATCAGCGACGATAAACTCCTCACCCCCCCGTCGCCCTGTAGGACCGCAAAACGCATGGATGCGGAAACAATGCGCGTGCTCGTGAAAGGCTTGACCATGGCGGTCGGAGGCGTCGCCCCGGCGCTCGCCATCGGCAAGCTGGTCGGCAAGGCCATGGAAGCCATCGGACGGAACCCGGAAGCCGCCGGCAAGGTCTTCGTCCCGATGCTGCTCGGCGCCGCCTTCGCGGAAGCCATCGCCATCTACTCGCTCGTCGTCGTCTTCACCCTGTAAGAAAGTCCTCCCCTGAAAGGGGAGGTAGGAGGAGTCTTCCGAAGACTCACCCTACCCTCTCTTTCAGAGAGGGAATCATTCCCTATGACACCTGAAACCCAAACATCCGTCCTCGGCGCGCTCGGCGTCAACTGGAAGCTCTTCGTCGCCCAGCTGATCAACTTCGGCGTGGTCCTGTTCGTCATGTGGAAGTGGGTCTACACCCCGCTCCTCAAGGCGATCGACGCGCGCAGCGCCAAGCTCGACAAGGGCCTGAAGGACGCCGAAGCGGCGGCCGCGGCCAGGACCGGCGCCGAGAAATCTTCCGAAGAGGCGATCCTTTCCGCCAGGCGGGAAGCGCAGCGCATCCTGGAAGAGGCCCAGAAGCAGGCCGACGCGCAGCGCGCAGAAGCGAAAGCCAAGACGCGGGAGGAGCTGAAGGTCCTGGTGACCCAAGGCAAGGAAGCGCTCGCGTCCGAAAAGGAGAAGATGGTGCTCGAGGCACGCTCCCAGATCGCCGAGCTGGCGGTCATGGCCGCGGCCAAGGCGCTGGGGGAGAAGATGACGGACGCGCAGAAGAAGGCCTTGCTTGAATCCGCCGCCAAGCACGCCGCCTGATATGCAGAACATCGCGCAATCCTACGGCGTCGCGCTCCACGAGATCGTGCGGGACCTGGACGAAAAAGACGCGGAGAAGGCCGTCAAGAAGTTCGTCGGCATGCTCAAGGAACGCAACGAGCTGTACCTCGCTTCCAAGGCCGTCGCGGCTTACGAACGCGAGGCGCGCAAGGCGGAGGGCATCGAGCGCGTGCGATTCGCTTCCGCCGAATCCGTGTCGGACGCCGAACGCCGCCGGATCTCGAAGGAACTCTCCGGGGCCATCGGCAAGCCGCTCGAGATCGACTGGACGGCCGATGCCACGCTCGTGGCGGGAGCCGTCATCCGGTACGCCGACATCCTCGTCGACGCGTCCGTCAAAGGCAAGCTCGCCCGCCTGAAACAGCAACTCATCTGATATGGCCACCAAAGATTTCATCGTCGAAAAACTGAAGGAGCAGATCGCCGGAGCGACGGTCGGCGTCAAGGTCGAAAAGGTCGGCGCCATCGTCGAGGCGGGAGACGGCGTCGTGCGCATGACGGGCCTCACCGAAGCCATGTCTTCGGAAATGCTCGAGTTCCCGGGACCCGACGGCAAGGAACCGTCCTACGGACTGGCCCTCAACCTTGAGGAGGAGACGGTCGGCGCGATCGTGCTCGGGGAATCCGGTCACCTGAAAGAGGGGGATACCGTCCGTTCGACCGGCAAGATTCTCTCGATCGACGTCTCCGACGCCTTCATCGGCCGCGTGGTCGACCCGCTCGGCCGCCCGCTCGACGGCAAGGGGCCGATCAAGGGCGGCAAGCCGTATCCGATCGAGCGTGTCGCCCCGGGCGTCGTCACGCGCGAACCGGTCGGCGTGCCGCTCCAGACGGGCGTCAAGGCCATCGACGCCATGGTGCCGATCGGCCGTGGACAACGCGAGCTGATCATCGGCGACCGCCAGACCGGGAAGACCGCCATCGCCGTGGATACCATCATCAACCAGAAGGGGGCGGGCGTCATCTGCATCTACGTCGCGATCGGCCAGAAAGAATCGAAGATCGCCCGCATCAAGGCCAAGCTGGAAGAGGCCGGCGCCATGGACTACACCGTCATCGTCATCGCCGGCGCCTCTGACCCGGCTTCGATGTCGTATCTTGCGCCCTATGCCGGCGCGGCCATCGGCGAGTATTTCATGGACCAGGGCAAGGATGCGCTCGTCGTGTACGACGACCTCTCCAAGCACGCCTGGGCCTACCGCCAGATCTCGCTCATCCTGAAGCGCCCGCCGGGCCGCGAAGCCTACCCCGGCGACGTCTTTTACCTGCACTCCCGTTTGCTCGAACGCGCTTGCCGCCTCGACAAGACCAACGGCGGAGGCTCCTTGACCGCCCTGCCGATCATCGAGACCCAAGCCGGTGACGTCTCGGCGTACATCCCGACCAACGTCATTTCCATCACCGACGGCCAGATCTACCTGGAATCCGACCTGTTCTACCGCGGCATCCGCCCGGCCGTGAACGTCGGCTTGTCCGTCTCCCGCGTCGGCGGCGCCGCCCAAACGAAAGTCATGAAGAAGGTCGCCGGGCGCCTGCGCCTCGACCTCGCCCAGTTCCGCGAGCTCGAAGCCTTCGCGCAATTCGCCTCCGACCTCGACGAGACCACCAGGAAGCAGATCGAACGCGGACGCCGCACGGTCGAGATCCTCAAGCAGCCGCAGTACGAGCCGATGCCCTTCGAACACCAGGCCGCCATCATCTACGCCGTGACGAACGGTCTCCTGGATGACGTCGAGATCGACGGCGTGCGCGCCTGGGAGGACGGCTTCCACCGCTACCTCAAGGCTTCGCGTGCCAAGATGATGGATGCGATGCGCGAGAAGCGCGCGCTGGAGCCGGAGATCGAGGCCGAGCTGAAGGAAGCGATCGCCGAATACAAGAAAACGATCTAACCGAACGCTGTGGGCGTCAACACGAAAGCCATCAATCGGCGGATCAAGTCCGTCGTCAACACCAAGAAGATCACCAAGGCCATGGAGCTGGTGAGCGCTTCGAAGATGCGCAAGGCCGTCGCGGCCGTGCTGGCTTCGCGTCCCTACGCCCAGATGGCATGGAGCCTGGCCGGACGCCTGGAGCGGCGCGGTGAAGAGGCGCATCCGCTCACCGCCAAGCGCCCCGAAGTCAAGCGCACGCTGGCCTTCCTGCTGACGTCCGACCGCGGACTGTGCGGGGGGTTCAACGCCCAGGTCCTGCGCGTCGCCTCCGACTTCGTGAAGTCCCGTCCCGAAGGATCCGTCGACTTCGCTTCCATCGGGCGACGGGCAGAAGCTTGGGTCCGCCGCCGCAAGCTTCCCCTCAAGGCCTCGTTCGAAGGTCTCATGGCCGGAGCCGCGCCGCCAGCCACGAAAGTCCGACCGCTCGCGCGCTTGGCCAAGGACGGCTTCCTGAAGACGGACTACGACGAGGTCGTCGTCATCTACACGGACTTCGTCTCCTCGATCCTGCAGAAGCCGCGCGTGAAACCGCTCCTGCCGCTCCGGCGGGACGCGGACCTCGGCGAGGTCCAAGGCCATCGCCAGGAGATCGCGCCGAACGCCAAGATGGCGGGGGAGTACGCCTTCGAACCGGACCCCGGAAGCGTGCTCGACGCCCTCCTGCCGCGCATCGCTGAAGCCCAGTTGTATCAGGCCGTGCTCGAATCGCTGGCCTCGGAACACTCGGCGCGCATGCTCGCCATGAAGAACGCCACCGACGCCGCCGCCGACATGATCGATGACCTCCGCCTCACCTTCAACCAAGGCCGACAAGCCGCCATCACCCAGGAGATCGCCGAAATCTCCGCCGGGCGCGCGGCGCTGGCGAACCGATGAGTATGAAGGAACTCGCTTCTTACCCGACGGCGATCGACGCCAACCTCGACAAGGCCTTCCTGGAGAGCCAGGGGATCCCGACGCGTATCCTGGGCGAGCGCGTCGCGAACGCGGACCCGATGCTTGGGCTCGCGCTCGGCGTCAAGCTCCTGATCGGCGAAAACGACCTCGAACGCGCGCGGCAGCTTCTCAAAGAAATTCGCACGTAAATTATGAAAGGCATCATCGTACAAGTCATCGGTCCGGTCGTGGACGTGGAGTTCAAAGGCGAACTCCCGGCCATCCTGACGGCCCTCGAAACCAAGGCGGTCGACGGGCACCGCGTCGTCTTGGAGGTCCAATCGCACATCGGCGAAGGCCGCGTCCGCACCGTCGCCATGATGACCACCGACGCGCTCCGCCGCGGCCTGGAGGTCGTCTCGACCGGCGCGCCCATTTCTGTCCCGGTCGGCAAGGAGACGCTCGGCCACATGTTCAACGTGGTCGGCGAGACGATCGACGGATCGGCCGGATTCGCCTCCAAGAAGAAACTGTCCATCCACCGCTCCGCCCCGTCCTTCGCCGAACAATCGACCAAGGCCGAGATCTTCGAGACCGGCATCAAGGTCATCGATCTCATCTGCCCGTTCCTGAAGGGCGGCAAGGTCGGGCTCTTCGGGGGCGCCGGCGTCGGCAAGACGGTCATGATCATGGAGCTCATCCGCAACATCGCCTCCGAGCACGGCGGCTTCTCGGTGTTCGCCGGCGTCGGCGAGCGCACCCGCGAAGGCAAGGACCTCTGGAACGAGATGCATGAGTCCAAGGTGCTCGACAAGACCACGCTCGTCTTCGGCCAGATGAACGAACCGCCGGGCGCCCGCGCCCGCGTGGCGCTCACCGGCCTCACCATGGCCGAATATTTCCGCGACGAGGAGAAGCAGGACGTGCTTCTGTTCGTCGACAACATCTTCCGCTTCACCCAGGCCGGTTCCGAAGTCTCCGCCCTGCTCGGCCGCATCCCGAGCGCCGTCGGCTACCAGCCGACCTTGGCCAACGAGATGGGCGAGCTCCAGGAGCGCATCACTTCCACCAAGGACGGTTCGATCACCTCGGTGCAGGCCGTCTACGTCCCGGCCGACGACCTGACCGACCCGGCCCCGGCCACCACCTTCGGTCACCTGGACTCCACCGTCGTCCTGAACCGCGCGCTCACCGAAATCGGCATCTACCCGGCCGTCGACCCGCTCGACTCCTCTTCGACCATCTTGGACCCTCAGGTCGTCGGCAAGGAGCACTACGAGACCGCGCGTGCCGTCCAGAAGGTGCTCCAGCGCTACAAGGAACTCCAGGACATCATCGCCATCCTCGGCATGGAAGAACTGCCGGAAGAGGACAAGAAGCTGGTCGGGCGCGCCCGCCGCATCCAGCGCTTCCTCTCGCAGCCGTTCTTCGTGGCGGAAGTCTTCTCGAACCAGCCCGGCCGCTACGTCCCGCTTAAGGAGACCATCCGCGGCTTCAGGGAGATCCTGGAAGGCAAGCACGACGACAAGCCGGAAGCCGCCTTCTACATGAAGGGCGGTATCGACGAAGTCACGGCCTGAACCCATGAAACTCCTCGACTTCGAACTCACGACGCCTGAGCGCACCGTCCTCCGGACCAAGGTACGCCAGGTTTCGGTGCCCACGACCGAAGGCGAGATCACCGTGCTCTCCGACCACCTGCCGATCGTCGCGCCGATCCTGGCGGGGGAGATGCGGGTGGTCAGTGAAGACGGCATCGAATCGCTCATCGCCGTTTCCGGCGGGTTCGTGACCGTCCATCCCGGCAGCCGCTTGGAGATCTTGGCCGACACCGCCGAGCGGGCCGAGGAGTTGGACCTCAAGGCCATCGAAGAAGCCCATGCCCGAGCCGAAGCGGTGCTGAAGGAAAAGATCGACGACGAGGAACGTCAGGCCGAAGCCACCGCCAGCCTGGCCCGCGAACTGGCGCGCCTGAAGGTCGTACGTAAGCATCGATCCAAGCAGGGATTCCAGCGTCTGCCGTAAAAAAGCCCCGCACTGAAAGGTGCGGGGTTTGCGTTCAAGGCGGGCAGTCTGCGGGACTTTGACATGCGGCTGCGTCCGGACTATACGCCTCGTGGCCGCACCCCGGCGGCGAGGTCGAAGTCATCGACATCCTCCTGTAGAAGGACGGGGAGAGCCTCGAAGCCTTCAAGGACCGCTGCCAGGAATTCGTCACGAACCGCTGCTCCTAGCCGTTGACAAAATCGGCTTTTCAGCGTATGCTCCGCTCATCTGAAACGGAGGAATCGGATGAAGCGCACGACCTTTTGGAAGTCGGATCTCTGGAGGTACTGTGTCGGTTTCGGCCTGGTGGGCCTGTTGTTCGCGGTTGATGTCGTCATCCAGGCGATGCACGGCCAGTCGGGCGAGGCCGCCGGAAATGCCTTTGTGGCCGTGTTCCTGCTCGCCATCTCGCTGATTGTCGGCATCACCGATCGCAGTCCGGCCGCCAAGCACGACACGCGGATCGGCACGGGCGACCTGTCGAACGCCCACGCGCTGGCCTGGCAGGACTCCTGCCTCAACCCCGGCACGGAGATCAACCGCTCTCGCACCCAGGACCCGCCGACCCTCGGCTGACCATGCTGTACACCCCTGCCGCCCATGAGGCCGCGCAGGGTTCTTTCTTATCAGCCTTATCGACGGCGCCCAAATCGCGCGAGGGGTTGACGAGAAGGCCAAAAACGTGTACGCTCTCCTACGTCCGAAACGCTTGAACCTTCCAAAAACCGAGGTGGATGATGCAGCAAGAATTGGGACTCTGGCCTCGAGTGCTCCAGTGGTGCAAGGAATATTCACTTCTTTTTGCGCAAAGGGCTGATGTACGTAGCGAGATCCTGAAGAGGATGTGCACGAACGTCGCCGTGGTCAAGTGCATGGACGGACGGCTGCTCGTCGCGGAGGCCGCCGGCGCGGAGCCCGGTATCCTCGAAGTCATCCGCACGGCCGGCGGGATCTTCAACCTCGGCTGGCCCGCCTTCGGCCAATACGTGGCCGAGTACGTCCGGAGAAGCCAGGAGAAGGGGCGCGGCAACCTCTTCCTCGTGACCTACCACTTCTCCAGGAGCGGCGAAAAGTTCGGCTGCCGAGGGCACGGGTACGACACGGACAGCGGCATCGCCGCTGCGGCCAAGCTCGTCGAACAGATCCGTCGCGTCTATCGAGACGGCAGCTGTCCGTTCCCTGTCGATGCCATCCTCATGGGCATCGAGACGGACCACCAGGAGTTCATTTTCCACGACCGTGACAATCGTCGGACCGCTCGCATGTCGGAAACGCCGGATGACCTGGAATCCATCCGGGGTCTCATCGAAGATCTGTATCCGGACATGCCTGTGAGCATACGTTGGGACCTCCTGCCGTTCATGCAGGGCAACATCCGGCGTCAGGGCAAGGCCCTCGACAATTCGAACACCTACCGGGAACACCGCGAACGCGTGATCGTCGTCGGGCACGCCCTTGCGGCGATGCCTGGAAACTTCGCCATCGTGATCTCCGATCACGAGCCGAAGATCGGCAGGTCCGTCAGGATCGCGGCCGACATCATCAAGGGGAATAGGGCCGCGGGTCGTATCCCTGAAGATGAGCGGCTGCTTGTCATCGCTTCCGCAGCGTTCTGGGAGGAGGGCGCGCCCCGCTTCCTCGCTGAGGAACGTGCCCGTACGCTGGCCAGTTTCTGCCGCGAGGCGATCGGCGAACTGGAACAGGTCGAGTATCGTGCCTGCGTCATCCGGCGTTCCGATCGGCGCGTGCTGCCTTTGGAGGACTTCGTCTGATACCCCCGTTTCGACTCAATCGAGATGGGGTCTTTTCTTTTTTTGTCCAATTTTTAAGGCCGTTGACACGCTCTGGACGGGGGAGTACGCTAGTTCCGTTTTAAAGAAGGCTGTTATGCCGTCGATATTCAAACTCCTCCACTACCTGTTCCTGGGTCCGCGCGTGACCGAACCGCGTTCCGCTTTTAAAAACGACGTGGATGCCGCCGTGGAGACGGTCGGGTCCGAACTCAAGGGCGTCATCGACCGCCTCTACGGCGGACGGTCGCTCCGCATCCGCGCGGTGGACGGAGGCTCCACCAACGCGGAAGAGGTCGAGATGACCGCGCTCGGCAACGCCTACTACGACATCGAACGGTTCGGGCTGAGTTTCGTCGCGTCGCCCCGCCACGCCGACATGCTCTGGGTGACCGGACCGGTCACCCGTAACCTTGAGCGCGCCGTCAAGACCACGTACGAAGCCACCCCGCATCCTTGCATCGTGGTCGCCGTCGGCGACGGCGCTTGCACGGGCGGCATCTGGAAGGGCTCCTATGCCGTCGTCGGCCCTGTCGAGGCGGTCATTCCCGTCCACGTGAAGATCCCCGGGGACCCGCCGTCACCGGCCCGCATGCTTGCGGGCATCCTGGAGGCCTTGCGGTCGTCATCGAAAAACTGACTATGAATCCGACCTACCTCATCGACGGCATCCTCCTTTGCGTGGCCGGCACGGTCGCCGCGGCCGTCCTCCCGCTTTTCGGCGGTGGGCGAGGCCTTCGCCGTTTGACGCTCTCTCTTCTCGCCGTCGCGACAGGCATCGGCGCCTCCGTCGGGATCGCCGCCTTCATTGAAGGTATGCCGCTCGGGGCCGCCCCGGCGATTTTCGGGTTCCGGATCGCTTTCGATGCCCTTTCGGCCTCTTTCTTCATCCTGCTCAATGCCGTCGCCTGCGTCGTCTCCCTCTACTCCATCGCCTACGTCGACGGTCAGGCCGACGCTTATGGCGTGAGACGCCTTGATGCCCTGACCGCGCTGTTCATCCTCGGGATGCAAGGCGTCCTTCTCGCCACGACGCCGTTCAGTTTCCTGCTCTCGTGGGAAACCATGTCGATGAGCTCGTTCTTCCTCGTCATGGCAGACAAGAAGCCGGAATCGATCCGCGCAGGGCTTTTCTACCTGATCATGACGCACCTCGGCGCAGGGGCGATCCTGGCGGGCTTCATGCTGCTTTCGGGCGGTGCGGCATTCGCCTCGTTCGGCCAGATGGCGCTCACGGCCCAATCCGCTCCGCACGCGATCGTCCTTCTGGCGTTCGCGCTGACGTTCTTCGGTTTCGGTTCCAAGGCAGGCCTGTGGCCGTTCCATCTTTGGCTGCCGGAAGCCCATCCGCAGGCGCCCAGCCATATTTCGGCCTTGATGTCCGGCGTGATGCTGAAGATGGCCCTATACGGTTTCCTGCGGCTCCTGCTGAGCGTCTTTCCTCCGATCCCGTCCGCTTGGACGCTTCCGGTCATCGCCCTCGGGCTTCTCTCGGCGGTTTTCGGCGCGCTCTACGCCATCATCGAGCGCGACTTCAAGCGCCTGCTCGCCTACAGCAGCATCGAGAACCTCGGCTTGATGTTCACGATGCTCGGCGCGGCCGCTTTCGCGCGCGCCAACGCGCTCCCGGCACTCGCGAACGCGGCCTTGGCCGCGGTCGTCCTGCACGCCATCGCGCACGCCGTCTTCAAGTCGGGCTTGTTCATGGGCGCGGGCGCGATCGTGCATGAGCTGCATACCCGCGATCTCGAATCGATGGGCGGTCTCGCCAAGCGCATGCCGAAGTTCTCGGGAGCGATGCTGGTCTTGGCGCTCGGCGCCGTCGCGATGCCGCCGTTCTCCGCCTTCATGAGCGAATGGCTGTTCCTTCAGAACGTCGTCGAGGCCATCCGGCTCTCCGCGCCGTTCGTGCAGGGCGTGCTGATCGTCATCCTTTCCGGGGTGGCGTTCGTCGGCGGCCTCGCGATCTTCGCCATGGTCAAGATGTTCGGCATCGCCTTCCTGGCCCTGCCGCGCAGCGAAAGGGCTTCGCAGGCCGAAGAGCCGGCGGCCGGCCTCTCGTGGCCCGTTTACGCGATGGCGGCGTTGACGTTCCTCGTCGGTCTTCTGGCGCCGGCTCTCCTCCGTGCGTTCGGCTTCATGCGCGAAACGGATGGGGGGCGCCTCCTTGCAGGAGGCGGCGCGCTTGCCCCTTCATCCGTCGCTCTCCTGTTCGCGGCGATCGGTACGGGTGTCGTTTTGGCGCGGAAGGTCTTCAGCGATGCGCGCCGGGAACGCTCATACCATTCCTGGGACTGCGGGCAGCCGATGACCGAAAAGATGGAATATACGGCGACCGCCTTTTCCGCGCCGATGCGGTTCTTCTTCCGCCTGATGCTCCACGCCCGCAAGAACGTCACCGCCATCCCGATCGTCGCGACGAATCCGTGGATCGCGAGAAGGGAATCGAGGCTCGAAGTCAGGCCCCTTTGGATGGAGGCGCTCTACGCGCCCGTCGCGCGAGCCGTGCTGTACGCGTCGACCCAGGCCCGCCGTCTGCACAACGGCATCATCCAGTTCTATATCGCTCTGATCCTCGTCGCGCTCATCGCGACCCTGGCGATCGCCCTATGAACCCCGTCATCCTTACGCTCATCCAGACCGCCGTCGTCCTCGCGCTTTCGCCGTTCGCGCTCGGTTGCGTGCGCCTGTTCAAGGCCCGTCTCCAAGGCCGTCGCGGCGCCAGCCCTTTCCAGCCGTACTTCGCGTTCGCGACGCTCCTGCGGAAGGAGATGGTGATTTCCGAAGGCGTCTCCTGGGTCTTCCGTCTGACGCCGTACGTCGTCCTCGCCAGCAGCCTGTTCCTGGCCCTCGTCCTTCCGCTGGTCGTCCGCGGCGGAGCGCTTGGTTCCCTCGGTGACATCTTCGTGACGGCCGGCGCGCTCGCCGTCGGAGCGATTTTCCTCGTCTTCGGTGGTCTCGACACCGGCAGCGCTTTCGGCGGCATGGGCTCGAGCCGCGAGATGACGATCGCCTCCCTGTTGGAGCCGACCATCATCCTTGTCTTCGCGACCTTGGCCCTCGCGACCGGCTCGACCGGGCTCGACGGCATCGTTTCCGCCGGCCTATCGGTCGGAAGCGCCCCGTTCCTGGCCCTCACGATCGCCGCGCTCGCTTTGGTCGCGCTGGCCGAGAACGCGCGGTATCCGGCCGATAACCCCGCGACGCATCTGGAACTCACCATGGTCCATGAGGCCATGATCCTCGAGTACTCCGGCCCGTATCTGGCCATGCTTGAATACGCTTCGACCATCAAGCTCAGCGCTTTCGTCCTGTTGATCGCGAACCTCGTTTTTCCGGCCACACTGGTCGGCACGGCCTCCTCGCCTGCCGCAGTCATCCTGGCCGTCGGCGCGACGCTCCTGAAACTGGTCTTGGGCATGGGGGCGCTGGCCCTCCTTGAATCCATGATTTCCAAGATGCGTTTCTATCGCATGCAGGAATACTTGACTGGCGCGTTCTTCCTGGCCCTTTCCGGCTTGGCGCTCGCCTTGATCCAACACGCCGTATGATTTCCCTTGCGCACTGGAACCAGCTCTTCACTGCGGGCCTGCTGCTGTTCAGCCTGATGCTCATCGGCAAGCCGCGCCTTCCGGCCATCATCCGGCACTTCGCCTTGTCGTCGCTTTGTCTCGCCGGCTTGACGGTCACGGCCTCCCTCTTGAGAGGGGAGGCGCAGGGGCTTTACAGCGCCCTCGGGACGTTCGCCTTCAAGGTCGTCTTCATCCCCGCCGTTCTCGCCTATGCCGCGAAACGCGCGCATGCCTCGATGCAGGTCAAATTCTATCTCCGGCCGGCCATGACCTATTTCGCCGTGGCGGCAGCCCTTTTGGCCGCGTATCTCGTGGCGGGCCGTTTCGCGACCGTTCCCTTCGTCTCGATCGCCCTCGTCCTTCTGGGCCTTTCCCTCATGATCATGCGGAAGGACCTGTATTCCCAGATCATCGGGTTCATGGTGATGGAGAATGGGGTCGCGGCCTATGGCGTCATCGCGGTCGGAGGCATCCCGCTGCTCGTCGAGATCGGGATCTTCCTGACCGTCACGGCCGGCGCGCTCGTCATGGCGGTCCTGAGCCGTCATGTCCAGGAATTGTACGCGACGGGCGATACTGAACGCTTGACCGAACTCACCGAATAACCGTATGGCCCCGCTTCTCCTTTTCGCCGCGCTCCTGGCGGCCGCTGCCAGCGCCTACATCGCCCGTTCCGAACGGCAGGTCAGGGTGCTTTCCTTCACCTTCGGGTCCCTGATCGGGCTCGGAGTCCTCGCGTGCGCCCTCTCTGCGCTTCTTGGGGGTCCCGTCGCCCCCGTCGCCGGATGGTGGCATGCCGATGCCTTTACCTGGTTCATGGCCGGACTCATCGCGTTCGTCTACGTCTCGGCGACCATCGCCAGCGTACGCTACGTCGGAGCGGAACATCACGAAGGCATCCTGTCGCTTTCCCAGGTACGCCTTTACTTCGGGCTTCTCCATCTTTTCGTGCTGACCATGTTCGCCGCGACCTTCGCGGACAACCTCGGCGCCCTATGGATGAGCCTTGAGGGAACGACGCTCGCTACGACGATGCTGGTCGCCATGTATCGCAAGGACGCTTCGGTCGAGGCCGCTTGGAAGTACATCATCCTCTGTTCCATCGGCATCACGCTCGGGCTGCTCGGCATGCTGATGTTCGTGCACGCGGCTGCGGTCGGCGCCGGATTGTCCCCGGGCGAAGCGCTTTCGCTTTCCGCGCTCCGCGCGCATGCCTCCGCCCTTGACGCCACGCTCGTGCGCTGGGCCTTCATCTTCGTCTTCATCGGTCTCGGTACCAAGGTCGGGTTCGTGCCGATGCACGCCTGGCTCCCCGATGCCCACAGCAAGACGCCCTCGCCTATCAGCGCCATGCTGTCCGGCATCCTCCTGAACGTCGCGTTGGGCGCGGTCCTCCGCTTCAAGGGCGTGGCCGACGCGTCGCTCGGAGGCACGACCTGGACGAACGGGATCTTCCTCGTCTTCGGCCTCGTTTCGATCGTCGCGGCCGCGCTGTTCCTGCTTCAGCAGCGCAACTACAAGCGCATGCTGGCGTATTCGAGCGTCGAACACATGGGAATCATGGCATTCTCGATCGGTCTCGGTCCGGTCGGGCTTCTGACCTCCGTCATCCACATGATCGGACATGCCTTCGTCAAACCGATGCTGTTTTTCGGGGCAGGGGAGGTCCTTCTCGCCTATAAGACGACGCATATCGAGAACGTACGCGGCGTCATGCGGCGCCTGCCCATCACGGGCAGCCTGTTCCTGGCGGGCCTCCTCCTCATCCTGGCCGTTCCGCCCTCGGCCTTGTTCACGAGCGAGTTCCTTATGATCGGAGTCGGCATGCGCTTCCATCCGGGCTTGACCTTGCTCGCCCTCGTCTCGCTTTCGGTCATCGCTCTGGGCATGCTGAGAAGCGTGACCTCGATGCTTTATGGGGCGAACGGCGAAAAAGCTGCCGAGGCGCCTGAACGGTGGAATTTGACCCACGGGGTCATGCTCGTCCAGCTCATCGCGGCCGTCGGAATCGGCGTCTGGGCAGCCTCGCCCGGCGCGTTCCGCCTTCTCTCCGAAATCGCGCAATCCCTGATCACGACCCTATGAACGCCAAAGAACTTCTGGAACGCCTGGAGCTGCGCGGGGATGTCGAGAACGGGTTGATTTCCGTCCGTGCCGAACGCGGCGTCTTTCCCTCCCTCTGCACGCGCTTGGCCGATGAATTCGCCCTGCCGCTCTCGCTCCTGTTCGCCACCGATGATCGGAAGGGGAGCGCGACGTACGGCGTCCATGCGCTTTTCAGCCTCGACGCCTCGCATGAGTGGCTGCTCGTCTCCACGATGCTGCCACAAGAGGACCCGCGCTATGAATCCCTGACCAAGACCGTCATGGCGGCGCATTGGTACGAGCGCTACGCGATGGACATGTTCGGCATCGTGGCCGAAGGCCATCCGGATGGGCGTCGCCTCGTGCATCATGAGAACGTGCCGCTCGGAACGCATCCGCTCAGGAAGGACTTCGCCTGGGACACGCGCATGGATCATGCCGACGTGCCGTACCCGATGGCGCACGTGGATGGCGACGGGATCTACGAGATCCCGGTCGGCCCGATCCATGCCGGCATCATCGAACCGGGGCATTTCCGTTTCAACGTGGCTGGAGAGAGGATCATCACGCTTGAAGGCAAGCTCTTCTTCACGCACAAAGGCGTCGAGAAGCTTCTTGAAGGGAAGACGCCCGCACAG
Organism: uncultured bacterium; assembly: GCA_937900255.1. Taxonomy (GTDB): domain Bacteria; phylum Patescibacteriota; class Patescibacteriia; order SG8-24; family DYFX01; genus DYFX01. Next base: position 144,932 of record CALCDZ010000002.1, read on the forward strand.
GCGCTCCCGTTCATCGAGCGGATCTCCGGTGACATGGCAGCTTCGCATGCGCTGGCGTTCTGCCAGGCCGTCGAAGCGGCTTCCGGAGTCTCGATCACGAGACGCGCCGCACAGCTGCGCATGCTCGTGCACGAGCTTGAGCGCGTCACCATGCATCTGCACGACATCGCGAACATGTGCGGCAACGGCACCGGTTTCACCGTCATGGCGGCCCAGGGTTTCCGCATCAAGGAACGCCTCGCCCGCCTTTCGGATCGCGTCTTCGGGAACCGCTTTTGGAGAGGCTTCGTGCAGCCCGGCGGCGTCGCCAAGGACCTGACCGATGCGCAACTGAAGGATCTCCGGGAGACGGCCTCCGCCGCGTATGCGGATGCGCGGGAGCTGATCGACATGGGGCGTCACTTGGACGACTTGCGCGAGCGTCTTGAGACCACCGGGGTGCTCAAGCGTCAGGCTGCCGTCGCGTACGGGGCTTTGGGGCTCCCTGCGCGGGCCTCCGGCCTCGACCGTGACGTCCGTCGCGATCATCCGTATGCGGAATACGGCACGCTCCCGACTGAAGTGGTCGTCGAGACTTCCGGCGACGTTTATGCGCGGTTCGAGATGCGCCGGCGCGAACTTGCCGTGAGCGCGGGTCTCATCGCGCGCATCCTGGACAGTTTGGAGCCCGGGGACATCTCGGTTTCCTGTCAGGTCAAGGACGGATCCGCCCTTGGCGCCGTCGAATCTTGGCGCGGGGAACTTCTCGCCTTCACGCGTTTCAAGGACGGCCTTATCGATCGATGCGTCGTCCGCGACCCTTCGTTCTGCAACTGGGCGCTTTTCGGCGAGCTCGCTCCAGGCAACATCGTCCCTGATTTTCCGCTTTGCAACAAATCGCTCAACCTGAGTTACTCGGGAACGGACCTTTAAGGCGGCGTGACAGGGCCATTTTGAAGGGGATAGGACCGGGTCGGTCGGCGTGCTAGGATGACACCATCATATGCCTGAGATGCTGATGGACGCCGATGCCCTCCTGGAGGGCTTGAACCCGGAACAGGAGAGGGCGGTCACCCATGCGGATGGCCCTCTTTTGATCGTGGCCGGGGCCGGCACGGGCAAGACTACGGTCATCGCCAAGCGCATCGCCTGGCTGATCGCCACCGGCCGCGCCAAGCCCGGAGAGATCCTTTCCCTGACCTTCACGGAGAAAGCCGCCTCCGAGCTTGAAGAACGTATCGACCGCCTGCTTCCGATGGGGTATGTGGAGCTTTGGGCGTTGACCTTCCACGGTTTCGGCGAACGCGTGCTTCGCGAGCGCGGGCAGGATATCGGCCTTCCGGGCGACGCGCGCCTGCTCGACGAGACCGGAGCCTGGCTGGCCGTCCGTGATCGTCTGGCGGATTTCGGGCTCGAATATTACCGTCCCTTGGGCGATCCGGCGCGTTTCATCCATGACCTGCTCGGCCACTTCAGCCATGCCAAGGACGAAGTCGTCTCTTCGGCCCAGTATCGGGCCTACGCCGAAGCGCTCGAAGCCGAGCCGGACGAGAAGGCGCGGGTGCTGGAGATCGCCAAGGCGTTCGAGACGTACGAGAAGCTGCTCATGGACCGCAGGCAGCTGGATTTCGGCGCGCTGATCTCCGAGACCATCCGCCTGTTCCGTGAACGCCCGACCGTGCTCGCCGAGTTCCGTCGACGCTTCAAGTACGTGCTGGTCGACGAGTTCCAGGACACGAACGTCGCGCAGTACGAGTTGGTGAAGCTGCTCGCCGGACAAACGGGCAACCTGACCGTCGTGGGCGACGACGACCAATCCATCTACAAGTTCCGCGGAGCCTCCGTCTCGAACATCCTGGCTTTCAAGGACGATTTCCCATCAGCCGCGCAGGTCTTCCTCACCCGCAACTATCGCTCCAAGCAGGAGATCCTCGACGTCAGCTATCGCTTCATCCGGCGCAACGACCCGAATCGGCTGGAGGCCAAGCTCGGGCTGTCCAAGCGCCTGACGGCCGAACGGGGGGGCGGGGCGGAGATCGTCCATGCGAAGCTGGCGGATCTTGACGAAGAAGCCCGTTACGTCGCCAGCGAGATCGTCCGCATCAAGGAAAGCGATCCCGAGGCGAGCTGGGGCGATTTCGCCGTCCTGGCACGGGCGAATGCGCACCTGAAGCCGTTCATGGACGCGCTGGGCCGGCACGGCGTGCCGTACCTGTACGTGGCTTCGAAGGGACTTTACCTGAAACCCGTCGTTCAGGACGCCATCTGCTATTTCAAGTCGCTGGACGACTATCATGAGAGCCCGGCGCTCCATCGCGTGCTTTCCTGGCCGATTTTCGGCATTCCGGCCTTGGATCTCGTGAAATTGACGCATGAGGCCGACCGCAGGAGCTGGTCGTTGTTTGAAGCGCTTCGTCACGCCGACCGTCTCGGATTCTCCGCCGAGACGCTTTCCGGATTCCATCGGGTGCTGGCGCTCGTCGAGAAACATGCCGAACGCGCGCGCAAGACCGCTCCGGCGCGCCTTCTCAAGGAGATTTTCGTCGATACCGGCTACTATGCGGAACTCTTGAAGGAAGAGACTCCCGAAACGCTCGAAGCCATCGGATACCTGAACCAGCTCGTCCGGCGCATACAGGCCTATGAGCTCGATGATCCGCGCCCGAGCCTTCGGGGTTTCATGCGGATGCTCGAATGGGAGCTGGAGTCGGGTGAGGAGGGCAGGATTCCGGCCGAGCTTTCGGAGGGTCCGGAAACCGTGAAGCTCATGACGGCACATACCTCCAAGGGCCTTGAGTTCAGGAACGTCTTCATCGTCCAGCTGGTCGCGCGACGCTTTCCAGGCGACGATCGGCGCGAAGCGATCCCGTTTCCGGACGCGCTCGTCAAAGAACGTCCGAATGAAGGTTCGGACGTCCATCTCGAGGAGGAACGGCGGCTGTTCTACGTGGCATGCACCCGCGCCAAGGATCGGCTCTACCTGACCTCTTCCGAGGACGCCGGGGGCGCTCGGAAGAAAAAAGTCTCACGTTTCATCGAAGAGGTCTTCGCCGACGAGGAGAACAAGGCATGCGTCAGGACCGTGCTGTCGGAGCGGAAGGCCGCCTTCGATGACCTTGAGGCTCCGGCTCCTCCTTTGGTTTCGGATATCACGCTTCAGCTGCCGTCCAGCTTCAGTTTTTCGCAGCTGGCCGCGTTCGAGAAGTGCCCCTTGCAGTACAAGTTCGCCCACCTCCTGAAGATCCCCACGATCGACAAGGGCACGCTGCATTTCGGCAAGCTGATCCACGCGACGCTCGAGGAGTTCATCGAGGCGCTGAAAGGACGTCCGGAGACCCCGATGGCGCTTGATGATCTGCTGGCCGCATATGAACGCGGCTGGACCGGCGAGTGGTACGAGGATGCGGACGAACGCGAACGGTTCCACGCGGCCGGACGGGAAGCGATAGCGCGGGCGCATGCCCGGACGCTCGTCGAACGCCCTGTCCCTCTCATGACCGAAGCCCCGTTCACCCTCAAGATCGGGCGATACGTCCTGAAAGGCAAGATCGATCGGGTGGACAGGGCGCCCGACGGCACGGCCATCATCCTCGACTATAAGACCGGGGCTTCCAAGGAACGCCTGGATTCCGGCATGAAGGAGCAGCTGCGCATCTACCAGCTCGCCTTGGCGGACGCCTACGGTCTCAAGACGAGCCGGATGGCTTTCTGGTTCCTAAGAGACGACGTCCAGCAGGAAGTGGATCCTGAAGAGGACCTTGGTGCCGTCAGGGACTCCTTGGAAAAGAAGATCGCCGCGCTGGAAGCTTCGGACTTTCCTGCGGCGCCGAGCGAGTTCGTCTGCGGCTATTGCGACTTCAAGGACGTGTGCCGTTTCAGGGTCGTCTGATGACGCCGCCTATGTTCACCAAGATAGGGCATATCCTGCCGTCCACCTTCGAAAAGAGCGGTATCGCGCCGAAGGTCGCGCGAGCCCGGGTATTCGCGCTCTTCGAACAGGCGGCTCGCGGCAAGCTCGCTCCCACGCAGTTCGGCGATTTCAAGGTCCTGCATGTGAAGGATGCGGCCCTGACGATCGCCTGCAAATCGTCGACGGTCGCGAACATCCTCCGTTCGGCCGAGCCGGAGCTCCTGGAGGCGTCCGCCCGGACCGGCGTTGCGATCGAACGCCTCCGCTTCCTGCTCGCCCCCTGGCGATGATAGAATGGGGGAGCTATGACGTTGCGCCAATACCTCTTTTGGATGCTGGTGTCGACCGCCCTCTGCTGGATGGGTTGGTTTTCGGTCGTAGGAGCCGTCGATCCGGTCGAGGCCGGATGGTTCGGGCAAGCCATCTTCTATTCCGCCCTGTCCCTTTCGCTGGTCGGGACTTTTTCCGTCATCGGGCTGGCGGCCAGGTCCTTCTTTCGGCGCCACGAGCCGATTTCCCGCCATGCGGCCACCTCCTTCCGCCAAGGCCTTCTCCTCACGACCTTCGTGATCGGATCGCTCGTCCTTCAGGCGCATGCCTTGCTGGCTTGGTGGAACCTCCTGCTGTTCCTGGCGACCCTGACTGTCGCCGAGTTTTTCCTGATTTCCTTCCGTTCGGGTCGGTGAGACCGGTTCTTGGCACGCTTGTCGGCCTATGATACGGTTGAATCCCTAAGCCAATTCCCTCCATGTTAAACAGCATTTTCGGAAGATTTTCGAAGGATTTGGGTATCGACCTCGGCACGTCCTCGACTTTGGTTTTCGTGAAGGAAAAAGGGATCGTCATCAACGAGCCATCGGTCGTCGCCGTCAATACCCGTACCAGCCAGATTCTGGCCGTCGGCAAGGAAGCTAAGGAAATGGTGGGAAAGACGCCTTCGCACATCGTCACCTCCAGACCCCTTTCCAAGGGCATCATTTCCGATTTCGAAGTCACGGAAAAGATGCTCCGCTATTTCATCGAAAAGGTCCATCATGACGGTTTCACGGTCGTGCCACGGCCGCGCATCGTGATCGGCGTCCCGCTCGAGATCACCGAAGTGGAACGGAAAGCCGTCGAGGATGCCGCCTTGTCGGCAGGAGCGCGCGAGGTCTTCCTGGTCGAAAGCCCGATGGCAGCCGCCATCGGCGCCAGATTGCCGATCGAGGAAGCGGTCGGGAACATGATCGTCGACATCGGGGGAGGGAAGACGGAAATCGCCGTCATCTCCTTGCGCGGCGTCGTGACCTGGAAATCCCTGCCGATCGCCGGCGACGAGATGAACAAGAACATTGTTCAGTATGCGAGGGACACGTTCAATCTCCTGCTTGGCGAGCACGCCGCCGAAACGATCAAGTGCAGCATCGGATCAGCTGCCGAACTTGAGATGCCGCTCGAGTACGAGATGCGCGGCCGCGACCTCCTCTCCGGATTGCCCAAAGAGATCGTCGTGACTGACGCGCAGATCCGAGAGGCGATCGCCCGTTCCGTCCGTTCGATCGTGGAGAACATCAAGGCGACGTTGGAACAGACCCCGCCTGAACTGGTCGCGGACATCTATGAGCGCGGCATCGTGCTGACTGGCGGCGGCGCGCTCTTGAAAGAACTCGACAAGGTCATTTCCAAGGCGGCCGAGATTCCCGTCCGCATCGCGGACGACCCTCTCACCTGCGTCGTGCGCGGTACCGGGATGCTGCTCGACAGCCCGGAATTGCTCAAGACGATCGCTCTTCCTTCGGCTTCTGAAGCCACTCATCGGACATGACTCCTGTCGCGCGGTCGCGCTTGATGATCTTGACCGTGGCGGCCGGAGGACTGTCTTTTTTCCTGCACTTGTTCGGCGCGTTCAACGGGGGGGAGGCTTGGTTGATGCGGAAACTGACGGGGCAGGAAATCCGCCTCTCTGATGCGGCCGTCTCCCTTAGGCAGGCGCTGGAGGCTCCGTTCAAGGTGAACGGCATCATTCAAGAGAACGACCGTCTTCGCAGCCAGAACGCCTCTGACGACGTCGAGATCGCGCGTCTCACCACCGTCCAGCATGAAAACGACGAATTGCGTGCGCTGTTGGGGTTCACCCAAAAACAGAAGCCCGTGCCCGTCATCGCCCGCGTAGCGGCTCGGACGCCGGAGGCCGGAACGCATACCATCTTGCTGGACCGAGGGTCGGACGACGGCGTAGCGGTCGATCGGCCGGTCGTCGCGGCAGGAGGCGTCTTGGTCGGGAAGATCTTCAAGGTGGAGCGGACCAGTTCGGTCGCCCTGCTCCTGAGCGACACCCGCAGCCGGATCGGGGCCGAGGTACAGAACGCGGCCCAGACGCAGGGATTGGTCCAAGGCGAGCGCGGCCTCAGCCTGGAAATGCAGCTGATCCCTCAGAACGAGGAGGTGAAGACGGGCGACCTGATCGTCACCTCCGGCATCGAACCGCTGATGCCGAAAGGGTTGGTGATCGGACGCGTGAGCGAGATCCAGACGCAGGAGAAGGATCCGTTCAAGACCGCAGTGGTCGCTTCGCCGATCGCGTATGATCGCATCAGCGTGGTCGCAATCCCTTTCCCTTGATGCCACGCTCATGCTGAACGTGTTTCTCGTGGCGCTCACGGCTTCCGCAAGCACGATCCTACAGGTCGGTTTCTTTTCGCATCTCGGTTTCCCGTGGTCGACCTTTTCATTTCCGCTCGTCGTCGTGACGTATGGCGTGATGCGCGACAGGCCGCTTTTATCCCTCGGCTGGTCGCTCGTGGCCGGATTCCTGCTCGATCTGCACGGTTTCCTGGGGTTCGGCGCCGAGACGGCGGCGCTCTTCTCCGCCTTCTTTTTCGCCCGGTTCCTTTTCCGCCGCGTCCTTACCGATTCCGGTTCCGGCGCCATCTTCCTGCTCGGCGCCGCGACGGCGTCCTGTCATCGGCTCATCCTTTGGTCCATCGACGCCGTCGGCGCGTTGTTCCGCGGCGCACCCCTTGTCTTCGACCTTTCGTCCTCGATGCTTCTTTCGCCGTTCCGGCAAGGGATCGTGAACGGGCTCTCGCTGCTGCTGCTCATCCGGATCGGCGCCGCTTTCCGCGCGAGGTTCAGGAAGATTTTCCTTTCCCATGAAACCACTCCCATCGCTTTTTCCTGATATCGAAGACGGCCGGCACGGCACCGTCGATTCGGGCGTGCCGACGATCGACGAGACGGCCGGCGGACCCGTGACCGGACCGGTCATCGAGCACCCGCTCGGCCATCACGGGTACATCGGCGCCTCGCTGTCCTCGCGGAAGCTCGCGCTCCTTTTCGGCGTCTTTTCCGTCATGTTCGTCTCGCTCGCCTTGCGGGCCGGTTATCTCGACCTTTTCAAGGGAAAATCGTATCGGGCCCAGGCGGAAGGCAATCGCCTGCGCATCGCGGAGATCCCTTCGGCACGCGGCGTCGTATACGATCGCAACGGCACCTTGCTTGTCCGCAACGTACCGGACTTCACCTTGACGTTGACGCCCTTCGACCTCCCGAAGGACCGTCACGAGCGCGACGACTTGATCGTGCGCCTGGCGGAAGCCGTCGACATCACGCCTGTCGATATCGAGAAGGCGCTCCGCAACTATCCCGCCAATCTCGCGTCGGCCGTCCCGATCAAGGACCACCTCGGGTATGAACAGGCCCTGCGAATCAAGATCCAAAGCGGACGCCTGCCGGGGGTGGCCGTCGAAGACGGCACGAAGCGCGAACTCCTGCTGCAACCCGACGGCGAAAACCAGCCGATCCTCAGCCTCTCGCACGTCATCGGGTACGAAGGGCGCATCAACGAGGCGGAGTACGCCGGACTCAAATCCGAGGGGTATCTTCCTACGGATGCCATCGGCAAGACGGGGCTGGAGGCTTTCTACGAGCGGTACCTGCGCGGCACGTACGGCAGGAAGCAGATCGAGGTCGATGCGTTCGGCAAGGAGCAGGATATCCTGGCGTCGGACGCGCCGATCCAGGGGGCCGACATCACGCTGGCTCTCGATGCGAAGCTTCAGGCCGTCGCTGAACGTTCGCTCAAGGCTTCCGCAGCGCGAAACGGGCGCTCCCGCGCGTCAGCCATCGCGCTGGACCCGAAGACGGGGGAGATCCTCGCGCTCGTGAGCCTGCCTTCGTTCGACGCCAACGCGTTCGCGCGTGGCATCACGACGAAGGAATATCGCCAGCTGACCGAAAATCAAAATCAACCCCTTTTCCCGCGCGCGGTCTCCGGCACGTTCCCTCCCGGATCGACCATCAAGACCCTTGTCGCTTCGGCCGGGTTGATGGAGGGGGTCATCACGCCGTCGACGACGGTCCTGTCGACGGGTGGCATCCATGTCGGACCATGGGTCTTTCCGGACTGGAAAGCCGGCGGGCACGGCACGACAGACGTCGTCAAAGCCATCGCGCAATCGGTCAACACCTTCTTCTATGCGGTCGGTGGCGGATGGGAGTCCATTCAAGGGCTGGGCATCGGACGGCTCGACGCCTATTTCAAGCTGTTCCATCTCGGCATGAGATTGGGGATCGACCTTCCCGGCGAAGCCGCAGGGTTCGTCCCGACCGAGGAGTGGAAGCAGCGCGTCAAAGGCCAACCGTGGTATATCGGCGACACGTACCACGTCTCGATCGGTCAGGGGGACCTGACGGTCACGCCTTTGCAGGTGGCCGCCTGGAGCGCCGTGTTCGCGAACGGCGGAGACCTGATCCGTCCGCATGTCGTGCGGCAGATCCGTTCGACCAAGACCGTCGAACAGGTCGATTACGCGCCGATCGCGCGCCGGATCGTGCCGAAAGCCGTCCTTGACGTCGTCCGGAAGGGAATGCGCGAGACCATCCTTTCAGGCTCCGCGCAAGGGCTGAAAATCTCGCCTTGGACGATCGCCGGCAAGACCGGAACAGCCCAGTGGGGGAACGGTCAGCCGACCCACGCCTGGTTCGCGGGATTCGCCCCGTTCGACGACCCGAAGATCCTGGTCGTCGTGATGGTCGAGGCTGGCGGCGAAGGCACGAAGGCTGCGGCGCCGGTCGCGCGGGACATCATGGAGGCCTGGCTGCGTTCCCAGGATGTCCCGCCGGACAACGGGGCCTACCGCGGCAAGCCGATTGACGCTGCGAGCGGGACGCCCGTATACTGAAGGGGCAGCCGCCGAGCGCGGACTGGTTTTATGAAATCCTACGTCATCACCAAGGAGGGCGCCGCCAAGATGCGCGACGAGCTGAACGAACTGAAAAGCGTCCAGCGTCTTGAGATCGCCGCGCGCATCGCCAAGGCCAAGGAGCAGGGCGACCTTTCGGAGAACGCCGAGTATCACGATGCCAAGGACGCCATGGCATTCCTTGAAGGGCGCGTGATGGAGCTCGAGGATTATCTCGCGCACGCCGTCGTGAGCGCGCCGACGTCCGCCGACGTGGTCAACGTCGGTTGCAAGGTCCATTGCGACGTCGGAGGAAAAAGGAAGGAGTACCAGATCGTCGGTCCCAAGGAGTCCGACCCGCTCGCCGGGAAGATCTCCAATGAATCGCCGATCGGGAATGCCTTGCTCGGACGCAAGCGGGGCGAGGAGTTCGAGAACGCCATGCCGAACGGCGCGATCGTCCGGTACAAGATTCTCGATATTTTTTGCTGAATATGTTGGAAGAGGAGATCGTCCGCCGCGCGAAGGCGCAGGACATGCGGAAGGCGGGGGTCGATCCGTACCCGCCCAAGAGCGGACGCACGGCAAGCTGCGCCAAGGCCGTTTCCCGTTTCGAGGCATGGAGTGCGGCGGCTGAATCCGTCACGTTGGCGGGCCGTTTGCGCGCCGTTCGCGCCCATGGCGGCGCCGCGTTCGCCGACCTGACGGACGAATCCGGCAAGCTGCAGCTCCACATCAAATCCGATCTCATCGGCGAAGCTTCTTTCGCGCTTTTCACGTCCGCCATCGATCTGGGAGATTTCATCGAGGCTGCCGGAACGCTGTTCGTCACCAAGCGCGGAGAAAAGAGCCTGGAGGTCCGGTCCTGGCGTCTCCTCGCGAAGGCGATCCTGCCCATGCCGGAAAAATGGCACGGGCTTTCGGACGTCGAGGTGCGCTATCGCAAACGGCACCTGGACCTGATCGCCAATGAAGAGGTCCGGAACATCTTCCGTACCCGCAGCCGCATCGTCCGTGCCGTCCGGGATTTCCTGCACGGCGAAGGCTTCATGGAGGTCGAGACTCCCATCCTGCAGACCCAGGCCGGCGGCGCTTCCGCACGGCCGTTCGTCACGCACCATAACGCGCTGGACCTCGATCTCCAGCTGCGCATCGCGCCGGAACTTTTCCTGAAGCGCCTGGTCGTCGGCGGCTTCGAGAAGGTCTTCGAAGTGGCGCGCTGCTTCCGCAATGAAGGCATCAGTTTCCAGCATAACCCGGAATTCACCCAGATCGAGTTCTATTGGGCATACGCGGATTACGAGGACTTGATGGACCTGACCGAACGGATGCTGGCGGCCATCCTGGCGGCCTCGCTCGGCCGCACGACCGTCGAACGCGACGGCGTGACGCTCGATTTCGGCGGGCCGTATCCGCGCAGGAAATTCCATGACCTCGTCCGGGAGGAGACCGGCATCGATCTTGATGCGATGCATGACGAGGCATCGCTCAGGGAAGCGATCGCGCGGAGCGGCCTCAGGATCGATCTGGAGGGCGTCGTCGGGTACGGCGAAATCGCGGATGCGCTGTATAAGTCCTGCGTCAGGCCCAAGATCGTCCAGCCGACGTTCGTCATCGACTATCCCGCCGAGATGATCCCGCTCGCCAAGCGCAAGCCGGACCAGCCGAGCCGGATCGCGTCCGTCCAGCTGCTCGTCCAGGGCATCGAGGTCACCAAGGCCTATAACGAGCTGAACGACCCTCTTGAACAGGAGGCGCGTTTCTTGGAGGAGACCAGGAAGAGGGAAGGCGGTTCGGAAGAGGCCATGCCGGCGGACGCCGATTTCGTCGAGGCGTTGAAGTACGGCATGCCTCCGACCGCCGGTTTCGGCATGGGCATCGATCGCCTGACCGCGCTCCTGGTCGGCGCACACTCCATCAAGGAGGTCATCCTGTTCCCGACCATGCGGCCGGAACAGGAAAAAGCGGGGGGCGACCAGGAACGCGCCTGAGACGGCGATCCGTGCCTATGAAGATTCTTGTCACGCACCTCTTCCCGCACCGCGACGACGTCGCCGGCATATGGCTGCTCAAGCGTTTCGGCGGCATGAAGAGGGCGGGGATCGAGTTCATCCCGACTTCCGCGAAGGGCGTGAAGCTGGGGGCGGGGCGCGTAGGCATCGGCGTCGGGCGCGGCAAGTACGACGAGCATAAGGGCGACCTGAAGGACTCCGCCGCCAGCCTGGTCTGGAAAGACTTGCGACGGCGGCACAAGCTGCCTGGAGGCGTCGAGGGCAAGGCCCTCTCCGCGCTCGTCGAAGACGTGCGCATGGGGGATCTGGGAAGAGGCATCGGGCAGCCCGGTCATTTCCGCAACGACACCAAGATCCTGCAGACCGTCGCCGGCTTGCCTGGGAGCGATTCCTTGCTTGCCACCGGTTGGGGCCTCGTGCTGATGGACGCGCTTTTCAGGCTTTACGTCGAACGCGAGGAAGCGCTTCGGGCCATCAGGCGCGGCACGGCCTTCGCCACGCGGTTCGGCAAGGGCGTCTCGGTACGCTCCGCGATGCTGCCTGGCATGGCCAGCACCATTTCGGCGGAGCTGGGATACGCCATCGTCATCCTGGAGCATCCATCGAAGCGCTACCTGCACGTGCGAGCGGCGCCGGATTCGAAGTTCGATCTCCGGCCTCTGGCGGAAGCCGTCCGTTCGGCGGAGCCAGGAGACGTCTGGTACCTGCATCATTCCAACCGAATGCTGCTGCACGGCGACCTGGTCGCGCCCACCAAGACCAGGTCTTCGTTCTCGCTCCCTTCGATGCTGAAGCTGGTCAAGAAACTATATGCCTAAGGCCTTGGCGTTCGGCGCTTTCGATGGCTTGCATCCGGGTCATCGCCACTACCTCGACGAGTCCGCCAGGCATGGGGAACTCACGGTCGTCGTCGGCCGGGACGTGATCATTTCCAAACTCAAAGGACGTCCGCCGCTCCGCGATGAATCGACTCGCCTCAAGTCTCTGCGCGAGGCCGGTTATCGGGCCATCCTCGGCTCGCTGACGGACCGCTACGCCGTCTTCTCGGACGTCCGTCCGGATTTCATCTGCCTCGGCTACGACCAGAAAGCCGATGAGGCTGGGATCCTGGAGGCCTGTTCAGGTCTCGGCTTGTCGGTTAAGATCGTCCGTATCGGCTCATACGAGCCTCATCGTTACAAATCCTCCATCATCGACCGTCGCGAGGCTCCTGATCGGCATCCGTAAGCCACGAAGCTGTGAGGCGTTGAAGCCAGAAAAGCCATAACCAGACGTATGCTCGACATCAATCTCATCCGAGAGAATCCGGAGCTCGTGAAGCAGGGGGCTGCCGCCAAGGGTATCGATATCGACATCGACAAGCTCTTGCAGGCCGATGGGCGTCGACGCGCGTTTATCGCGGAAGTGGAAAAGGCAAGGAACTTTGTAAACGAGAAAAGCAAGACCATTTCGCAGGCATTCAAAGACGGCCTCTCTTCGGACGAGATCGAACGGCTCAAGGAATCGGTACGTGTCCAAAAAGAGAGCCTTCGGGTCCATGAAAATGCGGCCGCAGAAGCGGAAGGCGAGCTTGACGCCATCCTGAAAGAGATCCCGAACTTGCCGCTGTCCGACGTCCGCGTCGGCAAGAACGATTCGGAGAACCGGGTCGCCCGCACGGTGGGGGAGCCGACGAGATTCGATTTCGAGCCCAAGGACTACATGGCGCTCGGCGAGTCGCTCGATATCATCGACACCGAGCGCGCCGCCAAGGTCTCCGGCGCCCGCTTCGGTTACCTGAAAGGGGACGGCGCGCTGCTTGAGTTCGCGCTCGTGCAGTACGTGCTGCAGTATCTCGTCGGCAAGGGCTTCCGCCCGGTCGTGCCGCCGGTCATGATCAAGCCGGAAGTCATGGAGAAGATGGGGTATGCCGACCGCCACGGCGACGAGATCTACCGGATCGATCGCGACCAGGATCCGCTCATGCTGGTCGGCACGTCGGAGCAGTCCATCGGTCCGCTGCATATGGACGAGACGCTCGATGTCGAGAAGCCGGTCCGGTACGTGGCCTTCTCGACCTGTTTCCGTCGTGAAGCCGGCAGCTACGGCAAGGACACCAAGGGTATCCTGCGCGTCCATCAGTTCGACAAGCTTGAGATGTTCTCTTTCACCAAACCGGCGGAATCGCAGGGTGAGCATGCCTTCCTGCTCCAGTGCGAGGAGGAACTGCTCCAAGGCCTTGGCCTGCCGTACCATGTGCTCGACATCTGCTCGGGCGATCTCGGTACCCCGGCCGCAAAGAAATGGGACCTGGAGACCTGGATCCCGTCCCAGCAGACCTACCGCGAGACGCACTCCACTTCCAACTGCACGGACTTCCAGGCGCGCCGCCTGAACATCGGCTGGAAGAATCCGGAGACGCAAAAACGCGAGTTCGTGCACACGCTGAACGGCACGGCATTCGCCATCGGACGCATCATCATCGCCATCCTCGAGAACGGCCAGGAAGCGGACGGGCGCGTCCGGGTCCCCGAAGTTTTGCGCCCTTGGATGGGCGGACGAAGCCACATCAGCCGCTGATTCAGCGCCAAGGGGCGCGGTATATTGAAGAGAGGTTCCATGTCATTCAAAGGCTCCAAAACCTGGGTCGAGATTTCGCGCTCCGCGCTGGTTTCCAACGCGAAGGTTTTTCGCTGTCGCGTGCGGGCCGGCGTGAACGTCATGGCGGTCGTGAAGTCCAATGCGTACGGCCACGGCCTGGTAGAGGCGGCCAAGGTCCTTCAGCCGCATCTCGATTGGTTCGGCGTCGATAACGTCGATGAAGGGTTGGCGCTCAGGAGGGCGGGCATCCGCAAGCCGATCCTGATGCTGGGTTTCACTCCCTCCTGGCGGATGGCGGAAGCGGTCCGTGAAGAGCTTCGCATGACGGTCTCCAGCCTCGAGCAGATACGCGCTGCGCGGGCCGCGTCCGTCCGGGCGGGAAAGAAGGCGCGGGTGCATCTGAAGGTCGAGACCGGCACGACCCGCCAGGGGGTCGACCTGAGAGCTCTTCCGGAGGCGCTGACGCTGCTCACCGCTTCCAAAGGGCTGCTTCTTGAAGGCCTTTCGACCCATTACGCTAACATCGAAGACGCGACCGATCATCAGTATGCGGCAGGGCAATTGGAGACGTACCAGGACGCGCTGCGTATCTTGGAAGCGAACGGGATCGTCCCGGAAATCCGTCATACGGCCTGCACGGCCGCCGCGATCCTGTATCCGGATACGCACTTCAACATGGTCCGCGTCGGCGTCGGGCTGTATGGCATCTGGCCTTCGGCAGAAACGCGCCTCGAGGCCGAAGCGAAGAATCTGGAGATCGATCTCAAACCTGTCTTGACCTGGAAGACGAGGATCGCGCAGCTGAAGGACGTGAAACGGGGGACGCCCGTCAGTTACGGATTGACGGAACGCATGCCGCGCGACGGGCGGCTGGCCGTCCTCGGCGTCGGTTATTGGGATGGCTATGACCGCGGATTGTCGTCGGTCGGGGAAGTCCTCGTCCGCGGACGGCTCGCGAAGGTCATGGGCCGCGTCTGCATGAACATGTGCATGATCGACGTGACCGGTATCCCCGACGTGAAGGCTGAGGATGAGGTCGTCCTCCTTGGAACGGACGGCAAGTCGTCCATCAGCGCGGAATCGATGGCCGCCAAGCTCCAGACCATCCCATACGAAGTCGTCACCCGCATCAATCCTCTGACGCCGCGCATCCTGGTATGAAGAAGAAACTCCGTATCGGCATCGTTTTCGGAGGCCGATCGTCCGAACACGAGGTCTCCCTGCTCTCTGCACGCAGCGTCATCGATGCCATCGATCGTTCCAAGTACGGCATCTCGCTGATCGCCATCGCAAAAGACGGCCGCTGGTTTGGCATGAGAAAGGAGTCCTGCCTCTTGAACGCCTCGGATTCCAAGAAGATCGCGCTCGACCGCGCATCGATGGGGGAGCTCGCCATCCATCCGGGCAAAGAAGGCATCGGGCCGGTCGACGTGGTCTTTCCCGTCATGCACGGTACCTATGGCGAGGACGGCAGCATTCAAGGACTCCTGAGGATGCTTGATTTGCCGTTCGTCGGTCCGGACATCCTTGGATCGGCCGTCGGCATGGACAAGGACGTGGCCAAGCGCTTGTTGCGGGACGCCGGAATCCCCGTGGCCGATTTCTTCTGCGTGCGCGCCGTCGACGAAATCGGATTCCAGAAGGCCAAGAAGGCCTTGGGCATGCCTGTTTTCATAAAACCTGCCAATCAAGGCTCCTCGGTCGGCGTATCAAAGGCCTCCGACCCTTCCTCGTTCAGGAAAGCCCTCAAGGAAGCTTTTTCCTACGATACCAAGGTGCTGATCGAGCAGGCCGTGCCGGGACGCGAGATCGAGGTCGCCGTGCTTGGAAACGAGGAGCCGGAGGCGTCCGTGCCGGGTGAAATCGTCCCGCATCATGATTTCTATTCTTACGAGGCTAAATATATCGATGAGGACGGTGCGGGCCTCGTGATTCCGGCTGATTTGACGCCTGGACAAGCGAGAAACGCGCGTTCGTTGGCGCTGAGAGTCTTCCGGACGCTCGAACTCGAGGGGATGTCGCGGGTCGATTTCTTCATGACGAAGGACGGCGAGTTCGTCGTCAACGAGGTCAATACCATCCCAGGTTTCACGAAGATCAGCATGTACCCGAAGCTCTGGGCCGCTTCCGGCCTCACGTATCCGAAACTGATCGATCGGCTGATCCGTCTGGCGCTCGAACGCCATACCAGGCGAAAGCGTCTCAAGACGGCGCGCCGTTAAAAGCCCGGGTTCCCGCATGGCATATCCCTGGCTGAGACAGAAGCGCGTCCGACGCGACTATTCGCGGAAGTCCTTTTCGAATCCGCTTTTTTCTCCCGTGCGCGAAGGCGGCATCCGCTGGCGCCGCTGGCTTACGGCGCTTGCGGCGGCAGTGGCCGTCATCGGATGGGTCTGGTTCGCGGCGTTTTCGCCCGCCTTCCGCGTCACCGACATCCGCATCCACGGGACGCAGAACCTTTCCGAATGGGAAGTCCGCGACGCGGTACGCGAGACGTTGGCGCGTCGACGCTGGCTCCTCCTGCCGCAAAGCAGCCTGCTTGTCCTGTCCGAGGCGGATGTCATCGCCGGACTGAACGAGCGATATGTCTTGGAATCCTTGGAAGTGACGAAAAAACCGCCGCACACCCTGGAAATCGACCTCAAGGAGCGCGTTTCTTCCATCCTTTTGCAGATGCCGGACGGCAGCCAGGTCATGACGGGTCTCGATGGTACGGTGACCCGTATATACGCTCCGAGCGAAGCCTTGGATGCCGTTCCGAAGCTCGGACCTGACAAAGGCGAGGCCGCAAGTCGCGCCAAGCCGCCGGCCTACGCCGTGCTCTATGATGACCGGGCGGAGACATTCGCGTTACGCGCGTCGGCCATACGCCCAGAGGTCATCGCGATGGCTACGGCGCTGCCTAAGGCGTTCGAATCCGTCCTTGGTCCGGCGATGGCATTGACGCAGATTCATCTTGACGGCGCTGCGTCGCAGTCGCTCCGCATCGTGACATCGGAAGGCTGGGCGGTCTATCTGAACGCCTCAGGAGACCTCAGAAACCAATTGAACGATGCTCAGGCCGTCTTGAAGGCCAAAATCGGCGACAACCGTAAGAACCTTGAGTATATCGATGTCCGGTTCGGTGAAAAGGTCTTTTTCAAGCTTCGTTCTTGAACCGAGTGGCTCATATAATGTACGACACAAGAAGGAGCGGGGGGGGG
>CALCDZ010000003.1 GCA_937900255.1 uncultured bacterium
GGAGGTTGGCTTAGAAGCAGCCATCCTTTAAAGAAAGCGTAACAGCTCACTGGTCAAGTTGCTTGGCACCGAAAATATACCGGGGCTCAAATGCAGTACCGAAGTCGTGGACTTGCGGAGCAATCCGCAATTGGTAGGGGAGCATTCCCTGCAGCAGTGAAGTCGGACCCGTAAGGGCCGGTGGAGCGCAGGGAAGTGAGAATGTTGGCATAAGTAGCACAAATCGAAGTGAAAACCTTCGACGCCGTAAATCCAAGGTTTCCTGGGCAACGCAAATCGTCCCAGGGTTAGTCGGTCCTAAGGCCAACCTGAAAGGGGTAACCGATGGATGAGCAGGTCAATATTCCTGCACTTCTCATGGCGTCCGATGGAGTGACGCATCGCCGGATCTCGAGCGCTCTCTGAATGCGCGCGTCGAGAAACCCGATCCGACTGTTGGCAAATCCGCAGTCACAAAGGAAAGGGTGGTCGAAATTCGGCTTAACCGCTGGAAATTCGAGAAAAGGTGGTGACCAGAAAAGCTCCTAGGGTCAAGTCATGAGAAACCGTACCGTAAACCGACACAGGTGGATGGGCACAATCGTGCCAAGGCGAACGAGATAACCATCGTTTAGGAACTCGGCAAAAAAGTGGCCGTACCTTCGGTATAAGGCCTGCCACGCGGAAACCGTCGCAAGACGGCGTACGCGGGGCCGCAGCAAGCGTCTGCTTTCCGACTGTTTACCAAAAACACAGGTCCCTGCTAAAGCCGCAAGGCGATGTATAGGGGCTGATGCCTGGCCAGTGTCAGAACGTTAAAGGGAGAGGTGATCCTGAAATTTATTTTAGGCGTAGCCTTGAACTGAAGCGCTGATGAACGCCGGCGGTAACTATAACCGTCCTAAGGTAGCGAAATTCCTTGTCGGGTGAGTTCCGACCCGCACGAACGGCATAACGAGAGAGCAACTGTCTCAACGATGGACTCGGCGAAATTGCAAGTGGCGTGAAGATGCGCTGTACCCGCAGCTGGACGAAAAGACCCCGTGAAGCTTTACTACAACTTGATATTGGATTAGGACGTTTCATGTTCAGTGTAGGTGGGAGCCGCAAGGCGCCGATGAGACACCACCCTTGAAATGTTTTAATTCTTACCTTTGGTGCGGAATGGCTTCGAAGGGACAGTATCTGGTGGGTAGTTTGACTGGGGCGGTCGCCTCCTAAAAAGTAGCGGAGGCGTTTACAAAGGTAGGCTTAGCCCGAATAGACATCGGGCTGGACGCGCAAACGCACAAGCCTGCTTTACTGCGAGACCTACAAGTCGAGCAGTCGCGAAAGCGGAAGTTAGTGATCCGACGATCCAATGTAGGATGGTCGAAGCTCATCGGATAAAAGCTACTCCGGGGATAACAGGCTGATCGGACCCGAGCGTCCATAGCGACGGTCCGGTTTGGCACCTCGATGTCGGCTCATCGCATCCTGGGACTGAAGAAGGCCCCAAGGGTTTGGCTGTTCGCCAATTAAAGCGGTACGTGAGCTGGGTTCAGAACGTCGTGAGACAGTTCGGTCTCCTATCCACTGCGGGCGTAGAATATTGAGGGGGCGCTTCCTTAGTACGAGAGGACCGGGAAGCACGAATCTCTTGTGTACGAGTTGTCCTGTCAAGGGCACTGCTCGGTAGCGACATTCGGTACGGATAAACGCTGAAAGCATATAAGCGTGAAGCCGTCCCCAAGATTAGTATTCATAGACTCCTGGGAGACGACCAGGTTGATAGGCCGTAGGTGTAAGGCCCGCAAGGGTTTCAGCCGAACGGTACTAATAAGTCGATTCTACAACTACTGAAGCATGAGTGCTTCAGCTGCGGCGCAAGCCGTGGCTGGACGCCCATGATCCTTCTACCCAAAAATCCGCCTGAGAGAACGTCTCTCGGGAACGGAAATCAAGATGTCACATTTCTCGATTCCTTCGGAATCGGGCACTCTGGTGCCTTGATTTCCGGTGCTTCTACCGCATAGGTCACACCCGTTCCCATCCCGAACACGGAAGTTAAGCTATGCAAGGCTGATGATAGTCGGACCCAACTCGGTCCCGCGAAAGTAAGTCAGTGCCGGGTTATGCAAAAACCGTCCCAAAAGGGCGGTTTTTGCTATATTTTGAAATGATGTCGTGTTTTATCGGGGTTGACAGGGACGACTTTTCGTGTAATGCTTGAGTCAGACACCCGCTTGCCAGGAGGACACATGCTGGATCCATGGGTCATTGAGGAAATTTTGAAAAGGGAGCGAGATCGGCGCCGGGGTGAGGACAGGCCTCAGATCTCGCTCGAAATCCCTCCAGAGATGGAAATCCCGGATCCTGAGCGGTCTCGGCCCCCCGAGCCCTCCTCGATCAGGACTTTCGACATCTGAGACCGGTCTCAGCCCGAATGATTCCTATTCATTCGGGCCTTTATTTATCCACTGTCCGTTTTTCGGGAGCGCTGATAAGGTCTTGCCGAAGCGACGACGATCATCCTTCACGGCATCTGCTTGGGGCCCATGCTTGCCCATCGCAGCGGCTGGTGGCGTTTCGAGCCGTCGTTTTCCGTCGGATTCGAACGCGGCTCCTCGCGGGCCGCTTTTCTTTTTGGACGGCCGCTCACTTCCCACCGGGAAAGGAGTCATATAAGCTGAACGTACATGAAATCCATCGTGACGATCGGCGGCGGGACCGGACAATTCACCTTACTGAGCGGCCTGAAGCGGTATCCGGTCAGGCTTACCGCCATCGTTTCGATGGCGGATGACGGCGGCTCGACCGGCGTCCTTCGGGATGAACTCGGCGTTTTGCCGCCCGGGGACGTCCGGCAATGCCTGGTGGCGATTTCCGAGGCCGACATGATCGTGCGTGAACTTTTCAATTATCGTTTTGAGGCCGGAAGCCTGAAGGGGCATAGCTTCGGCAACATCTTCCTCTCCGCTCTTGAAAAGATCACCGGAAATTTCGACGAGGCGGTACGGGTGGCCGGCCGTGTGCTGGCGACGCGCGGTACCGTCATTCCTGTGACCGGCCAGGATACGCGCTTGGTCAGCGGGCGCGGGAGCGCCGCCATCCGCGGACAGTACGCGATAGAGGTAGCCGATCTGCCGAAAGATCCGGATCTTCATCTCGAGCCGGAGGTCTACGCCAACCCTGCCGCCATCGAGGCGATCGAGTCGGCGGATTGCATCGTCATCGGTCCGGGCAACTATTATTGCAGCATCCTTCCGAACCTTCTGGTCAAGGGCGTTTCCGAGGCCATCCGCCGCTCGAAAGCCAAGGTCGTCTATAACTGCAACCTGATGACCAGGAAAGGGCACACGGATGGGTTCAGGGTCGAGGATTTCATCGCCGGCATCGAGCGGTATCTCGGGGCTGAACGCATCGATTTCGTCACGTGTAACGGGCGCATGCCGGATCAGGAACTTCTCGATCGGTATTCGATGGAGGGGGAGTATCCCGTCCCGCAGGCCGATGAGCGGCCGCATGGGCGTCGTCGGTATCTTTCGGCGGACCTCGTCTCCAGGACCTTCCCGTTCCAGAAAGCCGGGGATCCGATCAAGCGCACGCTTATCCGTCACGATGCCGACGCGCTGGCGGCCCTGATCATCGGCAACTGCATCGGCGGGGTATGAAGGGGACGGTCGTCTTCGATTTCGATGATACCTTGGTCGACACCGCTTCCTTCAAACGTCTCCTGGCGGACGTGACGCGCCCGGAAGATGCCGTGGAGCGGATGGCACAGTTCGTCTTTCCTTCGGCCGCCCGTGTCCTCGGACGTCTCAAGGAAGACGGATGGAAGCTGGCGTTGCTCACGTTCGGCGATCGCGCTTGGCAGGAGGGCAAGGTCGGACGCTCCGGGTTGCTCCCGTTCTTTGACCATGTGCTCTATACGTCTGAGCCTAAGGAGACGTGCATCCCTGAAATCGTCGCCTGGATGGGCCCGCTTGTCTTCGTGAACGATCATGGAGGAGAGCTTGATGCGCTGAAGGCCCGTCTGCCGTCCGCGGTGATGATCGCCGTCCGCGGCGTGAAACCGGAACCGTCCGGTCAGGACACGCCCATCTGTCAGGATCTGGACGAGGTTTACAGCATCATCGCCCGGATGTAATCTACGGACCATATGACGATCCGAATCGTGGTCTTGGCCGCAGGAAAAGGGAAACGCATGGGGGCGACCGATCTGCCGAAGGTCCTGTTCCCGGTCCTTGGGAAGCCGATGTTGCGATACGTACTCGAAGCGGTGAAGGAGTCAGGCCTGGACGCGAAGCCGGTCCTTGTCGTCGGATACATGGCCGATCGCGTCATGGATGTCTGCGGCGATGCGTGCGCATACGCCCTGCAGGAAGAGCTGAAAGGCACCGGCGATGCCGTTGCGCGGGCGCGTGCGCCGCTTGAAGGCACCGCCGACCACGTGCTGGTGCTGTTCGGGGACCAGCCGTTCGTCCGTGCGGCCACGTTGAGAAGAATCGTCGCGGCTCATGCCGCATCCGGAGCGACGCTCACGCTCGGGACCTGCCGCGTGGATGATTTCGAAGGCTGGCGGAAGCCGTTCGCGGATTTTGGACGGATCGTGCGCGACCAGGATGGACGCGTCGCTTCGATCGTCGAGGTGAAGGACGCGGACGCCAACCAGCTCGGCATCCTGGAATTGAATCCGAGCCTGTACTGCTTCAAGGCCGAATGGCTCTGGAAAAGCCTGGAAACGCTGACGAATGCCAACGCGCAAGGCGAGTATTATCTGACGGATCTGTTGGCCAAAGCTATCGGTTCCGGCGAGGCGGTCGAAACCGTGGACATCGATCCGCCCGAAGCGCTCGGCATCAATACGCTCGAACAGCTCGCGCTTGCGGAAAAGGCGGTGGGAAAATAAGGAACGAAAAACTCCTGCAAGCATGGCGCAGGAGTTTTTTCTTCGAAGCGGCTTAGCGCTTCTTCTTCGCGGTCTTCTTCTTCGCGGTCTTCTTCGCGGCCTTCTTCTTTGCTGCCATGAAAATCACCTCCTCTTTCTTCTTACTTGATCGCTTATCGCGATCATCGTACGCAGACAGTATAACACAATTTTTTCTCTTGAAGACGCGTCAACGCGGAAACTGTGGATAAAACCGTCCGTGCGATCGCTCACGGCTTGCTGCCATTCGATGACAGCAACATGTCCATGATCTCTTCGAGCGGTTTGGCGTCGGATGGCGCATCGATCTTCACGGGAGCGTCGAAGCGCGTGAAGTCCATCTCGATCGTGGTCGCGCCCGCGATAGGCATCTCTTTGGATTCGGCGGTCTTCGCCTGGAGCAGAAGGCGTTTCGGCAGGCCGTCACGTTTTCCGACCCATGCCTCGAACGTCTCGATGCGGATTCCGGGCCAGGCGCGTTCGAGATCGTCGTTGAACTTCTCGTACGCCAGAGATGCCTTGTCGTCCCGGATGTCGCGGAGCCGCAAGACGAACGCTTTTATGGCCTCCTTGTCGGCGGAGATTCGGAAATGATGCGCGGTCACCCCGTCGATCTGCTGCTCTTTCAGGACTTCGATGACGCGTAGCGGCTTCAGTTCGAGGAAGGCGGCCGCAGTCTTGGCTTTTTGCGCCGCATCAAGCGATGGCTTCACGGCATCCGTCGTGGAGGTCGCGACCCCGAACCGTTCAGCGAGCGCTTCGCCGTCGATTTTCGCCCACTGGCCGACGATCGGGGTGAGATCGATGGGGAAATCGGTGGGCGCGTGCGTCAATCGCACGTAGACGGTGCGGTTCAACCCACGCTCTTCGATGCCGACCAAGGGAGCGCCTCCCAGGGCTGCGGTGGAAGCGAGCGTCATGGTCATGCCGTCCTTCGGATGCGCAGCGTCCGTATGGTCGAGCACCCCGTCGATCCTCAAGAGGGACTTGATCGGCTTGTCGGGCGTGGCTTGGGCGAAGAACGGCAGGGCTTGTGCGGCATCGCCCGTCGCGCTGCCGACGATCTCGCCTTCGAGGCTCAAGGAATACTCCATCGTCTTCGCGGCATACGCCCGGCCGAACGACTTGATGAGCAGGGCTTCAGGACCGAGGCGGAAGAACAGGAAATATGCCGCCGCGACGCTGCCTCCGAGCGCGAGCGCGGCGATAAGGACGACGATCGCCCAGCGCATGCGGGGCTTGCTTTCCGACATGTCCACCTGGGCGTTTTCCATAGGTAGGTAAGGTGATGTCTCTTAATTTCTTAACCCGCTCCGGTCAGCGCGCGCCAGTTCCGCTCATAGTCACCGTAGCGAGCATCGAAGTCCTCCTTGGGGGTCGGCGAGATGCCGAGGCGCGTCATCATGCCTTCCAGGCGCCGCATGGCCTCAATGCGTCCGTCTTCTCGGCAAAGGATCTCCAGCTCGAGGATCTTCCCGTACCCGAGCGTGTCATCGAGCGTCGCCGTGATGTCTTCGACTTTGTAGGTCCGCCGCTTGCGGAACCATTTGATCGAAACGGCGTATCCGAGCGCGAGGAAGAGCTTTTCCAGCGTCGGAAAGTCCTCGGACCGGCAGGGGAGCTCGATCTCTTGACGCGCCGCGTCGTGCATCCGCCCTTTCTTCATCCAGATCTTGGAACCCGTCTTGTTGCGCTGGATCCGCAGGTCAGGATCGCCGTTCCCTTTTAAATAGTACGTCATTTGCTCATCCTCGCCTTCGTAAGTCCCGATCGTTCCGAGCAGCCCGGCTGCGCGACCGTAGTCGTCATCGCTCAGGAAAGACCGGATTTCGCATTCGATATCGGCAGTCATCGTCATGGTGATATGTTTCATCTCTACGATATACGAGCCCGCTCATGCGGGCAATGATGCAAAAAAACCGCCCTTTGAGGCGGATCTTTTGGTGGACCGCGTCGGACTCGAACCGACCACCCCCGCCTTGCAAAGGCGGTGCTCTACCAGATGAGCTAGCGGCCCATGTGCGGACACCTTAGCGGATGTCCGCGTCTTGGTCAATCATGCAAGCGCCTCGTTCAAGGCATCGGTATCAGGCTCGGGGGCGTCCGTCCGGCCAGGACGTCGATGATGGCTTGGGCGGCCATCCGCGACATTTCGGCGCGCGTCTCGATCGTCGATGAGGCGGTGTGCGGGGTCAGCACGACATTCGGCAGCTTGGTCAGGCCTGGCGCAAGTTTCGGCTCGTATTCATACACGTCCAGACCCGCTCCGGCGATGCGCTTCGTCTTGAGCGCTGTGACCAGCGCCTTCTCATCCACCACCGGGCCACGGGCGGTGTTGATCAGGATCGCCGTCTTCTTCATCATCCGCAGTTGCTTGGTGCCGATGAGGTGGCGCGTGGAGGGCATGAGCGGCACGTGCAGGGAGACGACGTCGGCGCTCCGAAGGAGATCTTCCGTCTCGACGAATTTCGCGGTCTCGGCCTGCTCGAAGGCATCGTTGCGCACCACGTCGTGATAGAGCACCTTCATGCCCAGCCCGTGATGCGCGCGGTGGGCGAGTCCGGATCCGATGCGTCCGAGGCCGATGATGCCGAGCGTCTTGCCTGAGAGCTGCATGCCTGGCAGGAGGTCCGGATTCCAGCCTTTGTACAAGCCTGCGCGTACGAAGCGGTCGCCTTCGTGCAGGCGTTTGGCGACGGCGAACATCAGCGCGGCCGCATGTTCAGCCACCGCCTCGTTCGAAGAACCGGCCGTGCTGGCTGCCAATATGCCGCGGCTCTTGAACGCGGAAAGGTCGAAATTGTCGTATCCGACGGTGTAGTTCGCGACGATCTTCAAGTTCGGGCCGGCTGCCGCCAGGACGGCATCATCGATGCGGTCATTCAGCAGCGTCAGCAGCGCTTCGCAGCCCTTGGCCCCCTTGAGGAGCTCGGTGCGGGTGGGCGGTCGCTTGTTCGAGTGGACGATGACCCGGAAGCCCGCGCTTTTCAGGAGCCCCAGCCCGGGACCGGGAATGCGATGCGTGACGAAGACTTTCTTCATAGATCAGGCCTTGCCGGCGGAACCGAACAGTTCCATCTTATGTTTGACCACTTCCACCATCAGGTCGCGCGCCGGACCGATGATCTTGCGCGGATCGATGGCCTTCTTGTCGTTCATCAGGGCTTCCCGCACCCCTGCGATGAAGGCGATGCGGAGGTCAGAATCGATGTTGATCTTGTTGATGCCGCGGCGGACGGCTTCGCGGATGGCTTCATCCGAGACGCCGTGCGCGTTCTCGAGCCGTGCGCAGTCTCCCAGGATCGAACAGCGGTCCTTGGCACGGTCCACCAGTTCAGGAGAGATGCCGGATGCGCCATGGAGGACGAGCGGCATCTTGACCAGCTTCTTGATGGCCGTGATGCGATCGTAGTCGAGGATAGTCTCGCCCTTGAACTTGAAGGCGCCGTGCAGGGTGCCGACCGCGATCGCGAGAGCGTCGCAGCCCGTGGCCTTCGCGAAGGCCAGGGCGCGCTCGGGACTGGTCAGGTGCGCGTCCTTCTCCTCGACGCTGACGAAGTCCTCGATGCCGGCGATGGCGCCGATCTCCGCTTCGACCGAGACGCGCTTCTTCCTGGCCCAGGCCACGACCTTCCTGGTGTTGGCGATGTTCTCTTTTTCCGGCAGCGCGGAACCGTCGTACATCACGGAGGTGTAGCCGCCGGCGATGGCGGCCTTCACGACCTTGAGGTCCTTGCCGTGATCGAGATGGAATGCGACGGGCACCTTGGCCTTCGCCGCCTCGTAGGCCATGGCTTTCAGGTAGCCCATGCCGGCGTATTCGATGGCGCCTTCGCTGGTCTGGATGATGACCGGCGACTTCAGGGCGACCGCCGCCTCGATGATAGCCTGGGTGATCTCGAGGTTGTTGGTGTTGAAGGCCCCGACCGCATAACCCTTGGCATGGGCATCGGCAAGGACTTTCTTGAGGGAAACCAGCATATCAGAGCGGCTGCGCCTTGATCGTCGGGAACTTCCTGAGCCAGGCGGTCATCTGCGACTTGGTCAGGAGGCCCGCTTGAGGCCCGACCTTGGTGATGACGGAGGCGGAGTTCATCGTGCCCCAGCGCAACGCTTCCGGGATGTCTTTTCCGTGCTGGAGCGCAGCCAGGAAAGCCGTTCCGAACGCGTCGCCGGCGCCGGTGCGTTCGACCACCGCCGTGTCGGTGACGCCGCATTTCCAGAAGGCGCTTCCGTCATGGGCATAGGAGCCTTTGTCGCCGTCGGTGATGACGACCGTCTTCGGCCCGATGCGGCGCACGGCCGCCAGCAAGTCCCTCATGTCCGTGACCTCCCCGACGATACGCTTGGCCTCTTCCTTGTTCACGAACAGCACGTCAGTGATTTCCAGCAGGGGCCTGAGCTTCTCGAGACCCTGCTTCAGCTGATGCGTACCGGGGTTGAAGCCGAGCCTGGTGCCGGTCTTGGCCACATGCTTGCGGAGCTCCTCATGCAGGTCGAGATGGTTCTTGCCCATCGAGGTGAGGTAGATCCACTTGGCCGGTTTGAGCTTGGGGAGCTTGTACTTGCGGTCGATGTGGTAGACCAGGATAGTCCGCTCCGCCTTGTAGTTCAGGACGACCGAATAGTTCGATTCCTGTTTCCGGTCGATCTGGACATACTCGGTGGAGACGTCTTCGCGCTTGACGGTCGCCATGATCTGCCGCCCGGTATCGTCGTTGCCGACGATCGAGTAGAAGGCGGACTTGAGTCCGAGACGGGAGGAGCCGACCGCATTGTTGGCGGCGTTCCCGCCGATCACCCGCTGGACCTTCTCGACCGGGATCTTGTCGGCATAGGAGAGGCAGAGCTGACACTCCTCCTGCCGCAGGTTGCAGTGCACCGAGGCTTCGATCAGGTCGACGAAGACGTC
This sequence comes from uncultured bacterium, assembly GCA_937900255.1. Taxonomy (GTDB): domain Bacteria; phylum Patescibacteriota; class Patescibacteriia; order SG8-24; family DYFX01; genus DYFX01. The sequence goes on from CALCDZ010000003.1 coordinate 9,801, forward strand.
GAGCGTGGCGTCACCGACGGAAATCACGTCGTAGACGGGCTTTTTCTTGGATTTGGCCATGGGAATGATGATTGGGTTTCCGCCGAAAGTATAGCACGAACGCGAAAAAACGCCCCTGTCGAGGGCGTTTCCTGTCAGCGGTGAGTCTTGCGCTTGTGCGCCTTTTTCGCGGCCCTCTTGATGGCCGGCACGTCCATGCCGAAATGGCGGAGGAGTTCGGCCGGTTCGCCGGATTCCCCGAAGACGTTCGGGACGCCGATGAACTCCTGGATGGTCGGGCGGACCTTGGAGAGGTATTCCGCCACGGCTCCGCCCAGGCCGCCGGTGATCTGATGCTCTTCGACCGTCACGATCGCTTCGCACGTTTCGGCGGCGTGCAGGATCGCCTTCTCGTCGAGCGGCTTGATGGTGTGCGAATTGATGACCATGGCGTCGAGGCCTTCTTCGGCGAGCTCCTCGGCGGCAAGGAGCGCGTCATGGACGAGCGGTCCGCAAGCGACGATCGCCACGTCCTTGCCGGTGCGCAGCATGGCGGCCTTGCCGATCTCGAACGGCGATTCCTCCGTGGTGAAGACCGGCGTCTTCTCGCGCGCCAGGCGCAGATAGCACGGGCCTTTCCATGCGGCGATGGCCAGGGTCGCCTTCTCGGCCTCGATGGCGTCGCAGGGGGAGACGATGACGATGTTCGGGATCGGGCGGAGGATGGCGATGTCCTCGATGGCTTGGTGCGTGGCCCCGTCCGGCCCGACCGAGACGCCGGCATGGCTGCCGACGATCTTCACGTTCGCGTCGTTCAGGCAGATGTTGGTGCGGACCATCTCCCAGGCGCGCCCCGGGCAGAACATGGCGTAGGAAGTGATGAAGGGGATCTTGCCGGCAAGAGCCAGCCCTGCGCCTCCGGCCGCCAGGAACTGCTCATGGACGCCGACCTGGACGAAGCGTTCCGGGAAAGTCTTCTTGAAATCGGCATTGCGGGTCGAGTCGGTCAGATCGGCGCAGACGACCACCACGTTCTGGTCCTTCCGTGCCGCTTCGACGACGCCTTGACCGTACCCGTCGCGCGTCGGTTTTCTAGGGATCTTCGGGTCGTCCAGCCGCCCGATCAGCTTGGCTTCTTTGCGGATCATAGGAGTTCGACCAGTTCGGCCTCGAGCTTTTCCCGATACGCCTTGAGTTCGGCGACGGCGGCCTCGGCTTCCCCGGGCTTGAAGGGCTGGCTGTGCCAGAGGAAATTGTTTTCCATGTACGACACGCCCTTGCCGGGAACGTTATGCGTGATGAGGCAGATGGGCTTGTCGAACAGCGAGCGCGCGGCATGCAAGGCATCCACGACCGCTGATACGTCGTTGCCGTCGCATTCGAGCACGTGCCAGTTGAAGGCTTCATACTTCGCGCGGAGCGGTTCGAGCGGCATGATGTCCTCGGTGCGCCCGTCGATCTGGATGTCGTTGCGGTCGACGATGCAGACGAGATTGTCGAGGCGGTTCTTGCCGGCGAAGAGCATCGCCTCCCAATGCAGACCGGCCTCGTGCTCGCCGTCCGACGTCTGGCAATAGACGCGCCATTTCTTCCCGTCCATCTTTCCCGCGTAGGCCATGCCGACGGCCTGCGCCAGCCCGGCACCGAGCGGACCGGAGGTCGTTTCCGTCCCCGGCAGCTTGTGGCGCTCCGGATGCCCTTGGAGGCGCGTGCCGAGGCGGCGCAAGGTCATGAGCTCGTCCACCGGGAAATAGCCGGCTTCGGCCATGGCGGCGTAGCGGATCGGGCAGGTATGGCCGTTCGAGAGGATCAGCCGGTCCCGATCCTCCCAATCGGGATTCTTTGGATCATGGTTGAGCGCGTGGAAGTACAGGGCCGCGAAGACGTCCGCCATGCCGAGCGGGCCGCCCTGATGTCCGCTGCCGGCGTGCGCGACCATCTCGATCACGTGTCGGCGGAGCGTGTTGGCGACGAGCTCGAGCTCCTTGATGCGCTTGTCGCTGAGATGAGCCATAGTGAGGGAAGTATACCATACGAAACGAAAAACGCCCCGGCATCAGGCCGAGGCGTCTTCTCCTTCCTCATCCTCCTTTTCTTTCGCGACAGGCGCTTCGTCGGCGGCGACCAAGCCGCCTTGCGAACGCAGCAGGGCGGCATACGCGCCGTCCTTCGCGATCAGTTCGGCGTGGCGGCCTTGTTCGACCACGCGTCCGCCCTTGATCACCAGGATGCGGTCGGCGTCCCGCACCGTCCGCAGGCGATGCGCGATGATGAAGGTCGTGCGGCCTTTCATGAGCGTCTCGAGCGAGCGCTGGATCTCCTCTTCGGTCTTGCTGTCGAGGTTGGAGGTCGGCTCGTCGAGGATCAGGATCTTGGGGTCGCGGACGAAGGCGCGGGCGAGCGCTACGCGCTGGCGCTGGCCGCCGGAAAGCTTGAGTCCGCGTTCGCCGACGACCGTCCCGTATCCATCGGGGAGTTGCGAGATGAAGGCGTCCAGGCTGGCTTGCCGGGCGGCTTCCCGCACCTCGTCGTCGGTGGCCTCGGGCCTTCCGTAGCGGATGTTCTCACCGATCGATTCATGCAGCATCGGCAAGTCCTGGGGCACGAGGCCGATCTGTTCCCGCAGCGAGCGCAAGTTCACGTCCTTGGCGTCGATGCCGTCATAGAGGATGGTGCCGGAGAGCGGCAGGTGGTAGCGGCCGATGAGGTCGATGAGCGTGGTCTTGCCCTCGCCGGATTCGCCGACGATAGCCACCCGCTCGCCGGGCTTCACGCTGAAGCTCGCGTCCTCGATGACCGGCACGTCCTCGCGGTAGCGGTAACGTACGCCGCGCAGTTCGAGACCGCCTTTCAGTTCCAGGGCGCGACCGGAATCGTAGTCCTCCTCCGGCTTCTCGAGCATCGCTTGCACGTCCCGGTACGTCACCGCCGCGCGGGTCAGGTTGCGCATCTGCCACTGCACCCAACGCACCTGTCCAAGGACGCTCATGGCCAGCGAGGAGACGACCGTGAACTGGCCGAACGTGAAGGCGTGCGCGTGCACGTTCAGCAGCGCGAAAAGCAGGACGGAACCCGTGCCGGCCTGGACGATCAGGTTTTCGCGGACCGATTGGCGTTCGTCGAATCGGTTGTCGGAAGCGACATCCTTGAGCATGCGTTCGCGCAGGTGCGCCAAACGCTCCGTGAGCCGCGACTCGCCGGTCGTCGATTTCACCACGAGGACATTCTTGATGGCGTCCCAAGCCGTCGACCGCATTTCCCTGTCGGAAGCTCGCCAGGCCGCCTGGCTCTTGAGCGCGGCGGGGAGCGTCCGCATCTTCTCATTGATGACCAGTCCGACGGCCGTGAGGAGGAGCAGCGCGATGCGCCAGTCAAGCCAAGCCAGGTATCCGAGCGTCGCCAGCACGGTGACGGCCGTCGGCGCCAGGTCGAAGATGACGCCGGAGATGACGTTGGTGGCTTCATTATCGAGATTGGAGAGCTTTTCGGTGATGTCGCCGCTGCGCTGACCGTAATGGAAGGAGAGCGGCTTGCGGATCAGGTCGGCCACGGCCTGCACGCGGAACAGCGACATGGCTTCGTACGCGATGTCGTTGCCTTTGCGATACAGCCAGGAGTGGGCGCGTTGCGTGGCGTCTCCGAGCAAGAACCAGGCGGCGATGCCGCCGGCCACCAGCCAGCCGCTCCCTTTCCCGGCGGCGGCGTCGATGGCCTTGCCGAGAGAAATCGGGGAAAGCACGCCCATGCCTGCGGCGGCAAGCGCAAGCAAGGAGCACCAGATGATGGTGTTCCGATACGGTTTGAGCAGGCCGATGATGAAGCGCGCGACGGTCTTCATGGGGGTTGAGGTTCAGGAAATCATACGATTTTACGGGGTTTTTGTCAATACGAAAGCCGGCTTCGCGAGCCGGCTCATCAGGTGCTTCATTCTTCGCTTTCGACGTCCGCCAGGAGGGCGTCGATCGCCTTGGCGGGCGCGCCGGAGTTGAAGACGGCGCTTCCGGAGACCAGGCGGTCGGCACCGGCATCGGCCAGGCGGCGGGCGATCCCGACGGCGACGCCTCCATCGACTTCGATCATGAGGTCCGGGAACCTGGAGCGCAGTTCGCGGACCTTTTCCAGGGCGACGTCTTGGAAGGGTTGGCCCATATGCCCGGGGTGGACGCCCATGACCTGCACGACGTCGGCTTCGGCGATGGCGTCCGCGATGGCGGAGATCGGCGTCTCGGGATTGAAGCTGATGCCGGCCTCCATGCCGTACGACTTGGCTTGCCGGAGCGCATCGGCCAGGTCTTTCACCGATTCGGCATGGATCAGCACGCGGCTGCAGCCCGCCAAGGACCAGGCATCGAAGCGTTCGAGCGGGTCCTCGACCATCAGATGGACTTCAAAATCGATCGGCAGGGGCATCTTCTGGAGCCGCTCCGGGTCGTTCCAGGTGGCGTTGTCGACGAACGCGCCGTCCATCACGTCGATCTGGATCGTCTCGCAGAGGCCGCTCACGGACTCGATCTTGCGGCGCAGTTCCTTTTCGTCCTTGGCCAGGATGGCCGGGATGATCTCAACCATGGCCGTGTTCGTACGCCTCGATCTTGCCGATCCGGCGCAGGTGCCGTTCCTCGCCGGTGAAGTCCGTGGAGAGGAACGCGGCGACAATCGCCTCGGCCTCTTCTCCCGATAGGTTCCAACCGGAAAGGCAGATCACGTTCGCATCGTTATGCTCCCGCGACCTTGCGGCGTCCTCGGCGTTCGTGACCGCCACGGCGCGTACGCCTTTGACCTTGTTGGCGGCGATGCAGACACCTTGCGCCGAGCCGCAGACCAGGATGCCTTTGGCACCCGGGTTTTCCGCCACAGCCTTCCCGACGGCGAAAGCGTAGTCCGGATAATCGTCGGACGGGTCGGGTTCGAGCGCGCCCAGGTCGGTGGCATCTTCGCCGGCTTCCTGCAGGAGTCGGGCGACCCCCTGCTTGAGCTCGTATCCGGCGTGATCGGAACCGAGATAAATCATATGTTGGAGTATAGCGAAGCTCTGACAGGTTGACAAAACCGCCGAAGCATGGTATCTTACGTCGGCTCAGGCCGCTTCGGCTTCGGCGAATCCAGCTCGCCTGACGGCAGTCGGGCAAAGGGAGATCGACATGAACGGTGAACAAGACACGGCGGTGAAGGAGGTATCGGTTCCTTGGATCGGTGGAAAGGGGAGGCGGTTGGGCGCGATTCGCAGGATCGGCAACGTCACGTTGCGGACGTTCTACAGCCTCGTCCTGGAGAAGTTGAGCTTGCTTCCGGACGGTGGAGAATGTGTCGCGATCGATGCGCTCGGCAACCACGTGGAAACCTTCATCGTCAATGGACGCGTCGCTGAACGCGTGATTCGACGCGATTACGGCAAGTCCGCCTACCTGATCGTCACCGCTTCCGGGTCGATGGAGTCGGATGTCTACGTATTGGTCTGGTAGTGAGAACGGGCAACTGCAAGGGGTCGTACGGACCCCTTTTAAATTTGTTTACAAAATCAGCCTTTTCCCTTAAAGTCAGCTCCATATGGCTGCACCAAATTTCCCGCGACTTGAAGAGGATCTCCAGAAGGAATGGGGGGAGAAGGGGATCTTCAAGAAGACCCTGGAAAAGCCCTCGCCGAAGGGTCCTTTCGTGTTTTTTGAAGGTCCGCCGACGGCCAACGGCAAGCCGGGCATCCACCACGTGCTGGCGCGCGCGTTCAAGGACCTGATTCCGCGCTTCAAGACGATGCAGGGCTACCGCGTCGACCGCAAGGCGGGTTGGGATACGCACGGCCTGCCGGTCGAGTTGGAGGTGGAGAAGCAGCTGGGCCTCAAGAACAAGAAGGAGGTCGAAGCCTACGGCGTCGAGAAATTCAACGAGAAGTGCCGCGAATCCGTCTGGAAGTATCTTGACGAATGGGTCCTCATGACCAAGCGCATGGGCTACTGGGTCGACCTGGAGCACCCGTACGTCACCTACAAGAACGACTACGTCGAATCGATCTGGAACATCGTTTCCGAGATCGAGAAGAAGGGCCTGCTCTATAAGGGGCACAAGATCGTCCCGTACTGCTCCCGCTGCGGCACAGCGCTCTCTTCGCATGAAGTGGCGCAGGGGTATAAGGAGGTCGAGGACGACACGGTCTACGTGCGCTTCAAGCTGAAGGGAGGGGGGGACGCCTATTTCCTGGCCTGGACGACCACGCCCTGGACTCTGCCTTCCAATACCGCCCTGGCCGTCGGCCCTGACATCACGTACGTGAAGGCGCAGAAGGGCGATGAGACCTACATCCTGGCCAAGGACCGCATCTCGATCCTGGGCGAGGCCGACATTTTGGAGACACTGAAGGGCTCGGACCTGCTCGGCATGGAGTACGAGCCGCTGTACGCATTCCTGCCGCTCACGAAGCCGGCGCACCGCGTGGTGGCCGGCAGCTTCGTGACCACCGCCGACGGCACCGGCATCGTGCACATGGCCCCCTTCGGCGAGGACGACATGAACGTCATCCGCGAGAACGATTTCCCGGTCCTCATGACCGTCGGCCTCGATGGCGCCTTCGTCAAGGAAGTCGCGCCCTGGGCCGGGCGCTTCGTGAAGGACGCCGACCGCGACATCATCGCGGACCTGGAAGCGCGCGGCCTGCTCTTGAAGGAAGAGAAATACAAGCACGATTACCCGTTCTGCTGGCGCTGCTCGACGCCGCTCCTGTACTACCCGAAAGACTCGTGGTTCATCGCCATGAGCAAGCTGCAGAAGGAGCTGGTCGCGAACAACGACAAGATCAACTGGGAGCCGGCGCATATCAAGGAAGGCCGTTTCGGAGAGTGGCTGCGCGGCATCAAGGACTGGGCCATCTCGCGCGACCGCTATTGGGGAACCCCGCTGCCGATTTGGGAATGCGCCTGCGGCAAGACGCGCACGGCCGGTTCCTTCGAGGAGATGGATGCCAAGCGCTTCCGCAAGAACCGCTTCTTCGTCGTCCGCCACGGGCAGGCGATGTCCAATCATGGCGGCTACCTTTCCTCGTGGCCAGAGAAGAATGGCGACGTCCACCTGACGGACGAAGGCCGCGCGCAGGTCCAGGCGACCGCCTCCGCGCTCAAGGCGGAAGGGGTCGACCTGATCGTCTCCTCCGACCTCAATCGCGCCAAGCAGACTGCCGAGCTCCTCAAGGAAGCGACCGGCGCGGAGCTCGTCTTCGAGCCGCGTCTGCGCGAGATGGATTTCGGCGTCTGGAACGGCCGCAGCGAAGCGGAATACAACGCGCAGTTCGCTTCGACCGCCGAGAAGATGTCCAAGCCAGCCGAGGGCGGCGAGTCTTTCGAGGACGTCCGCGCCCGCATGACGGCCGTCGTGTTCGAACTTGACCGTGCGCATCAGGGCAAGAAGATCGCCATCGTCTCGCATGGCGATCCGATCTGGATCCTCGAGACCGCGCTCACGGGCGCCTGGTCCGCCGAGGCGCTCGACGAAGCCGGCAAGGCGTATCCCGCCACCGGATCGTTCCATGAGCTCTCCGTCCCGAACTGGCCGTTCGACCACAAGGGCGCGCTCGACGTGCATAAGCCGTTCATCGATGCCGTCACCCTGGCCTGCGAGTGCGGGCAGGAGATGCGCCGCGTCCCGGAAGTGATGGACGTCTGGTTCGATTCGGGCGCCATGCCGTTCGCGCAGTGGCACTATCCTTTCGAGAACAAGGAAAAGATCGACGGGGGAACCGGGTACCCGGCCGACTTCATTTCGGAGGCCATCGACCAGACGCGCGGCTGGTTCTATACGCTCTTGGCCGTCTCGACCTTGCTCGGCAAGGAACCGGCCTACAAGAACGTCATCTGCCTCGGCCACCTGCTCGACAGCAAGGGTCAGAAGATGTCGAAGTCCAAGGGCAACGTGGTGAACCCCTGGGACATGTTCGCCAAGTACGGTGCCGACGCCGTCCGTTTCCATCTCTACACCGTCAACCAGCCGGGCGACCCGAAACGCTTCGACGAGAAGGAAGTCGACGGCGTCGTGAAGAAGCTCTTCCTGATCCTGTGGAACGTGCTGTCGTTCTGGAAGATGTTCGCGGGGGAGAACGCCGCCGCACCCTCCGAATCGCCGAAGCCCGCTCACACGCTCGATTCCTGGATCCTCTCGGAGTTGAACGCTCTCACGAAGACCGTCACGGAAAGCCTCGAGAAGTTCGACGTCGTCACGGCAGGCCGGGCCGTTTCCGACTTCGCCAACGTCCTCTCGACCTGGTACCTGCGCCGCAGCCGCGACCGCTTCAAGAGCGGTACCGACGAGGAGAAGGCTTCGGCCGTGGCTACGCTCGGCCACTGCCTGCTGACGCTCTCGAAGCTCATGGCCCCCTTCACGCCGCATGTGGCGGAAGGGCTCTATAAGGAGCTGGGTGGCGGGAAGGAGTCGGTCCATCTTGACGCATGGCCGGAGGCTGGCGAAATCGATGAGACCCTGCTTTCCCAGATGCGGCGCGTGCGGGAAACGTGCTCGCTCGGCTTGGAAAAGCGTGCCGCTGCCGGTATTCCCGTGCGGCAAGCGCTCGGAAAACTGACCGTCAAGCGCCCAGGACCCTTTGAGCCGTGGATGCTCGAAATCTTGGCTGAAGAAGTGAACGTCAAGAAGGCCGACTACGTGGAGGCGACCGGTCTCGAAGTCGAACTCGACACGACCCTCACCCCTGAACTCAAGCGGGAAGGCGCCGCCCGCGAACTGACGCGCGCCGTGAACTCCATGCGCAAGGAGGCCAAGCTGACGATCCAGGATCGCATCACCCTGCTGACCGAGGCTCCGGAAGGATTCTGGAAAGAGGTCATGACCGAATACGGTGTGTCGATCATGGTCGACGTCAAAGCCGACGCCGTGACCACGTCGCTCGACGGCGCACTCGCGACCGGCGAAGTCGAGGCGGATGGACAGACGATGAAGATCGGCATCATCAAGAACTGACATGCAAGACATCGGCAAGAAATACCGCAAGACCGTGTTCGTCTGCACGAACGTGAAGGAGGGCGGCAAGGAGTGCTGCGGCATGAAGGGCGCCGAGGAGGTGCGCCTGAAACTGAAGGAGGCGATGAAGGAAGCCGACCTGACGGTGCGCGTCTCGAAGTCGGGCTGCCTCGACCGTTGCGCGGAGGGCGTGATCGTGGCCATCCAACCTGATGACGTCTGGCTGGGCGGCGTAACGGAGGCGGACATTCCGGAGATCGTGAAGAGAGCGGCGTCATAAGACGCCGCTCTTGATTTTGGAGGCGAAAAATGCTAGAATGATCCTGATATGCGCTTCTCTTCGCCGTCCGAACTGCTGCCCACGGGATCTCCTGAGAGGAAGATCCAGGAAGGGAACGAAAGTCCCGAACGACGGCAGGAGGACAAGAAAGTCACGCTCGACCTCATTGCGGAGCTGAGGACGCGGGAGGCATCAGGCGTCGGCAACAAGGGTGATTATTACTCCAACCCGTCTTCGGGCATCGGGGTCAAGCATTTGGCCCGCCCTGAACGCCTGCAGCCATATGAGAACGGTATGGAGGAGGAAGCGCGCATCCAGACGCTGGCGTTGGTGATCCTGCAGAAGGCTCGCATGGAGCACCAAGCGCGCATCGACGCCGCGGAGGACCCATCCAGGAAAGCATGGCTGGAAAAGCGGATGCCTGCCAGCGTGCCGTTCGTGGTCGGTTACGTGCAGGATGATGCCCCGGATGAGCGCGGGAACATCCCTGAATACATCGTCATGGAGACCGTGAAGGGCAAGACGCTGTCCCATCTGATGTTCCAGAAGATGGCGGATGGGCTGTATCAGCGCGATCCCACGAAATACGCGGTTTTCAAGGAGGCTTCCAAATGGCGTGAGGATGTTCTTGCCGACACCTTGATCGCTCACGTCGAGGAGCTTCGGAGTTACTCCAGGGATGAGGCGGCGCAGGTCATCTACAATACCCTGCACGGCTCAGGCCTTATTTCAGAGGAGATCGCCTTGCAGGTCGGTTCCGCGATCCGGGCCCTCAATGACGCCGGGTTGTTCCATCGCGATCTGCATGAACGCAACATCATGGTTTCCGACGACGGCACGAAGGCCTGGATCATCGATTTCGGAAGCGCGAAATTCGACCCGTCTTACGGGAAGGATCGCAAGACGAGCCGGGATGACATCTATGACGTCGGCGGGAGCCTGCGCCTTTGGGATGACCAAAACATGGCACTGAGCCTTCCCGACCTGACCATCAACCCGCGCGCGCCTTTGAAGCCGAATGCACGGAGGATCAAGCTCTGACCTTGCATTTTTGAAGAACCCCCGTTATAGTTCAGCCCTCCCGATGAAGGAGGGCTCATGGTCGTGGATTGGCTCCTGATCGAGAAGGCGAAGGTCGCCTTGCGCAACGTGTCTTCAGGCGCCGATTGCGCCGTCAGTCCTCCGTTGGAGGCGCCTTACGCATTCCTTCTGATTGCCGTGTTCCGCGGAGCTTCCGGCGACCATCTGGCCGGTCTGGCTCGCGGCAAACGCTCCTTTGAGCTTGATGGACGCATGTACCGGCTCGTGGCCGATGTCTCCGGCGAGCTTGGAAAGCATACGTTCATCGTCGAATCTTGACTGACCTGGTAAACCCAGGTTTTTTCTTTTGAAAACGCACGATGTTCGATTGTCAACCTCGAAACGGGACGGTAGACTAGGTCCATATGATCGCCTATCTCAAGGGCACGGTGCTCGAAAAGGGGAAAGAGGACGTCGTCCTGCTGTGCGGCGAGGTGGGGTATTTGGTGCAGCTTCCGCGGCAGCTCCTGCTGTCGATCGAGAAGGGTACGCATATCCAGCTGTATACGCACCAGATCGTCCGGGAGGATGCGCTCGATTTGGTCGGGTTCTCGAGCTTGGCGGAGCTGCAATTCTTCTGGAAGCTGATTTCCGTCTCCGGCGTCGGACCGAAGATGGCGCTCAACATCATGTCGCTCGGCCCGGTCGAGAGCGTCCGCAAGGCCGTCGAGAAGGGTGATATCGCGTATATCGAAAGCGCGCACGGGGTCGGGAAGAAATCGGCTCAGCGCGTGGTCTTGGAACTCAAGGGCAAGCTCGTCACGGACGATGAACCGGGCGAAGGCAGCGATGAGGTCGTCTCCGCGTTGGAGAACCTCGGCTACCCGCGCCATCGTGCGCGCGAAGTCGTGAAGGAACTCGCCGAGGGCTCGACGGAGGACCGCATCAAGCTGGCGCTGAAACAACTTTCGAGATGATCAAGATCGTCGCGGACTCCAACGGTTGGAATGAGGGGGCCCTTCGCCAAGGCGGGGGGTTCCTGCAGTCTTGGGAGTGGGGGACGTTCCAGGAAAGGGTAGGCCTGCGGGTCCTGCGCCTGAAAGACGGCGCGTCCGGAGCGTGCGGCCAGTTCTTGCGGCGCGAGCTGCCGTTCGGTAAGTGCTATTGGTATTGCCCTCGTGGTCCGCTCGGTCGGATGCCCGGCCTGGAAAAGGTGGATGCTTTCAAGGACAGCCTGTTCCTCCGGCTCGAACCACGCGATTCCGAAGGCGTCGCCGGATCCTTGAAAGTCAAGGACGTCCAGCCTGGGCAGACGCTGATCGTCGACCTGCGGCAGGAACCGGAAGCGCTGCTCGCCGCCATGCACGAGAAGTGGCGCTACAACATCCGCTTGGCGGAGCGCAAAGGCGTACGCGTCTACATGGCCGGTGCCGGCGATGCGAGCGCGCTGGAGATTTTCTGGGGCTTGATGAGCGAGACGACCGAGCGCGACGGTTTCCGTGCGCACGATAAGGACTACTATCGGCTGATGCTTGAGACGCTTGCGGGGGATCCGCAGGCGGACGGTGCCGAACGCCCTGTCGCGCGCCTCGTGTTCGCCGAGCATGACGGCAAGGTGTTGGCCGCCAACCTGATGCTCTATTTCGGGACGACCGCGACCTATCTGCACGGCGCCTCCAGCCGGGAGCGCCGGGACGTCATGGCGCCCCAGCTGCTCCATTGGAAGGCGATGCTCGATGCCAAGGCCTGGGGGTTCGCCTCCTACGATTTTTGGGGCGTCGCTCCCGAAGGCGTCGAGGGCCATTCCTGGGCCGGCATCAGCCGTTTCAAGCGCGGTTTCGGCGGGAAGTATGTGGCCTATCCCGGCACGTACGACTTGCCCGTCGATCGGTTTTGGTATACCCTTTATCGGCTTGCCCGCCGCGCGCGCCCGTAGCTCAGCTGGATAGAGCGCTTCCCTCCGAAGGAAGAGGCCAGACGTTCGAATCGTCTCGGGCGCACCATGGAAAACACGTCCTTATCGGGCGTGTTTTCGTTTGCCAACCCTCGGAGCCGGCCTTATACTCACCGCATATGCAGATTCGGATTCCCGCCCGCCTGGCGCTCGGCACAGCCCTCCTGGCTGCCGGTTTCGCCGTGCTGGCGGGTGGTCCGATCGCCCAGGGGGCGATAGGCATGTTCGACATGAAGGACCGCCAGTGCCGACATGCGCCGGTCGCCGTCGGTGCGGCCTGCCCTTCCGGCTGCTCAGCGCGTCCGATCGTTTCCGCCGAAGCGCGTTCGGCGCCTCCTGAATGCCATAGCCAGACCTGGATGGCGACATGCGGCAAGGCATGCGAGGCGCGCGACGGCTACGTTCGATTGCCCGACGGGCGTCTCGTCGAAGACGACCGTTTGGTCCTCACGCTCCGCGCCGAACCGGACGGTCGGTTGCGTGATGCCCTTTCGGAAATGCGCGTCGCGCTCGAGCCGAGATTCGACGGCCTCGACCGGTATGATGCGCGCGCCGCCGAAGGCGGAAAGATCGAGAAAATAAAGAAGCGCCTCTCGGCGCTCCCCCAGGTCGCATCGGTCGACTACGTCTTGCGCTGATCACTCCTTGACGATGCCTTTGCCGGCGGCCATGTCATCGCCGACCAGATCGGTGCCGACCGGAGGCGTGGTCTTCAGGATGACCGCGCTTACGTCCTTATCGAAAGCTTCAAGACGGCTGTCGCCGGTCAGGTCGAGTATCTTGCCGATGTCCTCGGACTCCGGCGTCAGCTCGACGTCGAAGCTGACGAGGACGCTCTTCGCGGACGTCGGCAGGCGGTTGAGCCTCCAGGTCGCCTGGCGGCCGGTGTCGTCAAAGGTCAGCGTTCCGGCATCCACCTGGCGGTTCGTCCCGGTCCACTTGACCCCTTGCGGAAGGACGGTCGAGAGGCTCAGGTTCGTGAGTTCGTGCAGGCTGTTGCGGATCGTCCAGAAGATCCGATAGACGGTCTTCTGCCGGACCTGCGGAGGGATGGGTCCCGAACCGAGCGGGGCGCCGTCATCGGTGTAGTAGCGCCCGGCGGCTTCGAGCGATACGTCGCTCAGAAGCCGGATGTCGAACGGAGCGGTGTCGATGGCGCGCGGCCCCTGGGCGGTTCCCGTCTTCGCGATGATCGCGCTCGCCTTCGCGTGGATGACATTCTCGAAGGTCTTGGCGTCCGCATACGGCTTGCGGACGAGCGGGATGGAGAAGTCGATCTCGCCTTTGTCGCCCGGCTTGAGCGCAGCGAGCGCCGGCAGTTCCTTCTTGGTCCAGGTGAGCGTCGAGTCCGTCCGGCGCCCTTTCAGGTCATCCTTGAGCGAGACCCAATCGAGGATCGACGGGCCTGCGGGTTCAGAAGGCAGCTTGGCCGCGATCGTCACGTCCTTGAGCGGCAGGTCCCCGGTGTTTTCGTAGCGCACGGAAAAGAACAGGGTATCCCCGAACGCGGCAGGCGAAGGCGTATCCGAACCGTTGACGATGAGTGCCAGCCCCAGGTCGCTTTTCCGGACCTCCGCTTTCGTTTCGGCCTGCGCCATGGGAATGAGCGCGTCCTGATCGTCGATGAACCCCATCCGGGCCGTCAGCGATTTCGGGCCGCGCGATGTCGCCGAAAACGTGCCTTTGACGGTGACGGTCCCCTTGGCATGGGCGGGGATTTTCGCGAACGTCCAGCGCATGGCGACGTCCTGATCCGCGTTCGGCGTGGAGGAAGCGGGGATGAAGCCGTCCGGCGCGTCCATGATCATCCGGACGTTTTCCAGGTCTCGATCCGAGAGGTTCTCATACCGGAAGACAGCGGTCATCGCGTCACCGGGCGTCACCTCATCGGTACCGGTGGCGCTTACGGCAAGGACCGATCCGTCCACGGCGGCCGTATGCGAAGCCACCTTTTGGAAATCCGAATTGAAATCGCCGGGTCGATACCCCAGCTTCGCTTCGAAGGTCAGGGCAGCTCCGAGTTCCTTGCGGACCTCACCGTGGACCGTGACGGAGCCTTCGCTGCCCGGAGCGACCGCGCCGATCGACCAGACGCCGTCCTTTCCGGCCTCCGGCTCGGCACCCAGGACCTTGAAGCCATTCGGGACCGTCAGTTCAAGATCGGCGCGGGCCAACGGGACGCGGGCGCCGTTCCTGTAATGGACGGTCACGTCGGTCACGGAACCGGAGACCAGGCCGCCGGAAGTCGTGATCGACAGCGAGACGGCGTCGCCGGTGAACCCTTGCGTCCTGGAAAAATAGAAGACGCCGCCCCAGACGATCGCGGCCGTCACGAGGGCGCCCGCGAGCGCCGCAGACAGGATCGAACGGAGGCGGCTGCTCGGCCTGCCGTCGAGACGGGTGAAGTCGGGCAGCTCGCCTTTGGCGTCGGAGTAGATGCGTTTCAGCTCCTTCCCCAGGTCTTCTGTGGCGTTTTTTCGTTCTTCCATAGTGGCCGTTTAATGGGATCGTACGAGCAGGAGGCCGACGTAAAGGTCCTTGTCGAGCGGGGTCGTGAGCGATCGCCCGTCCGGTTCGATGACGGCATCGGCCGGCACGCTCGTCTTGATCTGCCAGCCGTCGGGGACGTGGAAGCGCTCCGAGAAGGTCCGGTTCCTCGCCCCTGGCTGCTTGCGGACGATGAGCTTCATCGGGGCCGTGGTCGTCCAGAGCCCGATCATCTCCCGGGCCTGGTCGACGCGCGTGACCGGGCGTTTGGCCAGGTCCTGAAGCCGGAACGGCAGGCGGTACTTGAGCGTGACCGAGCGGGTCTCCCCAGGCTCGAGTTGGACCCAGTTGCCGAAGACGGTCAATCCGGACTCCTGACTGATCCTCGTTCCGGACATCGGCTCGGTCGTCGCTTCGCCCTCCACGGCGGACAGGAGCGTCGACGGTCGGAGGCTATCGTCCTGAGGCAGGAAATAACCTTCACCAGGCGCTTTGAATCCCTCCGCCGAAAGCAGCTGGCTGCCCTTCGGGACGTAAGCGCGCAAGTAATCGATGTTCTTGATGCCCGTGAAGAGCTCTCCGGCCTTTCCGTGGTGCGTGCGGGTGACGGTGATCGTATCGACGATGCCGCCGTCCGGTTCGAACCGCGTCTCATGATGCACGTCCTCGCTCACGACGCCATCGGTCTTTCCGCCCGCGATGTTGGTGTCGACGACCGAAAGGAAGTCGCCGCCGTCCCTGGGACCCAACGCGCCCGTCCATCCGAAACCGGCAGCCGCGGCTTGGGCGGACGGGTCGTTGAAGTAGACCTGGATGTCCTTGGAAGCGAGCGAGGCTCCGATGGTCGAAGCCAGCGCGGGCAGGTCGCGCGCGCCGCCGTCGAGCAGCGCCTTCAATACCTTGGGCGCCATGTCGGAGATGATCTGTTTCGGATTGTTGGTCCCGCGGTCGTATTCGATCTCGACGGATTTCTGGGTCTCCTCCTGGAAGTTGTCGGCGGTGATGGTCTTGCCGTGTTCAGGCAGGTCGATCGGCCCGACTTGGCGCAGCAGGTCGCTCATGACGTTCGACGTCACGGCGATGACGCCGTCGACGGTCGGTCCGCCGCTTTTCTCGTAGAACCAGATGAGCGATCGCGCCGATGTCGGGAAGTCCGCGAACCAGTTGGCGTCCTGGAACTCCCAGCGCGGGTTCACGAGCCGGAGCTGTTCGGGCGCGGCGATCAGCTGGTTGAAGCCGGCACGCAGGTCATAGGAGCCGCGCGGCGGGATCTCGATCTTCCTGATCGATCCGTCCTCGAGGTCCATGAGGGCGTACGAGCCGATGAACCCGCCCGTCGGTCGCAGCTCGTCGCTGTTCTCGAAGACCACGAGATAGCGCCGTTTTCCGTTGGCGCCGATGGCGTCGAGCAGCGCAGAGGAGGACGAGGAAGCGCGTTCAAGGTCCTCGACGGCGCCCCCGGCGTCGTCACGGATGGCTTGGAACGACGCCCGCATGGAAGCGGGCACTCCCTCCATCGGCACGCGATCGAGTTCGGAGGCCGCGTCCTTGAGATGAGGCAACGCCTTGTCGAGAGCGGCCATCATCGCCGCGAGCTTCTCGGCCACGGTTCCGGAGGACCGACGCATGGCGTCGATTCCGCCCGCCATTTCGGCGCCTGCCCTGGAGACGGATTCGCCCGCTGCCAGCAGCCGCTCTCCGCTCGCGAGCTTCCGTCCGTTGCCGGTCAGCAACGCGGCCAACCGCACGGAAATGTCGTCGACGCGGTCCCTGGTTTCGGCGAACGCTCCTGCGGCCCGGTCGAAAGAGGCTTGGTCGCCATCGTTCCCGAGCGCCGTCCGTCCCGCATCGCGCAGTCCCGAAGCGGCTTCTTTGGCGCCTGCCGCGATCGCGCCTGCTTTCGCCATCAGCCCGCCATATCCCAGAAGAGCCTGGAGGGGCAGGCTGATGACGATCGCGATGGCCGCGAAAGAGGCTGGGCGCTTCCACCAGCCGCTTCCAAATACGGGGGCGAAGCGGCGCTTCGGGCGCGGCATCGTCTTGATGCTTGGGGCGTACGGAGCGGGGGAGGTGGCCTGCGGGACGCTTTGCGGAAGCGGCTTCGGCGGCGCTGCGGGCACCGCGCGCCTCGCGGGTTTCGGGCGCCGCGCCTCGATCATCTGCCGCGTCTTGAACGGCAGCGCCGCGAGCGCGAACGGAAGCCTCAGGAAGTCGCCGATAGGCGCGTGCGGGGCGGACCTTTTTCTCGGAGCCGAGATCGGCGCTCGGTGCTCTTCGTCCGCAGGAATGACGGCGGAGCGTACCGAATGCGCGAAAACGCTCAGCTTCTGCTCGAGGTCGAGTTCCGGCCGTCCATCCGGACCGCCGCCGCGATCGGAAAACGAGGAAAGATCCACGACATGGCGGGAGAACGCGGAAGACGGCGCGATCGGCAGGGGCTTCACGGGCGCCTTTGGCCGCTTCGCGGTGCTCCAAAGACGGGGACGGGGCTTTTCCTTGCCCGCATCGACGATGTCGACCACCCCGTGCGCCATCACGCGCCCGAAGAACATGGTCGGAGGCCCGTTGCGTCCTGGTTCCCTCATGAGCGGAGAGATGTGAGATAGATCCCGTACGTCCGTTTCGCGCAATCGGCCCAGCTGAAGCGCCCGACCCGCTCCCGTCCGCGCTCCGACAGCCGGCTGCGGAGAGCTTGGTCATCGAAGACCTCGCGCATCGCCCGCGCGATGTCGTCGTCGCGTTCAGGGTCGAAGTAGACGGCCGCGTCTTCCAGGATTTCGGGAAGGCAGGAGGAGTCCGCTGCGGCCACCGGCGTCCCGTAACGCATGGCTTCGAGCGGCGGGAGACCGAAGCCTTCGAGCAGCGAAGGGAAGACGTAAGCGCGGGCCTGCCGATACAGCTCGGCCAGCTCGGCCTCCTCGGCGTAGCCATAGAAGATGACGTCGTTCCGTCCGAGAAGTCCGGAAGCGGAAGCCTCGTCCATCAACCTCCCGTAGAAATAATCCATCTTGCCGACCAGTACCAGCTGCGCATCCAGGCCGCTTTCGCGCAGGCGGCGGAACACCGAAATCAGGCGCTCGAGGTTCTTGTGCGGATACGCATTGCCGACGTAGAGGAAAAATGGCCTTTCGATGCCTTTGGACTTCAGGTCGACCGTGCCGGGAATCGTCAGTTGGCCCGCTTCGACGCCGTCCGAAGCTTCGTACGTGACGGCCACCCGTTCCGGGCCGACTCCGAGTTCCCGCACGATCTCCCGCTTGGTGTACTCGGAGACGGTGATGATCTTCCTGGCGCGCCAGGCCGCGAGCATGATGACGGCGCGGTATCCCGCATACTTCACGGCGTAGACGGCGGCATTCAGCGTGGTCGCGCGCCGGGTAGGGTAGCGAAGGAGGATGAGGTCATGGATCGTCACGACGAACGGGCAGGGTGTCAGGACGGGGAGGTTGAAGTGGGGGAAGTGCATCAGGTCGATGCGCTCCCGAAGGATGAGCGGAGGGAACAGGAGCTGCTCGCTCAGGGAATACCAGCGGAAATCCGCCAGGACTTTCCTGAAGCGCGGGGACGACGGCCGGTACAAGTCGAAATTTTCCTTCCGCAGAAAGACGACGAACTCATGTTCGCCGGCGATACGCTCCAGGTTCTCGATGAGCCTTTCGGTATAGCGGCCGAGACCCTTCCCGACCGGCCCGAAAAAACGCGCGTCGATGCCGATTCTCATGCCTGGAGTGTACCAATTTTCCGGCACGGGAGGAAGGCGTGATGACGCCTTCCGGGCGTCCTTATCCTATCGCCTGGGCGAAAGCCTCAGCGGTCTTTTTTGCGCAGGCTTCCCAGCTGAATTCGGCGGCTCGCGCACGGCCCCGCATGACGTACATCTCCGCAAGAGAAGGCGATTCGAGTACGGCGGCCAGGGCGTCCGCGATTTCGGAGGGACGGTAGGGGTCGGGCAGGATGCCGGCGTTCCCGACGATTTCGCCGAGCGCTCCGGCGCAGGACGCCACGACGGGCGTTCCCGAGGCCATGGCTTCGAGCGGAGGCAGGCCGAAACCTTCGTGGAAAGAGGGGAATCCGAGCACGGCGGCGGCTCGATACAGGGCCCGTCGGTCCTCGTCGCCCACGAATCCGAGGAGGCGGATGCCGTCGCGGTACGGACTGTGGCGGATCGCTCTCATGAACGGCGCGTTGTTCCATCCGGGCGGTCCGGCCAGGACCAAGCCCAATCCGGAGAAGCGCGCTTGGGACCGCAGCTGATGGTATGCCTCGAGCAGTCCGATCTGGTTCTTGCGCGGTTCCATGGTCCCGACATGGAGGATGAAACGTTCCGGCAGGCGATGGCGCCGCCGGAGACCGTCCACGACGGCATCTTCCGGCGGGTCGAAGAATGCGGGCGCGACGCCCTCGTGGGTGACATGGATCCGTTCAGGAGCTGTCCCCCAGCGGTCGACGATGTCTTGCTTGGTCGATTCGGAAACGGCAAGGATGATTTCCGCGCGCCGTGCCAACGCGCGCGGAGCCACGGCCCCGTGCCACAGGCGCTGCTTGAACGAAAAGAATTCCGGATACGTCTCGAAGGAAAGGTCGTGGACCGTCAGCGCCAGCCGCGTCGCGGGCGAAAGAGACGCGAAGTTCACGTTCGGCATCCAGAAAAGCGTCGGACGCGTCCTCGCCAGGCTCTCGATGCCCGGCATTCCGAAAAAACGCATGGAGGCGTTCAGGAGCTTGTTGGGCCAGCGAGTCAGCAGGTCGACGCCCTCGACTTCGTCGTGCCGTGCCGTGTTCGCCCAGACGCGCGTCGTGAAGCGCCTGGAAAGCCGGAGCGCCGCGGTCAGGCGGCGTGCGTATTCGAACACCCCGCCTCCGCGGGGGTCGAGGAGGGCTCGCCCATCGATCAGGAGATCCGTGGCGGCGCGTTCGGGCGATGACGGCATGCCGGACGTGTTTAGGGACGTGGCTCCATTCTTCCGCCCGCGTAATAAGAGACGGCGAAGCCGATGAAGGCGCCGATCAGGAGGCCGGCGGCCGTGGAGCCCGCGCGAGGCAGGGAAGCGACGGAGATGACCGGGTCCGAAGGCGTCACGAGAAAAAGGGATCGGTCATTGGGGGAAAGCACGAGCTTGGCGGAGCGTTCCGAAAGGATCTTGGACGCCTGCGCGGCCAGCTTGCCGGCCGTCGCGGCATCCGCGGCGCTGAACGCGACGACGACGTTCTGGCTCGAGAGCTTTTTGGCGCGGAAGGCGCGCCCGGCTTCGGCGAAGGCGCGGTCGTCGCTGAACGCGATTCCGGCGCCGCTATAGATGTCCTTGATGACCGAAGGCGTCGAAAACCAGCTGATCATCGTGTCGGCGATCAGTTCGGAAGCCCTCAGGGAATAATAGCCGTCATAGGAGTAATCCGCCGTCTCCTGGCGGGACTGCTCGGCGATGGTGAAGGCGAGCGAGACTCGCGCGCTTTTGGGCGCGAGGATAGACAGCGCGATTCCGGCCGCGCCTCCGATCGCCGCGCACAGCAGGACGATCGGCAGAGGCTTGGAGAGGATCGATGCGCGCGAGGCGGGAGTCATGGTCATGGGGTTTTCATGTCGTGAAGGGTCGATGCGTGCGCTTCTTCGCGCGCGTCCGGCGCATGAGCTTGTCCGCCGCGCGCCTTCCAGGTTTCGGATACGAGCTTGGCGATGCGCCGTTTGAAGGCGGAAACGTCGAACGTCTCCGCGTGGGCCCGGAGCGCCCGCGGGTCGTAAGAGGCGGCGTCAAAACGGATGACGGCGGCCGCCAGGTCTTCCCATTCCTGATCGTCGAAGAACGCTCCGGTCACGCCTTCGACGACCGTCTCGAGGGCGCCGCCCTTGCGGTAGGCGATGACGGGGCGCCCGGATGCCATCGATTCGAGAGCGGTGATGCCGAAGTCCTCCTCCTGCGGATGGATGAAGGCGATGGCGCCGCGATAGAGCGCGGCCTTCTCCTCGTCGGAGACCTTGCCGGTGAACGTGATGTTCGGACCGGCCATCTTCCGATAGCGATCTTCCAGCGGTCCGCCGCCGAAGATCTTGAGCGGGAGGCCGAGTCGATTGAAGGCCTGGATGATCAGGTCGAAGCGCTTATAGGAGACCAGCCGTCCGCCCGCCAGGAAATACGTCCCCGGCGCGCCGGAAATCGAGAACTTCCCGGTTTCGACCGGCGGATGGATGATGTCGGAGCCTCGCTCGTAATATTTGCCGATGCGATCGGCCACCGTCCGGGAATTGGCCACGAAACGGTCGACGCGGTCGGCTGAAAGCCGGTCCCAGATGCGGAGCTTGTGGAGCAGCAGCGGGAGCCCGAGCTTGAGCAGTCTCGGCGCGCGCAGTTCCTGCACGTAGCTGTGAGTGTCGCTCCAAAGGTAGCGCGTCGGCGTATGGCAGTAGCAGATATGGACGGCGCCCGGCCGCGTGATGATGCCCTTGGCGAAAGCGCTCGAACTGGAGATGACTACGTCGAACCCCGTAAGGTCGTATGATTCGGTCGCGGCCGGCATGAGCGGCAGCAGCCACTGGTACTTCTTCAGGCTGAACGGCAGGCGCTGGAGGAACGAGGTTCGGATGTCCTTTCCGGCGAACTCCGCGCTGACGCGTTTCGGGTCGTACAGCAGCGTGAACGTCGGCGCGTTCGGGAAGACTTCCTGAAGCGCCAAGAGGACCTTCTCGGCCCCGCCGTCCTGCACCAAGTGGTCGTGGATGAGGGCGATCTTCATGTCAGTATGCGCCTTTGCGCGAAAAGACGGCCAGCGGGGTCTTGAGGACGATCGCCACGTCCATGAGCGGCGTCCAGTTCTCGATGTAGAAGGTGTCGAGACGCACTTCGTCGTCGAAGGAGAGGTCGGAGCGGCCGGAGACCTGCGCCAGCCCGGTGATGCCGGGGCGGATCGTCAGGACGCGGCGGTGGTGGCGTTCGTACTTCTCGACTTCGCGCGGCTGGTGCGGGCGCGGTCCGACCAGGCTCATGTCGCCCTTGAGGACGTTGAAGAGCTGCGGCAGCTCGTCGATGGAAAAACGGCGGATGAACGCGCCGACGCGGGTCACGCGCGGGTCGTCCTTGATCTTGTAGACCGGCCCGGCCTTGATGCCGCGTTCGGCGATGAGCCTCTTCTCAAGCTCCAACGCGGCGCGTTGGTCGCCGAACTGGCCGCCGACGGACTGTTCGGCCCGCATCGAACGGAACTTGTATGCCTCAAACAGGCGGCCTTCCAGGCCGACGCGGACGTTCTTGAAGATGACGGGGCCGCGCGAATCGAGCGCCACGGCGAGCGCGGCGAGGAGCGAGACCGGCGACGTCAGGACGATCAGGAACAGCGAAGATGCGATATCCAAGGCGCGCTTGTAGATGCGGCCCCAGCCTTCGAGTCGGGTGCGCTCCACTTCGATGACCGGGATGCCGGCGACCGTGGTCGACGTCAGCGCCGCGTGCGCCGCCAGCGTGTCTGCGGCGTAGCGGAAGGTCAGGTGGCGGTCTTCGGCGAACTCGATGACGGAGCGGGTCTCGTCCTTGGCGGCTTCCGGGTCGGTGATGAAGATCTCGTCGATCGCTTCGGCCTTGCAGAGCACGGCCGCTTGGGCGGAGGCCTGGGCGTCCCAACGGGGGTAACGGGCAGCGATCCGATAACCCAGCTCCGGATTGCGTTCGAACTCGCCCACGATGGCGGAGGTGGCCCTGTCTTCGCCCCCGATGACGATGGCGCGCCGTACGCCGACGCCGCGCTTGAGCAGCGATCGGTTGACCAGGCGCACGAGCAGCCGTACGCCGCCTACATAGACGAACGACAGCACCCACGCCGCCAGGATGACGAAGCGCGAGGTGAAGAGCTCTCCGCGGAAGAAGATGAGGATGATGAGTCCCATCACGCCGAGCGTGCAGGCGGAGACGACCTTCACCGCTTCCTCCAGGATGCGCCGGGGGCGTTCGATGGCGTAGAGGCCCGAGAGCGCGAAGATGACCAGGTATCCCAGCGCTACGAAGACCGCGGCCTTGAGGAATTGGGCGTACGGCAAAAGCGAGATGGCGGGCCTGAGTCCCAAGAGCGCGCCGAAGCGCAGCCGGTGCGCCGTGAAGGCGGCCAAGAGGAGCGCCAGGTAGTCGAGAGGGAGCAGGATGACGGCGAACGTCAGCTGGTTTCTGCGCATATCGTAGGCCAAGCGTACCCGTTTCCATGGAGAAATTCAAGAGTTCTTCCATAAAGAAAACACCCCGCTTTCACGGGGTGTCTTCATGCGTCTCGAGCGAGCCTGTAAGCCGAATTCTGTACCCGCTTGCGCGGGCGATGGCCATCTTTCTCGGCCCGCGATTGCTCGCGGGCTCAAGCAAGCTACCTAATTTGCTCTTGCACCGGATCGGCGTTTACCCCGGCATGCATCGCTGCATGGCCGCGTGGGCCCTTACCCCACGATTTCAACCTTGCCACGCTCCTTGCGGAGGCCTCGGCTTGCGCCTGTGGCGGTATGTTTCTGTTGCGTCCCGTGCAAGCCTCGCGGCTCTCATGGGACACCCTCCGAAGAGGGCCCGCACGTCCGGCCGAAGCCGGACTTCCCTGGGTTTGGCGTATCCGCACCATCTCTCGTTACCCGAGACATGGCGTGATCCGTTATGCCCGGTCGCCGTTAGCGACGATCTCTGAATCATGGATCGCTCCACGAAACGGTGTTCGGACTTTCCTCGATCCGCCTGTTTTTGGCGGGTCGCGGCCATCCGGCTCACTCAAGACATCTCCCGGATACGGGGTATCCAGGATAGGCCGAGTCTACAATAAAACGCCCCGGATGTCAACGGGGCGTCAAGGGGCAGAATCGGCTTCGAAACGCCGTCGCAGGCGGTACTTCCACGGGCCGTCGACATGGGTCACGACCATGCCGACGAGCGTCCCGGAGGGGCCGGTCTTTGCCGACCAGGCGTTGAAGACGAGCTTGCCGTTGAACCAGATCATCACCGTATGGCGGATGATGGCGGCCGGTTCGCTTACGCTGACGCGCTCCATCTCGAACGCGAAGAATCCGATTTCGCGCCTGCACGTCCAGTACGCGTCATGCCCGTCTCGGTACGTCTCCTGCGTGTTCGCGCCCCGGCAAGCCAGGTGGAATCCCATCGCGTACACGCGCGATTCTTCTGGTGACAGGCCGCTCGGCAAGAAAGGACCATCTTCGTTTTCCATGGGGCTCCTTTTCGGGAAGTCGCGGAAAAATCCCTTGATACGAAAGCACGTCCGGGCGGACGTGTCAACTCACCGCAGCAGTTTCGAGACGCCGTCGAACTTGCGGATGAGGGGGAGCGGATCCCAGGCGGTCATCCCGAGGCTCTGCACGAGCTCCTCGACGCTCCAAGAACAGCCTTTGGCGAAGAGGCTTTTCAGGAAAGGGCCGGTCTCGCGCTTGAGGAACCAGCGGTCGCCGAAACGCCGTATGAGATGCTCCTCGATCTGGGCGGAGGCGATCCAGCCGCGGAGCTCGTCGGCGTCGCGGAAGCCCGGAGCCCGGTCTTCCAGCCAGAATTCCGGTTCATCCGCGAATCCCGTGAGGTCCTTGAGGGTCGCGGCGTACAAGCCGGAGTTGCGTCCGGCGTCGTATGGCTTCTCGTCGATCGCCAGGCCGCAGCTGAGGGTGGCCATGCGTCTGCGCAGGGCATAGAGGTCGTCGAGCAGCGACCAGGCCGAGAGCCTTTCGGCCGCGCCCTTGGGAACGTGCATGACATGCTCCAGCCAGAGCGGATTCTGCGGAAGCTGTTCGACGAGGACCGCGAACGCTTCGGCGAGCGCTTCGGAACGCGGCAAGTCGCGCCATTCGTACGGAAGGGACGGATCGGTCTCATCCGCATGGGCGGCGTGGACGTTCTCGTGCAGGAAGGCCCGAAGGTTCCGGTACCCGCTTTGCGGACCGGGAACTTGGCACTCGCCCGCAACTACCCTCTGACCGCCGTCGCCTCGGCGGATCTGCAGGCCGATGGTCGCGAACGCGTCGGTGCCGAGCGCGGCGATCTTTTCGGAGGGAAACAGGCGGTCGAATTCCCATCCCGCGCGCCAATGGAGGGCATGGGCGGCTCCGATCTCCCCGAGGTCTTTGCCGTAGGCGCGACGCATCGCGTCCGACATCACCCGGCGGTACAGCCCGGTCGTCTCTTCCAGGATCGGGAGGGCCTTCGCCAGGAACAGGTCGTAGCGGAGGCGTTTTTTCGTCTCGCAATATTCACGCTCCGTCCGGAAACCGAACGACGCCAGCTTCTGGCGCGTGGCATGTTCGAGGTCGAGGCGTAGCGGCGTCAGCCGTTCGGCCAGATCGGCCTGCAGGCGGTACAAGGCGTCGCGTTTCTCGTAGGACGGTTCCGCGCCGATACGCGCGGGGAGGTCGGCATAGGCGATTTTCCCGCCTTCCCAGTCGGTTTCGAGCGCATCCGTTTCGGTCCGCAAACGTTCCTCGATCGGGAACGCCTCCTCGGAAACGGCACCTTCGAGCAGGGCGAAGAGGGCCCGTTCCATCTGTTCGCGCTTCTTGGGTTGAGGCGCGCGTTCGATGAGCTCGCGGACCTCCATGATCGTCTCCTGCGCGAACAATCCCGCCGATGCCTCGTGGACGGCCGAAAAATCCGGACGCGCCTTCAGGCCCGTGCGGACCATCCGCGCTTCCTCGGCAAGCGCCGCTTGGCGCGCCTCGAGCCGTCGCAGGATCTCTTCGTAGGCCATGTGTCTAGCGTAGGCCGGTCGCCTTCAGGACGGTTTCCATCGTCTGGCGGGCGTGCGCGCGGGCCTTGGCGCCGCCGGAAGCCAGCGCCATCTTGATGCGGTCGGGGTTCTTCATCAGGTCCTTCTTCCTGGCCCGATAGTCGGCGAAACGGTCGGCCACGGCCGAAGCCGCCAGCTTCTTGAGGTCGCCGTATTTCACGGGCTGCACGGCGATGGCGTCCGTGCGCGCGGCCTTGCCGGCGCACAGCTCGATCAGGTCAAGCAGCAGGGCGACGCCGGCGTATGGTTCGGTCTTAAGCAGCTCCTCGGTGACGATGCCGGTCGCTTCGGTCGGCACGCCTTTCATCTTCTTGAGGATCTCCTCCGGCTCGTCGTCGATGCCGATGACGGATTTCGGTCCGTGGCTCTTGGACATCTTCTTCAACGGGTCCGCCAGGCTCATGACCTTGGCGAAACCGTAGAGCAGCGGCTTGGGTTCGGGGAATACGTCGCCGAAGCGTTTGTTGAAGCTGCGGGCGATGACGCGCGTCGTCTCGACGTGCTGCACCTGGTCCTGGCCGACCGGCACGGCATCGCCGCCGTAGATCAGGATGTCGGCGGCCTGCAGCACGGGATAGTCGAGCAAGCCCATGTTGATGTTCTTGGCGTGCTTGGCCGACTTGTCCTTGTACTGCGTCATGCGCTCCATCTCGGCGACGGGCGTCACGGTGTTGAAGATCCAGGCGAGCTCGGTCACTTCCGGCACGTCCGACTGCACGAAGATCGTCGACTTCTTGGGGTCGAGTCCGAGCGCCAGGAGGCTGGCCGCCAGGTCGAGGATCTGCGCCTGCTTCTCGCCGGGCGCGTAATCGATCGTCATCGAGTGGTAGTCCGCGATGAAGAACCAGCAGCGCTCCGGATGCGCGTCCTGAAGGGCGACCCAGTTGCGGACGCTGCCCGCCCAGTTGCCGATATGCAGAGGCCCCGTGGGCTGGATGCCGGAGACGATGGTCGGTTCTTTGGAAGCCATAGTACGGCCATCTTGGCGTATTTCAAGGAAAAAAGCAATGAAAAGGCCTGGCGTCAGGCTTTGGCTTCGGACATGGATTCTGA
This sequence comes from uncultured bacterium, assembly GCA_937900255.1. Lineage (GTDB taxonomy): Bacteria > Patescibacteriota > Patescibacteriia > SG8-24 > DYFX01 > DYFX01. Next base: position 36,266 of record CALCDZ010000003.1, read on the forward strand.
AGACGACTCGGCCCCCAGTTGCCGGATGCCTGGGGAACCGACGGATATCATGGTTGCCAGACGCGACCGACGTACTCGAACGACGCCAGGTCTTTCGAGACGGTCACGTCCTTCTTCGTCTTCAGGTCTCTCACGATGAGCTCCGGAAATTCCTGGTCCGGCGCGTCCAGGACGACAGTGTCGTCGAACCAGTCGGCAACATGCGGCGCGAAGGCGTCGAGCGGCGGGCTGTTCGGGGTCAGGTCGTACAGCGTGTCGGTTCCGGGAGTCTCTATCAGATAGCGAGTCCCATCGGGCGAGAAGCGCGGGTTCGAGAACGGCTCGCCGTCCGCCGCTTTTCGCAGGAGCGTATCCTGACCGCTCGCGAGATCCAGCATGTGCAGCTCGGAAGGGGTTGTCGAGCTCCAGCCATGTCCTTCGGGATCGACGATATGACGGTTCAGGACATACAGCATCATGTGGCCCTGCGGATTGAGCGCGCGCTCGCCATAGCTGACGGATTTTTCCACGTCCGAAAGATGGGCCATCTGTCCGGTCTTCCAGTCGTAGGTCAAGAACGGCCACGGACCCATGAAGCCGTCCGTGAAGTCGCTGCGTTGGCTTAAGTAGATCCTTGATCCATCCGGACTGACGGCATCTACGCCCAAGCCAGAGATCGGTCTTTCGTTCACCATCCGCCCATCGGACGAGAAGACACGCAGGATACTTCCTTGGCCGGAGATCGTATTGACTTGAGTGTCCTCGACGCGCACGTCTTTGGTCTTGATCGTGGAGACGGTGGTGCTTTCGTAGGGGACGCGCGGACGTTCACCCAGCTTTCGTCCGGACAGATCGAGATAGGTATCATGGCCGTTCAGGCCGACCCGATAGAGATGACCGTCCTCAACGCCGTAACCGCCGCAATCGTAAGGCGTTTCCATCCCGTCGATTTTCACCGGCGCCTCCTTCGATCCCAGCCTCCATCTGTAGGCTGCGACGGCACAGCCTTTAAAGCCAGTGCCGCGTGCATCCCGTATACGCAGCGTCCGTGACAGGATCAGGTAGATGCCTGGTTCGATGCCGGACCCGTTCGCCATGTGGCTGCCGAGACAGATTCCCGCGACGGCAAGGACGCCGATCGCATAGGGAATGGACTGCCGGGTGCGGGAGGCGTGATGCATAGGCTGGAACTGTAACGTGCCGCCGGCCTCGTCGCAAGAAGCAGAAACCCCGCCTCATGGGCGGGGTTTCCTTGCCGTTTACACGTAGATGATGACCGGAAGGATCATCGGGCGGCGCTCCGTCTCCTTGAAGAGGAAGTTGCCGACCTCGTTGCGGATCTTGTTCTTGAGGTACTCGTCGAAGGCTGGGCTGTTGGGGTCGTTGTCGCGCATGGCCTTCTTCACGAAGTCCACGGTGCGGTCCATGAGGCCGCCGCCGCCCGCCTTCTGGAAGACGAACCCGCGCGAGATGATTTCGGCGTTCGTGAGGGTGCCGGTCCGCTTTTCGATGGTGCAGAGCACGACCAGCATGCCGTCCTCGGCCAGTTCGCGCCGGTCGCGCAGCACGACTTCCGAGACGTCGCCGACGCCGAGGCCGTCGACGAAGACGTATTCGGTCGGGACGTATTCGGCCGTGAGACGGCCGCCGGCCTTGTCGAACTCGACGATCTGGCCGTTATCGGCCACCAGGATGTTCTGCCGGGGGATGCCGACCATTTCGGCCAGGTCCGCGTGCGCTTCGAGCATGAAGCGATTGCCGTGCATCGGCATCAGGTAGCGGGGCTTGGTCAGGCGGAGCATCAGCTTGAGGTCCTCCTGCTTGGCGTGGCCGCCGGCGTGGACGTCGACCATGGCGTTGTCGACGATCTTGGCGCCCTGGCGGACCAGCGTGTCCTTGAGGCCTTGGACCGTGCGCTCGTTGCCCGGGATGACCGAACTCGAGAAGATGACGGTGTCTCCGGCCTGGATGGAGAGGAAGCGGTGCTCGCGGTTGGCGATCTTCATGAGCGAGGCGTTGGATTCGCCCTGCGCGCCGGTGCACACGACGATGGCCTTGCTCTCCGGCAGGCGCCGGAACTCCTCCTCTTCCACGATCGTGCCCTGCTTGTACTTCATGTAACCGAGCTTGTGCGCCAGCTCGACGTTGTTGAGCAGCGAACGGCCTTGGAGCAGGATCTTCTTCCCGAGCGGTTCGGCGATCTCGAAGATCTGCTGCATGCGGGTGAGCATCGAGGAGAAAGTGCCGATGATGACGCGGCCCTTGGCGCGTTCGATGGCGCGCTTGAGCTCCTCGCCGACGACCTTCTCCGAGATCTGGTGACCGGGGGAGGTGGCGTTGGTGGAATCCGACATCAGCATCAGCACGTTCTTGGCGCCGAAACCCGCGATGTGGATCAGGTCGGCGGCGTCGCCGTCGGCCGGGGTGAAGTCGAACTTGAAGTCGCCGGTGCCGAGGATCACGCCGTACGGGGTGTAGAGCGCGGTGCCGAAGGCGTCGGAGATGTTGTGGTTGACGTGGAACGGCTCGAAGACGAAGTTGCGTCCGAGCTGGATGCGGCTCTTGCCTTCGACCAGCTGGATCTTGAGCTGGTTGGCGTTGCCGTATTCCTCCTGGCGGTTGCGGATGATGCCGGCCGTGAGCGGGGCGGTGTAGATGACCGGGAAGCCCAGGCGGGGGAGGATGTGCGGCAGGCCTCCGACGTGGTCGAGGTGGCCGTGGCTCACGATGATGCCCCGGATGTTGCGCTCCTTGCCCTTGAGGCTGGCGACGTTCGGGATGATGTAGTCGATGCCGGGCATGTTCTCCTCCGGGAACATCAAGCCGCCGTCGACGATGACGATGTCGTCGCCGCATTCGAAGACGGTGCAGTTGCGGCCGATCTCCTCAAGCCCGCCCAGGGCATAGACCTTGAGCTTCGGCGGGTTGCCGGTCACGTCGATCAGCGGCGTCGGCACGGCGTTCTTGGCGCCGTGGAGCGCTTCGACCGTGCGGGCCGACATCTCGCGGCGGACGCTGCCGGCCATGACGGTCTGCGGTGCGGCCGGGCGATGACCGCGGAAAGGCGGCCGGTTGCCGCGGAAAGGCGGCCGGTTGCCGCCAGCGGGGTGCGCGGGGCGGTTGCCTCCGGCGGGAGCCGGGGCGTTGGGGCGCTTTTGGCCCTGAGGCGGGTTGGGGCGCTTGGGTGCGGGTACCATAAAAAAGAATCGATAAGCCTCGCAAGGAGGCGGGATGAATGAGGTTGTCTCACTTCGCAGATCGACAGTCGGGAGGCCTGAAGGGGACTTCAGAACTTTCGACAGGAGATATGCCTTGGTGGGCGAGGAGGGACTTGAACCCTCATGACCTTGCGGTCGTACGGCCCTGAACCGTATGCGTCTGCCAATTCCGCCACTCGCCCGAGCGCCAGGTTTTGCTCCTAGGAAGGTCAGTATACCCCACTCGGCGGGAGCGGTCAAGTTCCGTTCGTCCACCGGTCCCGTCCGAAAGTCCTTGTCTCGCGGCGGCCGGGGTCAGGCGTAGCCGGGCCGATATTGACAGCAGGGCCGATTCTTGCCAGTCTGGCTGCAGAACCATGACAGAAGGAGGCCTCATGTCCGTAAAGGTTCTGGGCAGTCGTTCCGGACTCGTCATCGATGCCGGCGTCTGCGAAGGTCATGAAGCGGTCTTCTCGCAGAGGTGGCCGGTGGAGATCGATCGCGTATCGACCCTGACGCAAGAAGAGCTCGGCGGCGTGGGCATGTCGACGCGTGAGATCGGTGAAGCGCTTACGTTCTTCGTGATGCATCGGCGTCCGACGCTCCTGGAACTTCTGGCATGGGGGCACGGATGGGACGGGGAAGGCCGCATCATCGCTCCCGGCCTCGCACGGGGACCGAATGCCGATGGTTTCATCGGCGTCCCGTATTTCCACAGGAACTCTGCCGGTATCCGCCGGCTGGACCTGCACTGGGCTTCGGAGGGACATCGCTGGCCCGAGGAGTATCTGGTTCTCGTCGTCGCGCGACATCCGCCGCAGCTCATGTTCTGAGCCCGCTCAGCTCCCATCGCGCCTGCGACGGGGGCTTTTTCATCTCTTCCAGGCACGCGCCGTCTTCAGGTACCAGTCGGTGACGGTCGCGAAACGGTCGGAGGGGTTGTTGACCCAGGTGCCGCCGAAGCCGCGCAACGCTTGCGGCATGGCGTAGGTGTAAGTGGGGCTATAAAGGAAGGCGGCGGGCTGTTGGGCGGCCAGGACGGCCAGGAATTTCCGATACGCCTCCTGGCGGGCGGCCGGATCGATCGTCTTCCTGGCGGCTTCGAGCGCGGCGTCGGCATCACGGTCGGCGAACATCGCCAGGTTCAGGCCCGGATCCTTGGCCTGCGAAGAATGCCAGAACGGGTAGGGGTCGGAATCGGCAGCGAGAAGCTGGCTGTAGAGCAGCGCTTCGTAGGAACGCGGGGCGATGACCAGGCGGTGGATGTCCGAAGCCGGCACGGCGGAAACCGTCACGTCGACGCCGAGAGCCGCCCAGCCGCTCTTCACGATCGAGGCGACGTTCAGGCTTTCCGGCTGGTCGACGGTCGTGAGCGTGAGATGCAGCGTTTCGCGCTTTTCCGGCGTCTTGGATTTCTTGTCGGCCGGCGTCACGCGCGTGCGCACTCCGCTCGCGGCATCGCGCGTCCAGCCCAGCGAGTCAAGCAGCGTTCCCGCGGCCTGCAGGTTGAAAGGGGTGGCGGAAGTGGAGGTGGCGCTGAAACCGGGCAGGGCAGGGCGGTCGAGCGGGTGGCCGTCTCCGTCGAGGACGTCGAAGAGGATGCGCACCTTGTCGATGCCCATGATGAGCGCGTGCCGCACGTCCTTGTCCTTCAGGATCGGGTTCTGGTTCGGGTTGAAGAAGACGGCGGTGGCCTGCGGCAGTTCAAGCGAGACCGGCGTGACGCTGGCCAAGCCGTTCAGGTCCTTGCGCATGTCGCGCGGCACGAAACTGAGCGAATCGACCTGTCGCTTGCGGAGGGCGTCGATGGCGGAAGCGTAGTCCGGGTAGAACTGGAAAGTGAGCCGTTCGAGGTACGGCGCGCGTGCGTAGTAGGCCGCATTGCGCTTGAGGGTGTAGCTCAGCACGAAGCCGCGCTTGTCGCGCCGCAGGTCGCTGAAGGCGAAGGGGCCGGTGCCGACCGGTTTGAGGTCGGCTTCGCTCATGGAAGCGTCCTGCGGGGCCACGTCCTTCCATACGTGCCGGGGGAGGATGCCGAAGTCGAGCAACGAGAGGAAGGGGGCGTATGGCTCTTTCAGCGTCAGCTTGACGGTGCGCTCGTCGGTTTTCGCGACGGTCACGTCCTTGAAGGTGGAACGCAACGGGCTTTTCCAGGCCGGGTCCTGGATGAGCGCGAAGGTGAAGACGATGTCATCGGCGGTGAGCGGCTGGCCGTCGTGCCAGACGGCATTGGGGCGGACCGTCAGCGTGTACGTCTTCAGGTCCGTGGAGACTTCGTATTTTTCGACCAGATCGGGCTTCAGGTCGCCGTCGCCGTCGACTGTGAAGAGGCGCGAATACATCAGGCGCATCAGATCGTTGTCGACGTCGTTGGAGACCGACAGCACGGGGTTGAGGCTGCGCGGCGTGCCGACGGCGGCTTCGATCATCTCGCCGCCGACGGACGGGCCGAGCGCGGTGTGCGCGTAGTAGAAAGTCGCTCCGATGACGGCCAGTCCTGCCGCGAGCAGCAGGGCGCCGAGCTGGAGGCGGAGGCTGTCGCTGGAAGTGAGCACTTCCGGCAGATGCCGGATCTGGCGCCAGGTCGGGAGCCGGGCCGACGTCAGCGATTGGACCAGGCGCTTGTCCCAGCCTCGCTGGTCTCCGAAAGAGGCCGATGAGGATCGGTCCGTGCCGCGCTTGAAGCGTCCCAACCAGGAGCGGGAGCGGTCGCGTGAAGGCATGCGCGAAACAAGAGAAGCCCGCTTCCGGGCTTCCGATGGTTTATTTGGCGACGATGATCAGGGCCAGGCTCGCTCCGAGGAACGCGATCGCCAGGACGATCGTGGCGTAGAACAGGCCCTTTTCCAATCCGCGCTTGGTGCGGAAGCCGCCGCCTTCGCCGCCGAAGGTCGAGGACAGGCCGACGCCCTGCTGCTGGAGCAGGATCGAGAGGATCAGTAGGAAGGAGACCGCGATCTGGACGATGGTGATGATGTTTTTCATAGGAAGTGGTGGCGTTCGGTATGCGGAAAGCCTACCAGCGGCGCGGCGCGGTGTCAATGTAAAACCCCTGTCCAGATGGAGCAGGGGTGGAACTCGCTAGCGGGCGACGCCGACCTTCTTCCAGGCGTTGCGGACAGTAGTCGCAAGAGCGGCTTTCGGTCCGCTGCTCATCTGGCGGGCGACGTCGATGGTGGCGGCGGCAAACTGGCTGAAGGTGGCGGACGGTTTTTCCCGCAGCGCCGCGAGCGCGCGATACCAGACCGGTCCGACCGTCTCCCAGGAGTGGCCGCCGCGGTCCATGGCCATGAGGTAGAAGGCGTGGTTCGGGATTCCGGAATTGGTGTGGACGCCGCCCCAGTCGTCCGGCTCGTCATTGGGCAGGATGACGAAGTCTTTCATGTCGTCCGGTTGGGGATCGTAGCCGTCCTTCGGTGAGGCCAGGGAACGGAGCGGCTTGCCGTCCGGGAGTCCGAGCGTCGCGCCGATCAGCCAGTCGGCCTGCGTGACGTCCTGTCCGAGGTGCCATTGCACCACCTGGACGCCGAACACGTCCGAGACGGATTCATTGAGCGCTCCCGGCTGGCCCGCGTAGAGCAGGCCCGACGGCGGGACGGTGTACTGCGTCACGCCGTGCGTCAGCTCGTGAGCGATGACATCGAGCGCTCCCGTGAAACCGTGCAGGGCGCGGCCGTCGCCGTAGACCATCTGCCCGCCGTTCCAGAAGGCGTTGTCGTATCCGACGCCGTAGTGCACGGAAGAGTCGAGCGTCAACCCGCGGCCGTCGACGGAACGTCGGTTGTAGACTCCGCGATAGAAGTCCTGCGTGATCGTGACGTTGGCCGAGGCCTCGCGGGCGGCGGCATCGGCAGTGGCCTGGCTGGAGGCATCATCGATGACCAGCGTCCCTGGTAGGTCCCGTTCGTGATGCGCGTCGTACACCCGGACGATTCCTGGCCTGGCGCTCGGCGGAGGTCGCTTGCCGGCATTCAGGATGCTGGCTTGGTGCAGTCGGGCGGTCCTCAACCACGCGTTCGCTTGCGCCTGGGCCCGCGCCTCGTCCGGGGGCAGCAGCTTTTCGAGTACGCGGTTCGGGATGATGAAACAGCACTGTCCGGTCATGCTCGGTCTCCGATCGTCGGTGATTGCGGTCGGCATCGCGCGAACGCCGCGCGAACCCACCCAAAGGTAGTCGAAACGCCCGCATTTTACCAGCCCTTCATCTTGCCTGGCGTTCGATTGTGCTATGATGATGCCGATATGGCCCATCCACGCGGCTTTTCCTCCTTCGCGGCCACGTTGCTCGCCGGGCTCGGCCTCGTGCTGGCCCTGCTCTTCATGTGGCGGGTCTGGACGTACTACGGACAGATCACGTCCGGGCAGACGGTCCGATTGCCGCAGTTTTCCGATCGATTCACCGCCGCAGCCGGCGGGGATACGGTGCCCGTAGGCGCGCATCCGGAGGTGGCTACCGCCGACGATCCTTCCATCGGTCCGGCCGATGCCAAACTGACGATCGTCGAGTTCCTGGATTACCAGTGCCCCTATTGCAACGAGGAGTTCCCCGTCGTGCGCGAGCTTACGAACGGGTATCGGGACAGCGTGCGTTTCGTCATCCGCGATTTTCCGCTCGAAGACCTGCATCCGGACGCGATGGCGGCGGCCGAAGCGGCCGGTTGCGCCGAAGCGCAGGGCAAGTTCTGGCAGATGCACGATCATCTCTTCGCGCTGAAGGGGCGGCTTTCCCGCCAGGATCTCGACCTCGCGGCGCGGCAGTCTGGCGTCGATATGGACGTCTATGCCGCCTGCATGAGCGTGCACGCCCGAAGCGAGGAAATCCGGCGCGACATGGCTGACGGTTCCGCCGCCGGCGTCCGCGGCACGCCGACGTTCTTCCTGAACGGCAGCCGCATCGAGGGCGTGGTCCCTCAAGCGACGTTCGAGTCCCTCATCAAGCGCTACCTGAATCCCTGAACCATGCCCAGAAAGACCATCCGCCGGTCCGTCATCGCCATCGCCGCGTCTTTCGCGCTCGTCCTTTGCGCGGGCGCGGCTTCGGCCCAGACGCCCGGGATCAACGGCGTGCCGACCGACCCCTCCTCCATCCATCTTGAAGTGCCGATCCCGCAATCGGCCTTGGAGAAGACCGTGAGCGGCGCGGCCGCGAACGCCGTCTCCGGACTGGCCGAATACATCAGCCGCATCTATGGCTTCGTCATCGCCACGATCGGGACGGTCGCCGCCGTCATGATGATCGTCGGCGGATTCGAATACCTGACGTCCGCCGGCGAATCCGGAAAGATCAGCGCCGCCAAGAAGCGCATCACCGACGCGCTCGTCGGTTTGGCGCTGGCGCTCGGCTCCTACGCGATCCTGAACACCTTGAACCCGGAGCTGCTCAACCTCAGGCCGCTCTCGGTCAGCCAGAACGCGGTCAAGACGGATGTCCGCACGCTCTCCTGGTGCGAAGACCTGATCGCCAAGGGCGTGGCGGTGACCGACCTCATGACGACGACTTCCTGCGGGTCCGTCGGTTCCTACAAGAACGGGCAGTCCGAACTGGCGTGCATCTATCACGGCCAGTGCGCCCCGACGAAGGACCCGAAATACGAACGGCGCGGAGCCGGATACTTCGACGGGGTTTGGAGCACCTGCCTGCAGACCGTCGGACGCACCGGTCCTAAGGGCTACGCCACTCTCGATTCCGCGACGATCCTGGCGGAGGCCAGGCAGCAGAAGGATCAGGTCGCCTTCGGGTCCTGCACGACTTGCGCGGAAATCAACAAGAAGACCGCTTCGCAATTGGGGTACGCGACGCTCGGCGCCGCCTGCCGGACCTGGAACGACACGATCAACGCCCAGTTCCGACAGAAGTTCGGGGACGGGTCGCAATTCTGGGCCTACTGCGCCGAGGCCGGGGACAACATCGACGTGCAGACCGACCCCCAAAGCTGCCTCCAGTTCGATATCGATTGCCAGGCGGCCGACAACAACTCCGACATATCGGTCAGTAGCCAGTGCACTGATGATTCGAACAGCTGCGGCTGCGAAGGCTACGATGATTCGCCGAGGCCGAGCTACGCGATGTCCGTCGACCCCGCGACCGGCAACGTCACTCGCATCGGCACCTACGCCAACACGCCCGACGACACGTCCGCCTACCATCTCAACCAGCTGTGCGACGCCAATCCGTGCAAGGCTTACGTCAATACGGTGAACAATAAGCGGAACTTCAGCAAGGGCTGCACGTTCGACGGTTCGATCACCCGGCATCTGACGACGGCCGTCAACATCAACTGCCGCAACGTCGGCGGTGCTGTACTGAGGCCGGGAGACGCGCCTGCGCCCGGAACCGGAGGATTGCCGGCTCTCGGCACCTGATGGTGTCGGCCTTTCCGACATTCACCTTCGACTCTTGCTCCCGCCGCGTTCGCGTGCTAGAGTGCCTTCCGACATAACGTCGGACGCATGCCTTCCAAAAAAACGACGAACGCTCGCCCAAAAACGAACGTACCGGACGTCATCCGCGTCAGGGGCGCTCGCGCGCACAATCTCAAGAACGTCTCGGTCGACATCCCGAAGAACAAGCTGGTCGTCGTGACCGGGCTTTCCGGTTCCGGCAAGTCGAGCCTCGCGTTCGACACCGTCTACGCTGAAGGCCAGCGGCGCTACATGGAGAGCCTCTCCTCGTACGCCCGCCAATTCCTGGAGCTCCAGGACAAGCCGGACGTCGACGAGATCTCCGGACTCAGCCCGACCATCGCCATCGACCAGAAGACCGTCTCGTCGAACCCGCGCTCGACGGTCGGCACCATCACGGAGATCTACGATTTCTTCCGCCTGCTCTTCGCGCGCGTCGGCAAGGCGCACTGCCCGAACTGCGGAAAGCCGGTCTCCGAACAATCGCCCCGTCAGATCGTCGACCGCATCAATCTGCTCGCGCAATCTTCCGCCCTGGCGCTGCTCGCGCCGGTCGTCAAGGAAGAGAAAGGCGAGCACAAGAAGCAGATCGAAGCCATGTACAAGGCCGGCTTCCGCGAAGCGCGGGTGAACGGCGCTTTTTATTCGCTCGACGAGCTCCTGAAGCAGCGGCTTGACCGCGACAAGCGCCACACCATCGAGGCGGTCGTGGCCCGCATCCAGGAGAAGAACCCTGCCTATGACGAGAAGCAGATGCTGCTCCTGGTCGGCAAGGCGCTCGAGGTCGGTGACGGTTTCCTGAAGGTCTACATCCAGAAGAAGGACGAGGACCTGCTCATGTCGCAGCGCCTGGCCTGCGCGGACTGCGGCATCTCGCTGCCGGAGATCGAACCGCGCATTTTCTCGTTCAACAGCCCGCACGGCGCCTGCCCCGGCTGCACCGGACTCGGCGTGAAGCTCACGGCCGAACCGGAACTCGTCATCCCCAACGACAAGCTCACGCTCGCCCAGGGCGCGGTCAAGCCATGGACCCGCATCGCCGGCAGCGGCAACGGCATGATGAAGGAACTCCAAGCGCTCGCCGATCGCTTGAAGTTCTCGCTCGATACGCCGGTCAAGGACCTTCCCAAGAAGGCGCTTGAAGCCGTCCTGTACGGGGACCCGGGCACCGAGTCGCAGCCCGGATTCATCGGCGTCATCCCGCATCTCGAGAAGAAGCATCTCGAGACCGATTCGGAATACATGCGCAAGGAGATCGAGGAATACATGCGCACGATCGTCTGCCCGGTCTGCAAGGGCCAGCGGCTCCGCAAGGAAGCGCTGGGCGTGAAGGTGACCGGACGCAACATCTCGGAGTTCGTCGGCATGTCGATCGAGGAACTCGGCAGGACGTTCCGGTCGATCGAGCTTTCGCCGTTCGACCGCCGCATCGCCGACCAGATCGTGAAGGAAGTCTCCCTGCGCCTGCTGCACCTGATCGAAGTCGGCCTCGGCTACCTGACGCTCGACCGTTCCGTGACGACGCTCTCTGGCGGCGAAGGCCAGCGCGTGCGCCTCGCCACCCAGCTCGGCACTTCGCTCTCCGGCGTCATCTACATCCTGGACGAGCCCTCCATCGGGCTGCATCCGCGCGACAACGACAAGCTCATCGAGGCCATCAAGTCGATCCGCGACGTCGGCAACTCGGTCATCGTCGTCGAGCACGACGAGGCCATGATCGACGCGGCCGACTACGTCTTCGACATGGGCCCCGGCGCCGGCGAATACGGCGGCGAAATCACGGCCGAAGGCACGCCCGCCGACATCCGCAAGAACAAGGATTCCCTGACCGGCCGGTACCTCTCCGGCAAGGAGAAGATCGTCCCGCGCGCCGCGCCCCGCAAGGGCACCGGCAAGTCGATCCAGATCCTGGGCGCCTCCGCCTTCAACCTCAAGGACGTCGACGTGAAGATCCCGCTCGGCAAGCTCGTGGCCGTGACCGGCGTCTCCGGCTCCGGAAAATCGACGCTCGTCATCGACATCCTGGCCGCCGCGCTCGCCAAGAAGTTCTACCGCGCCAAGGAAGAGCCTGGCGCCCACAAGGCGATCAAGGGCATCGAGCACATCGACAAGATCATCACGATCGACCAGTCGCCGATCGGCCGCACCCCGCGCTCCAACCCGGCCACCTACACCGGCGTCTTCACCGTCATCCGCGACCTCTTCACCGAAGTCCCCGAAGCCAAGATGAAAGGCTACGACGCCGGCAAGTTCTCCTTCAACGTGAAGGGCGGCGGCCGCTGCGAGACCTGTTCGGGCGAAGGCTATCAGCGCATCGAGATGCAGTTCCTGCCGGACGTCTTCATCGAGTGCGCCGAATGCAAGGGCGCGCGCTACAACCACGAAGCGCTCGAGATCCATATCAAGGACAAGCACATCGCCGACGTCCTCAACATGACGGTGGAGGAAGCCCGGCGATTCTTCGCCGACGTGCCGGCCGTCTTCGACAAGCTCTCCGTCCTGCACGACGTCGGTCTCGGCTACCTGAAGCTCGGGCAGCCCGCCACCAACCTCTCCGGCGGCGAAGCCCAACGCGTGAAGCTCGCGACCGAACTCTCCCGCCGCGCTACCGGCCGCACGCTCTACATCCTGGACGAGCCCACGACCGGCCTCCACTTCGAGGACATCAAGCGGCTGCTGGGCGTCTTGGATCAGCTCGTGGAGAAGGGGAACACGGTCCTGACCATCGAGCACAACCTGGACGTCATCAAGTGCTCTGACTGGATCATCGACATGGGTCCGGAAGGCGGAGACAAGGGCGGCAAGCTCGTCGCCGAAGGCACGCCGAAGGATGTCGTCAAAGTGAAAGCGAGCCTCACGGGGCAGTATTTGAAGGACGTGGTGAAATAATGAGTCCAATTGCGCAAATGGTGACTATCCCTTGACCTCAAGTAGACAGACCCCCATGAACGAAAACTCCCCTTGCGGGGAGTTTTCGTATGCGGTGCCGATTGGGACCCATCACGGTCAGGCTACCGCAAAAACAGGTTACGGTCAAGGTGAGCGATTGGAGATACCGGGAATCGAACCCGGCGATTTGGGAGTGATGGGTCCCAATCGGCAGCCATGCTATCCCCACGCCAGAGTCCTGCCAAAGGCGTAGTTTTTCATGCAAGAGGGTGGCATGAGCATAAAAACTCCCTATGAGGGAGTTTTTGATCACGGGCGCTTTTTCTACCACCCCGACGGGAGCACCTGATAGACGATGCTACCGCTGCCGTGGATGGGGTAGGCGATGGCAGGGTTGATGCTGTAGGGCACGCCGGTCGGGGACGCAGCGGGGCCGATGGTGTCGCCCAGCGTCCCTTTCCGCAGGACGACACGCAGCGGGCAGGAGAGGTCGATGGGCTGCTGGGTGGAGTGGCCGAAGCGGACGGCGTGGCTATTGTTGATCTCGTCCATGACGTTGAGCGGCACGACGCGATTGTCCGCGCAGCCGATCGTCAGCCAAGAGGCGTCGTAGACCGACGTCCCGATGACCATGATCGGTAGCGGAGCGTGCGTCACCGGATCGAAAGCGTCCAGGTCGAGATGGACGTCGTCATCGATGGAACCGCCTCCGGTAACCTCCAGGACGGCTGAACGGACGGGGAGTTGGGCGAGCTGCCGGAGCCTCGAATCCCGGAGTCCGGACGGATCCATCGTGTATCGCGCATCGATGTCCCAGACGGTCTGGGGGTCGCAATAGAAGACATAGGCCGTATTGATTCCGGCATTATTCTTGATACGCGTGCCGCCCGGTATCGGCATCGTCTGCCGGACGTCCAGCGGTCTGATGAATCCGGATCTCCTGGAGTTCGGGTAGTTGTCCTGCGAGGCGAACTGCGTGTCGCCGAACGTCACGGCGAAGGAGTTCGTCGTATACCAGGTGTGTCCGGCGGGCACCGTGACGTCGAGCTTACCGCTGGTCGTCGAGACTTCCTTCCAGCAACGCGGGTCCAGGAGGGCGGCCTGCGTGGCGGCGAGGAAATCGGCGTCGTTGAAATCGTTCGCACCGTTCGCGCGGGCCGACGAATGCGCCTTCCCGGCGGCGAATACGATGACGGCGGTCAGGAGGGCGGCCAGGATGATCTTATGTTTCTTGTCCATAGGTCAGGTGATGAGTCAAGCGAGGATTTCGAGCGCGACGGCGAGGACTCTGCCTTCCATGATACCCTCCTTCTTCCGCACGGCGGCCTTGAGCGGGAGGACGTACGTGCCGGAAGCCTTTTCCGGGAAGATCGAAGTCTTCCAGCATGTCTTGCCGACGGTCACGTTCACCGGCAATGAGCCGAAGCCGCGCGTCTTCGTGCCGAAGGCTGACTTGAGACGTGCCGACAGGGGCTTCGGTACCGTGACGAAGCACCAACCGGCATCACCGGGGTAGATCCATGGCTTGGCGCGGAAGGTATGGCGACGGTCGTTCATGTCATCTTCATCGAAAAACCCGGCTCGCGCCGGGGTTTCCTTTTACTTGGCCTCCGCCTTGGCTTTCTTGGCCGCAGCGCGGGACTTGTCGACCTCCTCGGTGAGGAGATTGGTCTCCTTCAGGCGCTTCTTGGAGTCGCGCAGGTGGACGAGCACGGCGCGGCGGACCTTGGCCTGCTTGATCGGTTCGATCTTGGCGATCGAGGGGAGGTTGAGCGGGAAGATCTTTTCGACCCCGATGCCGCCCGAGACCTTGCGGACCGTCATGGTCTTGGAGATGCCGGCGCCGCGGACCTTGATGACCATGCCTTCGTAAATCTGGATGCGCTCCTTTTCCTCGCCTTTCGGGCCGGTTTCCTTGATTTTCTGGTGGACCCGGACGGTCATGCCAGGCTTAATGTCGTTCATAGGTGACAAGTGATGCGATGAGTTCCAGGACCTCTTCAGGCTGGTATCTATCGGTTTGAATGACCGCATCATAGTATGCGGGCGAAGAGGTGTCAAGGCCGTACAGGGCCTTGAGCCGCTTGGCGATCTCCCGCTCCCGCTGGCGGCTGGCGGCCAGGGCTTCCGCCGGGGAAATCCCGTCGCGCTGGGCGACCCGTTCGGCGCTGATCTTCGGGTCGACGGTCAGGAAGATCTTGAGGGCCGGAATGCGCATCTTCCTGGCCAGGTAGGCCGAGGCGCGTCCGTCCAAGACGACGCCGCCTTTGCGGGCATGCGCCATCATGCCGCGGTCGAGCTCCTTGTCGAACTCCGGATGCTTGGCGGCGTAGCGGCCCAGGTCGATCAGGCTCATTCCGCGCTCCTTGGCCACGGCGCGGAACTGGTCGCCCGCGCTCACGTGCTTCAGCTTGAAGCGCTCGCCGATCAGGGTCGCGGCGGTCGATTTTCCTGCGCCCGCCAGCCCGCAGATGATGACGGTCGGCTTCCGCTCACTTCTTGGCATGCTTGCTCTTAAGGGTTTCGACGAGCTTCGCCAGTTCCGGCGGAAGTTCGGAACGGTATTCGCGCCACTCGCCGGACGGATCCTTGAAGCCGAGCGTGGCCGCGTGGAGGAAGAGGCGCATGCCGCGCAGCGAGGGCGTCTCGTGCTTGCTGCCGGCGTAGAGATCGTCGCCCACGAGCGGGTGCCCGATCGATTTCATGTGCACGCGCACCTGGTGCATGCGGCCCGTTTCGGTCCGTACCTTCACGAGCGCCGCCTGCGGGAAACGTTCGAGGATGTCGTAATGGGTGAGCGCGTCGCGGTCGCCTTCCTGGGCGTGGGCGCGGGCGGACATGCGACCCTTGCCCTTCTTGCGGCCGATCGGCGTCGCGATCGTGTCGAAGTCCTGCGACGGCTTGCCGTAGACCATCGCCAGGTACTCCTTCTTGATGGCGTGTTCCTGGAACTGCTTCTTCAGCCAGCTGAAGGCCTTCTTGTTTTTTGCCACGACCATGAGGCCGGACGCTTCACGGTCGAGGCGGTGGACGATGCCCGGGCGCTCCTTGGCATCGCCGACACCTTTGATCTTCGGGTCGTGCTCCAACAGGAAATCGACGAGCGTCGACGTCTTCTGCGAGGGCGCCGGGTGCACCAAGAGGCCGCTCGGCTTCTCGATCACCAGGTAATCGGCCGTCTCGTCGACGACCTTCACCTGCGGCACGGGCGTTTTCGCGACCTTGGCCTTCTTGGCCGCTGCCAGGAACTCGACGGCGTCTTCGGGCTTGAGCGCGTAGTGCGCTTTGGCCGCCTTGCCGTTCACCAAGACGCCGCCTTCCTTGATGAGCTTCTGGAAAGCGTTGCGGGAGCGTTCGGGGAACTGCTGGACCAGCCAGGCATCCAGGCGTTCTCCGGCCTCATGTTCCGGGACGATGATCTTCTTCATGGGGCAAGGATAGCCGGAAGCAGCCTCGCCGCCAAGCCCAACAGGCACGCCGACTGAGAAATGTTTGACAAAACCTCAAAAATGTGCTATATTAAAAGGGTTAAAATCAACATTCATCGAAAAAGCCCTATGAATATGGAGCAGATGCCGAACTCTCCTTTCGGAGGGGATGAGATCGGTGCCGATGTCGATGCCGCTTTTGAAAAGCTTCAGCAGCCAAGCGAAGACGACAGGAGGCGGACGATGGAATTCAGGCTGAGGATCCTGAAAGCGCTCGACGACGGCGCGCATAGCGCCCTTGCCCTGTATTTGGACCATCCTGGGGATGAAACGATGGGTGAAGAAATGGTTTCGTTGGGCATCCATCAGGCGCTCGAACGGACCGGCGTGGATGTTGAAGGCGACAAGGGTTCTGAGGTCCTGCGTGCGTGCTTGAAGGATTCCAATCTTCGGAACTTGACCAAGGGAAAATTGATCGCAGCCTTGGAAGGCGAGATTATCGGGGCGGGGAACGATCAGGAAAAGATTTCCATCATGGAAAAAGCTTTGCAGGCGCTTAACGCCGACTCCAACTGATCCGCCGCCCAACCGCCCTCCGGGGCGGTTTTGCTTTCTTGGCCGCGAACGTGTTCAATGGCCCGGTAGGGGCCGGTAGCTCAGCGGTCAGAGCGGCAGTCTTATACACTGCTGGTCGATGGTTCGAATCCATCCCGGCCTACCATCGAAAGCGCGCCGAAAACCGGCGCGTTTTCGTCGTTGATGCTATACTGCCGGCATGCATGAGAACCGCTCCAAGAAACGCGTGCTCGTCATCGGCGCGAACTTCGCAGGCGCCACCGCCGCGCTTGAAATCAAGCGCAAGCTGAAGGATGCGGTCGACGTGACGGTCATCGACCCCAAGGAACACTCCTTGTATTTCCCGTCGCTCATCTGGGTGCCGTTCGGAAGGCGGTCCGTCGGGCAGGTCCTCGTTCCGCGCAAGCCGATCTTCGAAAAGCGCGGCGTCAGGTTCGTGGTCGATGCCGCGGTTTCGGTCGATCCTGAAGCGCGGACCGTCGTGACGGCGGGAAACGGGACTTTCGCCTACGATCAGCTCGTGATCGCCACCGGACCCAAGACCGATCGCGACGTCGCGCCCGGCGTGCGCGAGCATGCCCACTATGTCGGCAGCATCGACGGGGCGCTGGAGACGAAGGCGGCTTTGGAAGCGTTCCTGAAGGACCCCGGACCGATCGTGATCGGCGCCACGCAGCGCGCGGGCTGCATGGGCGCGGCCTACGAGTTCCTCTTCAACCTGGAAAAATGGCTGCGCGAACGCGGCGTCCGCGAACGGGTGGATCTGTACTGGGTGACGCCCGAGACGTATCTCGGACATTTCGGCATCGATGGCATGCTCTTGGCCGAGAGCTATCTCGCGACGTTCATGAAGCTGTTCGGCATCCATCATCGCACCGAGGTCGGCATCCGGCGCGTGACCGCCGATTCCGTGGAACTGGATACGGGCGAAGTCCTGCCGAGCCGCTTCACGATGCTGATGGTGCCGTTCACCGGCGTGGACTTCATCAGGAATTCGCCGAAACTGGCCGCGACCGGCAATCACTTCCTGGACGTGCTGCCGAGCTATCGGCACAAGAGATACGCGGACATCTGGGGTGCTGGCCTGGCGGTCGACGTGCCGCCGCCGTTCAAGCCCGGACGCGTCCCGTTCGGCGTGCCGAAGACGGGATATCCCAGCGACGCGTCGGGGAAGATCGTCGCCGAGAATGTCGCGCGGACGCTCCGCGGGCGGAGCGATCTCGTCGAGAAGCCGTGGGGGAAGATCCCTGCGCTCTGCGTCATGGACGCGGGAAAAAAGGAAGTCATCATCCTCGGCAGCTCGTTGTTCAGGCCGCGCTGGTTCGGCCTCATGATCCCCAACATCTTCAACGATTGGGGGAAGCTGCTCCTCGAGAAGTATTTCCTTTGGAAGCTGCGGAACGGGTACTCGTTCCTGCCCTGAAAACGTTCCTGGTCCAACGGCCCGCCTTGACGCCGTGGGTCATTTCGTGTATGATTCATCGTCTGGAATGCGTCCGGATCCCGGCAGCGGGAATCGCTGCGCTCTCCTTTCGGAGGTGTCTCATGTGTGTTCAAAGAGAGCTTGGACGTATCGAAGTGACGTCCGACGCAGGCATTCGGGCGTTTCTTGAAAGCCAGCGCGTGGAGTACGCCAAGGCGTACGCCGCTTCCGGTGGCACGGCGTCGCTCCCTCCTTATAAGCTCCTTATCTTGGAGGCGCTGCTGGATACGGGTTCGGTCGACACGGCCGCCCTCGCCTTGGAACTTCACATCGTGCCGCTTTCCATTGAAGATGCGTCGTTCCGCGATGCCGTGCGTACCATCCATCGGTACAATCGCCACGGTCCTGACATCATCTAGGCATGGCAGTACGGTTCTCGCTCCCGATCGCGCTCCAGCGGCGGGAGTCTTTATTTGCCTTTGCGTCATTGACGCCGCCGCGCCGGAAGGTACCATGTAGGGCATATGGATTTCGCCTCGATCAACGCGAAGTACTGGGCCGGCATCGCCGCCGATGACATCATCGGGGACAACGCCGCGCCGGGAGACGAACTGCTTTCGCGCCTCCCTGTCGATGCGAAGCTGCTCGATGTCGGATGCGGCCGGGGCCGCATGGCCGGAGCGCTTTCCGCGAAGGGGTATGCCGTGACCGCGATCGACCTGAATGAGGAGGCGATCCGGAACGGGCGTTCCCGCAACGATGGCGTCACGTATCAGGTCGCGGACGTCACGGACGGGCTGCCGTTCCCCGACGGTACGTTCGATGCCGTGCTCACGTCGTTCGTGCTCGTCAATATTCCGAAGACGCAGCGTGCCGGTGTCGTCCGCGAACTGCATCGCGTGCTGAAGCCCGGCGGATACGCTTGGATCAACGAAGGGACGGCTTCGGAAGGGTATCGCCTCCGGTACGACCTCGCCCGCCCGTACGCGGACGAGGATCGCACGTTCTTCGTCATGGGTGACAAGGCTTTCGCCTCCGCCATCGCGACGCCCGAGGACCTCAAGTCCGCGATCGGCTCCGGCGGCGTCGCCCGGATGGCGCACCACTTCACCGCTGATGAGCTGCGGGAACTTTTTTCCGATGATGACTGTCTTCACGCGGCGGCGTCCGTGACGGCCTCTCCGCGGACGAAGACGGAAATCCGCATGATCACGCTCGTCTTCAGGAAACCGGGTACTTCTTGAAGCCAGGACTCCGGGTGTATACTGACAGCGCCGTCACTCCATACCTATGAAAAAAATCGTACGCGCCGCTTTCGCCGCCCTGCTGATCTTCGCTCCGCTCGCTTCTTCCGCCGCTTCGAAAAAACCGGCGAAGCCGCCGGTCGTGACCGGCGTCGTCACGGCCGTGGACGGCAATAACCTGACGGTCGCCGCCGTATCGAAGACGTACGAGGTCGACCTCAGCGGTTCGACGCTCATGGGCATCGCCGCAGGCGACGGTTTGTCGTTCGCGGACGTCCTGGCCGGCGACAAGGTCAAGATCACGGGAGCGATGAGCGGCGACGCGTTCATCGCCAAGGATGTCACCGACCTCTCGTTCGTCGGCCGGAATTATTTCACCGGCAACGTCTCATCCTCGCTCAGCGAGAACATCATCTCCCTGAACATCGACGGTAACCGCTACAATAACCGCCCCATCGACATCTCTTCCGCCGTCATCATGAAAAAAGGGAAGAGCGGGTACGCGCCCGTTCCCGCGACCTCCCTGCGCATCAAGGACAAGCTGACCGTCATCGGTACCCTCGACGGCCCGACCATCATGGCGACCGCGATCCGCGATGACGGGGCAAAAGCCAGTGGAAGGAGGTAGGGCACGCTCCAATCATGATTCAAAAGAAAAACCCTGCGTTTGCAGGGTTTTTCTTGGTGGGCGCTGAAGGAGTCGAACCTTCGACCTTCTCGACGTCAACGAGACGCTCTAGCCAACTGAGCTAAGCGCCCTGGCTTGCTCACGCGTCCAAGACTACCGCAGCCGCGGTATTTTGGCAAGGGCCGTGCTTGTCCACTTTCTCGGCATGGGACGGTGGTATACTTTCCGTATCATATGCGCGCGCTTAAAGTTTTTTTCCTGGCACTCCTTATCCTGGCCGTCCTCGGCGGCGCGGGCTTCGGCGTGCTTGCCTGGAGACAGGCGGTCGATGCGCGTTCGCTCGACAAGGTCATCGTCGAGCCGGCCCCGCCGCAGGCGGAAGCGCCTCAGGAACCGGTGCTGGTCGATCCGCGGCTCCAGGGTCTCCGCGCCCGTCCGGATGGCGCGCGCCTGCTTTGGGCGCCGGCAGCGGGGGAGCGCATCGCGGCGGCCGGTTTCGCCGACGACGGCGCGTTGATCTTGAGCGCAAGCTCCACCGATGGCACATCCGCACGCTGGCGCGTCCTTCGCCTGGAAATCGCTTCCGGCACACCCGAGACGATTTTCGACTCAAAGGAACCTCGCATCGTTTCCGGTGACCGTTCGGTCCAGAGCGCCGTCGGCCGCCTGTGTTATTCGAAACCGAATGCCGCCGGTGTCTTCGATGTCTGGTGTTCCGATACCCACGGCCGCGATGAGAAGCAGTTGACCGGGCACGACGGCAAGGAAGATCTCCTCTCGCCGAGCATCTCGCCCGACGGCAAGTGGGTCGCTTTCGAGGTCAATGGAGATCGGAGCTTCAAGCCGAAGCGCTCGGCCGCCGGGAAAACCGCCGCCTCCGAACTGTCGCACGGCGCAAGCTCGATCTGGAAGATCGGCATGGACGGCGCGGACATCCAGCAGCTCACGCGCGGCGCGGATGACCGTCATCCGAGCTGGTCCTCCGACGGCAGGAAGATCCATTTCCAACGCCGCCTGACCGACGGCAATTGGGACATCTACGCGATGCAGGCCGACGGTACCGACCCCGCGCCGATCCTGAGGACCGCCGACATCGACGAGCTCTTTCCGGTGTACCGGGGAGCCGGCGACGGGTTTCTCCTGTCGGAACTCTCCGGCAGCGGCACTCCGCGGCTGAAGCTGCTCGACGCCGTCACCAAGTCCGGCGAAGATCTCACCTCCGGCCTCGTTCCCGAAACGCGGCCTTCCGTTTCGCCCGACGGCAAGATCGCGAGCTTTCTCGCCCCGGTCGACGCCGCCAAGCCCGACGATCTCGCCCTCTGGCTGCTCCCGCTGGGAGGTTGAACGCGCTCGTGGTCCGTGGTATGTTCAAGGCGATATGAGCGCAATTATACGGGTCGATGAACGCATCATCACGCGCATCCTGATCGCCGCCGTGCTCTTTCTGGCGACGACGTTCGGGGGCATGGCTTTCTTCGGCATGGGCTCCGGTGGCGTGCATATGGAAGAGACATGCGGCTCCATGCCGTGCGGCCCCATGGATCACGGCCCCGCGCCGCTCGATTGCCTGAACCACTGCCTGGATCAGGCTGCGCCTTCGACGGTCGTTCCCGCCCCGGCCGCCGTCCCGCCCCTCGTACTGCTCGTCGTCCTGCTGCTGCTCGCCGATCGGTCCGCCGCCGTCGGTATTTTTCCCGTCCGCTCACGGCGCCTGGAAGAAGCCATCGGGATAGGCTTACGTCACCGAAGCCTCTCTACCGTCATCCTGCGTAATTGAACCGAGCGGCCGGTCGCGCGGCTTCGCTTGGTTTTTCATTTACGGAACCTATGACTTCCATCAGCACCTACAGGATCAAGGGCATGCACTGCGCCTCTTGCGCGGGCATCATCGAGAAGACCTTCAAGAAGGCCGAGGGCGTCCTTTCGGCCGAAGTGAACTACGGCACCGAAAGCGCCAGGATCTCCTTCGATCCGGCGAAGACGGATCCTCGGCGCCTTTCCGGACTGATCGAACATCTCGGCTACGCACTGATCGTGCCCGAAGATCACGCCGGCCGCGCGGATGCGGGCGAATCCAAGCGGGAGAAGCTGGCGGAACTCGCCGACATGCGCGGCAAGCTTCTTTCCGTCACCCCGCTCGCGATCGTGAGCGTCTTCATCATGGGATGGGACATCTCGGCCCAATTCGGGACGGTCCCGAAGATGCCGTATCTCTGGAGTGAATTCTTCCACCACCTCCTGCCGATCATGGCGTCGTATGCGCTCTTCGTCGCGGGCAGGCCGTACCTGCTCGGTTTCTGGCGGTTCCTGCGCTACGGCAAGGCCAACATGGACACGCTCATCGGCCTCGGCACGGTCGCCGCGTTCCTCTACAGCTTCCTCGTGACCGCGTTCGAGGAGAGCCTCAAACCGTATCTGAACGTCGAGTCGACCTACTATGACGTGACGATCGTCGTCATCGCCTTCATCACGCTCGGCAAGTACCTGGAAGCGCGCTCCAAGCTCAAGACCGGCGACGCCATCGAACGTCTGATCGGCCTCCAAGCCAAGACCGCGCTGGTCGTGCGCGACGGAGCGGAACGGGAAGTGCCGATCGAACAGGTGGCGCAGGGCGATCTCCTCGTCATGAAACCGGCCGGACGCGTCCCGGTCGACGGGGTCGTGGTCGAAGGCACGTCGTACGTGGACGAATCGGTCGTGACGGGGGAACCGATGCCGGTCAGGAAAACCGTCGGGGACGCGGTCGTCTCTGGCGCCATGAACACGAGCGGGACCTTCACGTTCAGGGCCTCCAAAGTCGGAGCCGAAACGACGCTCTCGCGCATCATCAAGATGGTCGAAGAGGCGCAGGGCAGCCGCGCGCCCATCCAGGCCCTGGCCGACAGGATCTCCTCCGTATTCGTGCCGGCCGTCCTTGCCATCGCGTTCGTATCGCTCGCGGCATGGTTGCTTATCGGCCCGCGGGCGCTCGGTTTTCCCCAAGCGCTTTCGAGCGGCCTGGCGTGCTTCGTGGGCGTGCTCGTCATCGCCTGCCCGTGCGCGCTGGGCCTCGCGACGCCGACCGCCATCATCGTCGGCGTCGGCAAGGGGGCGAAGGAAGGCATCCTCATCAAGGACGCCGCCACGCTGGAGCGCCTGCACGAAGTGGATACGGTCGTGGTCGACAAGACCGGGACCCTGACCCGCGGTAAGCCGGAAATTGCGTCGGTGCGGTGCCTCGTCGAGACGCCAGAGCGCGAACTGCTTGCCGTCCTCGCTTCCCTCGAGAAGCGTTCCGAGCATCCGATCGCGCATGCGGTGATCGCCTATGCCGAGCAGGAAAAGATCGGGCTGCTTCCGGTCGAGGACTTCGAGGCCATCAAGGGGCAGGGCGTGAAAGGGAAGATCGGCGGTGTCGAGTATCATGCCGGCAACGCGAAGCTCATCGCTGCGCTCGGGTTGCCGTTCGACGAGGCATCAATCCGCGCCGAATCCGAAGAAGGCAAGACGCCGGTGCTCCTGGCCGCGCGCGGAGGCGTGCAGGCCGTCGTCATGGTGGCCGATCGGCTGCGCGACGGCGCCGCCGAAGCGGTCGGCCGGCTGCGGAAGATGGGTATCCGCGTCGTGATGCTCACGGGCGACGACCGTTTCACGGCTGCGCACGTCGGCAAACTCGCCGGCGTGGATGAGGTCGTCGCCGAAGTCCTGCCGGAAGGGAAGCTCGAGAAGATCAAGTCCTTGCAGGCGGAGGGTCGCGTCGTCGCGATGGCGGGCGACGGCGTCAACGACGCGCCGGCGCTCGCGCAGGCGGACGTCGGGATCGCCATGGCGACCGGCACCGACGTCGCCATCGAGTCGGCCGGCATCACGCTCCTGCATGGCGACATCTCCCGCCTCGTGAAGGCGGTCCGCCTGTCGAAGCTGATCATGCGCGGCATCCGTCAGAACCTGTTCTGGGCCTTCGTTTACAACGCCATCGGCATCCCGCTTGCGGCCGGGGCATTCTACCCGGTCTTCGGATGGCTGCTCAGCCCGGTTTTTGCCGGATCCGCGATGGCGTTCTCGAGCGTCTCCGTCGTCGTCAATTCGTTGCGGCTGAAGACGAAAAAACTCTGACCCTATGGCATCAGGAAAAAAGACGCTGAAGTTCCACGTCTCGGGGATGCACTGCCAGGCATGCGTCCTCATGACCGAAAGCGAATTGCAGGACGACGCGCGCATCACGGAGGCGAAGTCGGATCTTGAGACCGAGAGCGTGGAGGTGACCGGAGATTTCGGCGACAAGGACCCCTCGGCGATCGCCGAGGAGCTGACGGTCGTCCTCAAGAAGCACGGCTACGCCCTTTCGGTCGAGAGGCCCGCGCGGGAAAAAGCCTGGGGCGAATTCCGTTACGCCCTCCCGATTTCGGCGGCGCTCGCCGTCGGCTTCCTTGCCCTCCAGAAGGCGGGCTTGGTGAACCTGATTTCCGGCAGTCGGGTGACGTACGGGACGGCGTTCGTCGTCGGCATCGTCGCTTCGTTGTCCAGCTGCCTGGCCGTCGTAGGGGGGCTCGCGCTCTCGATGTCGGCCGCGTTCGCCAAGGGGGGAGAGCGGACGAAGCCGCAGCTCCTCTTCCATGCTGGAAGGCTCGCGGCCTTCTTTCTCCTCGGCGGCGCGATCGGCGCGGCGGGGACGGTGTTCCAGCTGAACCCCGCCGCTACCTTGGCGCTCGGCATCGCGATCGGCGTCGTGATGCTGATCCTCGGTCTGAACCTGCTGGACGTCTTCGATTGGGCCAAGCGCTTCCAGCCCGCCATGCCGAAAGCCCTCTCCCGCCGTGCGCTCGGCATCTCCAAACTCCATCACGCGCTCACGCCGCTCCTGCTCGGCATCGCCACCTTCTTCCTGCCGTGCGGCTTCACGCAATCGATGCAGCTCTACACGCTCACGACCGGCAGCTTCCTCAAAGGCGGCCTGACGATGCTGGCCTTCGCCATCGGGACGTTCCCGGTCCTGGCGCTCGTCAGCTTCAGTTCGCTCGGGGCCGTCGGAAGCCGGAACAAAGGCATCTTCTTCAAGACGGCGGGAATCCTCGTCATCCTCTTCGCCGCCTTCAACGTCATCAACGCCCTGGCTGCCGCCGGCGTCACCCCGCCCCTCTTCAATTTCTGAACGCACTCCACATGAAACCCATCACCGCCATCTTGGCCGTCGTCGGCATCGCGGCCGCCGTCATCATCCTCTTCCTTGGCAGACACGACCGTACCCCCGCCGCGCCGCCTTCCGCAGGCAACGTATCCATCGTCGACGGGACGCAGATCGTCACTCTGCAGGTGAAAGGCGGCTACCGCCCGATCTTAAGCCAAGTCAAGTCAGGAATCCCCACGGTCCTGAGGTTCGAGACGGACGCGACTTACGATTGCTCGTCGAGCATCCGCATCCCGAACCTGGGCATCAGCAGGAACCTTCCTCCGAGCGGCGCGACGGACGTCGCCCTCGGCACGCTCGCTCCCGGCACGCTCCAAGGGACATGCGGCATGGGGATGTACCGCTTCAGCCTGGAGGCGAAAAGCTGAAGGTCTTGACCGCCCGCTCGGAAACGAGCCGGCGATGCGTTATACTGTTCCGGCATGACGACTTCACGCGGCGCGGCGATCATGAAAGCCATCGAAGCCAGGCTGCTTTTGGGCGCCCTCTTCTTTCTCGTGCTGGCCTCCTATCTGGCCGTGCCGTGCATGAACCGGGACGCTTCGCAGTTCCAGGACGTCGGCGCGCCCAATTCCTGTTCGGAACACCAGATCTTCAAGCCGCAGGCCGACCTTTCGCGCTTGCTGCGCGCGCTCGCGCCTGAACCGCCCTTCCGGCTGCCGGTCGCCCTGGCTGGCGCGTCGGCGCCGTTCCTGGCCGCCCTCCTGATGCCGCCGGCCGCGCATGATGCCATGCGCCGTCGTCGCCTGCGTCGCGGCACGCGCCTGCCTTTCGCCACCGCCGACCCGCCCAGGTTCACGCCGTTCATGGCCTTACGGGATGCCTAAGCCTCACGGCCGAATGCGCCCGAACCATTCACTCTTCACCTTTCCTATGGACCAGAACGACAAGTTCTCGATGCAGTTTTCCGCCAAGCAGATCTTCCTTGCAGGCGTCGCCGTCGGCGTCGTCGGGATGATCGCGCTCGGAGGAGCTATTCTGCTCAAAGACCGCTTCTATACGAACCGTGCCTACACCGGCTCTGATAGCGTGGCTCCCGTCGGCCAGGTCCCGTCCGCTCCGACGCCGTCCGGCGCCGCTCCGTCCGCCGGCCAGGGCGGCAAGGTCGCTCCGGTCACCGCGCAAGATCATGTCCGCGGCGACAAGAACGCGCCGGTCACGATCATCGAGTACTCCGACTTCCAGTGCCCCTTCTGCGCGCGCTTCCACCCGACGCTCCAGCAGATCATGAAGGATTACGCCGGCAAGGTCCGGTGGGTCTATCGCTCCTTCCCACTGAGCTCGATCCATCCGTACGCGGAAAAGTCGGCCGAAGCCGCCGAATGCGCCAACGAGCAGGGTAAGTTCTGGGAGATGGCCGATACCTTCATCGCCACGCAGGATGCGTGGTCCCAGTCCGGACTCGACGCGACGACGCTCGAGAATCTGGCCAAGCAGGCGGGCGTCAAGGACCTGAAGAAGTTCTCCGCCTGCGCCGCGAGCGGCAAGTATGCAGGCCTGATCCAGGCCTCCGAGAAGAGCGGAGAGGCTGCCGGCGTGACGGGCACCCCTAACTCTTTCGTCATCGGCGCCAAGGGCAGCCAGCAGTTCATCCCGGGCGGTCTCCCGATCGATGCCGTCAAGCAGATGATCGACTCCGCGCTCCAGAACTGAACCGTCCCAGAGGAAAGCCCGGCCTTCGCGCCGGGCTTTTCCGTCCGCGGGCGCCGCAGGCTTGAAAGCGGCATGGCATTGCCTTAGGATGGCTGCATATGCCGAAAGCCCAGAAGAAGCCGGAACTGGACAAGGCCTACGACGCCTCAAAGGTGGAGGACGGGATTTACCGCCGCTGGGAGAAGAGCGGCTTCTTCGACCCGGACAAGCTGCCGAACGGCAAGAAGCGCAAGCCCTTCACGGTCATGATGCCGCCGCCGAACCGCACCGGCACGCTGCACTTGGGCCACGCCACGGGCAATGCCATCCAGGACCTCATGATCCGGTTCGAGCGCATGCGCGGCAAAGCCGCCTTGTGGCTGCCCGGCACCGATCATGCCGCCATCGCCACGCAGGTGAAGGTGGAAGGCTTGTTGCGCGAGAAGGGGATGAAGGATCCTAAGCGCGAGCTCGGCCGCGAGAGGTTCCTGGCCGAGGTCGTGAAGTTCGCCGAACAGTCCGGCAAGACCATCGTCCGCCAGACCCGTTCCATGGGTGCCTCCTGCGATTGGTCGCGCGAGGCCTATACGTTCGACAAGCCCCGCAACCGCGCCGTGAAC
The DNA here is from genome assembly GCA_937900255.1 of uncultured bacterium. Lineage (GTDB taxonomy): Bacteria > Patescibacteriota > Patescibacteriia > SG8-24 > DYFX01 > DYFX01. Next base: position 63,451 of record CALCDZ010000003.1, read on the forward strand.
GCGATGTTCAGGATGATGCACGAGGACGGCCTGATCGAGCGCGGCTACCGCGTCGTCAACTGGGATCCGCAGTTCCAGACCACGCTCTCCGACGACGAGGTCAACATGAAGGAGACGAAGGCGAAGCTCTTGACCTTCACGTACGACAAGGACTTCCCGATCGCCATCTCGACCACACGGCCCGAGACCAAGTTCGGCGACACGGCCGTCGCCGTCCATCCGGACGACGTCCGCTACAAGGAATTCGTCGGCAAGACGTATACGCCGACCTTCTGCGGCAAGAAGATCACGGTCAAAGTCATCGCCGACAAGGCGGTCGACCCGTCTTTCGGCACCGGCGCGCTCGGCGTCACGCCCGCGCATGCGATGATCGACGCCGAGATGGCCGAGCGACACGGCTTGCCGACGGTGCAGGTCATCGGTACCGATGCACGCTTGCTGGAAGCGGCTGGCAAGGATTTTGCCGGACTCACGATCAAGGAGGCACGCGTGAAAGTCGAAGAAACGCTGAAGGAGGCGGGTGTTTTGAAGAACGTCGAGGAGATCTCCCAGAACCTGCCGGTGGCCGAGCGCGGCGGCGCGCCGGTGGAGCAGCTGCCGATGCGGCAGTGGTTCGTGCGCGTCAACAAGCCGTTCGCGCTTCGCCGAGCCACGCTCGGCAAGTGGAAGAAGGGGGAGAAAGTCACGCTGAAGCAGCTGATGCACGCGGCGGTCGCTTCCAAGGAAATCGCCATCCTCCCGGACCAGTTCGCCAAGGTCTACTTCCATTGGATCGACAACCTGCGCGACTGGTGCATTTCGCGCCAGATCTGGTTCGGGCACCGCGTACCCGTCTGGTACAAGGGCGAGGAGTTGCGCGTGGCCGACAAGGCGCCGGGCAAAGGTTGGACGCAGGACGAGGACACGCTCGATACCTGGTTCTCTTCCGGTTCCTGGACCTTCACCACGCTCGGTTGGCCCGATAAGACGGCGGACCTCAAGCGCTTCCACCCCACCGATGTCCTTGAGACCGGCCGCGACATCATCTTCTTCTGGGTGGCGCGCATGGTCATGATGTCGACCTACGCGCTCGGCGAGATCCCGTTCAGGACCGTCTACCTGCACGGTCTCGTCCGCGACGAGCAAGGCCGCAAGATGTCCAAGTCGCTCGGCAACATCATCGACCCGCTCGATGTCACCGCCAAATACGGCACCGACGCCGTGCGCCTCTCGCTCGTCATCGGCAACGCTCCCGGCGCCGACACGCGCCTGGGCGACGAGAAGATCGCCAGCTTCCGCAACTTCACCAACAAGCTCTGGAACATCAGCCGCTTCGTGCTGACGTCCGTCTCGAAACCCGCGCGCGTGAAGGGTAAGCCGGCGCCGAAGACGCTCTCCGACAAGTGGATCATGGCGCGTCTGGCGACCGTGACCGCCGAGGCGACCGCGCTCATCGGGAAATACGAATTCTCGTCGGCCGGCGAACTGCTCCGTGATTTCACCTGGACCGAGTTCGCCGACTGGTACCTGGAGATCGCCAAGATCCAGATGCAGGATCCCAAGCTGAAAGCCTCCACGGAGAAGGTCCTGCTCTACGCGCTCGAACACATCTTGAAGCTTTGGCACCCTTACATGCCGTTCGTCACGGAAGCGGTCTGGGACATGCTCGCCGGCAATGCCAAGGGCAAGAAGTTCCTGATGATCGAAGCGTGGCCGAAGGCCGGTAAGACCGCGGTCCCGAAGGATTTCACGCTTCTCCAGGGCATCATCGGGGCCGTCCGCAACATCCGCAGCGAATATAAGGTCGAACCCGCCAAGCGCGTCGATGCGACGATCGTGGCGGGGACGAAGGCGAAGCTGCTGAAGGATAATGCCGAAGTCATCCGCGCACTGGCGCGCATCGAGACGCTGACGATCGTGGCGAAGGGGGAGAAGCCGAAGGATGCCGCCTCCGCGATGGTCGGAGGCGTCGAGATCCACCTCCCGCTCTCCGGCATGGTCGACCCCGCCAAGGAAAAGGCTCGCCTCGAGAAGGAGAAGCAGAACCTTGAGGGGTTCGTGAAGAGCCTCGAAGCCAAGCTCGGCAATCCCGGCTACACCGAGAAGGCTCCGAAAGACGTGGTCGACAAGACGAAGCAGATGCTGGAAGAGAAGCGGCAGGAACTCGCGAAGATTGACGCGGTGCTCGTCGGGATGTAAGGTCCTGGCGAGTTCTTTGTTCCGCAAGGGAGGCTGCATGTGGACATTCATCGCTGTCGTCTTTTTCCTCACCCTCTTCGTGGTCGCAGTCCGATACGATCTCCTCGGGATCAGGCGCAGTGATGCATACCGACTGGAGCTTGAGGGAACGCGGCGAGCGTATTGGCGCCTCAACGATGCCCAGTTCGCCTCGATCGCCTTCCATTGCTTGGCGGATTTCCATGCCAGGAAACTGGTCGTGGAAAACGCCTGCTACGAAGGCCGGAGCCCTGGCAATTGGAACATCCTCGTCGTTGCCGCTCCCCAAGGCGCCATCGGGATATTCTGGCGGTTCGGTCTTTCCTTGGTCGAGCCGACTGTTTCTGGAAAGGGAGGGTCGGCCATCGCCTGGATTTCAGCCTATCTGGGCTGTCAGCACGTCCTGGTCGAGAGGTCATTGACGCCCTCGTCGATCGATACGGCGTATGATCGGCTCCTGGCTTTCAGCCGACTGAGTCGGCGTCGGTATTCTCCGGACCGGGCGTTGAGCCCCGATGTCTCTTCCGAAATCGTCCAGGCGTTTCTCGGCATCTTCACCGAAGGCAATTCGTTGCTGCCTCCTGAAGCCGGTTTTTCCATCGGGACAGGGGCACGACTGCCCTCCCCGGCTACCTCAACGCCCATTTGACTTCGGGCGGTTTTTTTGTTATGCTGGCGGAGATTTCCCGTAACATTTCGCCATGAAGAAGCTCTTCTTCGCCCTCGCGTTCGGCGCCGTTTCGCTGCTCGCGATCCGTCCGGTCCACGCCGCCGGCTTCGGCGATTTGGTGAAGGGTTCGGGCCCGACCGTCTATTACGTCACGAGCGACCAGAAGCGCCTGGCGTTTCCCGACGAGGCGACGTTCCGCAGCTGGTATGCGGACTTCAGCCCGGTCCGGACGGTTTCGGACGACGAGCTTTCCCAGCTGCCGTTCGCGGGCCAAGTACCTCTTCGGCCCGGTTCTCGGCCGATCAAAGGCGCCTCCGAAGCGCGCATCTACGGCATCGACCGCGACGGCAACCTGCGCTGGCTTTCGACCGAAGGCATCGCCCGCATGATCTACGGCGACGATTGGAACCGCAAGATCGCCGTCGTGCCCGACACCGCGCTGGCCGAATATGGCCGCGGAGCCGACGTCACCGGTCCGAACCAGTTCTGGTGGAAGGCGGAACGCGACGCTTCCCCGAACCTCCAAGAGGCCAACGCCCGCCGCAGCGCCTCGGCAGCCTCTCCTGCCAAGCCCTCCGTCGCCAACCCTGCCGTAACGCCCGCCGCTTCATCGACGGCGCCGACCCGCATCATCATCCTTCCGACCGTCATCAACGACGACGGCGGCCACGGCAAGGAAGGGGACGTCGACTATCTGATCAACGGTGCCTTGGTCATGCCGCAGGACGGCATCAACGTCTTGCCCGGCAGCTACACCATCTATCACGGCCAGTTTCCGGGCTACGCGGCTTCGGCCTGGTCGGGCGATTGTTCGGCCGACGGCGTCGTCACCGTTCCGGCCAATCAGACCCGCGCGTGCTTCATCACCTTCAACGACATTCCCGACGCGACCTTCGGCAGCAAGTCGAACCAGCCGCCGAAGCTGACGCTCTTCTCGTACGTGCAGAACCATCATGGCGGCACGGCGCGCGACCAGGACATCAAGCTGTTCATCGGCAGCATGCAGGTCACGAGCGGCCAGCCGTCGACCCTCAGCCCCAACGACTACACGGTCTACCGCGTCGTGCCGCAGGGCTACGCGGCGTACGACTGGGGCGGAGACTGTTCCCCGAAAGGCACGGTGGCGCTCCGTAACGGCGACGACAAGACCTGCACGATCACGCTCCACGACTGAACCGGAACCGCGAAATGACCGCCCAGGGCTTGACCTCGGGCGGTTTTTCTTCTATCCTCGCCGCATCGTTCATTGGAGGTCCTGTGCCAGCATTCAAGAAGCGTCTCTCGTCCTTTGCCGCGCGTTCGTCGGACCCGATCCTCGTCATCATGTGGCTGTACCTGTCCTACGTGTGGTGGCAGATGTTTTTCATCATCCCGGGCGCCGTCGCCGCATCCTGGATTTTCTGGGGCCGGGTGGTTCCGGCGTACAAGCTGAAAAGCAGAATGCGGCAGCTGCGGCCGGAGGTCGAAGCGCGTCTCGATGAGATGATCGCTCTCGCCGAATCCCTGTCCAGAAAGCGTGAGTTGGAGGACGCGGTCCTCAGGAATGATGTCGTGCGCTCTCCGGACCGAGAGGCTGAGAGCCTCTCCCTGCGCGGCCAAGGCGGCAGGGTGTACGTGCTCGAGACCGTCTTCCTGTACGGCAGACGGCATGACAATCGGGTAAACCTCTGCATGAGGATGTATGACGGCGGAAGAGAAGCGCACCGCCTGGACTACCCGGAGCCCGGGGATTTTTTCCTGGCCGGAGATTGGCTCATATGTCGTCTCGCTACTTTGCGCGGTCTGGTCGGTTGGGAATCATATGGGGATCGCGCACGTCGCGAACTCCGCCGGAAGCTGGCTTTGTTGGGCATCGATCTCGGCCCTGTCCTCGATGACCGGCGCAAGCCGCCCGGAGCGGCCTGAGCGCGGTTCCGGCCGCCTCCGCTCTCGACAACCCCCTCGGGTTGTTTTTTTGTCCCATTCCCGCTAAAGTCTCCGCATATGAAAGTCCCGTCCGACGCCGACATCGCCCGCTTGCTCGATCACCAGGTCGCCGACGTCATCGTCCGTGAAAGCCTGGAGAAGAAGCTCCGCTCCGGCCGGAAGCTGAGGATCAAGCTGGGTGCCGATCCGTCACGTCCGGACCTGCACATCGGGCACGCCGTCGTGCTCCGCAAGCTCCGCGCCTTCCAGGACCTGGGCCACACGGTCATCTTCCTGATCGGCGACTTCACCGCGCTCATCGGCGATCCCACCGGCAAGTCCAAGACCCGTCCGATGCTCACTACCAAGGAGATCAAGGCCAACGCCGCCACCTACCTCAAGCAGGTCGGGAAGATCCTGGACGTGAAGAAAGGGGAGATCCGCTATAACAGCGAATGGCTCGGCAAGCTCAAGGCCGCCGATTTCGTCTCGCTCTGCGCGCAGTTCACGGTCGCCCGCATCATCGAGCGCGATGATTTTTCGAAGCGCCTTTCCGCCAACTCCGACGTCCACATGCACGAGCTCCTCTACCCGATGCTCCAAGCCTACGATTCGATTGCGCTGCGGGCCGACGTCGAGCTCGGCGCTACCGACCAGACCTTCAACCTCCTGGCCGGCCGCGCCCTGATGAGCAAGAAGGAGCTTCCGCCGCAGGACGTCCTGACGACGCCGATCTTGGTCGGCACCGACGGCGTGGAAAAGATGAGCAAATCGCTCGGCAACTACATCGGCATCATGGATTCCGCCGAAGAGATGTTCGGCAAGACCATGTCGATCCCCGACAGCGCCCTCGGCAATTGGCTGGAACTCGCGGCGGATTATACGAAGGAAGAAGTCGAGAACGAGAAAGCCGCCCTCAAGAAGGGGGAGAACCCCCGCGACGTGAAGATGCGCCTGGCCAAGAGGCTGACGGCGATGTACCACGACGGAAAATCCTCTGACGCGGCCGAGGCCGGCTTCAAGGCCCGTTTCCAGAAGGGCGAGATGCCGACGGAGATCAGGGAGTGGGCGCTCGGGAAACCGATGAAGCTCTACGAGGCGGTCGCCGCCGCTTTCGGCGTCTCGAATTCGCAGGCCCGCCGCGACATCGAAGCCGGCGGTGTGAAGATCGACGGCGGCGCCGTGAAAGACCCGATGGTCGCGGTGGAGAAAGGCATCGTCCTTCAGAAAGGCAAGCTGCACTTCGTGAGACTCGTTTAAGGTCGCGACGAGCGCTATGTACCTGATCGAATCCCTGAAATCGAACCTGGCCGTCGCGCTTGCGCGGGCATCGGCGACGGAGATCCCTCCGGACGCTTTGGAATACCCCGAACTCCCCGAGAACGGCGATCTGGCGTTCCCGTGCTTCCAATTGGCGAAAAGCCTGAAGCAGGCCCCACCGAAGATCGCGGCCGAGCTGGCCGGAAAGCTCGATCTGCCAGCGGATTTCGAGCGGGTCGAAGCGAAAGGACCCTACCTCAATTTTTTCCTGAAGAAGGAAGCCGTCATCGAACAGGTTTCGGCTGAAGTCGACGAACACTACGGCGACCGGAAACCGGAGAAGCCGGAAAAGGTGATGATCGAGTACGTCAGCCCCAACAACAACAAGCCGCTGCACCTCGGCCACGTCCGCAACGGCCTGCTCGGTTCGGCGATCGCGAGCCTGCTCGAATCGCAGGGCGTGCAGGTGGTGCGCGCGCTGCTCCTGAACGACCGCGGCTTGGCGATCGCGAAGGCCATGGTCGCCTATATCCGCTGGGGCGAGGGCAGGACGCCAGACGATCTCGGCAAGAAAGGTGATCGCTACCTCGGCGATCTGTACGTCCTGTACGAGAAGTCCGCAAAGACCGACGAGTCGCTGGAGAAGGATGCCCATGACATCATCCGCAAATGGGAGGAGGGCGACGCCGAGACGCGCAAGCTTTGGCGCACGATGAGCGATTGGTGCGAAGCCGGGCAGCATGAGACCTACAGACGCTTCGGGTTCCTTTTCGACGTCGAGTACAAGGAATCGGAGATCTATAAGGAGGGAAAAGAGATCGTCGAACTCGGCCTCGCGAAAGGCGTCTTCCGGAAGGACGAGACCGGCGCCGTCATCGCGGACCTGGAAGCGCATGGCCTGCCGAATAAGGTCGTCCTGCGCTCCGACGGCACCGCGCTCTACATCACGCAGGACCTGCACCTCGCCAAGAAAAAGTTCGACGAGCAAGGGCTCGACGCCTCCGTCTACGTCGTGGCGGACGAGCAGAACCTGCACTTCCGGCAGCTCTTCAAGATCCTGGAACTGCTCGGGTTCCCGTGGGCCGCGAAGCTCAGGCATCTTTCGTACGGCCTCGTGGCTTTGCCTGAAGGCCGCATGAAGTCGCGCGAAGGAACGGTCGTCGACGCCGACGACCTGCTCTCCGCGCTCGAGACCGATGCCGCCGTCGAGATCCGCCAGCGCCACCTCGCGCTTTCCGACGACGAGACGCTCCGTCGCGCGCGGCAAGTCGCTCTCGCCGCCGTGAAGTTCTATTTCCTGGACGTGGACATCGCCTCCGGGATGATCTACGACCCGAAGGCCTCGCTCGCCTTCGCCGGCAAGACCGGTCCGTACCTGCAGTACATGCACGCCCGCATCCGCAGCCTCGTCCGAAAATCCGAGGAGACCGAGGCGGAAGGGGAGGGACGCGAGGCCAAGGACGAGGAGTTCCAGCTGTCCCTTGCTCTGGCGCGTTTTCCGGAAGCGGTCCGCCGCGCCGCGACGCAGTTGCGGCCCTCGCTCGTGGCCGCGCAGCTGTACGAGATCGCCCGCGCCGTCGCCGCTTTGTATGAGAACGTCCCGGTCCTGAACGCTTCCAAGCAAGATCGCGCGGCCCGACTGCGCCTCCTGGAGGCCGCTGCCCGCGCGCTCAAGCGCGGAGCGCACCTACTGGGGTTCGAGGTGCCGGAGGAGATGTAAGAAACAAGGAAATGATCCGCCCATGCCATCGACGCCTTACTTGATGGTCGATCTTGCGCGCGTGCAGTCCACGCGCCGCAACCTCGATAAGATCTTCGGGAGCCGTCTCGAAGTTTTTTATGCCGTCAAAGCGAACCGTCATCTTGAAATACTGAAAACCCTCTTAAGCGAAGGATGCGGTTTTGACGTCGCCTCGATGAACGAAGTCCGGATTTGCATGGGCATCGGATGCCCGCCCGGGAAAATCGCCTTTTCCAACCCCATCAAGTCGCCCTCGGAAATACGCGAAGCTTATAAGCTTGGCGTCCGCCTGTTCAGCGCCGATTCAGAAGCTGAAATACGGAAGCTTTCGGAGCTGGCGCCGGGTTCGGATATCTACATCCGTCTCGCTGTCTCCAACGAAGGCAGCGTCTGGCCTTTGACCCGTAAATTCGGCGTCGAACGTCCTGAGGCCGTAAGCCTGCTTTCTCAAGCCGTGCATCTCGGACTCAACCCCGTCGGATTGACGTTTCATGTCGGTTCTCAATGCTTGAACCCTGAAAACTGGGAAAAAGCCATCGACGCATGCGCGGAGGTGTTCACTGCGGCCAGGCGGGAGGGGATCAAACTGAAGCTTCTCAATTTGGGAGGCGGACTTCCCGCGCTGGAGGCCATGACGCAACCGCCTTCGATCGAGGAAATTGGGAGGCGCGTCGTCGGGCGTATCGAGCGGCATTTTTCTCGCGATGTCAGGGTATTGATTGAACCGGGCCGCCACATGGTCGCGACATCCGGTACGCTCGTGGCGAGCGTCATCGGAGAGGCGGAAAGGCGCGGCGAGCATTGGATCTACCTGGACGCGGGCGTCTACAACGGGCTCATGGAGATCCATGAGAAATTCCCGTACGAGGTCCGCACCGAACATCCCTCTCGTGAGAAGCGGTCGTACGTCATGGCAGGGCCGACCTGCGACAGCGTCGACGTCATCTTCAAGAGCATCGTCTTGCCGAAAGTGGAACTGGGCGACCGGATTCTTTTCATGAATGCCGGGGCCTATACGACCGGCTACGACCGCTATAACGGTTTTGATTTTCCGGAAACCGTCATAAAGAAATAAGGCCCCTTTCTAAGGCGCCTTTTTGCCGAAGCTGATGGAGAAGTACACCTGCTCTCCCAGCCGTCTCGCGTCCGGATCGGCCTCGATGCCGAGATTCGTGAGCGCTTTGCGGTACACGCCGGTGAAATAGTCGAGATTGAACCAGGCATGCTTGCCGGACGCATAGTCCGATGCGATCATCCAGCCTCGTTCCCAGAAATATCGTGCGTGCTCTTCGAAGAGCATGATCGAGCACCCACGTCCTTGGTACTCGTTTCGGACGAAGAGGATCGGCATGTACCAGAGCCTTCCCTCCGCGACGGCTTCCGGATGCTGCTGTCGCAGGACGTCCGGATTGACGTAGGCGATACGCGCTTTTTCCAGATTGTTCGTCCCGCCGATCGCGCCGACGACCGTATCGCCGTGGAACAGGAGGTGTATAATGTACTCAGGGTCACGCAGGGCCTCCGCGAAGGTCTCGGCCGAGTAGCAGCGCTGCTCCTGGATGCAGGAGTCTGCTACTCCGCCGTGCGCCTCTTCATACCCTTCCCAACATTTCCGGATGATTTCCGGGTCATGGATGGCAGAGACGGTCTCGGTACGGAATGCGCTTGAATCATGCATCGTAGGGCACCTCCGCCCTGAACCTAAAGGAAAAACATGTCCCTGTCAAGCATCGTCGCGAATACCATCCTGTTGGCGCCGACGCAGATCACGAACCTCACCTCCGCAGTCGCCGTCTTCACGCTCGGCCTCTTCATCTACCTGCGTGATCGCCGCAATCTGGTCCACCGTCTTGCGCTTGCGATGGCCATGTCCCTCGGGTTCTGGGCGATGTCATCGACGCTCTCGGACGTGATGCATGAACCGGCCCCGGCATTGTTCTGGGCGAGAGCTTCCATCATCGGCCCGTTCTTTTTCCCTGCCGTCTTCCTGATCTTTTCATACTACTTCCCGAAGGCAAACGGCCGCATGCGTTGGTGGAAGGCGGCGCTCATCCTGCTCCCGAGCCTTCTCGTCTTGTCCGTGCTCCGCACCGATTTCAATATCGTTTCGGTCACGTTGGCGGATTGGGGCACTGATTTCACCCCAGGCCTCCTGTACCCGATCGGCATACTCTACCAGGTGCTTTATACGGCGTTATCGGCCGTTCAGCTCGTTCGGGCCAGGCGGGAGAACCGTGACGGGGTCGTCCGCACGCAGATCTCCCTCGTGCTCTTCATGATCGTCCTCGTGACGTTCTGCCAGTTCTTCATCAATGCGCTTCTGCCGACGGTTTTCGGATACACCAAGGCCACGGTCTTCGGCCCGGCGACCTCGTTCTTTTTCGTGCTCGTGCTGAGCTATACGATCTTCAGGCATGGTCTCATGAACCTGAAGGTCATCGCGACCGAAACGTTCGCGATGCTGCTCGGCTTCATCGGCTTCGTGCAGATCTTCTGGGCGAGTTCGATCTTCGAATTCGTGTCTAGGCTCGTCACGTTGGTCGTCACGGTCATCGTCGGCATCCTCCTCATCCGCAGCGTCCGTACCGAAGTCCGTCGCCGCGAGGAAGTCCAGCATCTAGCCTCGGAACTCGCCGCCGGCAACAAGCGGTTGCGCGCGCTCGACGACCTCAAGACCACGATGGTCTCGATCGCCTCGCACCAGATCCGCGGACCGCTCGGCGGCATCCGCGGTTACCTCTCGATGTTCCGCGACGGCGACCTCGGCCCGCTGACGGAGAAGCAGAAGGAGATCGTGACGCTCAACCTGAACGTGACGACGCGGCTCCTGAACGCCGTCGAGACGTTCCTGGACATCACGAAGCTCGAGTCCGGCAAGATGACGCTCCGCAAGGAAGTCCTGCCGCTGGACGGGGCGGTGGCGGACGTCGTCGAGGAGTTCAAGCTGCCTGTCTCGAAGAAGGGATTGGCGCTTGAGCTCAAGTTCGAATGCCCGCGCCCGCTCCTGATCGATTTCGATCCCGAAAAGATCAAGCACGTGATCTTCAACCTGATCGACAACGCCATGAAATACACGGAGCAGGGGACCATCTCCGTGCGCCTTCGCCGCGACGGCGACGAAGCGGTCTTCGAGGTCGCCGATACCGGCATGGGCATCGCGCCGGAAGACGCGGCGCGCCTGTTCGGGAAATACGAGCGCGGGGAACTGGTCATCGATCGCGGAGGCTCCGGCCTCGGCCTGTACGTCGTGAAGATGTTGACCGAAATGCAGGGCGGCCGCGTCTGGGCGGCCTCTTCCGGCATCGGGAAGGGCTCGGTGTTCGGCGTCGGATTGCCGATCGCCCGGAGTTTTGACCCGCGCGCCTGACGGCTGCTACAATTGCCGAGCAATCCACAGCCTGCCTTTCTTAACGCTCATAAATCCCTTGGAGGTATGTTCAAGAACGAGAAAGAGATGACGCTCGGACAGGAGACCGAAACCGTGATCGCGCCGTCCGTCCGCGTCGAGGGCGATTTCGTGAGCGAAGGCAACGTCCGCATCGAAGGCCACGTGACCGGTTCCATCTCCACGGGCAGCGACCTGTCCGTCGGGCAGGCGGCGGTCATCAATGCCAACGTCCAGGCGCGCAACGCGGTCCTGGCCGGCGAGCTGCACGGCAACGTGCGCGTCTTCGACCGCCTCGAACTGTCCGCGACCGCCCGCATCTACGGCGACATCCAGGCCAAGGTCCTCTCCGTCGCTCCGGGCGCGATGATGCGCGGCCAGCTCGTAATCGGTCTCGAAGTGCCTCCGGTCGAGAAGGTCGAGGCCGCGGGACATGCCTCCGAAGAGCGGCCCTCCTCCGGTCTCCGCGCGCGCAGCCTGCGCGAGAAGAAGATCGAGGAGATCCTCCAACAGTAAGCGGACCGGTTCGACGCATCCTGCAGCTTACGGTCATAAGCGCCGAACGATGTACACGTACGTCTACGACACCTTCGTCACCGACAAGAAGCACGAGCGGGCCCTTTCGCGCGTCGAGACGCGGCTGACGGATTTGGGCATCAGCGGACGCATCGAGCGCCTCACGATGTTCAAGAACGTCCGCGAGATCGTGGCGGACGCGGCAGGTCAGGGGTGCGAGACGATCGTCGCCGTCGGGAACGACGAGACGGTCGGCCGCCTGATCGATGCGGTCGGCGAGTTCGACATGGCTTTCGGCATCGTGCCGGTGGGGGAAGGCCCGCACGGGATCGCCTCCATGCTCGGGATCGACGAGTGTGCCGAAGCCTGCAACATCCTGTCACGGCGGGTGCTCCAGACGATCGACCTCGGGCGGATCAACGACCATTACTTCCTCTCGTCCGTCCTGATCCCGCGCACCCGCGCCGCCATTTCCTGCAACGGCCAATACAGCGTGATCCCGACGGAAGACAACGAGATCCAGGTCTGCAACCTCGCCCCGATGGCTGTCGACGCCGCCGGCGCCACGACTTTCAGCTCCCCGCGCGACGGTTTCCTCGAGACGGTCTTCCAGCCGTCTTCTCCGCGCGGGATTTTTTCCAGGCTGTTCCGCTCGGCCGAACCACCGCCGCCGGCGACCATCGTTCCGGTCCGTACTCTGCGCCTGAAGCATCATCAGCCCGTCACCGTCATCCGCGACGGCCAGCGCCTCTCGTCGACCACCTTGGACATCGAGATCCTGCCGAAGAAGCTGCGCGTCATCACCGGGAAGGATCGGAAATTCGAATGACCGCCACGGACCCTCCGGAATGCCCGGAGGGTTTTGGTATCGGCCGCCTTCCCGGCCGGGGGTTGACAAAAGGCCTGAAATATGGTAGGTTGATGCATCACCAAACTCGTCCGGTACGGCGCATCCCGCGTCGTCCGGAGAAAGGCCTTCCCGTGTCCAAGAACGTCCTTTTCGCTCTCATCACCGCCCTCTTCACTTCCGCATGCGGCGTCTCGCCCGCCGGTTCGTCCGGCGGCGGTTCCGGCTCAGGGACCGATGGAGGTAGCGGTCAAGGTTCCTCTTGCGTGACGGACGTCGCCGCCCAGGTCTGGGGCGGCCCCGGTCGCCCCGAGGAATTCGCGAAGATCCACGGCGATGTCGCTTTGGGGAACGATCTCGAGATCAGGGTGGGGGACTTCGTCCTCCGGCTGTACTCGAAGACGGCGGACTTCCCCACCTCGTTGACGTCGATGCCGGCGAGCGTCGACGTCACGGTCGACTTCTCGAAGCAGAACGACACGATGACGTGCGGCGGCTGCCTCGTCATGTACGATGGCGACCCTGCCGATCCCGGAGCCTGGCGGTACTTCGCTCAATCGGGCAAGCTGCACATCACCAAGCTCGCGAAGGGCCCCAGCGGCTTCAAGGCCGTCATGACCGACGTCCTCCTGAAGCACGTGATGTTCACTTCCGGTGCCATGAGTGCGGCTCCCGACGGCTGTACGGCACGCATTCCGAGCGTCACGATCGACGCGGTCGTCAACTACCTGACCGACCAGATCACTCCGCGCACCTTCTAGAGCTTCTCATCCGCCGCTCCGAGAACCGACCGGCTGCATCTCATGCAGCCGGTCTTCAAATTCAGGAAGAAAACGGCGCAAACAAAAACCCCTTCGGTTGAAGGGGTTTTTGTGGTGCAGTCGGAGAGACTTGAACTCTCAAGCCCTTGCGGGCGCTACCACCTCAAGGTAGTGCGTCTGCCAATTTCGCCACGACTGCGGAACGGGAGCACTCTACCGCAACCGCCGGAGGTTGGCAAGTCCCATCGCGGCGTGGTGGCCGCCCTCTTCCTTCCCTTGCCTGGAACGTATATGCTTTGGGAAGCTTAATGATTGAACAGTAGCCTATGAACGAAAGGATGCCGATGAACGAACAGTCGGAGGTCGACCGGTTGTCGGACGAGCTCAGGAGACTGAATCGCGATATCGGAGACGCATACCTGGGCGAGGGTGCCGGAGCGCACTTGAGCGGCGCGGAACTGAAGGAACTTGAAGCGCGGCGCGACGCGTTGGAGGAGCGATTGAGAGAGATGGGCGTGGAAGTTCCCGAGTGAAAAACTTTTCCAAAAACGAAAACAGCCCTTGCGGGCTGTTTTTCGCGGATGCCGATTACTGGCGCTCCGGGCGGGGCTGGGCTTCGTTCAGGGCGACCGGACGACCGACAATTTCCTTGCCGTTCATGTCCGCGATCGCCGCGGCGGCCTCCTCAGCGGAGGACATCTCGACGAAGCCGAAACCGCGCTTGCGACCGGTCATACGGTCGACCGGGATGAACACGGAGACGACCGTACCGAACGGGGCGAAGGCGGCTTTGAGGTCGTCCTCGGTGGCCTGGAAAGACAGGCTACCGACGAAGATCTTGGCGCTGGCCATACTCGTTGGGCTTAGCGTGTGAATAAAAGGTTCGGACCTTTCACTCGTCTTTCGCACTGTGCCGAACGCGGTGTGGGCTCGCGCCTGACCTCGATCTAGCGTGCTACGTACGCGTGTAAGGGTAGACTACACGAACCGACATGATTTGTCAATACGTCGCCCTTGCCTGTCAAGAGGCCGACAGGTAGGCTGTTCCCGTAGCGCATGCGCGGGCGCGTAGCTCAACGGCAGAGCATCTGCTTTACACGCAGAGGGTTCAAGGTTCGAGTCCTTGCGCGCCCACCAAGAGAGACGGCCTTGCGCCGCCTTTTTTGTCGCTTGACCCCGTGACCTGCCGCGTGATACGAAAAAGAGGCACGAGTCCCTGCCCTCAACCCGTATGAAAGGTCCTTTCACATGCCCACGCTCACGAAGGCCGTCCTCCCCGCCCAGAGCAATGTCTGGCAACGCAGCGCGGACACGATCCTGATGGTACTGGCCGCCGTCACCGGGATCTCGCTGTGCTTGAACTACAGCCTCATCAAGGCGCGCCACAGCTGGCAGCGCTCCTTGCCCGTCGTGAACGGCGGCCGTGCCTTGTCCGGCTGGGAGGTCGACGGGCCGCCGTCGGTCGCGCCCCCGTCCAGCTCCGAGGAGTTCTTCTCGGCCTTCGTCGGCGAGCGGGAACCGCTTCCTGCCGACATGCCTGATCTGGATGGTCTTGCGCTCGTCCCGTCGACGTCTGGCGATCTCGGGATCGGACGCTTCGCCCGCCGCTTCGATCTCGATTTCCGTCCGATCCTGGGACGCAGCTTCTACGTGCGCAACCTCGTTCCTCATGCCTGCCGCATCAGGTCGCTGACCCTTCCGTACGGCAGCAGCCGGCGCTTCTACAACCGCTGATCATCGCGATCCGCGGTCTTTTTATCCCCGGCTCGCTGGCTGTGCTATACTGCTTCCATATGATTGGACGCATCCTCGGAGGACTGGTCGCGGCCGCCGTCGGCTTCCTCATGGTCTGGAAGTCCGATTTCTTCGCCGAGACGTTCGGATCGATTTCGACCTGGGCCGACACGCATCTTGGCGGCATGCGCGTGGTCTATAAGCTCATCGGCTGCCTGGTCATCTTCGTCGCGTTCCTGGTCATCACGGACTTGCATGCCGTCTTTTTCCGCGCAGTCTTCGGCAGCCTCTTCGGCGTGCCGGCGGACGCGACGGGGAACTGATATGGACTATCTTCCGACCGGCCGGGCGCTCATCGATCCCTTCAACGCCTTGGAGAAGGCCGGCATCCGCGAGGAGATGCGGGTGGCGGATTTCGGCGTCGGGACGGTCGGGCATTTCCTGTTTCCGGCCGCCAAGCTGATCGGGCCGAAAGGCCACGTCTACGGCGTCGACGTGCTGCAATCGGTCCTGCAGGCCAACCAGAGCCGCATCAAGCTGGCCGGAGCCGGCAACATCGAGCTGGTCTGGGGCGACTTCGAACGCGTCGGCGGGTCCCGCCTGCCGGACAACTCGATGGACATGGTCGTGATGGTCAATGTCCTGCATGTCGTGAATCGGGCGACGGCGCTGCAGGAAGCCAAGCGCGTGCTCGCGACCGGCGGGGCGCTGCTCATCGTCGAATGGAAGGCGGCAGGCACGCTGATCGGACCGTCTCCGGAAAAAAGGATCCCTAAGGAAGACGCCTCGGCCGCGGCGGAACGGGAGGGGTTCCTGCCCGTGCAGGCTTTCGAAGCCGGTCCTAGCCATTACGGCCTGGTCCTAAGGAAGCCCTAGCCGCCCGGACCGGGGCTTGCGTGACGGCGGCGCATCGTCTACCCTTTCAGCGTTATCGTCACTTCTGACTATGCCTATCCTCACTTGGTCGTACTGGTTCGATCTGCAGGCACGGGAACTCATGCCTTCCGTCAAGCTCGCGCTGCTCGTCCTCTTCGCCCTCCTGTTCGCGTCCGGAATCTTCGCCGCCGTGATGGCCGGACGGAAATCCGCGCGCATGTCCTGGGCCGAAGGCGGCAAGCGCTTCTCCTCGATGGCGCTCTGGCTCGGCGCGTTCGGCCTGCTGCTCGTGTTCTTCACGCACGAGCTGGCGTATTTCTTCGGCGCGCGCTTCTGGTACCTGGTCTGGCTCCTCCTGTTCCTCATCCAGTCCATCCGTCTCGCCAAGTTCCTGTTGGTCGACCTGCAGGAGAAGAAAGCGAGTCACGACGCCAAGGCCCGCATCGACAAGTGGCTGCCGCAGCCCAAGAAATAGCGGACGAAACCGGGGCGACCCGGTTTTTCGTTTGACAACGAGCGGCCGTTCCTGGCAGGAGGGGGGATATGCAGACCGAACGCCGACGGCTGGGCAACGAAGGGGAGGATCTCGCGGCCGCGTATCTGGAGTCCAAGAAGTATCGCATCCTGGCGCGGCAGGCGGGCATTCCGAGAGTGGGGGAGATCGACCTCATCGCCTACGACCCGCGCGGCGGCGAGATCGTCTTCGTGGAGGTGAAGACGCGGCGCGATTTGCGGTATGGGCCTCCGGAGGAGGCTGTGCATCCCCGCAAGCTGCTTCGGCTGATGCGCGTGGCTGAGCTGTGGCGCATGCGCATGAAGCTGTATGATCGGCCATGGCGGCTCGACGTGGTGGCGATCGAGCTGGTTTCGGAGCGGCCGGTCATCCGGCATTTGGAAGCGGTGCCGCTCGCTTGAGCCGTTGTTGACGCCTGCCGTTGCTGATGCTATACTGCGTATGTTAGACCAGCCTCATGACAGGCTGGCCTTTTTACTACCAAAAAGTATGTCCAGCCCCATCGTCCAGGCCATCCAGCAGATCAGCGAGGAAAAGAACATCTCGTACGAGGTCGTCGTCGAGACCATCGAGGCCGCGCTCGCCGCCGCCTTCCGCAAGGATTTCGGCAACAAGAACCAGAACCTCAAGGTGGAGTTCGACCCGGAGACCATGAAGATCCGCGTCTTCGACGAGAAGCTCGTGGTCGAGGACCAGGAGCTCCCGACGGAAGAGGAGCTCGCCGCCCTCGAGGCCGCCCAGGCCGCCGGCGCCGCCGAGCCCGAACCGGAGCTCGACGCCGACGGCAATCCGATCAAGCGCTTCAACCCCAAGCTCGAGATCATGCTGACGCCGGCCAAGGCCGTGAAGCCGGACGCCGAGCTCGGCGAGACGCTCCGGATGGAGCTCGAAGTCCCGGGCGAGTTCGGCCGCATGGCCGCCCAGACCGCCAAGCAGGTCATCATCCAGAAGATCCGCGAGGCCGAGCGCGAGAACGTCTTCGGCGAGTTCAAGGGCCGCGAAGGCGAGATCGTCGCCGCCACCGTCTCCCGCAAGGAAGGCCGCATGGTGCTGGTCGACCTCGGCCGCGTCATGGCCACCATGCCGCCGGAAGAGCAGATCCCCGGCGAGAACTACGCCACCGGCGTCCGCGTGAAGGTCTACCTCAGCTCGGTCACCATGACGACCCGCGGTCCGCTCATCGTCGTGAGCCGCGCCCACCCCGACATCGTCCGCAAGCTCTTCTCGACCGAGATCCCCGAGGTCGCGAGCGGCGCCGTCACGATCCATTCCGTCGCGCGCGAAGCCGGTTCCCGCTCGAAGGTGGCGGTCTCTTCGGCCGACGCCAACATCGACCCGATCGGTTCGTGCATCGGCCAGCGCGGCACGCGCATCCAGACGATCATCAGCGAGCTCGGCGGCGAGAAGGTCGACGTCATCCTCCACGACGAGGATGCGGCGGTCTTCATCGGCAAGGCGCTCGCGCCCGCCAAGGTGAAGTCCGTCATGCTCGACGAAGCCAACCGCGTGGCCACGGTCCGCGCCGACGCCGACCAGCTTTCGCTCGCGATCGGCAAGGGCGGACAGAACGTCCGTCTCGCCTCGCGCCTGACGGGCTGGAAGATCAACGTCATGGACGTGAACGAGGGCGTCGTGAAGGAAGCGGCCGAACCGTCCGACGTCGCCGGCACGGACGCGCCGGACGCCATCGCCTCCGAAGTCGAAGAGGAGATGGAATCGCTCTCAAGGGGTACCGAGGTTCCGTCCGCCGAAAAAGGCGAGTAGACTGAAGGAATCACCTAACCGCAAACGCCCCCCATGCTTGCCATCTATCAGGCCCTTCTCTACCAGCCGATCCTGAACCTGTCGGTCGGATTGTACGACGTGCTGTTCCATGACTTCGGCCTGGCGATCGTCGCCCTGGTCGTCCTCGTGCGCGGCGCGCTCTGGCCGCTCACGCACCGCAGCCTCCAGAACCAGAAGGCGATGATGGAACTCCAGCCGAAGATCAAGGCGACGCAGGAGAAGTTCAAGGACGACAAGGAAGCGCAGGCCAAGGCCATGATGGCGCTCTACTCCGAGAACAAGGTCAGCCCGTTCTCTTCCTGCCTGCCGCTCCTGATCCAGCTGCCGCTCTTCATCGCGCTCTACCGCGTGCTCTCGGCCGGCCTCAAGTCCGAGCACCTCAACCTGCTCTACGGCTTCGTGCCGAACCCCGGCACCATCTCGACCATGGCGTTCGGTTTCCTCGACCTCTCCAAGGCGAGCATCGCGGTGGCCGTCCTGGCCGCCGGCGCCCAGTTCCTGCAGGCGCGCATGATGATGCGCAAGGAACCGGCCGTCCATGCCGAGGGCAGCAAGGACGAGGACACGATGGCGATGATGAACAAGCAGATGATGTACATGATGCCGGCCATGACGCTCTTCATCGGCTGGAAGCTCCCGGCGGGGCTCACCCTCTACTGGCTGCTCACCAACCTGGCGATGGTCGCCCAGCAGAAGATCGCGTTCAAGAAGAAATGAACGGAACAAGACGCCTCGCGATTGCGGGGTGTTTTCGTTCGTATGCCTCTGTTGATAAATTGCGTTGACCCCCCCCTGCAAAATATCCGTATCCTAAAGGCGGCTCTTTGAACAAAGGACGAGCCAGAAAGGTACGAGATGCGTTTCTTCATGGTACTGGCGATCGTGATTTGCAGCGGGGCGATGACGGCATGCGGCACCGAGGACGAGACCGAGACGCCGACCGCGGCGTTAGTGTCTTCGGCCCTGGACACGGCGCACACGCGCGTGATCCAAGAGTGTTCGCAGGCGATGTCCGGCAGCTGGTGGACGTACAACGAGACGAACTGGCCTGCGACGACCACGTACGGGACGTACGCCTACATCTCCAGCGACCTAGGTGCGTGGGGAAGGCTGCTTGATAGCACCTATGGTTGCACGACCAACACCAGCGGCAGTTGCATCACTCCCTGGACCAGGGGATGGTGGACATCCTGCCGATCGAACACCTCGGTCCAAAACTTCACGCCTTGTAGCGAAACATATGGTGATCTGGATGCCGCAAGTCAATTCGACTGCCAGGGCAGCTGTGCCAGCGGCATCAAGCATCGCGGCGGCCAATGCAAACCGTTCATGAACTTGGTGGCATACCGTTCCGGTCTGTACCAAAATTCCGGCAATGCATGGAAATCTTTCCCAAGCGATGCCGCAATCGCAGGCAGTGATCCCAACGGCACGCTCATGCCCAAGGCGACATGGTCGAACATCGTCGAAGGCGACTATCTGCGGCGGCCGAAAACGGCAACCGTTTTGGATCCTCACGCAACGATTGTCGTCCGGAAGATCGACAGTGCACATGTCGTTGTCGTGGACTCCAATTGGGTCAATGGCGGCGATGGAAACGAAACCATCGGATCCCACGTAATGGGATTCACGGGAACCGGAGCTATCTCCGACCTCGGATCATATCGCGTCCTCAGGTGCGTCTATACTGGCGGTTGTTAGATCGTGCGTGCAATGGCGGGGAGGGCGCACCTCCCCGCCGCTATTTACTCTGATGATTTCACGAGTTAAACTCGCTCCAATCAATTCGCACACCATATATGAAGAAAAACATGAAAATCTGGGTTGTGGCAATCCCGATTGTCGTGGCCGCCGTGTTTGTATACGTCCTTGCTGTTGGACCAAGACATGCGCCACCTTCGCCTGTTGTCACTAAGGTTGGCCCGCTGCCTGCCGGATCATTGGTCGATTTGTCCAACATCATCTACGATGCCAAGACGACCGTTCCTGGCACGGAGGTGACTTTTTCCTATCCGAAGCAAGGGTATTACGGGAGAGGGGTGCAGTTGCTAAATAATCCTTGGACATCCGACTTGCCTGCTGGTAGCGCTTCGTTTCCGGAAATCGAAAGCCTGTATCTCACATCACTTCATGACGAGATTTATCATCCGCAACAAATCAGCATTCGAGTGTTCAGGCTCGACGCCGCGACGAGCATCGATCAAATTTTAAGCGCGTTGGGAATGCCCGGGCCGTATTACCCCGTCCCCGGACGTTTCGAGTCCATCAACGGCAAGCGCTATTACCTACAGCCGGGCAAGACGTCTGGTCTCAACCCATATACTATCTATGGATATGAGGCATACACGATCATGGGCGATCGGTTACTCGTCGTGAGCTTCAATGGAGGTTTTGACGGAAGCGACACCGCCAAGACCCCGGATCTCGTCGTCCAATTCCTTTCCCGCCTGGACTTCACCTGTAAGTCGGATTGCTCCAGCAATTCAGCCCCAATCGAAATGACAAAGAGTGAGCAGTAATCCGAGGTAATATGCCCACCCATGACCGCCCAGAAAAGGGCGGTTTCTTTTCCCCAAGCTTTTCCGCTGGGAGAGAGGTAGAATGCCACCGTATGGCCATCCTCGACTCCAAGACGCTGTTGAAACTTCCCGTCCATGCCAAGAGCGGTGCTCTCCTCGGCAAGGTGGCCGGTTTCGATTTCGATGTCGAGACGCACGGCATCCTCCGCTACCGCGTCCAGCCGAAGGGGCTGGCGTCCGGCATGCTCGCTTCGCCGCTCCTCGTGGCCCGCGAGCAAGTGCTCTCGATCGATGCCGAGAAGATGGTCGTGGATGACGCCGTCGAGAAGGAGATGGAACTGGCCAAGGCCAAGGCGATCGGATTGATCAGCGAAGCCAGGGCATGAATCGTCTCCAAGAGCGCGTCCTCGCCCCGCTCGCGTATTACGATGCCTTCGACGTCCCGTTGACGTCGCAGGAGGTCTTCTTGGCGCTGCCGTCCGCGGAGGGTCCGCGCCCTTCTTTCGAGGAGATCGAACGCGCCCTTTCCGATGCCGCGCGCGCCGGACGGATCGCGTCGTCCGACGGCTTCCATTTCCTGCCGGGGCGCGATTCCTTGGTGGCGATCCGCCGGGCTCGGTACGCGCTGGCCGAAGGCAAGTACGCGCGGGTGCGGCGCTTCCTCTCGATCGCCAGGCATGCGCCGTTCCTGCGTGCGGCTTTCGTCTGCAATACCTTGGCCCGTTCCTACGCCCGCCCCGAGAGCGACATCGACCTGTTCCTCGTGACCGCGCCGGGCCGCATCTGGCTCGCGCGACTGTTCGTGACCGGTCTCGCGGCCCTCCTCCGCGTCCGGCCGACGGAAGCCGTTTCGGCCGACCGCATCTGCCTGAGCTTCTTCGTCACGACCGAAGCGCTTGATTTGAAGCCGCTCGCCATCGAAGACGATGTCTATCTCGCGCACTGGGTGCAGGAGCTGTTTCCCGTCTATGACGAAGCGGGAATCGTGCGGCGCTCGTTCGTCGAGAACGGCTGGTTGCGAGGCGCCCTGCCCGAGACGCGCATGCAGCTTCCGCTGCCCCGCCGCTCGGTCCGTCCCGTCGTGCTGCCGATGAAGCGCGGGCTGGAGCGCCTGCTTGATGCCGTCTTCGGCGACCGTCTCGAACGCTGGTCCGAGCGGCGGCAGCTCGCCTGGATGCCGGCAGGACTCAAGGCCGCTGCGGCGACGCCTGCTCCCGACGTCGTGCTGAACGACCGCGTCCTCAAGTTCCACGACCATGACCGCCGCGCGGAGATCCGCGACGCATACCGTGAAAAGCTGCGGAGCCTCGTTTCCTCCCCGACTCATGAACCCGATCTCGAACATGCGCTTCGCGCTTTGGCGTGACCGGCTCGCGCTCCTCATCCTTGCGCTCCTGCCTTGGCAGGCGCGCTACATTCGCCAGACCGCCGCGCTCTACGGCGCGCCGTGGGAGCAGGGGACGGCTTCGGTCTTCGCGCTGGAGGTGCTCCTGCTGCTCGCGCTCGGCTGCCATTTCCTGGCGGCCGTTTCGCGCCGTGAACCGAAGAAGGCCGGCGCGCCGCTCTGGCTGCAGGTCTCGGCGCTCCTGCCGATCTACGCCTTCGTGTCCGTCGCCTGGGCATACGACACGATCGGCGCACTCTACGGCGCCATCCATCTCTTTGAAGGCTATGCGCTCGCCTACCTGTTGTGGGTCTCCGGCGTCAGCCTAGCGTCGGCGCTCGCTGCCTTGATCGCCGGGGCGGCGGCCTCCTGTGCGCTCGGTCTCTGGCAATTCTTCACGCAATCGTCATTCGCTTCGACGCTCCTCGGTATCGCGTCGCATCCTGCCGCCGAAGCGGGAACATCCGTGGTCGAGACGGGCGCGGGGCGCTTCCTGCGGGCCTACGGCAGCCTTCCGCACCCGAACATCCTGGGCGGGTACGTCGCCGCCGGACTGCTGGCGGCCTTGGCCCTGGCGTCCGAAGCGCGGCGTTTCCGGAAAGCGCTGCTTGCCGCCGCCGTCGTCCTTGGCGCCGGACTGGCCGCTTCCTTTTCTCGCTCGGCATGGCTGGCTTTCGCGACGGCGATCGCTGCCGCCGCGGCCTTCCCGCGGGTGACCTCGAACCGGAGCGCCTGGTTCCGTCTCCTGCCCGTCCTCGCCGCCGTCGCATCCGGCATCCTGCTCGTCGCTTTTTCCGCTACGCCGATCTTCGCCACGCGGCTCTCCGCGCACGGACGGCTCGAAACGAAGTCCATCGATGAGCGTTCGACGAGCGTCCGCCAAGGCTTCGGGATGCTTGAGCGCCACTTCGAGATCGGCACGGGCATCGGCAATTACCTCCCGACCTTCTTCCTCACGGCCGACCGTTCGTTGGATCCCTTCCGCGTCCAGCCCCCACATTTCGTCCCGTTCCTTGTCGGCGCCGAACTCGGGTTCTTCGGCCTGGCCGTCCTCCTCGGTTTCGTCGCATCGTGGTGGGTGGGAACCCTCTGGATCATGCGGCGGACGTCCTCGCCGATGTCGGCCTGGACGGCGGTACTCCCGGTCGTCGTCATCGTCGCTTCGTGTTTCGATCACTATCCGTTCGACCTTTTCGCCGGCACGATGCTGACCGGCGCGCTGTTCGGGCTTTCCCTGAAGGCGGGGGAGCGGTCGGAGGCTTGACATTCCGGCTTTTTCGGTCCATGCTGCAGTCGCGCCGGTATCCTTCCGGCCAGGAGGTACGCATGTCCCTGAGCGTCCGTCTTCTCAACGCAGTTTGCGCCACCGCGCTCGTCATCTTCATCGGCTGCGGCGTCTGTCTCTCGTACGTCGCGCCGAACGAAAGCGTCGTCCGCGATTGCGACGGCGACCTGTCCGTCTGGCGCGCGCCGGAGGATGGCGGCTTCAAGTGGGATGGCCTATGCCGTACCGCGACCTATGAGGATGATGACTACGTCGGCTTCCGGGAGGAGGTCTCGGTCGAGGGGCAAGTCGTGACCCTCCGCGGGCACTACGTCGTCCATTTCCCGCAGGACGCCGACGACATCGCTTCCATCCACCGCATCTATCATGGAGACAGCCGCGCCGCGCTCCGGGAGATCGGATCCGATGTCATGACGGAAATCTTGGCGGTCGCCCAGGACCCGTCCTGGCGGCATCTGAGCGGCGGCGTCATCCGCCGGAGCGCCAAGGAGGCCTTGGAATACGGCGTACACCGCCTTTCGCCCACAGGCGACATCTGGTTGTCGCCGGAGAGCAAGCGCGCGCTGGGAGCCGCGATCCAGGGCCGCCTCGACGGCCATTTGTGGCCGCCTGGCGTCTCGGTTACCGTCCGACTCGGTTTCGTCACGGAGCGCTGAAGCGCTCTTTTTTGTCGATAAGAAAAACGCCGCCTTGTTCAGACGACGAAGACGAACTGCAGGACTGAGAAAGTGATCGTCCAGAGCATCATGAGGAACGCGACGAACGCGCGGAACAGGGCGGACTTCTTTTCGACCGCATCTTCCATCATGATGAAGAACACGATGATGTTCCCCACCCCATAGATGCACAGCAGGCCGCCGATGACGACATGGATCTCGCGTGCCGGGGTGCCCGCCACGTTCAGGGCGCCCATGCAGACGTTGAACGCGCTGAAGATCAGGAGTACTGCCTTTTTCAGCGATGACTTGTTGCCCGTCAGCGCCTCGATCAGGGCCATGGATGCGATCACGAAGAACAGGACGGAGACGGCGACGGTCATGAGGAGCTCCTTTGGACGTTGAAGAACTGACGTGACGATAGGGGAATATGCCCGAATCGTCAAGTCCACAGAGGATATTTGACAGGAAAAACAGGCCCTCCTACAATGCGGCTGGCACTCGTTGATTTAGAGTGCTAGGATAGTTCCGCGCCTACTCTTAATGCATCACACGGTATGACCCTCCGTCCTCTCGGTGACCGCGTCGTGGTCAAGCCCCTCTCGCAGGAAGAGGTGACCGCGTCCGGCATCATCATGCCCGCCACCGTCGACAAGGAACGTCCGGAACGCGGCGAAGTCATCGCCATCGGCCCCGGCAAGCGGCTGGACAACGGAAGCTTCGCCCCCGTCGGCGTCAAGGTCGGCGACAAGATTGTCTTCAAGAAATACTCGCCGGACGAAGTGAAGATCGACAAGGAAGAGTACCTGGTCATCTCGGAGTCCGACATCATGGCCGTCATCGAATAACTTTATGGCAAAGCAGATTTTCTACGGGGACGACGCGCGCCTGCGCCTCAAGGCCGGCGTCGACAAGCTGGCGGACGCGGTCAAGGCCACCCTCGGCCCGAAAGGCAAGAACGTCGTGATCGCCCGCGGCTACGGCGCCCCGATCGTCACCAAGGACGGCGTGACCGTCGCCAAGGAGATCGACCTCTCCGACAAGACCGAACAGATGGGCGCCGAACTCGTCCGCGAGGCGGCTTCCAAGACCAACGATTCGGTCGGCGACGGCACCACCACCTCCACCCTGCTGGCGCAGGAGCTGATCAACCTCGGTTTCGAGAAGATCAAGTCCTCCCGGTTCGAAGTCGACGTCCACGCCATGCGCGCCGGCATGCAGGAATACGTCGAGGAAGTCTCCAAGAACCTCGACGCCCAGGCCGAGCAGATCGCGGGCAACCAGGACCGCATCGCCCAGGTCGCGGCCATCTCCGCCAACAACAACGACGAGGTCGGCGCGCTCCTGGCCGAACTGATGATGAAGGTCGGCAAGGACGGCGTCGTGACGGTCGAGGAGTCCCAGGGCGTCTCGATCGAGACGGAGCACGTCGAAGGCATGCAGTTCGACCGCGGCTATGTCTCGGCCTACATGGTCACGAACGCCGAGCGGATGGAAGCTTCCTTCAACGACGCCTCGATCCTCATCACCGACAAGAAGATCTCCTCCATCCAGGAGCTGCTCCCGGTCTTGGAGAAGATCGCCGCCACCGGCCGCAAGGAGGTCGTGATCATCGCGGAGGACGTCGACGGCGAGGCGCTCACCACCCTCGTGGTCAACAAGCTGCGCGGCGCCTTCTCGGCCCTGGCCGTGAAAGCTCCCGGCTTCGGCGACCGCCGCAAGGAGATGCTCCGCGACATCGCCATCCTGACGGGCGGCAAGGTCGTCTCGGAGGAAGTCGGCCTCAAGTTCGAGTCGATCGAACTTTCGGACCTCGGACACGCCTCGCGCGTGACCGCCGGCAAGGACAAGACCACCATCGTCGGCGGCAAGGGTCATGAGGACGAGATCAAGAAGCGCATCGCGGAGATCCGCAACGAGCTGGCGAACGCCTTCTCGGACTTCGACAAGGAGAAGCTCCAGGAACGCCTGGCCAAGCTGACCGGCGGCGTCGCCGTCATCAAGGTCGGCGCCGCCACCGAGTCCGAGATGAAGGAAAAGAAGTTCCTCATCGAGGACGCCGTCAACGCCACCAAGGCCGCCCTCGTCTCCGGCATCGTCGCCGGCGGCGGTTCGGCGCTCCTGCGCGCCAAGCTCGAGATCGGCGAGTCGGTCAAGGCCGACGCCTCGTCGGTGGCCGCCTCCAAGCAGGTCGGCCGCGAGATCGTCGCGATGGTGCTCGAGAGCCCGATGATGCAGATCGCCAAGAACGCCGGCAAGAACGGCATGGACATCGTGACCGGCGTCGCCGCCAAGATGAAGGCCTCCAAACGCGCCGGCTACGACGCCAAGAAGGAAACCCTGGTCGATGACATGCTCGCCGCCGGCATCGTCGATCCGGTCAACGTGACCAAGAGCGCCCTCCAGAACGCCCTGTCCGTCGCCGTGATGTTCCTCACGACCGAAGCGGTCGTCGCGGAAATCCCGGAGAAGAAAGAGACGCCTCCTATGCCCGGCGGCATGGGCGGGGGAATGGGGATGGACTACTAGTGAGAGCAGCGAAACCGGCCGCAAGGCCGGTTTTGGTATCCCGCGTGAGCTGAAGCATGCTATGCTGAGGATGCTATGCGCTTCACCAAACCTTTCCTTCTCTCCGGCCTGCTCGCCGCCGCCATCATCGGCGGTCTCGTGCTGTACGGGATGAACCGTCGCCTGCCCGTTCCTCCGCCACCGGTACCGAATGAGCCTGTGCCGGAGGCGGTCGAGCATCCGCCGAAGACGTATATGAACACGTCGATCGGCTTCACGGTCGAGTATCCGGTCGTCCTGGTCCCCACCGAAGACCGTCAGCAGATGGCGGCGTCCGGATATCTGCCCGTCTGCGACCCCGAAACGGCCGTCGTCTGCTTCCCATATGCCAAGAGCCTGTTTCCTGGCACGGACTTCGAGGGTGCGGCTTTCTCGGTCCATGCGTTGCCGAAACTCAAGACTGCGGCGAAGTGCGATATCGTCGGCAACGGGGAACGGGCGGACGGGTCGGTCGTCATGGGAGGGCTGACATACAAGAAATTCGCCTTCGGCGATGCCGCCATGGGGCATCGGCTGTCAGGCGAGAATTATCGGCTGTTCCGCAAAGGCGCCTGCATCCAGCTCACGACGGCGATCTTCACGAGCGCCTTCGAGAACTATCCCTCCGGCACGCTGGAACGTTTCAAGGATACCGACCGCCGGGCCATCCAGGACATCCTGGACGGGATGCTCGGGAGCTTCCGTTTCACGGAAGACGCCGCCCTGCGCTGAACCCACTTGAAAAAAGTCTCCGAAAATGGTAGACTTTTTTCATATGGAACAAGAGACCAAGCCTGAAGGCGGGAACGAGGACTACCGCGTGACGGCCGCGTTGGCCTACGTCCTCCTGCTGTTCTTCATCCCCATGGCAAAGAAGGACAGCCCGTTCTGCCAGTTCCACGCCAAGCAGGGCATCGTGCTGTTCGTGGTCTGGATCGTCGTCTCGCTCCTGGCCTGGATCCCGATCATCGGCTGGGCCGCCTGGCTCTCGATGCTGATCCTGAACGTCATGGTCATCGTGAAGACCCTGAACGGCGAGATGTGGGAGATCCCGTATATGGGGAAGTACGCGAAGCAGATCAAGCTTTAAGCCGATCACGACATCGTATGAAGGATATTCTTGAACGGGTTGAAACCCTCCGCGCGAAGATCGCTTCGACGCGGAGGTTGCTTTGACGACGCCGCCACCCGCGAGGAACTGAAGAAGTACGAGGAGCAGATGCATGATCCGGGCTTCTGGAACGCTCCGGACCGCGCCCGCGTGATCGCCCAGAAGGTCGACGAGATCCGCGGGGAACTGGAGACGTGGGACGTCTTGGAGAAGGGCGTCGCCGACCTCAAGGAACTCGCAGCGGGGCTGAAGCCGGAAGAAGAAGCCGAGTTCCGCCCGGAAATCGAGCAGCAGATGGCCGATCTCGAGAAGAAGTTCTCCGAGGTCGAGTTCCTGGTGCTGTTTTCCGGACGTTACGACGGCAACAACGCCATCGTCACCTTCCATGCCGGGTCCGGCGGCACCGAAGCGCAGGATTGGGCCGAGATGCTGTTCCGCATGGTCGTCCGCTTCTGCGAGAAGAAGGGCTGGAAGGTGCGGATGCTGAGCGAAAGCAAGGGGCAGGAAGCCGGCCTCAAGAGCGCCACGGTCGAAATCACCGGCCGCCATGCCTACGGCTATCTCAGGAGCGAGAACGGCGTGCATCGCCTGGTGCGGATCTCGCCTTTCGACGCCGCCAAGGCGCGGCACACGTCCTTCGCCATGATCGAGGTCATGCCCGACATCGGCGACGCGGAAGACATCAAGATCGAGCAGAAGGATCTGCGCATCGACACGTTCCTCTCCGGCGGCCACGGCGGCCAGGGCGTGCAGACGACCTACTCTGCCGTCCGCATCGTGCACATCCCGACCGGCATCATGACGACCTGCCAGAACGAGCGCAGCCAGCAGCAGAACCGCGAGACCGCCATGAAGATGCTCAAGTCGAAGCTTGCGGCCATCGAGGAGGAGAAGCATCAGAAGGAATTGCAGGGCATCCGGGGCGAATATCACAGCGCCGAGTGGGGCAACCAGATCCGCTCCTACGTCCTCCAGCCGTACCGCATGGTCAAGGATCACCGCACCAAATTCCGTACGGGCGACACCGAGGCGGTGCTCGGCGGCGCCATCGACGAGTTCATCGAAGCGTATCTCAAGTGGTCGAAAGATCCGACCGCGTATCTCGCCTCCCATGCCCAAGAAGATGAAGACGAAGAATAAGACGGCGCTCGTGACCGGCGGAGCCGGATTCATCGGGTCGCATCTGGTCGATCGGCTGGTCGAAGCCGGCTTCACCGTCGCCGTCGTCGATGACCTTACGAACGGGCGCCGCGAATACCTCAATCCCAAGGCGCATTTTTACGGCATCAGCGTGACGTCGCCGAAGCTCGGGGTCGTGTTCGCTGCCGAGAAGCCGGACGTCGTCTTCCACTTGGCGGCGCACATCGACGCGCGCGTCTCGGTCCGAGACTCGATCCATGATGCCGAGGTCAATATCCACGGTGCCTTGAAGGTACTTGAGCAGTGCATCAGGCACGGCGTGAAGAAGATCGTATTTTCCAGCTCCGGGGGCGCCATCTATCACGACGCGAAGAAGCTCCCGACGCCCGAAACCGAAGCGCCCTCGCCGCTCACGCCCTACGGCGTCTCGAAGCTTGCGTTCGAGCACTACCTCCATGCGGCCTGGCATCACTTCAAGCTGCCGTACGTCGCCCTGCGCTACGCCAACGTCTACGGCCCGCGCCAGGACCAGAAAGGGGAGGGCGGCGTGGTCGGCGTCTTCTGCAAGATGCTGCTGGAAGGGAAGAAGCCCGCCGTCTACGGCGATGGAAAACAGACGCGCGATTTCGTCTACGTCGACGACGTCGTCGAAGCCAACCTGAAAGCGATGCGTTCCCCCAAGGTCGGCGTCTACCATATCGCCACCGGCAAGGAGACGAGCGTCGCCACGGTCGCTAAGCTGGCGGCGGAAGCCTTCGCCTGGACCAAGGGTTTCGGCAAAGGCCCCGCCACTCCCGGCGACGTGAAGCGCAGTCGTCTGGACGCCCGAAAGGCCAAGCGCGAGTTGGGTTGGAGCGCCAAGACCGGCTTCAAGGACGGTCTCAAGATGACGGCGGCCTGGTTCAAGACGAGACGCTGATATGATCATCTTCAAGATCGATCCCAAGAAGCCCGATGCCGCGTCCTTGAAGAAGGCCACGGATGTCTTGAGGTCCGGCGGCCTGGTCGTCTATCCGACCGAGACGGCCTATGCGCTCGGCTGCGACCCGAAAAACGCCAAGGCCGTGAAGCGGCTTTTTTCCGTGAAGAAGCGGGATGCGGCGAAGCCCTTGGCGATGATCGCGTCCGCGCCGGCCATGGCCAAGCGTTTCCTGAAGCTTGATCGTTATGCGCGCATCCTGGCCGACGCTTTCTGGCCGGGTCCGCTCACGCTCGTCGCCAAGCCGTTCGTCCGGCTCGCGCCGGGGATCGCTTCCAAGCGGGGAGAGATCGCCCTGCGCGTCAGTCCGCACCCGGTGGCCGTGGCGCTTTCGAAAGCGCTCGGGCGTCCGATCGTCTCGACCTCGGCCAACCTCTCCGGCAAAGCCGGTTCCTTCGACGCCGCTTCCGCCCTGCGGGATCTTGGGACCTCGCCGGATCTCTTGATCGATGCCGGACCGCTCCCGCCCGCGCCCGTCTCGACCCTCGCCCGTTTCGCGGGCGGCGTCTGCGAAGTCCTGCGCGAAGGCGCCGTCACCGAAGAGGACCTGCACCGCGAACTGATGCGCCGCCTATGACCGCTTTCGGCGACGTCATGCAGCGCTTCTTGGCCACTCACGCCTCGAAGCAGATGAAGGGCTTGATGTCGGCCACCGCGCTCCTGGATTTCGCGCTTTCGGCGATCAGCCTGTTCGAACCGATCTATCTTTATACCCTTCACTGGTCGCTTTCGGCCATCTGCCTGTTCTATTTCGGCGTCTATGCGGCGGCATTCTTCCTGTTGCCGATCGGCGCGCGCTATGCCGGACGCATCGGTTTCCAGCATTCCATCCTTTTCAGCTGCCCGTTCCTGATTTCCTACTACCTCTCCCTTTACGCCATCCCGAAGCACCC
This sequence comes from uncultured bacterium, assembly GCA_937900255.1. GTDB lineage: Bacteria > Patescibacteriota > Patescibacteriia > SG8-24 > DYFX01 > DYFX01. The sequence continues at coordinate 94,155 of CALCDZ010000003.1, forward strand.
CGCGTTCATCGCGCTCGCCATCGTCTCGTACGGCCTGCAGAAATCCCTGTACTGGCCCGGTTTCGACGCCGAGATGGCCGCTTTCGGGCATGATGGGGAACGTTGCCGCGAAATCTCCAACCTGACGAGCCTGACCTCCTTCGCCGCCATCCTCGGACCGACCTTCGGCGGCCTCATGGTCGGGGCGCTCGGGTTCCCGGCCGCGTTCGCCGTCATCGGGCTGCTGATGCTGCTCTCCAACATCCCGCTCCTCTCGATGCCGCAGGAGCGTTCGAGCGACGGCCTGCCGTACCTCGCGGCCATCCGTCGCGTCTTCGCCAAGGAACATCGACGGCTCACGCTGGCCCTTTCCGGCTTCGGCGAGGAGTTCGTGGCGCTCGTCATCTGGCCGGTCTTCATCTACGCGACGCTTCGAGGCTTCGCCGTCACCGGCCTGCTGGTCTCGATCTCCCTCCTGCTCTCGACCGTGGCCTTGCTGTTCATCGGGCGCCTGTCGGACCTGCAGAGCCGGCACGCCGTCCTGCGCACCGGATCGATCTTCACGGCCGTTTCCTGGGTCATCCGCCCGTTCCTGCTCGGCCCGGTCGGCCTCCTGGCCGGCGACTTCTTCTATCGCGTCTCGAGAGCCATGCTCGGCGTCCCGCTCGTGGCCCTGATGTACGAGCGTGCCGGGAAAGGGCCGTTGCTCGAACGCACGGCGCTCTATGAGATGAGCATCTTCAGGGGCAAGGCGGTCATGATGCTCGTCGGCGCGGCGATCGCTTTCGCGCTGCCGGGGAACTTCGCCGTCTTCTTCGTCCTCGCGGCGCTCGCGTCGCTCCTGTACGGACGCCTTCCTTGATATGCCGACGCGACGCTATGGACAGCATTTCCTGACCGACCGGTCGATCGTCGCCAAGATCGCCGCCGGCGCGGGCGTCTCCAAGGACGACGCCGTGCTTGAAATCGGCCCAGGGCGCGGCATCCTGACGCGGGCGCTCGCGGAGACCGCCCGCAGGGTCCTGACGGTGGAGATCGACCGGCGGCTGCACGCGCTGCTCGTGGAGGACGGGCTTCCGGGCAACGTCGAACTCTTGCGGAGCGACGCCCTGGCGCTCGAACCCGCCGACCTCGCCGCCAAGCTCGGCACGGATTGGAAACTGGTCGCCAACCTTCCCTACGAGATCACCTCGAAGACGCTCGAAAAGTTCCTGCCGATGCGCTCGCGCACCGGAACCGGCCCGACGTCCATCACGCTGATGCTTCAGAAGGAGGTAGGGGAGCGCATCCTGGCCAAGCCGGGCGCGATGAACCGCCTGGCGCTCTTCTGTGGATATTATTCCGTGCCGGCGCGGCTTTTCTCCGTCGCGCGCGGGGCGTTTTCGCCGCCTCCGAACGTCGATTCCTGCGTCATACGTCTGGACGTCAGGGAGGACGTCGCTTTGGATGGGGATGAAGAAGCCTTGTTTTTCAGGCTGATTGAGGCGGCTTTCTCCGAAAAACGCAAGCAGATCAAGAATACGATCGGAGGACTGCTCGGTCCGGCCGCTTCCGACCGCCTCGCCGCCGCCGGGCTTTCCCTGTCCGTCCGACCGGAGGAAATCAGCTTGAATCAGTGGGTAACCTTGGCGCATCGGATGTGATACCATGGGGGCATGGCCGATGATCTGCAGATCACGGACGGGCAGCCCCAAGGACACCGCGCGGGGGCGTGGGTCGTTTTGATTATGGGCATCGCCGGGCTCGGCCTCGGGATCTATCAGTGGCAAGGTTCTTTCGCCTCGGCCTTCAAGCAGGTCGGCAGCGGATTCAAGACGCCCGACCAGGTCGAGGCCGAACGGATCGCCGGGCTGAAGACCAAGGATACGGACGGGGATGGGCTCACCGATTACGAGGAGACCTACATCTACAAGACCAGCCCGTACCTCAAGGACTCCGATTCGGATGGCGTGGATGACAGGACGGAAGTCGAAAAGGGCAGCGACCCGAATTGCACGAAAGAATCGTGCGGCTCCGGCATCGCTTCGGCCGGGTCGGTCGGGACATCCGGAACGGGCACATCCATCAGCTCCGCTACGGGCACCGATGGTGCGGCGCAGCTCCAGGCGGACGTGGCGGACCAGCTCCTGAACCCGACGCCCGACCAGATCCGCACGCTGCTCATCCAGGCCGGCGCGAAGAGCGAGGACCTCAAAGGCATCGACGACGCCACGCTTCTCGACCTGTACCGCCAGTCCCTCGCCGAGGTCCAGCGCAAGTCATCGACGACCACTCCCTGACCCCCACCTATGCGCGAAAGGCCATCCGGACGGAAAACACGCTCGCTCGCCGCCCCGCTTCTCGCGATCCTCGTCGCGACCGGCGTTTTCGGTTCAGGAATCGTCGCCCCGAGTCCTGCGCAGGCCCAGCTCATCGTCAGTGACCCTGGTGCCACCGCCGCCGGAACCGTCTCTGCCGCCGCCAACACCACCACCGCTTCCGCGCAGGTCAAGCAAAGCGCCTGGGACGTCCTGAAGATCGCTCTCACCAACACGGCCGAACTGGCCATCCTGAACGGTGCCAACTATTTCGCGCAGAAAGTCGCCTACGACACGGCCAACTACGTCGCTTCGGGCGGCAACGGCCAGACGCCGTTCTTCCACACCGAAGGCGTTCTCGATTATCTCGGCAGCACGGCCAAGGACGCCGCCGCCGACGTCCTCGGCACCCTGAGCAAGGACCCGAACACTTTCGGGAAATACGGCTTCAACCTGTGCGCCCCGAGCGATCCGCACGTCAGCCTCATCATCAAGACCGGATTCCTGAACGGCTTGCCCGGACTGTTGGGCGGCTCGACCGGAGGGCCGAAACCTTCCTGCAGCTGGGATACGATTTCGCGCAACTGGGACCAGTTCTCCCACCTCGATTCGGACACGGTGCTGAACAACGTCGGGGTGATGTTCACGCCCGGCCAGAGCTCGCTTTCGGCCGCCATCCAGGTGAACAACGCCGCGCTCGCGGAAATCAGCAAGAAGCAGGAGGCCGCCGTCAACGATTTCGTCGCCAACAACGGGTTCATCAGCAAAGTCTCCAAGATCGGCGGCAAGGTCCTGACCCCGGCCGATACCATCAAGACCCAACTGAACCTTTCCCTCGAAAACGGCTGGAAGCAAGGGGACCAGACGGTCGCGATCAGCAACGGCGCGTTCGGTAACGCGGCCTTCGGCATCCTGCCGGCCGCTCTCCATACCTTCACGAACACCCTGGCGGAATCGATGATGAAGAAGGTGTTCGACAGGGGCCTGATCACGCTCAACGACATCCTCGGCAATAACAAGGGCGATACGGCGCTGACGTTCGATGGCGGTTCGTCTCCCGGAGGCAGGGCGTCGGCCGAGCTTTCGAACGCCTCGCTCCTGACCCCGAAGATCCTTTCGATCACCAACTATAACGCCCTGACCGATTTCGCCGCCTGCCCCGCCGGAAGCCAGCGCGGACCGGACAACTGCGTCATGGACGGACAGTTCTTCACGGCGGTCAACCGCGCGTCGCAGGGGTCGCCTCTGACCGTGCGCCAGGCAGTGGCGCAGGGGCTCTTGAAGGCGAACTGGCCGCTCCTTCCGCTGGCGCACGGGAAGAACCACGAATCGACCTGCTACAACGAGGCGTTCTGCTACAGCAACCTGGTCAAGCTCCGCAAGGCCAGCGTCCTTCCGATCGGCTGGGAACTCGCCGCCAATTCGCCCTTCAACGACGTCAGCCGGCCGATCACGCTCGCGGAAGCCATGAATCGCTTCGACGACTGTCCCACCAAGCCGGATGGCAGCGTCGACGCCTCCAAGCTGCCCGACCCCTTGCATCCCTGGTGTCACTTGATCGATCCGGAGTGGGTGCTGAAATATCCCGTCCAGATCTGCCGGCAACAGGCGCCCGGTCCGACCCTCGTGTCTTCGGAATCCCCGGCGCGCGCCCTCACTTGCGTCGATCAAGCCACGTGCATCGCCCAGGACGCTGCAGGCAACTGCGTCGGCGGCTACGGCTATTGCGTGCGCGAGAAGAACGTCTGGAACCTGGACGCCGACGCCTGCCCGGCCGCCTACGCCAGCTGCACCACCTTCCGCCGCGCCGACGGGGCGTCGGCCTCGTACCTGTCCACCACGCTCGACAGCGGTTCGTGCAACGGACAGAACGCCGGATGCCGCCAATACAGCCAGTCGCAGAACGCCGTCCCGAACGGCGGGTTTGAGGATCTCCTGGACGGGAAAGCGCGCGATTGGACGCTCTCTCCGGGCGCCCGTCTGAGCCGCTCCGGCCTCCTGGCCGAACGCGGATTGGACGCCGTCGGGCTCGCGAACGGTGCCGTCGCCAGCGTCGTGATCCCTTCGCTGCAGCCGTCTTCGCCATACGTGCTCTCCGCCTCCGTGCTCCAGGAGTTCGAGGCGTCCGCCCCGGTCGGCACGGTCACGCTGAAGCTGTTCCGCGCCGACGGCAGCCCTGTTTCGGCGACGGACCTCAAGACCACCTGCACGTACCGCCAAGGAGACCCCTCCGTCTCTTTGGACATTTCCGCCACGCACCTCGGCTACCTGTCCGGTTCCTGTTCGATCACGCTTCCGAACGACGCCGCGTCCGGAAAGATCGAGCTGAGCAGCACCACCGCCCAGTCCGGCAATCGCGCCTGGTTCGACGACGTCGGCTTGTACGGCGCTTCGTTCTCGGCTTCGCCGTATGACAGCCTTCTCCTGAACGGCAAGGTGCAGAAGTGCGCCTCCGACCAGGCCGGGTGCACGGACCTTGTCCGTATGTCGACCGGCACGCTCAACCTGGTGCGCGACCCGAGTTTCGAGACGCCGGACTCTTCCGGCAACCCCAAATACTGGAGCGTCCCGACCCCCGGCACGTATGAGAAGGGGACGTTCAAGGGCTTCGACGGCGTTTCCGCCATGCGTCTCGACGCGAACGGCGTAAGCCAGGACGTCACCGGGGTCTTGGCGTCCGCTTCGTACGTCTTCTCGGCCTATACCAAGCTTGGCGGGGCGGTTTCCGGCAATCCGCGGGCCCTCGTCCAGCTGTACGATACCAGCACTCCGCCTGCTCCGGTCGCTCCCACGTCCGTCACCGGCTGCCAGGTTTCCGGTACCGGCATCCGCCTCGACTTGGCGGCCGGTTCGGATTACCGGCGCGCCGCCTGCGCTTTCACGACGCCGACGGATGTCGGATACGCGCGCGTCACGCTCATCGCCGATAACGGCAGTTCCGCGCTGGTCGACGCCGTGCAGCTGGAGCTCTCCGTCGAACCGACCGGGTATCACGAGGCGTATCCTTCGACGGCCCAGCACGTCTACCTGAAGACCATGCCGGAGGGATTGGACTGCGCCGGTCCCGACCGCGCTCCCGAGTGCGCCAACTACGCTCCGTCGTGCCGCCGCGAAGAAGTCGGATGCGACTCCTATAAGCCGGACGACGGCGGCATCGCCATCCCTGCCGTGACGACCGCAGGCGACGCCTGCCCGACGGAGTGCGTCGGATACGATACGTTCAAGGAAGAACCGTCGAACTTCAACGACCCTCGCTTCCCGCTGTTCCTCGTGCCGTCCACCGCGCAGAGCTGTTCGGCGGCCGAAGCCGGATGTTCCGAGTTCACGAACGTCCAGAAGCTCGCGAACGGGGGAGAGTCGAGGGAGGATTTCAGCTACCTGCGCCTGTGCGCCAAGCCGGACCAGAACGCCGGCACTTTCTACACCTGGGAAGGCAACGACTCGAAGGGGTATCAGCTCCGGACATGGACGCTCCTCAAGAGCCGCATCGCTTCGTCGCCCGTCGGGGGCTCCGACCCCACCGGCGGCAACGCGCCGTGCACCAAGCTCGCGTACGACAACGCCGGCCGCCCGGCCTGCGCCGATGATGCCGCAAGCGTCGCCGCCGCCTCCTGCCTCAAATCCGACCTGCTCGCCAATCCGGATTGCCGCGAATTCTACGACGCGGCCGGCGACATCCATTACCGCCTCTACTCCAAGACGGTCGTCGTGAGCGACGCCTGCACCGAGTATCGCATCACCAAGAGCACGGAAACGGAATGCGGCGCGCATGGCGGGTCTTGGCGCAATCAGGAATGCCATTACTTCGCGTACGCTCCGGAAAGCCAGAGCTGCCGCGCCGCGGCGGTCGGCTGCCGCGCCTATTCCGGGAACGCTTCGCGCAACGTGCGCGTCGCCCTCGCCGCCGATTTCGAATCCGGCACCACCGGCGGATGGGTTTCCGCGCCGGGCGGCGGGGCCACGACGGACGTCGCGAACAGCAACGAATCCGTGGCCGCCGGCGGCCACTCCCTCAAGGTCAGCCGCGCCACCGTCACGAAGGACGTCTCCTCCATCGTCAAGAAAGGGAAGTCCTACCTGCTGACCTTCTGGGCGAAGGGCACCGGCGACCTGACGATCGCGTTCAGCTCCGCCGGCGACCGGGCATTCACGTTCAATCGCGTGACGGGGCAGCCCGCGCCCGTCGCGCTCGGCACCGAATGGAAGCCGTACCAGGTCGGCCCGGTTTCGGCGGTCAATGCTGCGGCGTTCTCCGCCGCCGGGGCCGCCGGAAACGAGCAATTGACGGTCTCGCGTTCCGGGTCCGGTTCGCCGCTCTTCTATCTCGACAACATCGAGCTGCGCGAAGTGACCGATGACCTGTACCTCATCCGGGACAGCTGGCAGACCCCGGCTTCCTGCGACCGGACGCCGTCGGGGGATTCTTCCCCGCAGTACATGCTCGGGTGCCGGGGCTATCGCGATCGCTCCTCCCGGAGCGTCGCCCTCAAATCCTTCGATCGCATCTGCCGTCCGGAAGCGGTCGGCTGCGAAGCGATGTATGATACGCGCCACACCGCCTCTCCTTTCCCTCAGACGTTCGGGGCGGTCTGTTCGCTCGGCGCGGCCTGCGCGCCCTCTGCCGGGGCCGTGACTTGCCCGTGCAAGATCGCCGGCCAGACGGTCTGCGAGGCGGCTTCCGGCGCGTCCACCTGCCGTTATGACATCGATGATTCCGTGCCCGCTTCGCGCGTCAGCCCTTCGGGCGACACGGTCCGCATCCCGGCCGACGGCGTCACCTATCTCGTGAACGACGCCCGGTACGCCTGCACGTCGGACAACGTCGGCTGCACGATGATGGGGGACAAGACCTTGAACCGCGAGCGTACGGCGGTCCAGGGCTGGAAGACCGTCTACTTCAAGAACGATCCGGCCACGTACGCCGACACCCTCTGCAGGAAGACCGAAGAATACTGCCAGGCATACACCAGGGGAGCGGACGGGTCTTCGGCCTATTTCAAGGATCCGGAGCTCCGTACCTGCGAGTTCAAGGAGAACGTCGCCGGTTATTCCGGTTGGTTCAAGACCGGGACGAGCGACCCGTGCTACGCGGATTATCTGCAAGCCGGCACCCAGTACGGAATCTGGAAGAACTCGGACGCCCCGTACGCCGCCTGGGCCGGCCAGTGCGAACCCCAATACGACCAGTGCAAGGAGTTCGTCGATCCCCAGGACACCAGCACGCTGCACCCGAACGGCCAGCCGTACTACGCCATCAAGAACGCGCGTCTCGACAGCTCCTCCTGCCAGAACCGCGCCAGCCTGACCAAGTCGCCTTCGGGAGCCGACAGCGCTTCCGCCTGCGTGCTCTTCTGGCAGACCGACGACCTTCTCAAGACGTTCGATGCCGCCGCCACCTACCAGGCTTCCGACGCCCAGCGCGGCGGGCTCGTCAGCGCCGTGAGCAGCGACCGCAATGACGCCAACGTCGTCCTGAAGGTGGCACGCGACCGCCAATGCGGCGAATGGCTCGATTGCCGTTCGAGCGAAACCGTCTTCAATCAGACGTCAGGGCAGTACCAGAACGTCTGCACGTCTTTCGGGCTGTGCGCCCAATATGAACGCGTCGGCAACACGACCCGCTGCGTACGTTACGTGGACAGCGCCTACACGGGACAGACCCTCAGCACCAAGATTTATCAGGCGCGTGATACCGGCTGGAAGGGGCTTGAATACACCAGCTACGCCATCCCGAACCAGTATCCGGTCAACGAGCTCGTGACGATGGACGTGAGTTCCGGCACGCGTTCTTCCAAGCCGGACCTCCGTCTCGTGCGCGTCAGGGGCGCCTGCGCCGGAGCGTATGGCTCCGCATGCGGACCCTCGGACGATCCAGGCACCTGCCTTGGTCCCTCGAACGCCAGGAAGTGCGTCTATCCGATCGACGACGGCCTGAAGGTCACTGCCGAGAGCCAGCTGAAGCAGTCTCAGGCCGCAGCCGGCTACCCCGGTACGTCGTGCCGCGCGTACCCTTCAGAAAACGCCCCGTTCCCTTCGACGGTCGCCGACCCTTCCGGTTGGAATCTTCAGGCCGCGAGCATGAACAACGGCAATCCGGTGCTGATCGGCCCTTCTCCGGCCTTCGCCGCCGCCAACGTCTGCCAACGCCGCCTCGTGAACGGCGTCGAGGTCTCCAGTTGCGAATGCAACTACACGATCGCCAAGTACGGTTCCACCACCAAGTATTTCCCGTCAGGCAGTTCCGACATCCCGACGGGCTACTGCGGCTCCGGCGCCTATGAAGGATACGAATGCGACCCGCTGGCCTCCGGTGTCCGCGCGCCGAGCAACCTGTCCTGCTGCAGCAAGAGCACGAACGGCAACGCGTTCGGCGGCCTCCTGAACGGCGGCACTGGCGGCTGTGACGACGGCGCGCAGTGCATCCGTCTCTCCAAGGTCGATCGCGTGGTCGGTTATGAAGGCCAGTGCCTCGAACGCGATTTCACGACCCCGGTGAACGGGCTCAACAACGAGTATGCCTGCTTGACCTGGCGCCCGGTCGGCCTGGTCGGCGGCTCGCGCGACATCTACAACCAGAACCAGACGGCCGGCTACTTCGCCGCGGCCGACCGCCGCTTCTATTGCGTAGGCAGCCAGCCGGCCTGGTCGCTGGACTTCCACATCAACACGAACGAGGACCGGGACCAGACCGACAATCATGACCTGTACTACCAGTACAAGGGCGTAGGCCCGTACGACCAGTACACCAACAGCTACTTCGGGCACGGTACCGTCACGAACATCGGGACCCACTCGGCTTCCCAACATCACGATTGCGGAGATGATACGCCGAACGGCGGTTGGTGCGTCTGGCCGACCGATTCCCGTCTCCAGCTGAAAGAGCAACGGGACGGGAATGGGAACGTGGTCACTTGCACCGGCAACTCGGATTGCGATACCGGCAACAAGTATTGGTGCAGTTCCCAAGACCCGTACAAGAACACCTGCGTGAAAGGGGACACGGGCAGCGCGTCGCAGGATCAGTTCAAGGACTACACGTTCGACAACAATGCCGTGGGCGTCCTCGGCTGCTATGAGATCCGCGCGGGCGGTACGCCTGAGACGAACTACATCGATTACCCGTATATCGGCCCCCCGCTCTACCGTCAGCAGCTCCAGAGCATCTACTTCCAGGTGAACCGGAGCATCTATCACAACTTTTCCGATACGGATCTGGCCGCGGCGACCAACCCGCACCAGCAGGTCAATCAGAACTGCAGCGATGCCGACGACCCGTCCATCGCCAGCAACGCCGACAACGATCATGCCGACCAGAACCCGACCACCAAGGACGTCACCCGCTTGAAGTTCAAGAACGGACAGCCTGAGCGCAAGGACGGCCTCCTGATCCCGGCGAACAATGCCGATCACGGGCTGAACATCTACTACCTGGACGAGAGCAACGGCTTCAAGGTCGATGCCTCAAGCGGCAACGGCATCCTGCTGTTCACCGGCAACTTCGACTCGAACGGGAAGCTTTCCTCGATCCGCATCGGCGCGGCCAACCCCAACGGGCACGGCGGGTCCGACGACGACCGCCACGTCTCCTTCGGCATCCATGCCATGGGCTTCGTCTTCAAGCCCGGCTGTTCCGAGATCGCCCAGGTGGACCAGGACGGGGAGTTCGGCGCCACCCAGGCCTTCACGAACGCCATCAATCCGGCACGCAATTTCAATCCGTCCGCCGGAGGCGGGCTGCATGCCGACGTGCTCGTGAACGGGGACCCCAACCCGGCCGCCAACAGCATGCTGGCCGACTACACGAACGCCTGCACGCCCTTCGGCGCCATCGGGTCGATCTCCCAGCCGCCGCCGGCGACGCCATGGACCTACGTGACATCGCGCTTGTCCAACGACGTCAACCAGTGCACCGTCTCGGATTTCACCAAGGGTAACACGTACGAACCTCAAGCGCCGGAAACGCTCGCCGCCAATCCGCCCGTGGACTCTTCCGGGGTGCAGCTGGTCCCGCCTTCTTCCTGGGCGTCGAGCAGCTTGCGCAACCTCTTCCGCAAGATCTACGACGTCTGGTCGTACCAGCCGCTCGACCTCGAAGCGCGCGGAGGCACGTATCAGCGCGTCGCGGCCAACAACCCGACCGGCGACCCGGCGGGGAAGGGGGCGTATGACGAGACCGGGCAAGTCGACCCGAACGGCCTGGCGTTCCGCACCGGACTCGGAAGCTACCTTTCCAACCTGGCTTGGAACGCGCCGAGGATCGCCGCCGTCGACGTCAACGCCTGCGACGGCAACGGCCGCTGCAAGGCCGGCAAGCTGGACAGCCTGACCGTCAACGGGCGGGACAGGGGGGTCATCATCGGGGCGGATGGGGCGATGTCCGTGACGGCCAAGTTCTTCGCCTGGGCCTCGCATAACTCGATGCCGATCGTGAAGCGCGCCGTGCTCTGGGGAGACTTGGCGTCGGCCGAACCGCCCGCCAAGGGCTGGTATAAGAACCAGAAGCCCGTCTGCTCACCGGACGTCTCCGACGCGAACGCCGTCGGCGAATGCGCCAACACTCCGGGACTCACCTGCGGCGCGGATGGCGATTGCCCGAACGGGGATCGCTGCGTCAAGGGCGCCAACAACTTCGGGAATACGCCCGGCGCCTGCAATGCCGCCCCGTACCGGTTCGACCATGTCTACACCTGCTCCTTGGGCGACCTGCAGTCCATGCCGCTTTGCACGGGTTCGTCCGAGTCGGCGGATAACGCCCCTTGTTACCGGCTCGTCAATGCGGCACCGGTCTGCGTCTACCGTCCGAAGGTCCAGATCACGGACAACTGGGGTTGGTGCAACTGCACCGGTTCCGGCTGCAAGGCCTCCGGCGGCGCGTATCAGGACGGATGCGGCGTGAGCGCCCCTCCCTCCGACGCGAAGCCGTGGAGCGAATACGCCGGAGAGATCCGCCTCAGCCCGTCCATCAAGGACGCCCAGGCCTTCCACCCATGACCCACCTATGAAGACGCTCAGCCGCCTCATCGACACGATCAAGACGCGCTTGTCCGGGAAACATGCCCTTCCCCGCGTCTTGGGGCTGCTCGCGATCGGCCTGATCGTCTTCGTCCTGCCTGAAGCGGCGCATGCCTGCGGCACGTTCGACGTCGGATGCTACGTCGGACAGGCGATCATCAAGATCTTCGAGCTGTTGGCGGCGCTGATGGGGTACCTGCTGGTCCTCGAAGTCTCGGCCCTCATCAGCGTGGCGCAATACGCCAACTTCGTCTCTCCGGGCCCGACGGTGGTGCAGATCGGCTGGGTCGTCACCCGGGACCTGGCCAACATGTTCTTCATCGTCTTCATGCTCGTCATCGCCTTCTCGACCGTCATCGGCGGGCCGGCGGAGAAGTATTCCTACCGCAGCAACCTCCAGAAGCTCCTGGTCATGGCAGTCGTCATCAACTTCTCGAAGACGATCGTCGGGCTGCTCATCGACATGAGCCAGGTGCTGATGCTGACCTTCGTGAACGGCTTCAAGGATGCGGCGGCCGGAAACTTCCTTTCGGCCTTCCAGATCCAGAAGCTGCTCGAGCTCTCGGACGGCACGAACGGCATCGACTTCGGACTGGTGCTGGCGATGATGCTGGCGTTCATCCTGGCCGCCATCGCCGCCTGCGTCGTGCTCATCATGCTGGTCATGATGACGTTCCGTATCGTCATGCTCTGGATCCTGATCATCTTTTCTCCCATCGCGTTCCTCACGAGCGCTTTCCCGATGGGATCCGGGTTCACCGGGAGGTGGTGGGGGATGCTCAAGCAGTACCTGGTGAGCGGACCGATCATCGCGTTCTTCCTGTGGCTGGCGCTCGCGAGCGCGCAGCGGAGTCCGGATGGCCTGGCCAACGAGAAGTACCAGAACGGGGGAGGATTCGCCCAGCCTTCATCCGCTGCCGGAGCCGAAGCGTCGGCGGCCGGGAACTTCCAGGGTTACGCCATCCCTTCGAGGGCCGGGCGTGCCGACACTATCCTGAGCCTCGTGATCATGACCTGCATCATGTTCGCCGGGTTGAAGTTCGCGGCGGAAGACACGAAGGTCATCGGATCGGGCTTCGCGAAGCAGGTCAAGGGACGGGTCGAAGGCGCGTTGAACACGATCGCCCGCGCGCCTGATCGTTTCGCCAGGGATCAGGTCAGCGGCGCCTTCAGGAGCGTCGGCGGTTCGACCATGAAGGGTATCGGTACCGGTTTGGCACGCGTGCCGCTTCTCGGTGGGGTCGGTCGCCGCCTCGCCGCCAGGGGCGAGCAGCTCGCGGAAGGCCGCCGCGCGGAACTCGAAAAGCGTTGGGTCGGTTCCGCCAAGGACCTGGCGAAGTACAATCCTGGTGAATTCGGTTCCAAGATGCGCGTCGGTTTCGCCACCGCCGGACAGATCAAGGAAACGGCCGAAGCCGCCCTTGCCAACCCGAAGGCCATGGAGGCGCTCAAGAAGTCGGGCGGCGCCGAAATCGTGCGCGATCGTCTCAAGGCAGCCTCTGAAAAGGATCCGGCCCAGAAGGGCGCGTACGACAATTTCATGAAGGCCAATTGGGATCTCGCGAAGGACGCCAAGGAGAAGAACGCGATCCTGGGGAAGTTCAGCGGGGAAGAGGCGCGGAAGTACATGAGCGCGCCCCAGATGACGGAAGAGCACGTCTCCCAGTTCGGCAAGAACACCTTGACCGACATCCTCGCGAACGGCAAGGGCGAACAGCAGGCTGCGGTCCTTGGGGCCTTCAGCGCCAAGAACGCCAGCGGCGAACTCGGCAAGTTCATGAAGGAGAGGCGCATGACCTATGCCGACATCCCGGCCGAGGCATACGCGCAGGCCGGCGCGTCCGGCAAGTCCTTGAAGCTGAGCGCGCTGGAAGCGGCGGAAAAGGATCCCGCGCTGATGAGGAGATTCACCGAGGACGCGAAAATGCGCGACCAGCTGGCGCCGGTGGCCAGGGACAATTTCGCGGCCGCCGTGACCGACATCGAGAAGGCGCAGAAGCTCGCCATCCTCTCCCAACTGGGCGGCGCCACGGCTGCGGACTTCGGTTCGCCGCCGGCCGGCAGCCCGCCCGGGACCCCGAGCGACATCGAGGTCGGCATCGGCCAGCTGTCAGCCAAGGCGCTCAATGACTTGGAACGGAGCACGCCGACCGACAACCCTGCCGCGCAGGCCGGTCTCGCGAAGATCCTGGAGGCCGCCGTCAAGAACGGCAGCACCGACCTGGTGCAAGCCATCCAACGCAGCCCGAACCTGTCCACGTACGTGCCGCTCACCGTCGCCCGCGAGGCGGAGAAATCGACCGGCGGCTACAGCGCCAGCGTCAACAGCGCCGCGAACACGAAGCTCGCCGAACTTGATCGTCGCAGGAGGGATGCGGCCAGCAGTACGGATCCGGGCGTGAAGAGCGCGGCCTTGGGAATAGCCGATGACATCGAGCAGATCCGCGAAGCGATGGATGGGGCCAAGAAAGCGGCCAGGGAATTGGCGGCCGTCGAAAAGAACATCGCCACGCTCAGGGAAAACTTCGCGGACCATCAGAAGGGGGGCAGGGCGGATGACATGGCCAAGGTCGCCGCTGAGATCAAGACCGCGCTCAAGGAGGCTTTCGAGAAGAAAGAGAAGCTCGCGAAGGCCAACGATAGGCTCAAAGAGGTGAGTTAACGACTTCGGGACCGTCGTATGGATCTCCTCCAGAAAATCCGAAAGCTTCCGGAGCCGGTCCAGGACTATCTGTATTCCGAGTCCTTGCTGCACGGGAATGGGCAGGTCATCGAACGGAACGCCCTCGATTTTGAGGGCCAAAAAACCTTCCTCCGCCTCCTCCAGCGTGTCTTCGCCCGCGAGGTGCCGATGTCGGATCTTGAAAAAGAAGCATCCGCGCTCGTCGGAGGAGACGAAGGTAAAAGCAAGGCGTTGGCGCGCGATATCGCGGGCTACTGCCTCCTGCCGCTCGACCGCTGGCTCGGCGATGTTTCAGGTTATGTCCGTCGTCTCGGCGGGGACGTCTCGAGCTATCCGGCCGAGCGCATCCAGATGGTCGAGCGCACGCGCGACGAGGCGGCGTCCGAGGTCGTCAGTTCTTCCGACGGCGCGGCCGAAGCGACGGCGCGCGCCCGCGAGAGGATGCGGGACGTGGTCACGTCCTTCTTGGCAGGCATCCGCACGGAAGAGCAGGCGCTCGAGGTCCTGACGCGGTCCGACAAGATCGGCGGCGTCGGGCTCGACCCGTCCGCCGCCCGGTCAGTGATCGATCATGCCAAGGAGGAACAGCGCACGGTCGTCATCAAGGAAGCGCCGGCCGTCGGCGCCCCGCCTGCGGCCGCTCCGCAAGCGCCATCCGCCCCCGCGCCGAAGCCGAAGGAGGACTTCGTCATGATCGCGCCGGAAGACGAGGAGGAGATCGCTCTGTTGAAGGAAAAGGCATCGTCGGCCAAAGGTACGCAGCAGGCAGACGAGACTGCGCGGCGCATTCAAGCCTCGATCGATCGCATCTACCTCGATTCCGGCCTCGCGACCGACGACGAGGATTTCTCGAAGCGCGTCAAGACGGTCATCGGCAACCGCCTCCGCGACGTGCGCGATCAGATGGAGACGCTTGAGACGATGGTGCAGCCGAAGGAACTCGGCGGGCTCGGTCTCGGCCAGGAATCGGCGCGGCGCCTCCTTGGCATCATCCAGGGCAGCCTTCAGGAGGTCCATGAAGCGCATGCCGAGCGGATCGAAGGGGAAAAAGCCGCTTGGGTGGAGAAGGAACGCCGCAAGGCGGCCGAGGCACCCGCCCAGGAAGCGGCCGCTCAGGAATCGGACCTGGAGCGCCTGTATCGCAGCATCGTCGCGAAATCGAAAAAAGCCACCAAAATGGCCGCCGTTGCCGCGCCCGTCGCAGCGCCGACCCCGGCGATGGCTGCGGCGCCCGCTTCGAAATTCCCGAGTCCTCCGTCGAACCTGCCGGTTTCCGACGTCCATATCATTCCACCGCACTTGCGCGCGCCCGTGACCATCCCGCTCCCGGAGGTCGAGATCGCCCCCGTTCGGACGTTCATGCCGCAGCCGCCGCTGACCCTCGTCAAGCCCGTGCCCGGCGCTCCCGCCCCCATGCCGGCCTTTTCGGTCGTGCCTGGGCAGCCGAACCGCCCCCGCATGGAAGACGTCAAGGCCGCTCCGAAGCTGACCGGACCGGTCGAGGAGCTTCGGGCCATCACCGTCGTCGATTTCCGCCGGCTCTCCAAGGACCCGAAGGAGGCCTGCATGAAAGTGAAGGACAAGATCGATCTTTTGGCCGAGCAGTCCTATACCCGAAGGACCGAAGGTCTCAAGGCCTGGTCGGCTTCCGAGGTCGTCCGTACCTATCTGGAACTCATGCGCGAGGGCCTGAACGGAATGCCGTTCAAGGAGGCGGTCGCGGCCCGCGAGGCGGCCAAGAGGCCGTTCCTGACCGCGGAGGAGTTCCAGGCGATCGGGGAGCTGAGCAGACAACTGCGATATTAAATGGTAGGATGAGGCCATGGCCCAGTTCGTCGTCCCGCAATTCATCGACGTTGAAGACAAGATCATCGGACAGGTGACGGTCCGCCAGTTCGGCATCATGATGGTCGATGCGCTCGTCTGCGTCATCGTCTACAAGCTCCTGAGCCTGGCCGTCGCGATCGCCATCGACGTGGCGCTGCTCGCGGCCGGGCTGACGCTCGCCTTCGCGCGCGTCAACGGGCAGCCGTTCCACTTTTTCCTCCTGAACGTGCTTCAGACCTGGCGTCGGCCGATGATCCGCGTCTGGAACAAGGAACTTTCCGACGCGGAGATCATCGCCCTTTCGAAGGTCGAACCCCCGCCCCCGGCCCCGCGCCGCGTCTATAAGGAAGCGCCGACCACCTCTCGGCTCTCCGAGCTGGCGCTCATGGTCAATACCGGCGGCGTCTACAATCCCGAGGAATAGGGAATTCCAGGAGGAAGCTATGGCGAATGAGCAGCTGATGCAAAGCAAGAAGCTCGCCGGGTCGAAACCCCAGGTCTCGACCCAGCAGTTCTTGGATATCGCCGAAATCCGGGAGGACGTGGTCGTCATGAAGGACGGCACGATGCGGGCGGTGCTGCTGGTCTCGAGCATCAACTTCTCGCTGAAGTCCGAGGACGAGCAGGAAGCGATCATCCAGGGCTACATCTCCTTCCTGAACTCGCTCGATTCCCCGGTGCAGATCCTCATCCAGTCGCGCAAGCTCGACATCGACGACTACCTGAACCGCCTCAAGGAGCACGAAAAGACCCAGTCCAACGACCTCCTGCGGAACCAGATCGTCGATTACCGGCAGTTCGTGAAGGAGCTGGTCGAGCTCGGGGAGATCATGCAGAAGAAGTTCTTCGTGATCGTGCCCTACAACCCGGCCTCGTCCAAGCGCAAGGGCTTCTTCGCCCGGATGGGAGAGGTGCTCTCGCCGCTCGTCTCGGCCCGCCTCCGGGAAGAGCAGTTCCGCCAGCGCAAGAAGGACCTCATGGTCAAGGTGGATTCCGTCAGGGCCGGATTGAACTCGATGAGCCTGATGAGCGCGACGCTCGACACCCAAAGCCTGATCGAGCTTTACTACACGGCCTATAACCCCCAGTCGATGCAGTCGCAGAAACTGGAGAAGGTCGACAACGTGCGACTTGAACCGTAGACATGGCGTTCAACCCCGCTGACGCAAAACAGGAACGGCCCGCCGGGAGCGCGGCCAAGCCCAAGCTGACCGCCGCCGAGCGGCAGCGTTTGGCGCAGGAAGAGCGCATCAAGCTCGAGGAGGAACGCACGTACCGCAAGGGCGTCGTCACCATCCGCGACCTGATCGCACCGGCCGCCATGGAGGTCAAGCCGAACCACATCCGGCTCGGCGATCTTCACGTACGCACGCTTTTCGTCGTGACGTATCCGCGCTACCTGACGCTCGGCTGGTTCACGCCGATCATCAACTTCTCGGCGACGATGGACGTCGGCATGTTCTTCTATCCGGTCCAGCCGGAGATCATCCTCAAGCAGCTCAAGAACAAGGTCGGCGTGCTCGAGGCCCAGATCATGTCCGACGCCGAGAAGGGCGCGGCGCGCGACCCGCTGCGCGAGACCGCCTTGCGCGACATCGAGAAGCTGCGGGACGACCTGACGCAAGGCGTCGAGCATTTCTTCCAGTTCGCCTTGTACGTCACGATGTACGCCCGGTCAGAGAAGGAACTCGACGACCTCTCCAACCAGGTCGAGGGCATGTTCGGTTCCAAGCTGATCTACACCAAGCGGGTGCTCTATCAGGCCGAGCAGGGCTTCAACTCGACCCTGCCGATCGGCAATGACGAGCTGATGATCACCTTCAACATGAACACGAGCCCGATCGCTTCGGGCTTCCCGTTCGTCTCGGCCGACCTCACCTCCGACAACGGCATCCTCTACGGCATCAACCGCCACAACAACAGCCTGATCCTGTTCGACCGCTTCTCGCTCCAGAACGCGAACGCGATCGTCTTCGCCACTTCCGGCGCGGGCAAGAGCTACGCCGTGAAGCTTGAGGTGCTCCGCTCCCTCATGGTCGGCACCGAGGTCATCATCATCGACCCGGAGATGGAGTATAAGCACCTCTCCGACGCCGTCGGGGGCACCTACATCAACATCTCGCTGGCGTCCGATTCCAAGCTCAACGTCTTCGACTTGCCGCGCCCCGTGGGGGAGGACGTCCGTTCCGAGGACATCATCCGCTCGGCCGTCATCGCCGTGAAAGGCCTGATGCGCATCGTGTTCGGCGAGGTCACCACCGCCGAGGATTCGATCATCGACCGGGCGCTTCTCGAGACCTATGCCAAGAAGGACATCGTGCCGGGCGTCGACCTGGCGACCGTCGAGCCGCCCGTGATGTCCGATTTCCAGCAGGTGCTCGAAGGCATCACCGGCACGGAAAACCTCCAGATCAAGCTCCGCAAATATACCGAGGGCACGTTCGCCGGGCTGCTCAACTCGCCGACGACCGTCGAGATGGATAACCCGCTCGTGACCTTCAGCGTCCGGGACCTGGAGGACGAGCTGCGTCCGCTCGCCGTCTATACCATCGTCAATTACATCTGGAACGTCGTGCGTTCCGAGCGCAAGAAGCGCGTCCTGGTGATCGACGAGGCCTGGTGGCTCATGCAGCACGACGA
The DNA here is from genome assembly GCA_937900255.1 of uncultured bacterium. Classification (GTDB taxonomy): domain Bacteria; phylum Patescibacteriota; class Patescibacteriia; order SG8-24; family DYFX01; genus DYFX01. The sequence goes on from CALCDZ010000003.1 coordinate 112,593, forward strand.
CTCCGCCAAGTTCATCTTCGCCCTGGTCAAGCGCTGCCGCAAGTATTTCCTGGGCGTCACGACCATCACGCAGGACGTCAACGATTTCCTGCGCTCGCCGTACGGCCAGGCGATCGTCACCAACTCGGCGATGCAGTTCCTCCTGAAGCAGTCGCCCGCGGCCATCGATCTCATCCAGAAGACCTTCCTGCTGACGGAAGGGGAGAAGTACCTGCTGCTCGAGGCGGGCGTCGGCGAAGGCATCTTCTTCGCCGGCCCGAGGCACGCCGCCATCAAGGTGGTCGCCTCGTACGCCGAAGACCAGCTGATCACCTCCGACCCCCGGCAGCTGCTCGAAATCGAGAACGCCAAGCGGGAGCTGGAGAAGCAGCTCTTGTCCGGTGCTGAAACCCAAGCCTGAAACCTATGACTGCCCGAAGACGCGCCATCCTGATCGTCATCCTGGCCCTGCTGCTCGTCGCGATCCTGGCGACGGCGATCTGGCTCCTTTTCCGGAAGGCGAAGCCGACTTCCATCTACGTCCCGCAGCGCGTGGATTCCGCGACCTCCCAGCCGGCGGCCGTGCCCGCTATGCCCAACCCGCTCGCTCCGGCTGTCCAGGTTTCGGCCGGAAGCACGGCCGCCGCCCAAATGGCCGAGCTGTTCGCCGAGCGTTACGGGAGCTACTCCAATCAAGGGAACTTCGGGAACCTCAAGGATCTCCTGCCCGTCATGACCGCCACGTATCGCGCGGCGACGGAAGCCTACCTCGCCGCCGCCAAGCCGTCCGACGCGGCCGATTACCAAGGAGTGACCAGCGTGAAGATTTCCACCAAAGTCCGGTCGTATGACGCTTCGGCCGGCACGGCCACGGTCGCCGTCATGCTGCAGCAGCAGAAGAGCGCCGGCGCTTCCGTCACGCCGTCCATCAGTTACCGCTCCCTCAAGATGACCCTCAAGAAGTCCGGTTCCGATTGGAGGGTCGATTCCGCCGCTTGGGAGAATTGACAGCCGCTCCCCGGAAACGCTAGGACGCGCCCGTATGGGGCGCGTTTTGGATTTCCTGTTTCCGCTCGAATGTCTGGCCTGCGGTGCGGCCGGGTCGCATTGCTGTCCAAGCTGCGTCGCCGAAGTCGATCTGTCGCCCAAGACGTTCCAGGCCGGGACCTTGCGCGCGGCAGCGGCGTATCCGTACGCCATCCCGCTCGTCCGCAGGCTGATCCATGACCTCAAATATGAGCGCTGGACCTGCGCGGCCGAGCCGATCGGAGCCTTGGCCCGCCGCTGGGCGTCCAAGGACGGGACGTCGTTCTGCGGGGAAGAGGCCATCCTGGTGCCCGTGCCGCTCTCCATCAGGAAGTCCGGCGAGCGCGGCTTCAATCAGGCGGCGATGATCGCCGATGCCTTGGCCTGGGAGTTGGGGTTGCGTCGCAGCGACAAGCTGCTGGCCCGGCGCCGCGAGACCGCGCCGCAAGTCTCGGTCGAGGACCGCGCCAAGAACCTCGCGGGCGCGTTCGAAGCGCGCGTGCCGGAACGGTGGCGCGACCGTCCGCTTGTCCTGGTCGACGACATCTGGACGACCGGATCGACCATGCAGGAATGCGCCGCGGCGCTCCGAACCGCCGGCGCGTCGGACATCAGGGGATTCGCCCTGGCCTGGGGGAGTCCCAAGCCGGATACGGACCGCTGACAGCCTCCCCGGGCTATGTTAGGCTGACCATGCGCGGAGGGGTGGCCGAGCGGTTTAAGGCAACGGTCTTGAAAACCGTCATCCCGCAAGGGATCGTGAGTTCGAATCTCACCCCCTCCGCCACGACAATTTCTTATCGGACGACCCGCTTGGCCCAAATAGCCCCCGGAGCCCGGTAGGGGTTGTGGAATCGGATGCTGCTTTTTCATGCGTGATGTGTGGGCGACCCCTGGATTACTACTGGATTTTTTGAATATATGTCCAAAAATGATCATGAAAACGCGAGCAACGCTACGGAAAAGCTGCTCGACGCCCTCTTCTCTAACGGGGAGAAGGAAAAAACACTGGTATGGCCCATCGCGACCGGTCGGCATGTCAAGATAGCGAAGTACAAGCAGAAGAAGCGCTGGTACTTGGACACCGACCTCCATACCGATTTTTCATGTGTGAATTATTCAGATAAGGGGAAGGACATCCTACGAGAGATCGCAACTACAGGGCAGTTGTCGGATGAGGTACGCATCGAAAATGGACCGGGCCCGTGCGTTTTTACTATTTCCTTTTCCAACGACACCGAGAATGGTGCACGCTGGACGTATGGTGTCTGGCTGGAAACGCTCAAGACAATTATTCAGGACGACACTGCAGTGCAGACGATAAAACTTTAGATTCAGTGGTGGGTAATGTAAGGCGGTGCGACATTTTCTGGTGTACACATATGTCTCAAACCGAGTCGCTAACCTGACCCCCGAAAAAGCCCTAACATATCCAGAGGTTTGGGGGTACTGAACTCCAAGACACCGCCAAAAGAAGGCGATGCTCGAAAACGGCATAGGTCAAAACCATCTTCAATGACATACTCATCATCGGCTTCGATCGTCATCAACGCGCCATTGGAAAAGGTCTGGGAGGCGCTCATCACTCCTGAACAGGTGGAACGGTATTTTTTCGGCACGAAACTGGTCACGGACTGGAACGTCGGTTCGCCCATATTTTTCCGTGGAGAGTACGGCGGTAAGGCTTATGAGGACAAGGGACGCGTCCTCGCGTTCACGCCGATGGAAAGCCTGTCCTTCAGCTACTGGAGCGGCTTCAGCGGGCTTGAAGACAAGCCGGAGTCCTACCAAGTGATCCGCTACGGGCTGGAACGATCGCCGGACGGCATCAAGGTGACCATCGACCAATCGAACGTCGATACGCAGGAACGGGCAGACCACTCCGCCAAAAACTGGGAGACCGTCCTCGCCGGATTGAAGAGATTCGTCGAAGGGGAATGATGCCATGGGCAGCAAAGCCGTGACGGAAAAATACGTGGCGTTCCTGCGCGGCATCAACGTCGGCGGGAACAAGAAGGTCGAGATGGCGAGGCTCAGGAAGGTGTTCACGTCCATGGGTTTCTCAGGCGTCTCCACCTACATCAATTCAGGGAACGTCATCTTCCGCGCGGGAAAAAAAGATTTTTCCCGCATAGAGGCGGCGCTGGAAAAGGCTTTCGGCTTCAAGATCGACGTCATCATCCGCGATGAGGAAAATATCCGGAAGCTCTGCGGAAAAATACCGGCCGGATTCCAAAATGACACGATACAGAAGACGGACGTCCTTTTCCTGAAGAGCGAATTCGACAAGAAGGGCACCATCGATTTGTTGCGCACGAACCCCGAAGTCGATACGCTCCTGTATGCGCCCGGGGCGATCGTTTGGAGCGTCAAAAGAAGCTCGTATGCCAAGAGCGGGATGAAGAACTTCATCGGCTCTGTGGTCTATAAGAACATGACGGCGCGGAACGTGAATACGGTGAGGAAAATTTCCGACCTGCTCCTGGAGGGTGAATGATCCAAGAAACATATGCATACACGCATCGACAAATATCTCTTCGCCGCGGCGCTCCTGGTCCTGATGGGCGCGGGTTGCCGTGTCCGCCCTTCGGTCAAGCCACAACCCTACTTTCCTACGCCTACCCCAGGTCCGCAGGTCGTCGGTACTGCGCTCATCGATCTGAACGGCGACGGCAAAAAGGAACAGATCGCGCTGTCGCTCTCGTATGCTGCCGGCATCCCGTATCCTCACCATTCGCTTCGCATCGACGATCAGACGATCGACATCCCCGAACAAAGCAACCCGACCGGCCATTTCGGCATCGTCAAGATCGGCGGTTCCGATCCAAAAACCGGATACCCATTGCGACAGATCGCCTTGGGCGACGAAGGGCCCAGCAGCGACCCGACGACGCGCTTCTATGGATATGACGGAAGCAAGATCCTCTTTTTGGGCCAGACGCAAGATTTCTACGAGAACATGCGCTTTGCCGGCGATGGCACCTTCACCACCATGAGTCGCGGGCGTATCCTTGACACTTGGTTCCACCAGGATGATTTCAAGCTGGAGAATGGCCATATCATTCACGTGCCGCGTGCACTCTACGAAAGATCGACGCCCGTCACCCTGCTCGTGCCGATGACGTTCCAGAGGTCGCCTAAGGACGCCTCGCCGGCGTTCCGACTCGAGCAGGGGAGCAAGGCCGTCATCACGGCCTGCGACGACATCGCTTGGTGCCGCATCACGGCGGATGGGCGAACGGGCTGGTTCAAGATCCAAGATTACGGCGACATCGTGGTGAAAGGAAAGCCTCTACATGGAGGCGAGGTCTTCGATGGGCTTTCTTTCGCGGACTGAGCGTCTTAAATGCGCACATAAATGAATACTATGACGACACATCAAGAGATCATCGCCGCGCTCAAGAGGCGCTACGCCGTGAACGCCTTCGACCTTTCCAAGAAAGTCAGCGATGAGGACCTGCGGACGATCCTTGAGTCCGGTATCCTCGCCCCGAGCAGCTTCGGTCTTGAACCGTGGAAGTTCGTGGTCGTGACGGACCCGGAAGTCCGCCTGAAGCTGCGCCAGGTCGGTTTCGATCAGGCCAAGATCGTCGAAGCGTCGCATCTCGTCGTCATCGCCCAGCGGACGGATGCGGAAGCGCTCGTCGCGGAACGCGCCGCGCGCCTGGCGGCCGCGACCGGGAAGCCTGCGGAGGCTTTCGACGGCTTCGTCCGGATGGCGGGAGGCGCCGTCGCCGGCAGGCCGGAGGATGCGCGGCAGTCGTGGTTGAAGGCGCAGTGCTACATCCCGCTCGGCATCATGGTCGAGACGGCGTCCCTTCTCGGCGTCGATTCGGCCCCCATGGAGGGCTTCATGCCCGACCAGGTCGATGTCATCCTCGGGCTGAAAGCGAAGAACCTGACCGCGGCGACGTTCCTGGCCCTCGGCTACCGCGCCGAGAGTGCCATGACGACCCCTCCCAAGGGACGTAGGCCCTACGAGGAAGCGGTCGAGACCGCTTGACCCGCCTGTGAAAAAGAGACCGGCCTGCTCAAGGCCGGTTTTGTGATTCATGTAAAGAAAGACCTCTCCCGAGCGGGAGAGGTAGGAGGCACGTCATCATGGTAAGCCCGGACAGTCTATTGGGCAACTGAGGGAGTTCTCATAAGGGATTTGGCATAGGGCATCTCCGCAACGATGGCAGTCGTCAGCGCAGTTCGAACCGTTTTCGAACGGCGCTTGGCAGACCGCGTCCCCGCAGACATGGCAATCGGTGGGGCAGTTCGCTGCCGTCTCGTTCTTGGTTCTCTCGCACCTTGCGTCGCCGCATCTGGGCGGGTCGCAGTCCATCCAGCAACGCGCCGCGTTCTCGCCCTTGTAAGCCTCACAGACGCGGTCGCCGCAGACGGCCGGAGCGCAATCCGTCTTGCAACCGGTTTCGGTCTCGCCCTTGCGCTTCTCGCAGACATGGTCGCCACAGACGGCAGCTGCGCAGTCGGACGGGCAGTTTGCCGCTGTCTCATCCTTCGCGGCCTCGCATGCGTCGTCCCCGCACATCGGCGGGGCGCAATCCTGCGGGCAGGCCTGCGCCGTTTCGTCTTCGGTGCACTCCTCGTCGCCGCAGACGTCCGTCTGGCTCGTGCCGCACCCGATCGTCATGAGCGCTGATAAGATGATGATCGCGCCGATCGTGAATCGCATTTTTCCTCCGTCGTAGCACGCGTGATTGCGTTCCGATGTCTTATCATGGAAAATGGAAAATGTCAACCTCACCGTCACCAAGCGATTCTCATGCCCAGCTACCTGAAGATCGATCCGCACATGACGCCGCAGGAGCTCCGCCAGCAGGCGTATCGGGAAAAATACAAGGCTTCGGAACCCGCCTGGGAGGATTCCGTCATGCGGCTCGCCAGGCTGTTCCGGGAACATGCCGCTCCGGACATGACGGTCCTGGATGCCGGCTGCGGGCGAGCCAACTACGTTCTTGAATCGAACAGCGCATCGCTCCGGCGCGTCATCGGCGTGGATGCGTCGAAGGAAGCGACAGAAGGCAATACGCTCGCCGACCCGATCGTCGTCGCGGATTTGGAGGCGCTGCCTTTCGAGGACGGCCTCTTCGATGCCGTCACGAGCCTATGGGTGCTGGAACACGTCCGGAGCCCGGAGCGGGTTTTCCGCGAGATCCGCCGCGTCCTGAAACCGGGCGGCAAGTTCTTCTTCGTGACGCCGTACGCCTTTTCCTACGTGCTCCTGGCGAAGCGGCTGCTCGGCGGGCGGTTCACGTCCTTCGTCCTCGCGAAGCTCTACGGCCGCACGGAAGACGACACGTTCCGGACGGAATACGCCGCCAACACCGCGCGCGATCTCCGCAGGCTGCTCGCGGAAGCGGGGATGCGCGAGCTCACGCTCATCGAAAACCCGGACCCCAGCTACCTCGCGTTCGGCCCCTTCTTCTACCGCCTCGCCCTCCTCATCCAACGCCTCGCAAGCCTCCTCGGCCTCAAGATCGCGACGATGCATCTGGTGGGCGTGTTCGAAAAGCCCGAAGATTCGGAGTCGGGCCGCAGCCTGGATTGACGGTCAAAACCGCCGCCCTTACGATGATGAGGTCATCCCTGAAATGCCATATGTCCATGGAAAGCATGAGCATCGCCGACCTCCCGTCCGGACGCAGGGCCTACAGGCTGTTCGGCGATCCCTCGAGCCCTTGCGTCGTCATCGAGACCGCGTTGGCCGCTTCATGCGCCGAATGGTGGCATCTTGCCGAACGGTGGTCCAAGGAATTCCGCGTGCTGGTCCATGACCGGGCCGGTTACGGGGCGAGCGGGAAGCCCCAGCGTCCGCGGTCGCCCGAGCATGTCGCGGAGGAGCTTCTTGAGCTGCTGGATCATCTCGGTATCGCCCGCGCGACGCTTCTAGGACATTCGCTGGGCGGGCTTTTCGCCTTCGTCTTCTCGAGACGCTTTCCCGAGAGGGCCAGCGCGTTGGTCCTGGTCGATCCGGTCTCGTTCGAGGAGCCGAGGTTCAAGAGAGAGCTTTCAAAGGACGAATATCGCCGCAGCGGGATCGATAAAGGATTCAACCTGAAGATCGGCCTTTATCTCTGCTCGGCCGGTCTCGGCGGGCTCCTGCGCCCTCTCCTCAAGAAATCGCCGCCCTTCCATTACTATGACGGCTTCTCCAAGGAAGCGGAGCGCCGGATCCTGGAAAACGCCACGAGCCGGAGGATGTACGGGGCGGCCATAGGGGAGTACGCCTTCATCAAAGACGATCGCGCCATGCGCGCGCTGGGCGAGATGCCCGGAAATCCTTCCATCCCTTTGTACCTGATCTGCCATACGCCCGAAGTGATGGAGAAGGAGATCGCCTATTACGGCAACGCCCCGCTCGAGGCGGCCGCAAGGATCGAAGCGCTGTGGCGCGACGTGATGTCCGCGTATCTCAAGACCTCCACGGACTCCTGCCTCATCCAAGCCCGGAACAGCGGCCACTCGATCCACCTGACCGACCCCGAGACCATCCTGGACGCCATCAGAGCTTCCGTCGGTCATCACGGCAAGTGAGGGGTGAAAGCAAAACACACCACTCGCGTGATGTGTCTTGCATGGCGGAGGGTGTGGGGATCGAACCCACAAGACCAGTTGCCCGGTCGCAGTTTAGCAAACTGCTGCCTTACCATTCGGCGCAACCCTCCTCGTGCGGGGTCATCCTACGCCATTCCGAAAGCCTTGTAAAGCGTGCTATACTGTCCCCATATGGTGGAAGAAAAGCGCCCTGAAGCGGCCGGAAACCCGTACGGGGAGGAAATCCACAGCTGGCTCATCGACGAATACGAGCGCCATGAACGCGGGCCGTTGTGGTACGCGATCGCGTTCATCGTGGGGGTGGGGATGGTGTTATATGCCATGATCACCCAGAACTTCCTTTTCGCGATCATCGTCATCATGGGCGGGATCATCGTCGGGCTCTCCTCCATGCGTGAGCCGAGGAGGCTGCTGTTCCAGATGACCTCGCGCGGGGTCCTGGTCGGCGACGAGTTCGTCCCGTACAAGAATCTGAAGAGCTTCTGGATCCTGTACGATCCTCCGCACACGAAATGCCTTTACCTTGATTTCCGGAATTCCATCACGCCGCATATCAGGGTGGCGCTTGAGGACCAGGATCCGCTCAAGGTGCGTTCCGCCCTGCTGGAGTTCCTGCACGAGGAATCGTCCCGGGAAGGGGAGCCGATTTCCGAACTGCTCGGCCGCGTCCTGAAGCTCTGAAGTCCGCAAACGAAAATCCCGGCGTGACCGGGATTTTTCGTATGGTGAGCCCAGAACGATTCGAACGTTCGACCTCAACCTCCGCAGGGTTGCGCTCTATCCAGCTGAGCTATGGGCTCGCTCAGGTACCCGGCCAGACTACCGCATGGGCCACGGTCTGTCAATGCCTGCTATACTGTCGTCCGTATGCAGGTTTCCCCGTTTACCCCCATCCCGGACCTGGGCCTCGTGGCCGCCAGGGCGGCCAAAAAGCTCCGCGCCATGGGCATCGTCACGGCCGGCGATCTCTTGCGGCAGCTGCCCTTCCGCTACGAGGATCTGCGGCAGGCCGCTCCTCTCTCCGGACCTTCGGAAGGGCCGGTGACGGTCCGGGCGCGCATCGACATGATCCGCGCCCGCCGTTCGGCCAAGCGGAACATGCTGCTGACCGAAGCGACCGTTTCCGACGAGGGCGGGACGGCCAAGGTCGTATGGTTCCGCCAGTCCTATCTCGCGAAGACGCTGAAACCCGGAGACCGGGTCCTGCTTTCCGGCAAGATCGAATCGACGCCTTGGGGGCTTGAGATGGTGAATCCCGGCTATGAGAAGGAGGGCGCGGCGGCGCCGGTCCACACCGGACGCCTGGTCCCGGTCTATTCGGTCTCCGGCGACCTGACCACCAAGCAACTCCGGGCCGTCCTGCACGCGGCCTTGCCGGCCGCCGATCTGGTCGACGAGTCGCTGCCGCCGTCCCTCTTGGCGGAACACGGCCTGATGCGGATCGGCGATGCGCTCAGGGCCATCCACTTCCCGGAGTCGATGGAGGCGGCCGAAGCCGCCGACCGCCGCTTCCGCTTCGAGGAACTCTTCCTCTTCCAGCTGCGCGGGGCGTGGGCCCGGCGGACGCTGGAACGGAAGCGGGCGCCGGCCATCCCGTTCGACGAGGCCGCGACGCGCGCCTTCGTGGCGTCGCTGCCCTTCGCGCTGACGGGGGACCAGAAGCGCGTCGCGTGGCGCATCCTTCAGGATCTTGGCGTCGGGCGCCCGATGCAGCGTCTGGTGGAAGGCGATGTCGGCAGCGGCAAGACCGTGGTGGCGGCCCTCGCCATGCATGCCTGCGCGCTCGTGGGCTACAAGAGCCTGCTCATGGCCCCGACCGAAATCCTGGCCGAACAGCATCACGCGACCGTCTCGAAACTCCTCGCCGGGACGCCTTTCCGCGCCGCCCTCCGCACCGCTTCGCGCAAGGACGACCATGAAGGCGCCGCCATCGTGGTCGGCACGCACGCCCTGCTGTCCAAGGGGTTCGCGCCCAAGCACGTGGCGCTCGTGGTCGTCGACGAGCAGCATCGGTTCGGGGTCGGCCAGCGCCAGGAACTGCTCGGACGCCTGCCGAAGACGGCGTCCGGTGAGGTGCCGCACTTCCTTTCCATGACCGCCACGCCCATCCCGCGTTCGCTCGCCTTGGCGCTCTACGGCGACGTCGATTTCTCCGCGCTCCGCGAGATGCCGGCCGGGCGCCGTCCGGTCGAGACCATGCTGGTGGGGGAGGGCGGACGCAAGGCGATGCTCATGCATGTCCGTGCCGAGGCCGACGCCGGACGCAAGATCTTCGTGGTCTGCCCTCTCATCGAGGCCTCCGACGCCCTCGGCGTGAAGTCGGCGGAAGAGGAAGTGGAGCGCTTGCGCGCCGAGCTCCCGGAGCTCGAGATCGGCCTCCTGCACGGCAAGATGAAGGCGGACGCGAAGCGCGAGACGATGGAACGGTTCGCCAAGGGCCCGCTCTCGATGCTGGTCTCGACCACCGTGATCGAGGTCGGCGTGGACGTGCCGCTCGCCACCGTCATGGTCATCGAAGCGGCCGAACGCTTCGGCTTGGCCCAGCTGCATCAGCTGCGCGGCCGGGTGGGGCGTTCCTCTTTGCCGTCGCGCTGCTATCTGGCGCCTTCGCACGGAGCGCCCCATGTCATGGAGCGCCTGCAAGGCTTCATCCGCGCCAAGGATTGCTTCGAGCTTTCCGAACTCGACTTGCGTTTCCGAGGCCCCGGCAGCCTGTTCGGCGAAGACCAATCCGGTTTCGCCGACCTCCAGCGCTTCCGCCCGGGCGATACCGCGCTCATCGAGGAGACGAAGCGCACGGTCCAGGCCTTGATGGCGGAGGATCCCGACCTCGAGGCTCATCAGGCTCTCAAAAAGAAAATCTCGGCCGAAGCCGAGAGCGTGCATTTGGAGTAGAGACTCAGACGACGCGCACCCTTCAAAAAACCCCCTCCCGTCAAGGGAAGAGTTTCTTGATCGCCTCCTTCAGATGCGGCGTGTTCTTCGGGGTGATGACGTCCGAGAACTTGAGGCGCTTGGCTTCGGTCTCGCGCTTCTCGACGAACGTGACGGGGCGGAGCTCGCCGCCTAGGCCGACTTCGCCGAAGGCCGCGAGCGAGGGGGGGAGCGGCTTGCCGGAGAGGGCCGAGACGACCGCCAACACCACGGCGGCATCGGCCGCCGGTTCCTTCACCTTGTAACCGCCGGCCACGTTGATGTGGATGTCGTGCGTCTGGGTCGGCACGCCCAGCCGTTCGGAGAGCACCGCCAGGAGGACTTGGAGACGGTTGGCGTCGAAGCCGGAGGCGCGCCGCTGCGGGTAGCCGAAGGTGCTGCGCGAAGCCAGGGCCTGGATCTCGACCAGGATCGGTCGGGTGCCTTCCATGATGCAGGTCACGACCGAACCGGGGACGTCCTTGGAGCGGTCGTTCAGGAAGAAGGACGAAGGGTTGCTGACTTCCTTCAGTCCGCCCGCGCCCATCTCGAAGACGCCGACCTCGTCGGTGGCGCCGAAGCGGTTCTTGGCGGTACGGAGCAGCCGGTAGTTGGAGGAGCGGTCGCCTTCGAAGGAGATGACGACGTCGACGAGATGCTCCAGCGTCTTCGGACCGGCCACGTCGCCGTCCTTGGTGACTTGCCCCACGATCAGCATCGGCACGCCGCTCTTCTTGGCGTAGTCCATGAGCTGCGCCGTCATGGCGCGGATCTGGGTGGCCCCGCCCTGGGCTCCGCCGTTTTCGGGGGAGGAGAGCGTCTGGATGGAATCGATGATGGCGAGCGACGGCTTCTCCGCTTCGATGGTGGCGAGCACGGTCGAAAGGTCGGTCTCGGCCAGGAACTTCAAGGTCGGCGCGGCGAGGCCGAGCCGTCCGAAGCGCAGGGCGACCTGATCGGCCGATTCTTCGCCGGAAGCGTAGAGCACGTTCGGGATGGCGGAGGCGACTTGGAGCAGCAAGGTGGACTTTCCGATGCCGGGCTCGCCGGAGAGCAGCGCCAAGGATCCGGGGACCAGCCCGCCGCCGAGCACGCGGTCGAACTCCGCGATGCCGGTCGGTCGGTGGGCGGTCTTGGAACCTTTCAGTTCAGCGAGCGAGAAGGTCTTGCCGGGGCGTCCCGAGGCGACGGAGGAGGGTTTCCTGGCCTCCGGCACGGAAGCGGCCTCCGCCACCGTGCCCCAGCCGCCGCATTCCAAACAACGCCCGCTCCACTTGGTGGATTGGGCGTCGCATTTGGAGCAGATGAAGACGGCTTTGGCGGCGGTCATGCGGGGAGCGTATCAAGCATGAGGGCGAACGTGTCAATGGGCTCAGCAACCGTGATTCTCGTTGTTGGAATTGCAGCTGTAGGAAGTGGGGAACATGTGGGCATCGCATTCGCCCATGACGCAATAGCAGTTGTTCCAACCGGCCCAGTTGAAATGCCAGACTTCATAGTTCAATCGGTGCGCTCCGACAGTCGGATTGGTAAGCATCTGTACGAGCAAGCGATTACCGTTTCCTTTGCTGCTGCAAGATTGGTCTCCGGGGCCGCCACTCAAGATCACGCCGTTTTGCGTCAACGCCAGGTCACAGGCATAGCCTGCAGAATGCGGGTTCGCGCCAGGCCAGGTCGATCCGGAAGCGACCGGATCGTTGCCGGAAGGCCGCATCATGATCGCGCACTGCGCTCCGAAATCGGCCCGATAGTCGCGCCAGCAGGAATTGACCCGTATCTGGTATCTCTGCCCGCTGTAGTTATCGTCGATGTATTTTTCCGCCCGTTGGAGGCCGTCGATGACGAGTTGGGTCGCTTTGACGTTCCCTCCTGCGACGATGCCGTGGATGCCCGCCCAGGCGATCGGCTTGAGATCGGGCGAATCCGGCGGAAGGATATCGTGCGTACGTTCGATCGGGAAGCCGTCCGTGTTGCAGTTATTGTTCCATGGGCGAGGCACGGCTGTCCACGCGTTGTTGCTGCCGGGACACGTGCCAGCTCTTTGTTCGGCGGCGGTGCAGTAGACCGTCGTGCAGCCCGCCGCCCTGCAGTACGGTAGGCAGGTATCGACGCTGTTGCAGACCGCCGTGTGCGCGCCTGTGTCGGCGACCGGTGCAGGCACGGAAGGTGTCCCAGGCGTCGGTGTCGCCGTGCCGCCGCCCAGCTCGGTGATGTCTCCATAGGTCACGGTCGGCACCCCGGCGAGCTGGAGCGAACTGAAGGTCACCAGGTTCGGGTTGATGACGTAGAGCAGGAGGTAGGAACCGAACGCCAGCGCCATGCCGGTGAGCGCGTTGATGATGCGCTTCTTGCCGGCCTCGATCTTGGACTTCTCTCCGGCCGAAGTCAGATATTCGAAACCGCCGACGATCATCATGACGGCGGCGACCAGGCCGACGATCCCGATCATGAAATTGTAGATGCCGCTGATGTACTGGCCGAGGAAGGGGATCGAGACGCCTCCGCCCTGGGTGACCGCCGAAGTCAGGTTGACGTTCGGGATCGGGATCTCGAGCTTCGGCGCGGTCAGGGTGACCGGCTGCTGGGCCGATGCCGTGAACGGTGCCAGCGCGAGGAGGGCCGTCAGCGCCACGCGCAGCCGCTCATTTCGATGCGGCATCGACCGCTTGGACGAGTTCGTCATACGTCATTTCGCCTTCGTGGCGCTTACCGTTGATGAAGAAGGTCGGGAGGCTCTGGATGCCGAGTGCCTGGCCCTCCTCGACCGTGCGGTCGACGAGCGGCTTGGTATCATGCTTGACGAGGCAGTCCGTGAAGGCGCCGACTTCGAGGGAAAGGTCGCTGGCCGCGAGCGAAAGGGCGGTATCGTCATAGGTCGCCTGGCGTTCGAGCAGTTGGCGGTGGTACTTCCAGAAGGCGCCCTGCTTGTCGGCGCACATGGCCGCCTCGGCGGCATGTTCCGCACCGGCATGCAGCGGGCTCGGGTCGTGTTTCCAGACGAACCGGATGTCGTTCGGCCGCTGCGAGAGCAGCTTGTCGACGGCCAGCCCGGTGTCGCGGCAGAAGGGGCAGAGATAGTCGCCGAACTCCACGATGACGACTTTGGCGTCCTTCGGACCGATGGATGGGTCCACGAAGGAAACCTGCGGCGCCTCCAAGTGGCGGGCGGGGGCCGTCTTGCCGGCGTCGTCCCGCGTCGTTGGGCCTTGGGTCGTCCGGATGATCTTCCAATAGAAGGCCAGCACTCCGAAACCGAGAAGGAGCGTGACGATGATGAAGAGCGCGCGTTTCCAGGCCATATCAGCGGAGGCGCATCTGGCGAAGGTTGCCGCCTGCGTCCGTGAAGTACAAGGAAGAACCGTCGGCGGCGACGGTCAGGTCGCCGATGGTCATGTCCGTTTCCGGACGTCCGACGATCCGTGAAGAGCCGCTCTTGAGGTCGATGCGCTCGATGTGGTCCGGCGTGGAGGCGGCGATGTCGCGCTGGAGCCCCGCGCCTCCAGGCAGGCTGTCCGGCACGGCGCAGTAGACCGTCGCGGCGTCGGCGAACGCGCACTTGTCGGCCCAGGTATGGACGCCGAGATTAACGCGCCCGGAACCGACCGCGTCGCCGTTCGCGCCCACGAACCAGAGCGTCGGGAGGTAGCCGTCGCGCTGCGATGCGGCGCTGTAAAGGATGTGGACGTCATCGGGAGACCACAGCGGAGTGAAGCCGAATCCTTCGATCCGCAGGGCCTTGTAGTTTTCGCCGTTCTGCCCAATCGGCAGGAGGTCGCGCGTGTCGAAGCCGACCGGCTGCGCGGTGTCGGAAAACGCCACGACCGCGTTGTCCGGAGAGACGCTGACGGTCACCTTGTCGCCGTTCTCTCCGAGCGGTTCGAGGAGCTTCGTGCCGGAACCGTCTGCCGCCATCGAGACCAGCCAGCGGTTGTCGGGATCGAGCGCTTCCGATTTGGCGATGACGGCCGAACCGTCGCCGTTGAAGGTCGGGTCGGTCCAATGGCTCGGAACCGTCAGCTGCCTCTGCCGGGTGAAATCGTAAAGGACCTTCGAAGCGTCCGGAAACGTGATCACGGCCCTGTCGCCTTTGGGCGCCCAGGCCACGGCCGTCGCCGACGGGAAGGCTTGCGGGGAAAGCGCCTGCGTCGTGCCGTCGGGGAGAGCGCGATAGAAGCGCCCGTCGGTGCCATCGTAATAGCTGAGACCGTCCGGGGAGGCCGACGGGTGCCGCGCGGTGTCTTGCGTGAGGCGGGGGCTGGCCGTCTTCCCGCCGGAAGCCACCGCCGGCAGCGTGGCCGCGGGCGGCAGGGTCGTCACGCCGGGCGTCGTGGTGCCGACGGGCGGCTTGCTGTCGCCCGAGGTCGGGAGTCCCGTGACCGGCGGCGTCCCGACGGGGGACGTCGGAACGGCGACAGGCGCGCCCGCGAAGAAGAACCGGTACAACAGGAGCGCGACGCCTACGGTGACGCCGACGAACAGGACGAGCAAGGCGATCTTCTTGAACATACGGCGGAAGGCAGCGTCGGTTTAGAGGTGATTAGCGGCAGCCGTGACGACGGCGAGCAGGATGGCGATCACGGTCACGAACAGCACGTCGAGCGCGATGACCAGGGCGGTGATGACGACCATGCCGACGATTTCGGCCAGCTTGATCGGCAAGAGGGAACTTTTCGGCAGGTTCTTCAATGCCTCCGGGGCGAACCACTCTTCCCCGACGGCCGGGATGAATCTCCTTAAATACCCGGAGCCTGCCTGCAGCAGGAACAGGAGATCGATGAGGTAGATCGAGTGCCCGAACGTCTCCCAGAGGAACGCCCAGCATGCCTTGATGAATCCGCTCACCATCATCCGGGAGGCTTGCTCGCCTGAGCCCTGTCCGGGCTCTCCTTCGACGTCCCGCGATACCGGATCCCGACCCCCTCGCCCGATCCCGTCCGTGTTCGGGCTCGTTCGTCGCTCGAAGTCCAACGCCCGGCGCCTCGCCTCCTCCGAAACGGGGGGCGTGGAGATGTCGGAAGGCGGTCGGACTTCGTCCATACGTCGTCAGGAGCGGTTAGGGTTTCACGACCAGCGCGTCGTCCTTGACCGTCAAACGGACCGTCTCGCCGGGGGCGTACGCGCCGGAGAGCAGCTTCTCGGCTACCAGATTCTCGACCATCTCCTGGATGGTCTTGCGTACGCCGCGCGCGCCCTGGAGCGGCACGAAGCTGCGCTCGGCCACGAGCTTCTGCCCGCCGGCGGTGAGCGCTACCTTGATGCGGTGCTCGGTCTCCAGGCGACGGTTGAGGTCCGCCATGTGCAGGCTGACGATCTTCTGCAGGCTCGCCAGGTCGAGCGGGCGGAAGAGGATGACCTTGTCGATGCGGTTCACGAACTCCGGCTTGAAGCGCCGTTCGAGGTCCTGCAGCATCGGCCCCTTGGCCTCCGCGAACTTGTCCTTGAGCGACTGGTCCTTGCTGCCGGAGGAATCGAAGCCGACCGTAGCGGTGCGGAGATGCTCCGAACCGACGTTCGACGTCATGATGATGATGGTGTTCTTGAAGTTGATCTTCTTGCCGGTCGCGTCCGTCAGGTGCCCGTCCTCGAAGATCTGGAGGAAGAGGTTGAGGACGTCCGGATGCGCCTTCTCGAGCTCGTCGAAGAGCACGACCGAATACGGCCGGCGCTTCACGGCATCGGCGAACTTGTTGGAATCGCGGTAGCCGACGTAGCCGGCGGGGGACCCGATCAGCTTCGAGATGTTGAAGCTCTCGGTGAACTCCGACATGTCCACGCGGACGAAGGCTTCCTTGTCGCGGAAGACCGTCTCGGCGATGGCCTTGGCGAGTTCGGTCTTGCCGACGCCGGAAGGTCCCATGAAGAGGAAAGAGGCGAGCGGTCGGTTCGGGTGCGCGAGGCCCAGGCGGGCACGGCGGATGCTTTCGGCGACCGACTTCACGGCTTCGTCCTGCCCGACCACGCGTTCGGCCAGCTTCCGTTCGAGGTCGACCAGCTGCCGCTTCTCTTCGAATACGATCTCCTCGACCGGGATGCCGGTCGAGCGGGCCAGGACCTTGGCGACGTCCGCGGCCGTGACTTCCGTCGGCGCTTTCGAGAGCGCCCCTCCGCGCGCGAGCGCTTCCATCTTCTTTTGGAGCGCCTTCTCGTGCTCCTTGAGGGCCAGCGCTTCGGTGAAGTTCTCCCCGACGACGGCCTGCTGCTTCTTAGCGCGCACGTCGCTCAACTTGCCTTCCGTCTCGCGCGCTTCGGCGGCGGCGGCGTCCTGGCCGTCGTTCACCCGCAGCATGGCGGCAGCCTCGTCGATCAGGTCGATGGCCTTGTCCGGCAGGAAGCGGTCCTGCACGTAGCGGACCGACATCTGCACGGCCGCGTCGATGGCGGCGTCGGTGATCTTCACGCCGTGGAAGCTCTCGAACGATTCGCGCAGCCCCCGGAGGATGTGCGCGGCCTGTTCCGGCGTCGGCTCGGAGACCTGCACCGGCTGGAACCGGCGGTCGAGCGCGCTGTCGGCCTCGATATGCTTCTTGTATTCCGCCAGCGTGGTGGCGCCGATGCATCGGATCTCGCCGCGGGCCAGGGCGGGTTTCAGGATGTTGGCGGCGTCGATCGATCCGGAGGCGGCCCCGGCGCCCATGATCATGTGGAGCTCGTCGATGAACAGGACGATCTCCGGATGCGACTTGACCTCGTCGATGATCTGCTTGAGGCGGCTCTCGAACTCGCCGCGGTAGATGGTGCCGGCGATGATCAGTCCCAGGTCGACCGAGATGATCCGCTTGCCTTCGAGCGCGGGCGGCACCTTGCCGGCCGCCAGTTTCTTGGCCAGCCCTTCGACGATGGCGGTCTTGCCCACGCCGGGCTCGCCGAGCAGCACCGGGTTGTTCTTGGTCTTGCGGCAGAGCACCTGGATGATGCGCTCGACCTCCTTCTCGCGTCCGACGACGTCTTCCACCTTGTCGACGAATTTCTTGGCGGTCATGTCGACGCCGAAGAACTCGAGCGCAGGCGTCTTCACGGCCTTGGCGGCGGCCTTGGCCCTGCCGCGCGCCGCCATCTCCTCCTTCTGGCCTTTGTCGGCATCGGGCTTCTTGGCTTCGAAGGTCTCGGTCATGTCGGGGAACTTCGAAGTCGATTTCAGGACGCTGGCGATCTGGTCCTTCGCCGCCGAGAGGGCGACGCCGCGCGTCCGGAAATAGGATTCGATGCCCGCTCCGGCGACCTGCAGGATGGCAGAGAGCAGGTGCTCGGTGCCGACGTATTTGTGCTCGTGCAGGTTGGCGGTCAGCACCGCCTTCTCGATCATGCGCTTGGCATCCGCCGACAGCTTTGGCGAAGCGTCGGTCCCGGCGGCATCCACCCGGTTCCTCCTGGCGGCGGCGTTCGTCGCCTCGCTCACGGACCTCTTGATGTCGTCGGACGTCAGTCCGAGCTTGGTCAGGACTTCCGAAGCGATCGATCCTTTCTGCGCCGAAAGCGCGAACAGCAGGTGCGGAGGTTCGATGGAAGGCTGCCGGAGCTCCTGCGCCAGGGCGTAGGCCCGGACGAGCGTGTTCTTGAGGTGCGTGGAGAACTTGTCGAGGATTTCCGGGTTCATAGGCTAGGAAGTGATTTCCATCTGTCGCAGGGCCTTGATGCGTTCGGCGATCGGCGGGTGCGTGGAGAACAGTCCGGAGAGCTTGTGTCCTGCGCCGAAGGGGTTCGCGATGTAGAGGTGCGCGGTGGCCGTCGATGCGCGGCGCATCGGCCCGTCATAGGCCGAAATCTTCTCGAGCGCGCGGGCCAGGCCGTCGGGAAAGCGCGTCAGGAGCGCGCCGGAGGAGTCGGCCAGATACTCGCGTCGCCTGGAGATCGCCAGCTGGATCAGCTGGGCCACGATCGGCGCCAGGATCAGTCCGATGATGCCTAGGATCATGAGCGCCTCGCCGCCTTGGCGGTCGTTACGACGCCGTCCGCCCCCGAATGCCGAGGCTCTCAGGAACAGGTTGGCCATCATCGCGACGACGCCGACCAGCACGGCCACGACGGCCATCACCCGCGTGTCATAGTTCTTCACGTGGGAGAGCTCATGGGCCGCGACGCCTTCGAGCTCCGTCCGGTCGAGTCTTTCGAGGAGCCCGGTCGTGAATGCGATCGAGGCGAGCTCCGGCTTGCGGCCGGTGGCGAAGGCGTTCGGAGCGGGATCGTCGATGACGTAGATCTTCGGGGTCGGGATGCCGTCGGCGATGCAGAGGTTCTCGACGACGCGATACAGCTCCGGCGCGTCCTGCTTGGCGATCTGTTTGGCCCCGGCGCCCCAGAGCGCCATCTTGTCCCCGGCGTAGTAGGAGACGCCCGCGGTCCCCAGGGAGTAGAGGAGCGCGATGAACACGATGCCGCCGCCCGCGTCGTAGTACCGGTCCAGCGCGTAACCGAGCCCGGCCACGAACAGGACGAAGACCGCGATCAGGAACGCGCTCCGGCGCTTATTGGACGTGATTTGTGAATACATTGAACGCGCGATACATCTATAAGTGGGTGTCTATGCGGATTCTATCAATTTTATGTGGGGTGGACAATCGGGAACGGCGGTCACCGCCCCTTCTTGACATCTTGTCGAAATGCACCTATGTTTCCCGTGGTCAACCAAAGGGGTACACGATGCACCTTGAATCGTTCATGATCGATTTCGATCCCCAGGCTCCGCTGGAGCGGCTGGTCGCCGAAAGCGGTAATGACTGGGTGAGCGGCGCGATCTCCGACGTGCCGCTTGAGACGGGACTGGGGTCTGACCGGATCGTTCAGGAGGTCGGCGTGGCCTGGTTCGATACGGAAACGCCTCTGGCGGCGGCGCTCGCCGCTTTCGCCGAGCGTGCCCGCCGGCCCGCCGGCCTGCGTCAGCTCTTCGCCTTTAATCGCCGGTATCCGGACCTCCAGCGGCGTTTTCCGGTCATCGCGCTCGGGTCTTTCTGGCAGCGCCGCGAAGGGTACCCGAAATATTATCCTTGGCTCGAAGGCAGGACAATACGACAATGCCTGGACCTGCTGCAGGTGACGGGTACGGGCGCTTTCGGCGCCTGCTGGAGATACCTCACGCTCGCCGCTTGAGCCCCTCCTTTCCGAGGGGTTTTTATGATGTACAAAAACGGCCATTCATGGGTAAGATGCGCCCAGTCCCATTTGGAGGCGAATGTGCTGAAAGACCGACTTTTTCGGATCGTCCTGATTTTTTCCGCCGTGACGGTTCTTTTCATCCCGTCTGCCTGCGCGGATGGGTGTCCGGTGCGGGCCGTTCCGGAAGACGGCGGCACGCACTGGTGCTATTCGGCCGGAAGCCTCGGACATGTCCATCTTTGGAAGCCAGCAAGCTACGATGCGGCAAGCGCCGTCACGGTCGTGTACGTGCACGGTTATAACCTGACGGAGGACGGCAGGCAGGTGACCGGCAAGAGGGCGGGCCTCGATGGCTGTGTCAACGCGCACTACATCGACTGCGCCTGGGACAAGCATCACCTGGCTGAACAGTTCGCCGCGAGCGGATTGAACGCTCTCTTCGTGGCCGTCGAAGGGCCAGTCAACGACCATCAGCGCGCGAAGTGGAAGTCGCTCGGCAGCCTGCTCAGCACCATCGGCCGCCACGGTTTCCGCGTCCCGAAGGACGTGACGGCGGTCGGTCACAGCGCCGGAGGCTTCACGGTCGTGAACTTCCTGAACGACCGCCGACTGAAGCACGTCGTCGCGCTGGATGCGCTTTACCGGCGCGTGCCGCGCCGCTTGGAAAAGTGGTATCGGCCGTCCCAGGACCATCGCCTGACCCTGATCGGGGCCGAAGGCCTGCCGGAACAGACGGCTGCGTTCGGCGCGAAGCTCGGATGCGACGTCGTCGAAGATCCGGCCGAGGCTTACTCTGAAGATGCGATGCGCGCGCGATGCGTCGTCGCGGTCGATGCCGCCATCAATCACATGGCGGTCGTCACGGACGGGGAGATCGTGCCTATCGCGTTGACACGAACGTACGCGCCTGACCCGTGAAATGCACCGAGCATCCGCTCGGTTTTTTGTCGCAGTCGTCCTCTGGAAATAAAAACGCCGCCGGACGAAGCGTCCGACGGTCCGAGAGGTCCTGAGCCTAGGCGACGAAGGGCAGGCAGATCCAGCAGCCGATGGCGACGAGCAACGCCCCGAGCGTCGTGATGGCGGTCACGTACATGATGCTTTCCGCCAGCTGGATGCGTTGGAGGTGCCGGTGCCGCTGCTGGCCCTGCTGCCACGTCGTCTCCCCGCGACAGGAGAGCGTCCCCGTCAGGACCCGCAGCTCATGGGTGAGCTGCGTCCCGATGCGGTCCGAGACGGCGCAGGCCACCAGGGACAGGAATGCCATGGCAAACGCGGTGAGAGCGATCGTAGCGACGAGCATCGTGATCCTCCTTGTGGGATGCTGACAAGCGTGTTGCCAGGCCGACAGGATACCCGTTTTCCGTTCTTTTGTCAAGATGGCGCCGAAATATGCCGCGCTCGTTCAGGTATAGGCGGACCGATGCCGGAAAACGCCGGAAAGGACGCGCCTCTTGCATTGAAGGAGAGCTCTTGGTTGCGTATACTTCAATCGATATGAAATCCGCCGCGCCAAAAAGGTATTCCAGGTACGATTTGTCGGAAGCGTCCCGCGCCATCGCTTCGTTGATCGGCAAGTGCGTCAAGGTGCAGAAGAGACTGCGCAAAGGATCGGCCCAGGCGACCTTGATGAAGAACCGACTGAAGGCATTCCGCATCTCGGCAGCCCTGATCAAGTCGGAAATGAGAAAAACGCCCGCTTAGAACGCGGGCGTTTCGTTTGCCTGGGCCTATCGTCAAGAACCGCAAGGCTCGCGAGACTCACTTTGAGGGTCGGATCCTGACGATCAGTTGCCGGAGCGCTCATCCTCCCGATCCTGCCATATCCTGGCGAGGTCGCTGGCGACCCCAAACAACACGAGCGCGAGGAAGGGGAACAGTAGACATTTGAGAATGATCATGGTGGATCCTTGCGCAAAAAAGCTGCCAGCGCCCGGACGCTATCACGAAAATAGGCATTTGTCAAGAAGAAAGCGCTGCAGGAACGGCCGGTGTTCGGACTGACCGTGGGCGTCTGCAACCTGCCCGCGGACCGTCCTCTCCGGCCCGCTTATCTTGCACGTCCCGCATCGTTCCTTCCCAGCCTGAAAGCCGACTCAAGCAGATCCGTTCCCCCCGTGCTCGCAAAAGCGAAGACTTGGTCCAGCAACGAAAAAGCACCCGTGAGAGGGTGCCTTCGGGTGCGTTCAGAACTTCACCTGCGGCGTCTGCTGTTCCGGGCCGTTGTCCGGGAGGTCGAAGAAGTCGCGTTTCTTGAATCCGAGAGACTGGGCGACCAGGTTGCTCGGGAAGACTTGAATCTTGATGTTCAGGTCGCGGGCGTTGGCGTTGTAGAAGCGGCGGGCGGCCTGGATCTTGTCTTCGGCGTCGCGCAGCTCATGCTGGAGGTCGAGGAAGCTTTGGTTGGCCTTGAGGTCCGGATAGGCTTCCGAGACGGCGAAGAGCGACTTGAGCGTCCCGGAGAGCATGTTCTCGGCGGCGGCGTGCTGGGCCGGGGTCTGGGCGCCCATGGCGGCGGCGCGTGCCTTCGTGACGTTCTCGAAGGCGGAGGATTCGTGGGCGGCGTAGCCCTTGACGGTGTTGACGAGGTTCGGGATCAGGTCGTAGCGGCGCTTGAGCTGGATTTCGATGTCGGACCAGGCTTCATCGGTGCGCACGTTCAGCGTGACCAGCCCGTTATACACGGACCAGAGCCAGACCAAAGCGACGACGATGATGCCGAGGATGATGTACATCGGCATAGTGGCGTTTTTTCAGGCGAAAAGTTAAGCTGGTTCCATTATGGACTACAATCCTTCCATCTTCAAGGCGTACGACATCCGCGGCCTGGTCGGCATCGATTACGACGACGAGTTCTGCGAGGCGCTCGGCCGCGCGTTCGTGCTGCACACCGGCGCCAAGACGATCGTGGCCGGCCGCGACATGCGCGGATCTTCGCCCGGCTACTTCGCTGCGCTCACCCGCGGCATCATGAAGCAGGGCGCGGACGTCATCGACATCGGCATGGTCTCGACGCCGATGTTCTATTTCGCCGTTTCCGACTACGACCTGCACGATGCCGGCATCATGGTGACCGCGTCCCATAATCCTGCCGAATACAACGGCTTCAAGATGGTGCATGGCGACGCTTTGCCGATCGGGAGGGGGAGCGGCATGGAGGAGCTGAAGGCGCTGGTCGAGCGGGGCGGATTCCCGGACGCGAAGGAAGGCACGCTCATCCAGGTCGACATCGTGCCGGACTATCTCGAACGCCTCTTTGCGCTCGTGCCGCCGGAATCGATTTCGGGGCTGAAGGTCGCGGTCGACGCCGGCAACGGCATGGGCGGCGTCATCCTGCCGAAGATCTTCGAGCGGCTCGATGTCGAAGTCGAGCGGCTCTTCTGGGAACCGGACGGCACTTTCCCGAACCACGAGGCGAACCCGCTGAAGGTCGAGACGCTCGTAGATCTCCAAGCGAAGATCGCGGAGGCGAAGGCTGACGTCGGCATCGCGCTCGACGGCGACTCCGACCGCATCGGCCTGGTCGACGAGAAGGGGACGGTCATCCGCGCCGATCAGATCATCGCCATGCTGGCGCACGCGCTCCTGCCCGGACATGCCGGCGAGACGGTCACCTATAACGTCTCGTGCGGCAACATCGCGCCCGAAGAGATCCGCGCTTCCGGCGGCGTCCCGCTCATGACTCCGACCGGCCATGCGCTCATCAAGCCCATCCTGAGGGAGCATGACGCGCTTTTCGGCGGTGAACTCTCGGGCCACTTCTATTTCCGCGAATTCTTCAGCGCCGAGAATACCGATTACGTGCTGCTGCTCGTGCTGCAGCTGCTTTCGCGGGAGAAGCGCCCGCTCTCGGAACTCGTCGCGCCATTCCGCCGCTACGCCCATTCCGGCGAACTGAACTTCAAGGTGACCGACGCGAAGGCGAAAGTCGCCGCGATCCGGGAACGTTTCGCGCCGGACGCCGCGAAGGTCACCGAGATCGACGGTTTGCGCCTGGATTTTTCCGACGGCTGGTGTTCCGTGCGTACTTCGAACACCGAACCGCTGCTGCGCCTGAACGTCGAGGGCGCCACGCGCGAGGTGATGGAAGCCCGTAAGGCCGCGCTCGAAGCCGTCATCCGAGGCTAGCGCCGCCCGCATCTTGCGGTTTCGCGCAGGGCATGTAGTATTCCGGTCACGCGGTAACGCGTGACGGAGGTTCTTTGCTCATGGAAGAAGACCTGCTGCTTTCCAGGGTCGAAGGTTTTTTCTACGACGGCGACGGGACGCTCTGGGACACCGAGTCCTTGCTCTACGGCGTCTACGCCAAGATGCTCGCCGACCGCGGTCATCGCATGACCGAAGCGCAGTACCTGCCGATCGTCGGTCAGGGGGCTTCGGCGGCGGCGCGTCTCATCATCGAACGGTTCAGTCTCAAGGATGAACCCTCGGCTTTCGTCGAGGAACGCCGCTGCCGCATGCATCCACTGCTCGCGACGGTCCGGCTCTTGCCCGGCGTTTCCGGGCACCTTGACCGGTACCAGTTCAGCAAGACGAACGTGATGTCCGCGCTCGTCACCTCCGCGCCTGCGGCGCATGCGGACCCGATCCTCGACGCGCTGAGGCTTCGCTCGCGGTTTCGGGCCATCGTGACGGCCGACACGCCCGGCCTTGGCGGTCGTCTCAAACCCGACCCCGCGCCTTACCGCTGCGCCGCCAAGGAGCTCCATGCGCACCCGATGCGCTGCGTGGCTTTCGAGGATACGTCGCACGGCGCGACTTCGGCCCGCGAGGCCGGCATGATCGTGGTGGGGACGCCTCATCGCTTCTCCCCGCGCTCAAAGCTCGAAGGCGTCGCTCATCACGTCCTGCCAGAAGGCACGACGCTCGCCGACTTCCGGCTCAGTTCGATCGAACGCTGGCTCCCGCACTGATCCGCCCGCGCGGACACGGGAGCTTTTTTGTTGCGTGCGTCGTGGCCGCGAGGTAGGCTGAAGACGCATGATCGGCCTCTTCGATTCCGGCATCGGCGGATTGACGGTGGTGCGCGCCCTTCGGGAAGCGCGGCCGGAATTGTCGTACGTCTACTTGGGCGACACCGCCCGCACGCCCTACGGCGGCAAGAGTCCGGAGACGATCCGCCGCTATGCGGAGGAAGCCGCCGATTTCCTGATCGCCCAAGGGGCCAAGGCCATCATCATCGCCTGCAACACCGCGTCGGCCCTGGCGGCCGATCACTTGCGCGCGCGCCACGAAGGGTTGCCGATCTTCGAAGTGGTCGGCCCGGCCGTCCGCGCCGCCGTCCGCGCGACTCGGAAGAAGAAGATCGGGCTCATCGCCACGCGCGCCACCGTCGCGAGCGGCGTCTACGCGGCGAGGCTCGGGGAGATCGACCCGGCGATCGAAGTCGTGGCGCGTCCGGCGCCGCTCCTCGTCTCGCTGGTGGAGGAGAACTGGATCGATCAGCCGGAGACCGCCGCCATCGTCGCCAAATACCTGGCGCCGATCCGGCAGGCCGAAGTCGACGCGCTCATCCTCGGCTGCACGCATTACCCGATCCTGAAGGGACGCGTCGCCGCCGCGATGGGGGAGGGCGTGGTACTGATCGATTCGGCCGAAGCGGTCGTCGGGGAGTTCTGTGCTACACTCCTGGAAGATCCCGCGCTTGAAGCCTCCTTGGACAAGAACGGACGTGCCGTCTATTTCGTGACCGACCCCGCGCCTTCCTTCGAGACGGTCGGCTCGGCCTGGATCGGTTCGCCGGTCGTCGCCCGTACGGTCCGCCTTTCGAACTGAACACTGAAACCATCCAGATGCATGCGCTCCTGACCGCTCTCCTGTTCGTCGTCGTCCTGTTCGTCCTGGTGCTCGTCCACGAACTCGGGCATTTCATCACCGCCCGGCTCTTCGGCATCGAGGTGGAGGAGTTCGGCATCGGTTTCCCGCCACGGGCGCTGATCCTCAAGAAGGGGAAGACGCTCTGGACGATCAATTGGATCCCGCTCGGCGGCTTCGTGAAAATCGCGGGAGAGGACGATCCTTCCAAGACCGGTCCGGGGACCTTCTCGGAAAAACCGTGGCACGTCCGCGCGGCCGTCATCGCGGCCGGCGTCTTCATGAACCTGGTCTTGGCCTCGGCGCTCTTCGCCGTCGGCTTCATGGTCGGCATCCCGCAGCCGTCCGACGGCCTGCCTTCGGGTGCCCGCGCGCGCGACCCGCGCGTGCAGGTGGTGGAGGTGCTGAAAGGCTCTCCGTCCGCAGCGGCCGGTTTCGCCGCCGGCGACGTGCTCGTCTCGATCGACGGGAGGCCGTTCGCGAAAGTCGCCGACGTCCAGGCCTACGTGAACGGCGCCCCTGACCGGATCGACGTCGTCATGCGGCGCGGCAAGCGGACATTCGCATCGAGCCTTCTGCCCGTGTCCGATCCCTCGTCCGGAAAGAAGCTGATGGGCGTAGGGCTGGCCGAGTCGGTCACAGTCTCGTTCCCGTGGTACCTGGCCATCTGGCACGGCATCGCCGCCACCGGCTTTTACGTGAAGGAGATCTTCTCGGGCTTCGCCGACCTCATCAAGGGCCTGTTCGTCGGGCAGAAACCCGGCGTCGAGTTCTCCGGCCCGGTCGGCATCGCGGTCATGACCGGCCAGGCCGCCCGCTTGGGATTCCTCTATCTCCTGCAGTTCGCCGCCGTATTGTCCGTGAACCTGGCCGTCGTCAATATCCTGCCCATCCCGCCGCTCGATGGCGGACGCCTGCTCTTCATCCTGATCGAACGGTTCCGAGGGCGCGCCGTCCGCCCCGTCATCGAAGCGGTTATCCAGCGCATCACGCTTTTCCTGCTGATCGGCCTCACTCTCATCGTCACGGTCCACGACCTCGTGCGCTACAGTCACCAGATCGGGAACGCGCTCAAAGGACTGTTCGGGGTCGCCTGATGCGCTGAAATGAAAGGGTAAGTTATAACTCTGCCACCAGCTCGGTGGCAGTTTTCGTGTTCATACAACGGAGAAATGAGTCAGGAAGGATAGTGACCTTGACGGCAGCGGAAAAACGTGCAAGGGTTGAGGCGGGAGGCCACATGCCGATGTTCTCTTTGCTCGTCGTGGACGTGTCTGAAGATTGGGAAGAAGCGCTCAAGGCGCATGAGCGCGGGTACTTCATCGATTGGGAACCGTATATGCCAGGCAAATACGTGCCAGGCCGCATTCAGCCCTCCGATGTATCGCTCATCAGCTATCCGCATGGTTCGCTCCGTGCCGGCTTCAACGCCATCATCGACACGGTGCGTATGGCCAACCGGTTCGGTGCCGCCACCTACGCGGTGGAACATGATGTGCCCAATGCCGACGGCGAGGAAGAGACCTGCTGGTCGCTCCGGCCATACGTCGACGCACGGAACCGCTACCACAAGCGTTCACTCAGCGCTTTCGGTTGTGAAGTCGCCAACCACCTCCGTCCGGAAGACGGCCCGCTTTTCATCCTCGGCTACGACCGTGACGCTTGCGTGCTTGCTACCGTGAAGGATGCCGTCGAGCGCGGCTTCAGGGTCGTGCTCTCGGAGCACTGCCTGCTCACCGCCGACCGCAATAATCGTCGAGAGGACACCATGGCCTACTTCCGCGCCAACACGCATGTCCTGGATTCGCTGATTGACGTCTGGAACTGGATGCGCGATCGCACATGCGTTCCAGCCTGACCCCCGCTCAAAAAAAGCGGGGGATTTTATGTGCGAAGTCAGTCCCTTCCCATAAAGCGACGTATATGAAAGAGCAGATCGAACAGCTTCGGACCGAGGCATAGCAGGATTCGCCGCCGATGTTTCCGTGGCGGCGTCAGCATCCGGCAGGGCGTCATTGCGTCGATCGCCGTTTCATTTATACTCGGCACATCTCGTACCTTAGGAGGCAACGTGATCCCTGGAAAGAAGTGCGGAAGCCTTTGTCCGGCTGCAATACCGGGCATCTCGAACCGGTCTGGCGTACCGTGGTCGTCGGCAAGTCGACGAGCGGAGTCATAGGCATGTCGATGACGGGGGAGGTCATCGATCGGCTGGGTTGCAACGGTTGCGGCGCCTCGTATGAGGCGGACGGACGTGGTAAGATGCGCTCCGATATCTTGGGGCCGCAGCTGAAGGGGGCCGGCACGGGCGGAGAACCGCTTTCAGCCTATCCTGACTGTGCCGGATCGCTCGAAGAGCGCCAGGACATCCGCTACCCGTCGCTGCCGACGACGCCAAGCCCCATGCCGCTCGCCCGGCGCACGTACCGTTTCTGCCCCACCCGTCTGACGATCGCCTGGGTCGGTCCCTGGGACCGCGATCCGGACGCAGAAGATGCTCGTCGATGGAGCTGGATGGATTCTTTCTGAAGAAGGGTGTCCACCGAGGAGACTGCTCGCTGATCGGTCCCCGTCACGCGAAACGCGGCGGTTTTTTGATGGGGAAGAAGGTGACAAAATTCATGCCTTCCTTTACAGTGACGCATATGAAAGAGAAGCTGGAGCAGCTCAAGACCGAAGCGACCTCCGCCCTGGCCTCCGCTAAGGACGCGGCCGAGCTTGAGGCGTTGGAAATCGCGTATCTCGGCCGGAAAGGCTCGATGGCCGCCCTGATGCAGGGGATGGCCGGTTTGCCCGGCCACGAGCGGCCTGCCATGGGCCAGTTGGCCAACGAGGTGAAGGTCGCGATCGAGCGCGCGCTCGCGGAACGCCGGAGAGAGATCGAATCCGAGAAGCTCGGCGCCATCGCCACCTCCGAATGGATCGACCTGACCGCGCCCGGCACCCGCCCGCCCAAGGGCCACCTGCACCTCGTGACCGACGCCGTCGCGGCGATCACCGACATCTTCTCGCGCATCGGCTTCACCCGCGTGCGCTATCCGGAAGTCGAATGGGACTGGTTCGCCTTCGAGGCGCTCAACATGCCCAAGGACCACCCCGCCCGCGACGAGTGGGAGACCTTCTTCATGGATGCTCCCGAGGACCCCAAGAACGGCAAGATGGTGCTGACCCCGCACACCTCCTCCGGGCAGATCCGCGAGATGCGGAAGGGCAAGCTGCCGATCCGCATGATCAACATCTCCAAGACCTACCGCCGCCAGAGCGATGTCACGCACGTGCCGATGTTCCATCAGTTCGAAGGCCTGATGATCGACGAGAAGGTCTCGGTCACGCACCTCAAGGGCGTGCTCGACCATTTCGCGCGCGCGTTCTTCGGCGCCGGGCGCGTCACGCGCCTGCGTCCGTTCCACTTCCGCTTCACCGAACCGTCCTTCGAGATCGACATCTCCTGCGACCTGTGCGGCGGCACCGGCCTTCTCGGAGCGAACAAGTGCCGCGTCTGCAAGGAGGGCTGGCTCGAGCTCGGCGGCGCCGGCATGGTCCACCCCAACGTCCTCAAGGCGTGCGGCGTCGACCCGGAGAAGTGGAGTGGCTTCGCCTTCGGCTGGGGCGTCGAGCGCACCATGATGATGCGCGAAGGCCTGAAGATCGACGACATCCGCCACCTCTACCGGAACGATTTCAGGTTCTTGCGGCAATTCTGATATGCCGATCCTCGCCGTCCTGGTCGCCCAGGTCTTCTATACCATCGCCGATGTCCTGCAGAAGAAGGTGCTCGGCGCCGGATTCTCGGTACGTACGCTGTTGAGCCTCGGGTTCCTTTCGACCTTGCTCGTCTCCGGCACCGGCTTCGTCTTCCAGATGTTCGCCATGTCCAGGATGGAACTCTCCCGCACCATCATCCTGCTCGGCGTCTTCGGCGTCGTCCTGGCCGCCGCCGCCGGCGTGCTCGTCTTCCACGACAAGCTTTCCTTGAAGAACTACGTCGGCATCGCTTTCGCGGTGGCCGCCATCATCCTGGTCCGATCGAAATAGTATGAACCTCCTCGTCTCGTACAAGTGGCTGAAGGACTACGTGAAGCTGAAAGCGTCGCCGAAGGAATTCGCGGCGCGGCTTTCGCTGTCCGGACCGTCGGTCGAACGCATCTACCCGCAAGGCGCGGCGCTCGACAAGGTCGTCGTCGGCAAGATCCTGAAGGTGAAGCCGCATCCGAACGCCGACAAGCTGCGCGTGGTCGAGACCGACCTCGGCGGCATGACGAAAGAAATCGTCTGCGGAGGATCCAACCTCGCGGAAGGCCAGCTCGTGGCCGTGGCCCTGCCCGGTTCTTGGGTGAAGTGGCACGGGGAAGGGGAGTCGATCGAAATCAAGGCGGCCGCCCTGCGAGGCGTCGAGTCGTTCGGCATGATCTGCGGCGCCGACGAGATCGGCCTGCTTGATCGTTTTCCGAAGAAAGAAGAGAAGGAGATCGTCGACCTGAGCGCCAACAAGGTCAAGCCGGGAACGCCTTTGGCCGAAGCGCTCGGGATGGACGACGTCATCTTCGACGTGGAGGTCACCTCCAACCGCCCGGACGCCTATTCGATGCTCGGCATGGCCAACGAGGCATCCGCCATCCTCGGCGTTCCGCTCACCTGGAAACCGCCCAAGGCGCCCCAGCTCAAGAAGGGGGAGAAGACCCTGCCGCTTTCCGTCAGCGTCCAATCCAAGAAGCTTTGCCCGCGCTACAAGGCGCTCGTGATGCGGAACGTGAAGGTCGGTCCGAGTCCGGAGTGGATGAAAGAACGCCTGGCATCGGCCGGCGTGCGTTCGATCAACAACCTGGTCGACATCACCAACTACGTCCGTCTCGAACTCGGCCAGCCGCTGCACGTCTTTGATTACGACGCGCTTGCCGGGCATGGGATCGTGGTGCGCGAAGCCGCGGCGGGGGAGAAGCTCAAGGCCCTCGACGGCAACGTGTACGACCTGAAACCGGGCCAACTCGTCATCGCCGACGCCGAACGTCCGGTGGCCGTGGCCGGCGTGATGGGCGGCGAAGAGACCGGCACGACCGAAAAGACGACCACGGTCGTCATCGAAGCCGCTTGCTTCGACCCGGTCTCGATCCGCCGCACCGCCCGCGCCCTGAACCTGCATTCCGATTCCTCCAAGCTCTACGAGAAAGGCCTTTCGACCGAACTGGTCGAAGTGGCCTTGGAGCGCGCGGCCGGACTGGCTGCCGAGATCGCCGGAGCCGAAGTCGCCTCGAAGCGTTTCGACGTCCGCGCCGCGCCGTACAAGAAGCTCGTCTTTCCGTTCCGTCCCGAACGCGCCGCCGAGCTGATCGGCGTCTCGATTCCCGTCGCGCGTATGAGGAAGATCCTGGCGGACCTCGGTTTCAAGGTGTCCGGCGCCGCTAAAAAGTGGAGCGTGACCGTCCCGTACTGGCGCGATCACGACATCGAAGGCGAGCGCGACCTGGTCGAGGAAGTCGCCCGTGTCTATGGATACGGCAACTTGCCGTCGGTCGTCCCGGCCGGCACGCTGCCGCTCGCGGTCGAAGACCGCGCCCTCGCCTGGGAAGACAAGGCCAAGCGCCATCTCAAGGATTGGGGCTTCACCGAACTCATGACCTATTCCTTCATCTCGAAGGACCTGGCCGAAAAGATCGGCGCCGACCCGGCGAAGCTGCTGCGTGTCTCGAACCCGCTCAACGAGGAGCTTGAGTACATGCGCGACCGTTTGGGCGCCGGCATCCTCAAGGTCGTCGCTGAGAATCAGGAAGAAGCGGTCGAAGGCCGCGCGTTCGAGCTTTCCAACGTGTACATCCGGCGCGAGAACGACCTGCCTGCGGAGACCGCCCGACTCATGCTGGCCGTCTGGGGGCGCGGGCAAGATGGCCGCTACGTCTTTGACGCCAAGGGGGTTTTGGAAGCGCTGTTCGAGGAGTTCGGCATCCGCGGCTTGAAGACCGAACGTGCGCCGGGAGATTCCGTCTGGCACCCGGGCCGTACGGCCTCCGTCACGGTCGGCGGCGAGACGCTCGGCATGCTCGGGGAGTTCCATCCGGAACTGCTGAAGAAGTTCGGTATCGAGCGGAGGGTCGCGGCCGTCAGTCTTGATTTCGCCAAGCTGCTGACCTTCGCCTCCGCCGCCAAGTTCTACGTCCCGATGCCCGCCTTCCCGCGCGTCAAACGCGATCTGGCGTTCGTCGTCGAGCGCCACCTTGAGCACGCCGCCGTGGCCGAGAAGATTCGCCATGCCGATCCTTCGATCAGGATGGTCGAGCTCTTCGACGTCTTCGAAGGCAAGAACCTCGGGGAGGGGAAGAAGAGCATGGCCTACCACCTCGAGTTCGGCGCCGACGACCGCACGCTCAAGGCCGAAGAGGTCGATCGCGTGATGGAGACCCTCCGCGGGACGCTCAAGAGGGAGTTCGGGGCCGAAGCGCGTTCTTGAAATTTTCCACGCCACCATGAACCGAACCGAATTCGTCCAGCGCCAGCATGACGAGGTCCGCGAGACGCTCCTGAAGCTTCGCGAGCATGCCGCCGCCTTCGAGGGGAAGGTCCCGGGAGCCGAAGACCTGGAAGAGTGGCAGTCATCGCTCGATGAGACCCGGTCCGGCATCGCGACGCTTGAGCCGATCCTGGCGGATTTCGAGGCCGTCGGCGTCGATCCGGAAGAACTGGTCCGATACGCCCAGACCATCGAGGACTGGCAGATGAGGGAAGCCGAACTCGCTAAAAAACTCGCCTCCGTATGACTTCACACGAGGAGATCAAGGAACTTTCCGACCGCTTCGAAGCCCATCGTTCCGCGCTGGAAGAGCGGCTGAAGCAGGAGCCCGCTGACGATGAGATGCGCGATGCCTTGCAGGACGTCGAAGAAGCCATCGAGACGCTCGAACCGCTCCTAGGCGTCGACGACGAGGACCTGGGCAAGTACGAGGACGCCGTCTCCGAGCTGACGTCCAAGGAGAGCGCCCTCGCCGAGCGGCTTGAATCGTGATAGACTGTCCTTGCTGACACATTAAGGAGGAAATGTGTATTTAGAAAGCTCAAAAGACATCCTGTATCTCGTGCTGGCGTTCTGCGCGCTCTGGTTCACGGCTTTCGTGTGCTGGCTCCTTTGGTACATCATCCGCATCCTGAGGGATGTCACCAAGGTCGTCCACGAGATCCATGAGAAGATCGAGACGATCGACCGCGCCGTGCATTCGGCCAAGGAGAAGCTCGAGGCCTATTTCGGCTCCTTCGGCGTGGCCACGGCCGGCATCAAGATGCTCGGCAGCTATCTGGAGAAGCGCAAGGAAAAGGCCGTCGAAAAAGCGGAAGCCGTGGCCGCCAAGGTCCGGAAGAAAGTCTCGAAAGCGAAGAAACGCTTCAAGGAGGCGTTGGAGGACGAGGAAGAATCGGAAGATCTGGCCTGAAAGACCCCCGGCGCGAGCCGGGGGTTTCGGTTCAGGCACGGCTCGTGCTATCCTTTCCGCAAGATTCACTGAAACCTATGAAAACGCAACACGGATTGCCCGCCATCAGCTGCCGGGACCTGCGCATCCTGCAGGAGAAGGAGAAGAAGCACGTGCTGATCGACGTCCGCGACGCCGCCGAGTACGAAGCCGGCCACGTCGAGGAGTCCATCCACGTCCCGCTCAAGGAACTCGAGTCGAACATCGATTCCGTGGTGCCGGAGAAGGACGAATACGTCATCGTCATCGGCGAAGAGCGAGGGCTCGCGCCGGAAACCTACGAAGCCCTTAAGACGAAAGGGTATTCCAACGTGGAGTTCCTGCTCGGAGGCTTCGACGAATGGTGCAAGCCGGCCACGCCCGACATTTCCGACCTGGTTGAGGACGCCGAATTGGAAAAAGGGATCTCTGAAGAGGGGCATGAGCACGATGAAGACAAGGACAACATCGAGCAGGGCAGCGACGACGAACCGTTGATGTAAAAACCCTTGTAAACGTTGGCCCCTTGTAGAGGAACTGCTATACTTCCTTACGTACTAAGACTTATCCACATAGAGATCGTATGGCGAAGATGAGCAAGTCGCAGGTCGTGGCCGCCATGGCCGACAAGTGCGGGATGGCTAAGAAGGATTCGGCCATGTTCCTGGAATCCTTGGCCGCTTTGGCCGAGACGGAGGTCAAGAAGGCCGGCGAGTTCGTTCTCCCGGGCTTCGGCAAGCTGGTCAAGATGCACCGCAAGGAGCGCATGGGCCGCAACCCCGCCACCGGCCAGCCGGTGAAGATCGCCGCCAAGACGGTCGTGAAGTTCCGCCTCGCCAAGGCGATGAAGGACGCCGTCCTCTAAGAAAGAGCCATGAGACCCCGTGCCGAAAGGCCGGGGTTTTTGGTTTGCGGGCCGTTTGCGAGGGTCTTGCATGGAAAAGGCCGCTTCTGTTAGGGCTTCGGCATATGAAAATGCCTATACGGAAGACGCTCATCTTCTCCTTGATCGCCGCCGTCGCGGCCATCGGCCTGTGGTGCGCCTATGCCTGGCGGTTCGGCCGCCTTTCGGGGTATGACCGTTCGATCAGGACGGTGCCGGGCGAGCCGATCAAGGTGGCGCGCGTCATCGATGGCGACACGATCGTGCTCGCGAACGGCGACCGCCTGCGCTACATCGGCATCGACACGCCCGAAGAGTTCGACCGCCGCAAGCCGGTGCAGTGCTGGGCCCGCGAGGCGGCCGAAGCCAACCGCAAGCTGGTGGAGGGCAAGACGATCGTCTTCATGCAGGACGTCTCGCGACGCGACAGATACGGGCGCTGGCTAGGGTTCGTTTCGGTGAGGGAAGACGGGCATCCGGATGTCGACGTGAACGCCACGCTGGTGAAGGAGGGTCATGCCTTCAGCTACCCGTACAAGCCGGACACGTCGCGTTCGGCGGAATTCAAGGCGGACGAGGCTGAGGCCAAGGCGGGGCGGCTCGGCCTCTGGTCGCACTGTCAGGTTTCACGGGTCGGCGCCCGTAAGCAGACGAACGCCGTCAGATGAACGTCGAGCGCTACTTCCCGCATCGGCGCCTTTTGCCGTATACTGTCCGCGTACCGTTTCTTAATCATCCATATGGCCAAGGGGAACAACGCCCAGAAGCGCGAGACCAAGAAGCCGAAAGCCGGAAAGAAGAAATAGGCCGAAAGCGCCTCCGGAAGGAGGTCTTTCGTTTTTTCTGCTACACTTGAAGCATGTACAAGCCGACCCCCCATATGATCGCCGCCGGTTTCGGCGCGCTGGCCCTCCTGACCCTGATCGGCGGCGGGTGGTTGATCGTCCGCGACCAGGCGAACGTTCGGGTCGCCCTGGCGACGGCCGCACCCCAGGAAACGGCCGACGAAGTCCCGCCGAAGCCGATGCTGGACAAGGATACCTATGACCGCAAGCTCCGGCAGCTCGCCGGCCTTTCCGAAAGCGCCACCGATACCGCCGGGTTGCTTTGGCCCGCCAAGGCCAGCTATCCGGAAGTCGGGGCCATCTTGCCGTTCAAGCGGATCGTCGCCTATTACGGCAACTTCCTCTCCAAGGGCATGGGTGTGCTGGGGGAGTACCCGGAGGACGTGATGCTCGGGATGTTCAGGAAGGAGATCGCGGCTTGGGAAGCGGCCGACCCGGCCACGCCCGTGCAGCCGGCCATCGACTACATCGCCGTCACCGCGCAGGCCGGCGCCGGCGCCGACGGGATGTATCGCGCCCGCATGTCGCCGAAGGAGATCGATAAGGCTCTGGCGATCGCGGCCAAGGTGGACGGCATCGTCATCCTGGAAGTGCAGGCCGGCAAAGCCGACCTGATGGGGGAGGTGAAGGCGCTTGAACCGTACCTGGTCAAGCCGCAGGTGCACCTGGCCATCGACCCCGAGTTCGCGATGCGGAAATCGGGGGCGGCACCGGGTACGCAAGTCGGGACGGTCGATGCCGCCGACGTGAACGCCGTCGCGGAATATCTCGCCGGACTGGTGCGTGCCAACGGCCTGCCGCCCAAGGTCCTGATCGTCCACAGGTATACCCGCCCGATGGTCACGCGCGCCGTCAAGATCGTGCCTCTGCCGGAAGTGCAGGTCCTGATGGACATGGACGGTTGGGGTCCGCCCGACCGCAAGTACAGTTCCTACAACGCCTACATCAAGCCCGAGCCGGTCCAGTTCACTGGGTTCAAGCTCTTCTACAAGAACGACGTCAAGCAACCCGGCACCAAGGTGCTGACGCCTGAGCAGGTCCTCTCGAACCTGACGCCGAAGCCGTCGTTCATCCAGTACCAATGATATGATTACCCTCGCCGACATGCCGATCGCGTTCGTTATCCTTTGCTGGGTCATTTTCGTGATCGTTTGGATCGCCGCTGCGCCGCGCGTGAAGAAGGTCGCGGCCGCCCAGGACGTGAATTGGAACCTGCGTTTCGCCCTGATCGCCATCGCGCTCATCCTGCTCATGAACGGCGTGCCCGCGATTTCCGCCCTGGCCGGCGTGCGCCTATTGCCGAAGCGTCCGGAAATCGGACTGTTGGCGGACGCGCTCGCCTTGATCGGGCTCCTCGTCATGCTGTGGGCGCGCGCGATCATCGGGAAGAACTGGAGCGGGGAAGTGGTGCTGAGGAAGGATCATGAGCTGGCGATGACCGGCCCGTATGCCTACGTCCGTCACCCGATCTATTCCGGACTCCTCCTGCTCATGCTGGCCACGGCCATGGCTTTCGGCGTCGTTTCCGGTTTCGTCGTCTTCGTCACGTTTTTCGCCGTCCTCCTCTACAAATCGCGTATCGAGGAACGCTTCATGGCAGGGCACTTTCCCGAGACGTACACCGCCTACATGAAAAAGACCAAGGCGCTCGTCCCATTCGTCTTCTGAACGGCCGAACCGTCCCATTTCGCCTTTGAAGAGATGAAAAAACGCAACGTCTTCAGCGAACGCGTCGTCGAGATGGCCCTTTCGATCCCGAAAGGCCGCGTCACGACCTACGGACGCCTGGCCCGGGCGGCCGGGGGCGGCGCGATGGCTTCGCAGAGCATCACCTCCATCCTCGGCAAGGCGGAAGCCCGCGGCGTGAAAGGTATCCCGTATCATCGTATCGTCTACGCCGACGGTCGGGTCTGGATGAGCCGCACGCACCGTGCCGCGCGTCTCGCGCTGTATGAGAAGGAGGGGATCAAGATCGACAAGGACGACAAGATTATCGATTTCAAGAATAAGGTCCTCGACCCGAACGTATCACCATGAAAACCGCCTACGCGACCATTCCCGCCTACAACCGCGGCCAAGCCAAGGGCGACAAGGCCATCTGCGACGCGCTCCGGAAAGAGATCGAGAAGGCCCTGCCGAAAGCCGAGAGCAAGATCTGGCACGGCGCTCCCGTCTGGTTCCTGGACGGCAACCCGATCGTCGGCTACCACAAGCTCAAGGACGGCATCCGTCTCATGTTCTGGAGCGGCCAGTCGTTCGAGGAAGAAGGCCTGGAGCCGGAAGGTTCCTTCAAGGCGGCCGAAGCGCGCTACGCCGACGTCAAAGAGATCAAGCCCGCCGTCCTCCGTCGTTGGCTCGGCAAGGCCAAGAAGATCCAGTGGGACTACAAGCACATCGTGAAGAACAAGGGGCTGGTGCGGTTGAAGTGAACCTTTTGAAGCGTCAGTATCGCGCAAGCGGTCCATTCATCATTGAAACTCCAGGAATATGTCGAAGAACCCGGTGGTGCATTTCGAGATGGGCTATGAGGACCGCGAACGGCTGAAGAGATTCTATGCGGACGCGTTCGGCTGGCAGATGCGTCAGCTGGGTGAGGAAATGGGCGGCTATGTCGTCGCCCAGACGGCCGAGACCGACGAGAACGGTATGGTGAAGACGCCCGGCACCATCAACGGCGGTTTCTACAAGAAGTCCGAAGACCCGCTCTCGCACGCACCCTCGGTCGTCATCGCCGTCGAGGACATCGCGGCGGCGGTCGAGAAGGTGAAGGCGGGCGGCGGCGAGATCCTCGGCGCCATGGGCCAAGACGGCCAGCGAAGCATGGAACCCCAGCCGATCCCCGGGGTCGGCCTCTGGATCTCCATCCGCGACACCGAAGGCAACCGCGTCAGCCTGCTCCAACCGAACAAGATGTGACGCCGCGGCTCCCCGAAAGGGGAGCTTTCGTTTACGCTGAAGACATGAAACCCAAGAAAAAACCTGCTCCCGCGGCCACTCCTTCACCGTCTCCGGCCCGTGCCCGAAGTGCTGGCCCGCTGGTGCCAAGAAGCACGCCGACAAAAAGAAAGAAAAAACCGCCCCACGGCGGTTTTCGGTTTCAGGCCAGGATGGCGCGCCTGTCTTCGAGGGTGAGGACCTTCTTGCGTTCAAGGACGTTTACGAGCCGGTTCATGTGACCGTCACGCTGGCCCAGTTTTTCGTCGAGGTAGTCCTTCGTGACCATGCCGGCCTTGATGCTCGTGACATCCGTCTTAAGGCCAGTCACATCCACCTTGATCCCGGTCACGTCCGCCTTCAGTCCTGCGATATCGGACTTAAGCCCCGCGACATCGGATTTCAGTCCTGCAACGTCGGTCTTCATCCCTTCAATTTCGACTTGGACGCCCGAAAAGCCCTTGCTGACCGCGTCGAGGACATCGCTGATCGTGGGTTCTGCTTCCATAGAGGGTTCGCTTTCAAGGATTATAACACGGACCTACCAGAGACCGTTTCCGGCTGTCAATCCGTCCGAGCGGCAACCAGACCTGGAAATCTCGGTTTTGGGGTTCGAGTCCCCGCCGGTCCACCACCGCTTTGACAAGCATGCGGTGAAAGGCGTATCATGGACGACATCCAGGTCTGGCCGCCTTGGCGAAAGCCGAGAGAAAACTCCCCGAAAGGGGAGTTTTCGTTTACGCTGAGGGCGCGGATGTCGTCTCTGAAAGGAATGATATGGCCTATCTCAAGTGGCTGGAGGATGGATACGTAAAGAAACAATCAGGTAAGTACTTGTGGTGGGGCATGGGTGTCGCTGCGATCGGATACCTAGCCTATCGTGGTTTCATCGATGAACGACTTCCGTCGCCTCTGATCATTTTAGGAGGCACTGGCATTTTGATCGCGTACGTACATTTGCACGTGAAGTTCTTCAAGAAGCACTTGAAATTTGAAAAGGGTTATGAAGGTGAGATGGCCGCCGCAAGGGAGCTGTGCAAACTGCCGGAGGGCTATCTGGCTTTCCACGACGTACAACTTCCCGGCAGGCACGGTAATATCGATTTTGTCGTAGTGACGCCTTCTCACGTGTACGCCGTAGAGGTCAAAAACATGAAGCGCCACATCCGCAAGTCCGACATCAGCCAGGCGAAACGGAACGCCCTTTTCTTGAATAGATGGCTTCAGCAAGAAGTGGGCCAGTACATCATCGTGCAGCCCGTGCTGGCATCCGTGAACAAGAAAATCCAGTTTCACAGCGGCATGACCGACGAGACCGGAGTGGTCCGCCTCGAGGATCTCAACGCATTCATCCTGGACAAATCAGGACGGTCGTACGGCACCGGCCTGATGGTCCAGGTCGTACGGGTCCTGAAGAGATTTACGCCCGTTCACGAAGTCGTCTGCGACTAGGCTAAAAACAGCCAGAAATGACCTCAAAACGAGGTCTTTTTGTACTCAGCCGAACCCTTGAAAAGAAAGGGTTTACGTGTTCGCCCTAAAGCGAGTAAAATCGGGTACACTGAATGAGGGAGTCTATCCCAAAAACTAATATATATGGCGATTCCCGACTTCCAGACCGTAATGTTACCGATTCTTCAGTTTGCAGGCGATGGGGAGGAGCATTCAATTCGAGAAGCAATTGAAAACATTTCTGAAAAATTTAATCTTAACCCCGAAGAAAGAAGCTTCGTATTGCCGAGCGGTCATCAATTCATTATCGACAATCGCGTAGGTTGGGCACGGACGTACATGAAAAAGGCTGGGCTACTGGATACCCCGAGGCGCGGTTTCTTCCGGATTACCGATACTGGAAAAAAAGTGCTCAGTGAAAAGCCTGAGGCAATTGACGTAAATTTTCTTCAACAATTTCCATCGTTCAATGAGTTCCGAACCTTTAGACGTGAAGAAGAGGGGGTACCGACTCGAGAGGGTTCAGAAGGATCTTTGACACAGACGCCCCAAGAACAGATTGAAGACGGCTACCAAAAGATTCGGGCAAATCTGGCGCAAGAGATATTAACTGCCATTAAAGGATGCTCGCCCAGGTTTTTCGAGAAACTCGTTGTCGAGTTGCTGCTCGGGATGGGCTATGGAGGAGACATTGAAGGTGCGGGTAGGGCCATTGGTCAGAGTGGAGACGGTGGCATCGATGGTGTGATTAAAGAGGATAAGCTTGGTCTCGATGAAATTTACATTCAAGCAAAACGCTGGGAGGCATCAGTAGGCGCTCCGCTTGTAAGGAACTTTGTTGGTAGTTTGGCGGGCAGAAATGCGAACAAAGGTGTATTGATTACAACGTCGGATTTTACAAGAGATGCCCTAGACTATGTTAAGACAGTTTCGCATAAAGTGATACTGATAAACGGAGAAACCCTCGTCCGTTTGATGATTGATCATGGTATTGGTGTATCGAGAGTTGCGAACTATGAAGTGAAGAAAATTGACGCCGAATACTTCTCTGAAACAGAATAGAGTTTTTCTGTCCGAAACCTGTCATGTCCACCTTCACCCACCTCCACACCCACTCCCACTACAGCCTCCTCGAGGCCTTGCCTCAGGTCGACAAATTGGTGAAATTCGCCAAGAAACAGGGGGCGAAGGCGGTGGCGCTGACGGATAATGCCAACATGTTCGGGACGATCGAGTTCGTGCAGGAGTGCCAGAAGGCGGAGATCAAGCCGATCATCGGGTATGACGCCTACGTGGCGGTCGAGACGATCGACCTCAAGCGGCATCGCATCGACGACAAGAACACCCGCTTGGTGCTCCTGGCCGAGAACATGGAGGGGTACAAGAACCTGATGAAGCTAGCGTCGGCGGCGTATTTGGACGGCTTCTACTATCGCCCGCGCATCGATCGCAACCTGCTGCGCCAGTACGGCAGGGGGTTGATCGCCTTGGCGGGGCCCCGCAGCGACATCGGCAAGTGGCTGATCGACGGCGACGACGAGAAGGCTGAAGCGCGGCTGCGGGAGTATCTGGAGATCTTCGGCAAGGAGAACTTCTTCTTCGAGCTCGTCCATCAGCCGGACAGCCCCACGCAGAAGGAGGTGAACGATGCGTTCATCGCGCTCGGCAAGAAGGCCGGCGTCGGGGTGGTGGCGTCGCGGAACGTCTACTACCTGCGGCCGGAGGAATCCGAAGCGCGCAGCCTGCTCCTGTGCATCAAGGACAACCGCACGATGGAGGAGCGCGAACGGTCGGTCGCGGCCGACAACGACCTTTCGATGACCTCGCCGGAAGAGATGGAAGAGGCCTTCAAGGACGTCCCGGAGGCGCTCGAGAATAACGCGCGCATCGCGGAACGCTGCGACGTGAAGCTGGAGCTCGGCAAGTGGAACTTCCCGGTCTATGAGATCCCCGACGGCCTCACGGCCATCGAGTACCTGCGCAAGATCGCCTTCGAGCGCCTACCGCTCCTTTTGAAGCGCGAGCTGGATCAGAAGGAGATCGACCGCCTGAACTACGAGATCGACATCATCGAGAAGAAAGGCTACGCCACCTACTTCCTGGTGGTGGCCGACTACGGTTCATGGGCCCGCAAGCAGGGGATCGTGCTGACCACGCGTGGATCGGCCGCCGGTTCTCTCATGGCGTACGCCATCGGCATCGTCACCGTGAACCCGCTCGACTACAACCTGCCGTTCGAGCGCTTCCTGAACCCGCAGCGCCCGTCCGCGCCCGATGTCGATATGGACTTCGCCGACCATCGACGCGGCGAGGTGTTGGAATACGTGAAAGGCAAGTACGGCGCCGACCACGTGGCCCAGATCTGCACCTTCGGGACGATGGCGGCGCGCGCTTCGATGCGCGACGTCGGCCGCGCGCTCGGGTACCCGGTGGCCTTCTGCGACCAGATCGCCAAGACCATCCCGTTCGGCCAGCAGGGCTTCGCCATGACGATCGACCGCGCGCTCGCCGAGACGCCCGACTTCAAGCGCCGTTACGACACCGAACCGGAAGTGAAGCGTCTCGTGGACTTGGCCAAGCAGATCGAAGGCAACGCGCGGCACTGCTCGGTGCACGCCGCCGGCGTCGTGATCTCCGACAAGCCGCTCGTGGAGTACACGCCGCTCCAGAGGGAAGCAGGCGGCGAGGCCATCATCACGCAGTACGAGATGCACGCGGTGGAAGACGCCGGCGTCCTCAAGATGGACTTCCTCGGCATCCGCAACCTTTCGATCCTGGAATACGCCATCGATCTCGTGAAGCGCACCAAGGGCGTCGAGGTCGACTTGGTGCACATGGATTTGAAGGACAAGAAGACCTTCGAGATGCTGGCCGCCGGCAAGACGATGGGCATCTTCCAGCTGGGTGGCTCCGACGGCATGACGCGCTTCCTGATGCAGCTCAAGCCGACTGTCATCGAGGACATCATGGCCATGGTGGCGCTCTACCGCCCGGGCCCGATCGACATCATCCCGGAGTTCATCAGGCGCAAGCAGAACCCGAAGCTGATCACCTACCTGGACCCGCGGATGAAGGACTACCTGCAGATGTCCTACGGCATGCTGGTGTACCAGGACGACGTGCTCATGACCGCCATCAACCTGGCGGGCTACGACTGGCTGGAAGCCGACAAGTTCCGCAAGGCGATGGGCAAGAAGATCCCGGAGGAGATGGCCAAGCAGGAGATCAAGTTCAAGGAAGGCTGCATCGCCCACGGGCTGACGCAAGCCAAGACCTTGGAGCTTTGGGAGCTGATCAAGCCGTTCGCGGCCTACGGCTTCAACAAGGCGCATGCCGCTTCCTACGGCATCGTGGCCTACCAGACGGCCTACATGAAGGCCAACTTCCCGGCCGAATACATGACGGCCCTCATGACCGCCGAATCCGGCGACCTCGACACCGTGGCCGAGGCGGTGAAGGAGTGCGAAGCGCTCGGCATCGCCGTGCTGCCGCCTGACGCAAACTCGAGCGAAGCCGGCTTCACGTACATCGATGACCACCGGATCCGCTTCGGTCTCAGCACCATCAAGGGGCTGGGCATCGACACCGTGAACGCCATCATCGAGGAACGCAAGGCGGGCGGTTCCTTCAAGGACTTGTCCGATTTCGCGCGGCGTATCCCCGGCAAGGCCTTCAACAAGAAGTCGCTCGAATGCTTGGCGAAGTCCGGCGCGCTCGACGCCTTCGAGGAGCGCAACCGCATCGTCGAGAACATCGACGTGCTCACCACCTACAACAAGAACATGATCAAGGAGCGCGACAACGGGCAGTCCTCGCTCTTCGCGTTCGTGGTGCCGGACGGGACCGAACTCGTGCCGATGCTGGGGCTGCGCAACGTGCCGCCGGCCACCCGCAAGCAGAAGCTGGCGTGGGAGAAGGAACTGCTCGGGCTCTACGTCAGCGCGCATCCGTTCGAGGAGGTCGCCAAGGAGTTCGGCGACCTGCTCATGCCCATCAGCAAGGCGCTCGCGCTTCCGGAGAAGTCGCCGATCCGCGTGGGCGGCACCGTCACTTCCGTGAAGCAGATCGTCACCAAGAAGAGCGGAGAGCCGATGCTCTTCGCCACCATCACCGACCAGAGCGGTTCGGCCGAATGCCTGGTCTTCCCGAGCGTCTTCAAGGAGAACGGCGCCGCCTGGGTCGAAGGCGCCAACCTGGCGGTGACGGGGCGGCTTTCGCGCAAGGACGACGAACCGAAGTTCCTGGCCGACCGCGGCTGGTCGCTGACCGACGAGACGATCCCGGTCTACAAGAAGCACTTCAAGGGCGAGGCGATCAGTTCCGGCGAGATGCTGGACATGCACCGCCCCAAGGCGCGGGCTACCCAGGGCGAAGTGCGCATCAGCCTGCCTTCGAAGCTGCCGCCGTCAGCCGTCTCCGCCCTCAAGGCCGTATTGGCCAAGTTCCCCGGCAAGGCGCTCGTGACGCTCGACGTCCGCGCCGAAGGCGGTTTCCAGCGCGTCGAGACGTCGTTCCTGATCGACCCGAGTCCTGACGCCGTGGCCGCCATCGAGAAGCAGGTCGGTATGGGCAACGTGAAGCTCTACCCCCCAGCCTGAAGGCCGCCCGCTTTTTCGGCCCTGCCGCGCGTGGTATAAAGAGAAGGAATCACTCCACCACCCTATGGCCACCGCTGCACGACCGATGGAAATAACGCCCGAAGACTCCGGAAGGTTCGGCGCGGTCGGAGTCGCCGAATTGAGGAGATTGGCCGACCGTTATACCGAGGCCGAGCGCGCGCGCGCCGTGCATCCCGATGATGCGGACGCCGAACTCGGGCTGGAAATCGCCGCCCTGGAGCAGCAGCTGTTTTTCGTCGAGCACGACAACGCCGGCGCGTTCAAGACCAAGAAGCTCGGTCGTCGCATCCAGGAGCTGTTCAAGCCCGGGCCCGACGGCAGGCCTGCGCTCGGCTTCGACGAGAAAGGCGACCTGCAGGTGGCGGAATCGCAAGCCGAACGCCGCTTCCTCTTGGTTAACATGGGCGAACTCGACCGCTTCAACAAGGAGGGCGGAGGCCATGCGGCAGGGGACGCGGCGCTGACGGAGACCGTGCAGGCGATCGAACGCGTCGTCGCCGAAGCGGTCAAGGGCAAGGAGGGCGCGGAAGCCGAATACGACATCTACCGCTTCGACGGCAACACCTTCGCCGTGGACTTGGCATCGATGCCGCTCGCGGAGTTCGCCAAGCTGGTCGGCGAAATGCAGAAGGCCGAACCGAAGCCGGAGATGCCGGGCGTGACCGACCCAGCGCCGCTCACCGTCCGAGGCATCGATTTCCGTGACGCGGTCGGACTGGTCAATCACCTCCAGGCGGAACTTCCGGCCGGAGTCAGGATCGACACCTCCGACGAAGCCGCACGCGAGATCTTCGGCATGCTGCGCCGCGCGTCCGATTGGGACCTCGAGGCCGCCAAGTTCGAACAACGCGCGCTTCGCATGAAGAGGAAGCTGTCCGACGTCGATGCCGAGGCGTTTTTCGACAACTACATCAAGAAGTCCTTCCAGGACACGGAACTCTCTTCGTTCGATGCCTTCAGGCGCGCGGCGCAGGCGCCGGATTTCCAGGCGACCGTCGATCGTCTCGCCATCGGCCATGCCGAGAAGCGCTTCGCCGACGGCAGGAACGTCGAAGACCAGATCCAGGAGATGATTTCCGCGCGCGCGCGCGAACGCGGCATCCCGATGCCTGGGATTGAGGCCCCTTCTGACGGCCCTCATGCTCAGGCCGAGCCGTTCTCGCACGGCAAGCGGCTGCTCGCGGAGAAGGCC
This sequence comes from uncultured bacterium, assembly GCA_937900255.1. Classification (GTDB taxonomy): domain Bacteria; phylum Patescibacteriota; class Patescibacteriia; order SG8-24; family DYFX01; genus DYFX01. The sequence continues at coordinate 157,337 of CALCDZ010000003.1, forward strand.
GAGGCCGCCGTCGCGGCGAAATCTGCCGCCGCGCGCGCGGGCGAAGGACCTGAGGCACGGCGCTTGGCGCTCCTGGCCAGCAAGGCCGAGCTGGAATCCCAGATCGAATCGGCCCGGCGCGACGCCGGTACCGGCCTCCTGAACCGCGGCATGCACTACGAGAATCTCGAACGCGCGCTCGAACAGGGCCGCGATGTCGCCGTCGTGTTCGTCGACATGGGCTTCCTGAAGTACTTCGACCAGATGGGCGGTTCGGACGTCGGCGACGCCGCCTTGGACGTGGCCGCGCGCATGATGGAGCAGGCGCTGTCGGAATCGGGCGTCAAAGGAGAAGTCTACCGCTACGGCGGCGACGAGTTCACTCTCCAGGTGGAAGGCGGCGCGGAAGCGGCTTCCAAGGCCATGCGCGCGCTCGAAGACCTCCGCAAGGCTTCCGAACCGATCCCTCGCACGGCCAAATCCCGGGCGGAATACGCGCCGACGCGCCTTTCCTTCAATTATGGCCTCTCGGATGGCGCCATGCTCGACGAGCTCTACCGTGCCTCCAAGGCCTCCGAAGCGGCTCCGGAAGGGGAGCAGGTCGACGCTGAAAAAGTCCTGAACGCCAAGGCGGAGCTGATGACCAAGGCGGCGGACGTCGGTATCGAGTACAACAAGGCCTACTCCCGCTTCATGCTCCTGATCGAGGAGCTGCGGAATCCGGATTCGACGAGTCCCGAGCGGAAGCGGCAGCTCGATTCGTTGATCAGCTTCTCGAACAAGGCGCTGTTCGCCGAACTCGGGGGCGCAGATCACCTCCGCACCCTTGCGGCCGATCTTTCGCTTGAAGGCGATGCCTTGGAGGAGGCCGTGCTCGATTACGTGGTCGAAAAGGTCAACGAGACCCGCGCGCGGGAGAAGGGGCAACGGGAACTGGTGGATGTCCTCCTGGCCGCGCAGACCAAGGTCTCGTTCTTCAAGGCGCGCGTCGAAAGCTTGGAGGCGGAGAACGCGAAGCTCAAGGATGAGAACCGCGGGCAGGTGCTGAGCCTTGCACGGGCACGCGAACAGAAGGACGCGGCGGAAAGGGAAAAACAGGAGATCATCGACGCGCGGAACCTCATCGGCCGCGCCGCTTGATGGCTCGCGGCACGGAAGCGTGCTATACTTGGTGCAGCTATGTCGCCTAGGAGGAAAAAGGCGGAGAGCGGGGAGCCGGAGACGTCCGACCAGGACGCGACCGGATCCGTGCCGAAGCCGAAAAAAACACGAGCGACGCGGAAGAAGGTCCCGGCGAAAGACGCCGAGGCCTCGATTGACGTCCAGGTTCCAGCCCCGACCGTTCCGACGCCGACCTTCGGCGCCCCGATCCCTCCACGGCAGCCGGTGAACATCCCGATCAAGCCCATCCCGCAACAGATCGTCGTGCCGCCGAGGATCGTCATCGAGCCGGAAGTGAACATCGCCGAGGAGATCGAGGATCTCTGGAGGCCAGAAACCCGAAAGGCCGACCTGACGGCTCCGCCTTCGGCGCTTTTGCAGCGCAAGAAGATCCCGCAAGAGGAAGTCGAGGACGTCCCCGAGCGACCGGAGGGGGCCGAAAAGCGCGGCGATGAACGCGAAGCGCTGCGCGGCACCATCCGGACCGGGCTGTACCGAAAGATCGCCATCGGTTTCGGGTTGCCGGCGGTCATCGTCGGCGCCCTCGTCCTTTACGTCCTCCTGGCTGGCGCGACCGTCACCGTCTATCCGCAGCAAGCGGAAATCAGGTCCGAACAGGACCTGACGGTTTCGGCTTCGCCTCGGCAAGGCGAAGTATCGGGCCAGGTCGCGGAAGTCACGGTGAGCGGTTCGCGTACCCAGATTCCGGCCGATTCGACCCGTACCGACGGCGTTTCCGGCGGGGAAGTGACGATCATCAACCAGACCGGAAACGACCAGGTCCTGATTCCCACCACCCGTCTTTTGACTTCGGATGGGACGCTGTTCCGGATCAAATCCAGGGTGAACGTGCCGGCGCATGGGCGGATCAAGACGCGCGTCTACGCCGACAAGCCTGGAGCCTCCGGCGATATCGGGCCGTCGGCGTTCACGATCCCCGGGCTTTCGGCCGATCTTCAGAAGTCGATCACTGCCCAGAGCGAGTCGCCCATGACGGGCGGTGTCGTCGCGAGCGGCGTGCTTTCGCAATCGGATATCGACAAGGCCGAAGCGGACTTGCGGGAGGAACTCCTCGGCCAGGCCAAGGATGAGCTGGCCGCTTCGCTCGATCCGAAATGGACCGGCCAGGCGTACGTGGCCGAGACCATGAATCGGGCGGTCAGCGCGGCGGTCGGGGAGACGTCCGACGGCGTCACGGTGCGCCTGACGCTGCGCGTCCGCGCGGCCGCGTTCGACCGGATGAAGGCGCTGGCATTCGCGGCCGACGGCCTGAAGCGCGGCTTGACCTCCGAACGGGAATTGCTCGGGACGGACGCCGAACACGCGGAATTCAGCCTGTCTTCGGCCGACCCCAAGGACGGCAGCGCCGGCCTGCACGTCCTCCTGAAGGGCAAATCGCAAGTCTCCCTGAACGGCCCGGCCTTCGACCCCGGCAAGCTCAAAGGGAAGAGCCTTTCCGCCGTCCAGGAATATTTCTCCGGCATCGAAGGCGTCCAGAAAGTCGACGTCGCCTTCCGCCCCTTCTGGATCAAGCGCATGCCCGACCTGCCAGACCATATCAGGATCGTCTTCCACAAGTAGGCGACGGCCCCGCTCCGGCGGGGCTTTTCGATTCCGCCTGCATTTGCTACAGTCCCTCCGTAAAAAGAAACTCCTATGGCCGCCAAGAAACCCTCCGAATACGACGACGTGGACCGGATGCGCCACTCGGCCGCCCATCTGCTGGCAGCCGCCGTCATGAAGATGTTCCCGGACGCCAAGCTGGGCGTCGGCCCCGTCATCGAGAACGGCTTCTATTACGACATGCAGCTGCCGCGTCCGCTCACGACGGACGATTTCGCGGAACTGGAAAAGACCATCTCGCGCCTGAAGGCGGAAAACATCGACTTTCGGCGCGAGGAGATGCCGATCGATCAGGCTATCGAGTTCTTCAAGTCCCGCGGACAGGATTTCAAGGTCGAACTGCTGACGGACCTCAAGACGCGCGGCACGACGGCCATGAAGGAGGAGGAATCGCAGGATGTCGCTCCCGGAGCCGCCGCTTCGGTCTACTGGACCGGGGATTTCGTCGATCTCTGCCGCGGCCCGCACGTGAAATCCACGGGCGACGTCGGCGCGGTCCGGATCAAGAGCGTGGCCGGCGCCTATTGGCGCGGCAAGTCGGAAAACGCCCAGATGCAGCGCGTCTACGGCTGGGCCTTCCCGTCCCAGGAGGCGCTCGACGCGCACTTGAAGATGCTGGAAGAGGCGGAGAAGCGCGATCACCGCAAGCTCGGTAAGGAGCTCGGACTCTTCACGTTCTCCGATCTGGTCGGCCCGGGCCTTCCGCTCTGGACGCCGCGCGGCACCCTGATCCGCGAACTGCTGAACGGTTATGTCGGAGAGCTCCGCAAGGCGCACGGCTACCAGCGCGTGACCATCCCGCACATCACCAAGAAGGACCTGTACGAGACCTCCGGCCACTGGGCGAAATACGCCGAGGACCTCTTCAAGATCGAGACGCGCGAGGGACATCTCTTCGCCATGAAGCCGATGAACTGCCCGCACCATGCGCAGATCTTCGCCGCCGAACCACGCTCGTACCGCGACATGCCGGTACGGTATGCCGAGACGACCATGGTGTACCGCGACGAGCAGTCCGGCGAGCTCTCCGGGCTGTCGCGCGTGCTGTCCATCACGCAGGACGACGCGCACGTCTTCTGCCGCATGAGCCAGGTGCGCGATGAGGCCGAAAAGGTCTGGTCGATCATCGAGACGTTCTACCGGACGTTCGGCTTCGAGTTGAGCCTGCGCCTGTCGCGCCGCGACCCCCTCCACCCCGAAAAATACCTCGGCGACCCGGGCGACTGGGAGCGGGCAGAATCCTCCTTGCGCGAGATCCTCGACGCGCACGGAGTCGAATGGATCGATGGCCCGGGCGAAGCTGCTTTCTACGGGCCGAAGATCGACTTCATGGCCAAGGACTCCATCGGCCGCATCTGGCAGGTCGCCACCATCCAGCTTGACTTCAACCAGCCGCGCAGCTTCGGCCTCTCCTGCACCAACGAGAAAGGCGAGAAGGAACCGATCCTGATGATCCACTGCGCCGTGATGGGATCGATCGAGCGTTTCATGAGCGTCATCCTCGAGCACTTCGCCGGCGTCTTCCCGACGTGGCTCGCGCCCGTCCAGGTGGCGCTGCTCCCGGTGGGGGAACGGCATCGCGATGCCTGCCGCGCCTTGCGGGACAAGATGGAAACGCTCGGCGTGCGCGCCTGGCTGGACGCTTCGGATGAATCGGTCGGCAAGAAGGTCCGCGGCGCCGAAAAGATGAAGATTCCCTACGGCCTCGTGCTCGGCGACAAGGAGATTCCGCCCGAAGGCGCCTGGGAGGACGGCGTCAAGCTGGCCGTCCGAGTGCATGGCACGAAGGATGCGGTGGAGATGACGCTGGGAGAGTTCCTCGGACGCGTCCGCCGGGAAGACGAGGAGCGGAGGCTCAGGGACTGAACCACGGGCGGAATCTCTCCCATGCTTCCGAAGATCGTCGTCGTCGTCGGTCCGACGGCCTCGGGCAAGACGTCTTTCGCCGTCCGCTTGGCCAAGAAGATCGGCGGAGAGATCGTCTCGGCCGATTCGCGCCTGCTGTACCGCGGCATGGACATCGGCACGGCCAAGCCGGGCTTGGAGGAACGGGGCGGCATCCCGCATCATCTGATCGATATCGTCCGTCCGTCCGGCATGCTGACCTTGTCCGGCTATCAGCGCCGCGCGTTCAGGGCGATCGGCGGCATCCTGCGGCGCGGCAAGACGCCGATTCTGGTCGGCGGGACCGGACTGTACGTGCGTGCCGTCGTCGAGAATCTTAGGATCCCGGAAGTCCCGCCCGATCCGAAGTACCGCGCGTATCTGGAAAAGAAAGGCGCGGCGTGGATCCTTGCGAGGCTGGCGAAACTCGATCCGGAATACGCCGCACGCATCGGTCCGAATCCGCGTTACGCTTCCCGGGCCCTTGAGGTCATCCGGGCGACGGGAAAGCCTTTCGGGCGCCAACAAGGAGCGGGCAAGCGGAAGTTCGACGCCCTCCTGATCGGCCTCTATCCGGGCAAACCGGAACTGGAGCGGAGGATCGGTCTTCGCGTACGGCAGATGGCGGAGTCCGGTCTCCTGGACGAGGCGCGGTCATTGCATCGGCGTTATGGCGAAAAAAAGTCCGGCGCGCTTTGGACCGCTATCGGCTACCGGGAACTTCTCGGCGTCCTGAGGGGGGAGAAGGATCTCGAAGAGGCCTTGAAAGAGATCGTGACGTCGACTCGGCAGTACGCCAAGCGGCAAATGACCTGGTTCCGGGGGGTGAAGGGCATCGAGTGGTTCCCGCGCCCGGATGCGGCGCTCCGAAAGTCCATAATTTGGCTGAAACAAGGCAAATAGAGGCGTTAGGCCTTCTCAAAAGGCTGATTTTCTGCTATGCTGAGCACAGAATTATTTTAATGCCCCGTATGGAGCCCACCATGGGTTACTGCGTGAAGTGCAAGGACAAGCGCGAAATCAAGGATGCACAGGAGGTCCAGATGCCGGCGAAGGGCGGCAAGACCCGACCGGCGCTCAAAGGCGTCTGTCCGGCCTGCGGGACCGGCATCTTCAAGATCCTGCCCTCCAAAGCCTGAACGATAAAAACCTCCCTGGCAGACGGGGAGGTTTTTATGCACACGGAAGTCTTGCCGGTCCCCGTGCCTGTTGCTAGAATCCGGTAGTCCGATAAGGGGCTGGAGGGATTCTTTCGTCGAACGGCTACTTCTCACGCCGCAGGACGATGGATTTCTCAGAGGGACGGGCGCGCCTCGTCGCGGTCGTCCATGACCCTCCGGCCCCTTATCGGAAAACGAAACCCCGCTCATCGAGAGCGGGGTTTCGTTCATCCTTTCAGCCAGCGTTTGAAGCGGCTCAACAGTCCGGATTTTTGGGCAGGCGCCTGTTGCCGCGCCTTTTCCGCCTCTCCGGACTCCTTCCAGCCGCGTTCAAGCTGCGCATCATGGAAGGCGTCCATTTTTTTCGTGTCCTCGGCACGATTCAGCTCAGCCCGCGCCTTCAGAAGCTCCTTGCGCTCCTTGGCTGCCTGCGCCGCCATCTGCGCTTCGATCCGGGGTTTTTCGATGGCTTGCGCCTCGCCTTCCGTGATTTCCTCGAGGTCCGATTCGTCCAGGAGTTCCGCCCCTTCGTTGGCGGCTTGGACGGCTTCGATCAATCCGTCTCGGACGGACGCTTCCGCGACATCATCATCCGATACGATCTTGAGCCGGTCCTTGGAGTGCGCACCCTTGCCCTTGGCCACCTCGTCTCCGATCGGAAGCTTTTCCGCCGCGTTTCCTCGCATAGTCATGTCGTTAGATGTTACCGAGCTTGGATTCCAGGATCTCGCGCACCAGTTCCGGTTTGGCCTTGCCTTTGGTCTCCTTCATGACTTGGCCGACCAGGAACATGATGGCGGGGAGCTTGCCGGCGCGATAATCGCCGACGACCTTCCCGTTCGCCGTGATGACGTTGTCGCAGGCCAGCTCCAGGTCGCCCAGGTCGGAGACTTGTTCCAGTCCGCGCTCCGCGACGATCTGCGATGGGTCCTGTCCGGATTCGAGCATCACGCCCAGGATCTCCTGCGCCGAAGTGCTGTTGATCTTGCCGAGATGCAGGAGCGTCAGGAACTCGGCGAAATCCTCGGGCGTCACCTTGACGGTGCGGATGTCGATCGACATCGAAGCCATGAGACCGAACATCTTGGAGAGCAGCCAGCCGGAGACCAGCTTGGCGAACTTCGCCTTGGAGGCGTCCCAGGACTCCGTCTCTCCGACCGACCCGAGCCATTCGCGGAGCTCGGACATGACCTGTTCGACCCAATCGGCCAGGTAAGGATTGTCGACGATCTGTTTCGCGTCGGGGGCGGTGAAGGCATACTCTTCCCGGAAGCGCTGCCGCTTGGCTTCGGGCAGTTCCGGCATCCGTCGCCGGGCATCGCTTTCCGCTTCCGCCAGATCGAGCGGGGGCAGGTCCGGTTCCGGGAAGTAGCGGTAGTCGGCCATGCCTTCCTTCGTGCGCTGATGGACGGTGATCTGCCGGTCGTCGTCCCACCCGCGGGTCGTGACCTGCGCGGGCGGTGTGCCGGCGTTCCAAAGGGCGGTCTGCCGGACGATCTCATACTCCAACGCGCGCTCGACGGCCTTGAAGGAGTTCAGGTTCTTGATTTCGGTCTTGGGGTTGAAGCGCAGGACCGATTCCTTCTCGATGGCCGGGTCGTCGATCACCTGACGCAGGCTGACGTTGGCGTCGCAACGCAGGTGCCCCTTCTCCATCTCGGCGTCCGAGACGCCCAAGGTGCGCATGATCAGCCGGAGCTCGTGCAGGAAGGCCTTGGCTTCGGAAGGGGAGGCGAAGTCCGGTTCGGTCACGATTTCGGCGAGCGGAGTGCCGGCCCGGTTGAAATCCACGAGCGACGACTTGCCGTCGGCCGAGTGCTGGAGCTTGGCGGCATCCTCCTCAAGATGCAGCCGGGTGATGCCGATCGAGAAGACCTTGCGTTCGCCTTCCTTCGCGTAGGGGTTTTCGAGCGTGATGCGCCCGTCGACGCCGACCGGCTTGTCGAACTGGGAGATCTGGTAGCCCTTTGGCAGGTCCGGGTAGAAATAGTTCTTCCGGTCGAACTTGGAGCTCTTCGTGATGCGGCAGCCGATGGCCAGGGAGGCCAGGACGCCGAACTCGACCGCCCGGCGGTTCACGACCGGCAGGGTGCCGGGGTGCCCCATGCAGATCGGGCAGATGGCGGTGTTCGGCGGGGCGTCTTCGGCCCGGTTATCGCACGAACAGAACATCTTGGAGGCGGTTTTGAGCTGGACGTGGATTTCCAGGCCGATGACGGGTTCCAGGGTCATATCATGCCTATCCTAGCAGGACTTCCCCAATAAAAAAAGCCCATCCTGCTGGGGATGCGACCTGAATCCAGGCCGCCTAGACCGCCAGCGTCTTGCGGACCTCCGTCCAGACCAGTTCGTGGATCTCGTCGATCGAAAGCAGGCGTCCGTCCACGACGCATTCGACGAGCGCGAAGTTCGGGAAGCTGCGGGCCAGTTCAAGGTAGGCGGCTTCGGCGGCGCGCTGGTGTTCCAGGTTCTCGTGCTGGTCCTTCTCGTTGCCGCGCTTGTCGATGAGCGTCATCGTGACTTCGGAAGGGACGTGCAGGATGACGTTCAGGTCCGGGCGCGGGATGCCGAACAAGCCGTGCTCAAGATCGTCGTTCCATCGGAAGAATTCCGCGCGCGCTTCAGGGTCAAGGATCTGCGCCCCCTGATGGCCCATGTTCGAGGCGACGTAGCGGTTCGCGACCACATGCGCGCCGCGTTCAAGAGGCGCCAGATCGCCCTCTTTGAACGAGGCCCAACGATCGATGGCGTACAGCATCGACGCTTGGCGGGCGGGTACTTCGGTAGCGGTGCCGTAGACGCCTTCCAGATAGCTCTTCACGACCCGTCCGGTCGGCGTCTCGTAACGGGGGTAGGAAAGCGTGCCGACGGCGTGGCCTTCGCGCTCCAAACGCGCGACCAGGCGCTTGGCCTGTTCGGTCTTGCCAGACCCGTTGGTCCCATCGATGACGATCAGTTTGCCGCGCGGCATGGGTGCGTCCGGGCGATCATTCGATCGCCGCGTCCGAGAGGGCCTTCACGCCGACGGTCGAGACGGATTCCTCCGACAGGTCGACCCGGACGAAACTCGCCAGGAAGGGATGGACGCGTTCGAGTTCGCGGAAGCACTGCTGGGCGATGCGTCGGTAGGAGGGATGCCCCTTCTTGCCGCTGCGCAGGGGGATGAAGTGGTGCAGTTCGCGCAGGTTCCAGGTCATGAGCACGCGCTTGCGGAAGGCCATCGGCACGGCGTATTGAGCCTCTTCGCGCAGTCCGGCGGCGATCATGGCGTCATGCAGCTCGCGGGCCCGTTCCAGGGCGGCGCGGAACTCCGCCTCCTTGCCGATCTCGACGATCTCGGGGGGCACGATGTACCCGTGGGCCGTCGTGACGTTCTGGTTGGTCTGGGTGGCCATGCGATGGCGCTGGATGTCGCGCCAGGCGCCGTAGTCCATGAGGATGTCGAAGGTGTAGGAGGCATGCTCGAACTCGCGGACGGGAGCGTCATGCGGTCCGCGGGACGAGAGTGCGGCGTGGATGACCCGCTCTTTCTCTTCGCGCGGCATGATGCGCACGCGCTCCATGATCTGCGCGAAAGGATGCCGCGTGTGGCGGTAGAGGAGCGAGGCGACGATCTTTTCCAGCGCTTCCGGTTCATGGTCGACGATCCGCACCGGCGCGGCCTCCTCCGGGGCGGGTACGGCGGCGGCCCATTCGTCGGCGATGGCCTGGAGCGCCGCGCGCGACTCCGAGAGGTAGGCGTTAGGGTCGGCGTACTTCACGAGCGTCGGCGTGACCTTCAGGCAGGCCTCCTTGAGTTCCGCCGCCAGCGCGCGGACTTCCTCCAGCGGGTGGGAGAGGCCCTTGGTGATGGCCCATTCGAACCCGCGGGCGTTGGCCGTCATGCCGAGGTTCGTCATGGTGGCCGCCGGCAGGAGATAGCGCGCCACGTCGCAGACGCGCGCCTTGATCTGCGCGGCGTAGAGCTTGGGGGACGCCTTTTCGGATTTCGGGAACTTGGCCCGCATGTACGTTTCAAGCGGCGCGAAGAGAGAAGCGTAGACGTCGAAGAGGCGGTCGAGCGTCTCGCGGTAGCGCGGGCCGATCTCGGAGGCCATCACGTTCTCCGGGCGGACGTAGCGGTTCTTGTCGATCACCTGGTAGCGCGTCGATTTTTCGGTATAGGAACCGAGGCGGTTGTCTTCGATGACCTTCACCGCGATGTTCGAGACGTTCTCGAAGGCGACGTGGAGCGAAGCGTGTTCGGCCACCGATCCGTGACCGTAACCGACGACCCACTTCTCATGGAACTCGGCGGCGGAGGCTCCGCTCACTTCGATCAGGTTCTCGTCGAACGGTTTGGGCGAACGCGAGCACTTGGCGAAAGCGACCGCCACGATTTCCGGCTCTCCCGTCAGCGTGTAGACGCGGCGGGTGTTGCCGGTGTCGCCGGCCTCTTCGGACAGGAGGTCTTCGGGGTTCATGGAGTCGTGAGTTGGGTAAGATGGTGCTGGCAGTACACCACGACGCGTCGTGGCTTTTAAGTGCGGAAGCTGTGGATAACCGACGAAAAAAGAGGCCTTAGCCTCTTTTCAGCTTCCGGTGCTTCCGAAACCGCCGCGCGTCCTGTCCGTCAGGGGCGGCCCCTCTTCCCATTCGGCCCGGTCGACGCGCACGAAACCGGCCTGGCACAGGCGGTCGCCTTTGGGAATCGTGACCGGAGTATCCGTGAAATTACGAACCCGGATGCGCAGCTCATCCTCCGGACCTCGGAAATCCTGGTCGATGATGCCGATGCTGTGCGGCATCTGGACGCCTTTCTTCGGGGTGGAGGAACGCGGGGCGACCATGAGCATGTACCCTTCCGGCACGGCGAAGACGAGTCCGGTCGGCAGGTCGACGATCGCTCCGGGAGCGATCGTGACCTCTTCGAGGACGCGGAGATCGAAGCAGCAGGCCCCGGGCGTCTCGTAGGCCGGGATGATCGCGTCTGGGCGCGTCTTGGAGATGCGGACGTTCATTTTTCCGTATGCAGCTTGTTGCGGTGCGGATGCGGATGGTCGAAATCGCCCGCCTTGATGTAGTCGATGATCGAGGTGATCGAGGCTTCGAGATCGTCGATGCGGCCTCCGTTGTCGATCGTGAACTCGGCGCCCTCGCCGATGGCCTTGATGGCGAGTTCGGTCGGGAGGAGCTCCTCGCGCTTGAAATCCTCAAGGGTCATTTCGGATTCGCCGGCCTTCTCGCCGCGGTTGCGGGCGCGCTGCCAGCGGGTCTCGATCGGGGCGGTGACGTAGATCAGGTGGAAGCCGGAAAACCGCTTGAGGGCGACCATGTCGGCCTTGAGGCGGATGCCGTCCACGACGATGATGGAATGCTCGTCCCGTTCGCAGTCGCCGGCCACGACGTGCGCGAAGAGGTCCTCGCCGAAGGCTTGGCGCGTCAGGGTGGAGAACTTGGACATGTTCTCGCGCGAGAGCGGGAGGTAGAGCCGTACCAGGCAGTCCTTCATCGAGCGCGAAAAGGTGTGGGTGGAGGCGCCGTACTTGTCGTTCAGGAAGCTGGCGACGGTGCCTTTTCCGGAAGCGGCTTCGCCGACGAGACCGATGATGATCTTGTTCATGTACGGGAGACGTAATCCTCGAGCGGAGCCTTGAAGGCTTCGGCGAGGCGGCCGGTCCATTCCGGCGACGGTTGATAATAATCGATGGCGACTTCGGCGTACTTGCGGGCCTCGGTCACGGCCGCCGATTGGTAGTTCGCGGCGGCCACGACGCGCTTCACGCCCGCGACGGCCACGGCCTTGAAGCAGTGGTGGCAAGGGGAGTGGGTGGTATAGAGCGTGGCGCCGACGGTGCTGAGGCCGCCCAGGACGGCGGCCTGCAGGATGCAGTTCTCTTCCGCGTGGACCGTGCGGATGCAGTGGTCGTGTTCCATCTGATGGCCGTCGGGGCCGTCGCAGTGCGGCATGCCCGGCGGCGCGCCGTTGTAGCCGGTCGCGATGATGCGCCGGTCCTTGACCAGCACCGCGCCGACCTGAAGGCGGTCGCAGGTGCCGCGCGTCGCCACGATCTTGGCGATGCCCATGAAGTAGTCGTCCCAGGAAGGCCGTTGGAGTTTGATCATATCATCATCACCCTAACGTTTCGGAGCGGACTCGGCAAGCGCAAGTCGCGAAAGCCGGTCCTTGGCGGAACCGGCTTTTGCTCCCTTCAGATGGTCCGGATGGCCGGGCCCATGGTGGTCGCGACCGTCACGTTCTTCAGATAGACGCCCTTGGAGGACGCGGGTTTGGACTTGCGCAGGGCTTCGAGCAGGGTCTCGTAGTTCTCGACCAGGGCCTTTGCATCGAAGGAGACTTTGCCGATGACGGCGTGGACGATGCCGTAGTCGTCGGCCTTGAAGGCGAGCTTGCCCTTCTTGAGTTCCGAGACCATCTTGGCGACGTTGGTGCCGACCGTGTCGGACTTGGGGTTCGGCATCAGGCCCTTCGGACCGAGGACCTTCGCGACCTTGGCCATCTTCGGCATCATGTCCGGCGTGGCGACCGCGAGGTCCCACTCGAACTTGCCGGTCTTGGCGATCTCGTCGATGGTCTCCAGGGTGCCGATGGCGTCGGCGCCGGCTTCCTTGGCCTCCTTTTCCTTGTCGGCCGAGACGAAGGCGATCACCTTGCGGGTCTTGCCGCTGCCATGGGGCAGGACGACCGTGCCGCGGACCTGCTGGTCCGACTTTTTCGGGTCGATGCCGAGGCGCAGATGGACTTCCACCGTGCCGTCGAACTTGGTGACGGAGGTCTTCTTGGCGAGCTCCATCGCCTCTTCGGCGTTATAGGTCTTCTTCGGATCGATCAGCGCGGCGGCGGCCTTGTATTTCTTGCCCATAGGGTTGATTGGCGTGGTCAAACCCCCGGCATGCCGGGGTCCCACGTGCCTGATGATTAATGACCGCATCCTAACGGAAGCGGGGGATTTTGGCAAGGGCTAGGCCTGTTTCGGTACGTCAGATGCCGTCCTGATTTCAAGCTCTCGATCCTTCTGCACCCACCTGAAGTGCAGGAAGAAGAGGGGAGCGGCCACGAGCAGCATCGAAAGGTATTGTACGAGCGTGTTCTGGCGTTGGGAATCGCGCTGGTCGACTTGCTGCTTCTCGCAACGGGCCTGCTGGTCCGCCTGCTCCTGGGCGGTGGGAGCCTTGAAATCGGAAGTGCCTGGCGGCGCGATGGCGACGGTCGGCTGATTGACGCAGGGGTCATAGGCCATCTCCGCCTTGGTGAAGACATATGTCTTCAATCCGAGGTTCAGGAGCGAGATGAGCGCGATGACGCTCATGACCAGGAAAATCAGTGTCGCGGCGTAGAAATAGATCTGGCGGATGACGTTCTTCATATGCTCAAAATATAAAGGTAAACAAAGGTTTTCGCAAACCTAAAGCTTGACAAAAGCACCAAAATGGTGTAACCAGAAGCCCATGAAGCTCTTTACCGAATTCTCCAGCATCCACCTCTCACACGAAGGTTACAATCGATTCGCTCAGGAGTTTGCCGTCATCCGCTACGGCATAGGTCGCATGTCTTGGGCGCAGTTCATGGCACGGACGGCCGGCTTTCCGCCGGGCTTCAAGCTGGTCACCTTGCGAGTGATGAAAGCCGACGTTGCGGTGAAATCCAATGAGGCGTTGGCCTCGATGGCCAGCGCGGGGTATCGCAGCTGCAATCTTCCCGAGTTGATGTCGCTCGGAGTGCTCGGTGCCTCGGATGGCTTCAGGGATCGCGGAACCGTGCGTGCCCTGAAGAGTGCCGTCGGACTCGAGACATGCGACCTATGTCTTGAGATGGGTAACCAAGGATGGTCGCTTGTCCTGTCTGGACACGATCCCCGCGCGGTCTGGAGTGCGGGCACTTTCTTCCCGACCGTCAGGCTCTGAACGCAAAAGCCCTCCGACACGCTGTTTGTTGGAGGGCTCTTTTTACTTCCGTTCAACCCTTCACTTCAAGTCCCATCTGGCGAGCGGTGCCGGCGATGGTCTTCATCGCGGCTTCGACCGAGGTGGTGTTGAGGTCGGGGAGCTTCTTTTCGGCGATCTCGCGGATCTGGGCCATCGTGACCTTGCCGACCTTTTCCTGGAGCGGCTTGCCGGAACCCTTCTCGAGGCCGGCGGCCTTCATGAGGAGGGTCGAGGCGGGCGGCGTCTTGAGGATGAAGTCGAAGGTGCGGTCCTCGTAGATCGTGAGGACGGCCGGGACGATGTCGCCGGCCATCTTGGCGGTGGCGGCGTTGAACTTCTGGACGAAGTCGGCGATGTTCACGCCGTGCTGGCCCAGGGTCGGACCGATCGGCGGGGCAGGGGTCGCCTTGCCGGCCGGGGCTTGGATCTTGACGATGGCTTTGACTTTCTTGGCCATAGATTTGCGGTGAAGTTGAAGTGTTGCCCCGGGAGAAGCCGGCTTATCGCCGCACCGCGCAACGACCGGAATATAGCAGGAGACCGACGGATTGGCAAGAGGGGTTGACGTTTCGGTAGGGTACAGCTACCGTCCAGACAGACTGCAAAAGGGGTCGTCTATGAAGGAGTTCCTCGGAAACATCGCCCTATCCCTCGTCCGCGCGATGCTCTCGCTCTTCCTCGGGCCGTTCCTGCTCGTCGCCGCCGGCGGCATCGCGATCCGCAACCTCCTCAAGGAGCCGCCCACGGATCGTTTTGACTCCGCGCTCGTCTGATGGCGAAGATGCCAGGCCATCGATCGCAAACGGACCCTTTCGGGTCCGCTTTTCTTTTTGGCGGGTTTCCGCAGGGCTCAGATCTTCTTGACCTGCAGGAAGTCGAGCTCGATGGGCGTCTCGCGGCCGAACATGTTGACGAGCACCTTGATCTTGCCGCGGGCTTCGTCGATCTCGGCGACCTTGCCTTCGAAGCCCTTGAACGGGCCGTCGGCGATCGTGACCGGCGCGCCGACCTCGACGTCGATCTTGTATTCGGGTTCCTCGACGCCCATGCGCTTCTGGAGGGATTTGACCTCCTCGTCGGAGAGCGGCGTCGGGATGGTGCCGGTACCGATGAAGCCGGTGACGTTCGGAGTGTTGCGGACCACGTACCAGGAGTCGTCGGTCACCATCATCTCGACCAGCACGTAGCCGGGGAAGATCTTCTCTTCGACCGTCTTGCGCTTGCCGTTCTTGATCTTGATCTTCTTCTCCTTCGGGATCATCACGCCGAAGATCTTGTCCTGCATGTCCAGCGACTCGATGCGCTGCTTGAGGTTGTCGCAGACGTTCTCCTCGTACCCGGAGTAGGTATGGATGGCGTACCAGCGGCGGCCCTGCTGGAGTGTCTGTTTCGGCATACCTTACTTGGCGGCGATCAAGGTCTCGAGCGCCTTGCTGAAACCGAAGTCGAGGGCGCCGAGGAACAGCGCGATCCCGACGGAGACGCCGACGACGATCAGCGTGGCGCGGATGGTCTCCTTGCGGCTCGGCCAGGCGACCTTCTCGAGCTCCTCCTTCGCCTCGTAAAAGTACCGGACCAGCTTGTTTTCCTTGAGTTTCATACCCGTTGAAGTTCTTTAAAAGGACCTTGGCAGGTCCTTAATCCACGGGAAGCATACCACGGATGCGGCCGCTTGTAAAGGGGTAAAAGAAAAACCCCGGAGCGTTCCGGGGCGGGCGTGTCACGGAGCCGTGAGTTCGCCGTAACGGGGAGGCGGCCGGTCGTCCCTGGACCGGTACGGCTCCCAGTTGAACTTGGCCGCCTGCGCGTCGTAGTCGCGCACCAGGTTGTTGCGTTGCGAGACGATGGCGGCGAGGTCGTCGCGGGCTTGGTCGCGGTCGTGGTTGTATTGCAGGTGCATGACTTCCGTCCGCATCGAGAGCGGACGTATCGGTTACTTGCTCACACATCTGCGCGCCGCCGGAAAATTGACCAGCAACGGATACGGCCTCTATGCTGTCCTGTCCTGACGCCCAGCGCGGCGTCTTTTTCTTTTCTGCCGGGAGGGTACACTTGAGGCATGCGCCCTCTTCCGGTTTTTTACGAGCGCCTTCTTCTTTTCACGGCCACGACCCTTCTGTGGGTCGCCGCCTATTTCGGCGTCGGCGCGTGGAACGTTTCCCGCACGCTTCAGGTCCTGCCATGGGACCCGGTCTGGCGCTTCCCGTTCGTGAGCGCGTTCGTCGTGGCGTACGATTCGGCCTACCTGCTGCCGTTCCTCGCATTCCTCGTCCTGAAGGAACGCATGCTCGTGCGCCGTTTCGCGGCCGTGCTCGCCGCCGTGATTACGTTCAGCGCCGCCTGCTTCATCGCTTGGCCGCTCACGCTCCCTCGCCCCGCGATCGCGGTCGCGTCCCTTTCCGACCGACTGCTCGCGCTGCTCTACGTCGCCGACCGTCCGACCAACCTCTTCCCGAGCCTGCACGTCTCGCTGTCGTTCCTCATGGCATTGGCGATCGGCCACGTCCTCCCGAAGCGGCGCCCGTGGACGCTCTCCTGGGCCGCCCTCATCGCCGCCTCAACCCTCTTCACCCGTCAGCACTACTTCATCGACGTCATCGGCGGCGTGCTCGTGGCGTTCGCGGCATGGAGGGCATTCTTGCGGGTGGAGAGGATCGCGTGCCGTCCTTCTTGACATGGACCGTCTTTTTTGATACCTTCCCGCGTTCGGTCGGCGGGACCTCAATTGTCCGCATGGACGTACACGGCGACGCCTTCCGAACCCTTTTCCGGTCAGACGCAAGAAGCGCTGCGTTTCAACGCGCTCCGCGCGGTGTCTGACCGGCCCTTTCTGGCGAGATGCGATGCTCTAGGCGCTCTTCACGAGCGATCCATGCAATGCATCTCGCCCCTTCTTCAGGGAGATTCACGATCCTCCTGAAGAGGGTGCGCATGGAGTACCGCGCTTTGGTGCGTCCTCACATTTGCACCCTCGCTCCTTAACGGATTGGATGCTCGTCCCTATGTCGTACGACGACGCTGTGCCCGTTGTCCAATCCGCCTTTTCCGGTCAGACGCTGTAGCGCACGCGTTTCGACGCGTCTGACGCTCTGTCTGACCGCCCTTTCCGGCGAGATGCGATGCTTTGGCCGCTCTTCGTGAGCGAACCTGAAACTGCATCTCGCCCCTTCTTCAGGGAGCCTCATGGGAACCCTGAAGAGGGTGCGCACTTCTACCTGCATTTCGATGCGTGCGTGCATGCGCACTCTCGCCCTTTTCCGTGCCGGTCCTCTGGGATCGGCGATCAACCCACAACCGACAGGAGCATGCGTGAGCGATAACATCCGACGATACATCGGCATCCGCCACCGTACCAAGCGCACCGCCGACGGCGAGGCACGACCGACGCAAGTCGCCATCCTGCAAGGAGGCAAGGTCCGCAAGATCGATCTCGAGACTGAAGATGACGAGCTTGACTTCCTGCTCGCCCGCCTGCCCGCCTCGTGGCGGATGCTGGCGGACGGCGAGGATGTCCCGTCCGGCGTCTTGGCGCGTCACGTCAAGGAAACGGCCAAGGGCCGTAAGATCCCGGAGACGTACGACGGATTCAAGGCGGGGGACACGATCGCGGTCGTCGCGGGCGGAAGCGGCGGTAACCTGTCCTTCGCCCTCTCGCGGCGTGCCGAAGAGATCGGCGCGGAAGTCCTGTGCATCCCGACGGGCACGCTCAAGGACCAGCGCGGCGATGCCGCGAAGGAAGATGATGCGTCGACGCTGGTGAAGCTGGTCTCCGAGCTCAAGGAGCTCTTCAAGCCCGTCACCTCCCGCGACCGGGAGCTGATCTCGCTCGTCGAGACCTGGCGCGACCGCGAGGAAGCCATGAAGGCGCGCATCGCGGCCGAGCAGCGCCTCCGCCAGCGGCTGATCGGCAAGGTCTTCCGTTCTTCGGAAGGCCGCTACCCGGAGGGTGCCATCGAGGATGCTTTCGACGAGGCGCGCGCGAACGACGTCATCGTCCAAGCGCTCGTCAAGGAGGAAGCGCGGCTCAAGGTCGCGGTCGAGGAGGCTGTCGAGAGGATGCCCGTCTATCGGGAGTTCCTTTCGGAGGTCAAGGGCTGCGGTCCGCTCCTCTCGGCGCGCATCATCGCGGCCGCCGGCGATATCCGGCGCTTCGCGACGATCGAAGGCTTCAAGGCCTACCTCGGCGTGCACCTGCGCGAAGGCGCTTTCCCGCGCCGCAAGGCCGGGACGCGCGCCAACTGGAACGCGCTGGGCCGCCAGGGGTTCTACCTGCTGGCCGACCAGTGGGTGAAGCGCCCCGCTTCCGAGTGGGGGATCAAGCTCCGCGCCTGGAAGGTCGAGTTCCGGAAGAAGCACCCGACGCCGGTCAAGGACGGCAAGCGGACGCTCTACACCGACGGCCACATCCACCGGATGGCCATCTGGCGTTCGATCACCCGCTTCGCCGAGGCGCTCTACCGCGCCTGGCGGAAGATCGAGGGCCTCTCCGGACCGCCCCAGACGCCCAAGAAGGTCCGGCCCGGAACGCCCGCGCTCCCGTCCGAGACCTTCGCGACCGCGTAGTCCGCACGCGCGCCCGAACAACATCGTTGTCCGGGCGTTTTTACGTCTTGACACGATGAACATGCCGTGATACGAAGGCGTGTCGGTGGACGCCAGACGAGCTGCCTCCTACGGAGGCGAAGATCGTACTGTCCGCCGCACCTTTCAGGGTTGAGCGTATGCATGCTTGCCTTTTGAGGCGACGATGTCGATGTCCAACCCTCCCTTTTCCGGTCGGACGATATTACCCGCACGTTTCGACGCGTAAGTCGGTTTGTCTGACCGGCCCTTTCCGGCGAGATGCGAAAAAACGCCACGTTCGTGATGAACGTCTACAAGCCCGCATCTCGCCCCTTCTTCAGGGAATCTCAAGGGAATCCTGAAGAGGGTGCGTTCGGAGACGTGTAGCTTACCGGCACGTGAGACCCTTTGCACCCTCGCTCTTTACGGATTGGACGCTCGGACCCATGTCCTTTTGGACGCTGCGCCCGTTGTCCAATCCACCTTTTCCGGCCGGACGTAGTGCATACCGCGCACCGGTGCGCTTGTTGACTTGTCCGACCGGCCTTTCATCAAAAGAGAGCCTTGTGGCCCTCTTTTTCTTTTTACACGTCCAGGTTCTTCACCTTCTTGGCGTGCGTCTGGATGAAGTTCTTCCGGGGCTCGACCTCCGATCCCATCAGGATGTCGAAGATCTGGTTGGCCTTGTCGGCGTCGTCGACGGTCACTTGCAGCATGACGCGCGATTCCGGGTTCATGGTCGTCTCCCAGAGCTGTTCGGGGTTCATTTCGCCGAGACCCTTGTAGCGCTGGATGATCACGCCGCCGACCGCGGTGACTTCGCCCGGTTCGCCTTCGGGCGCCGCTTCCTCTTCCGTGGGGGCGAGCTGCTCGCCTTCCTCCTCCTCTTTCTGCTTGCCTTTGGCGGCCGCCTTGGCGGCCTTGGCTTCGAGCATCTCCTTCAGGATCCTTTCCTTGGCGGCCTCGTCGTAGGCGTAGTGGATCTCCTTGCCGCGGCGCAACTGGAAGAGCGGCGGCTGGGCGATGTAGAGGTGTCCTTTGGTGATCAGTTCGGGAAGATAGCGGTAGAAGAGCGTGAGGAGCAGCGTGCGGATGTGCGCACCGTCGACGTCCGCGTCGGTCATGAGGATGATGCGGTTGTAGCGGAGATCCTCGATCTTGAAGGCCTCGCCGATGTTGGTGCCGATCGCGATGATGAGCGACTTCACGGCGTCGTTGCCCAGCATCTTGTCGAGGCGCGCGCGCTCGACGTTCAGGATCTTGCCGCGGAGGGGGAGGATGGCCTGGAACTCGCGGTTGCGGCCCTGCTTGGCGGAGCCGCCGGCGGAGTCGCCCTCGACGATGTAGAGTTCGGAGCGGCCCGCGTCCTTGGTGGAGCAGTCGGCCAGCTTGCCGGGCAGCGTCAGTCCTTCAAGTGCGCCTTTGCGCAGCACGGTGTCGCGTGCGGCGCGTGCGGCCAGGCGGGCGCGTGCGGCGAGCAGGCATTTCTCGATGACGGCGCGCGCATCGGCAGGGTGCTCCTCAAGATAGATCTCGAAAGACTCGGCGAAAGCGGAAGCGACCGCGGGTTGGACCTCCGGGTTGCCGAGCTTGGCCTTGGTCTGGCCTTCGAACTGCGGTTCGGAGACCTTCACCGAGACGACCGCCGTCAAGCCCTCGCGGACGTCTTCTCCGGAAAGGTTGTCATCCTTTTCCTTCAGGTACCCCTGCTTGCGGGCGTAGGCGTTCAGGATGCGGGTGAGCGAAGTGCGGAAGCCGGCCACGTGCGTGCCGCCTTCCGGGTTGGAGATGTTGTTGGCGAACGCGAAGAGCGTCTCCTTGTAGTCGTCGACGTACTGGAGGCCGATCTCGATGTCGATGCCGTCGACCTGCTTGTGGCAGTAGAAGATGGCGTCGTGCTTTGGAGCCTTGGTGCGGTTGAGGTGGCGTACGTACGACTGCACGCCTCCCTCGAAGAAGAAGCAATAGGTGAAGACGTCTTTCGGATCCCGCTCGTCGATGAAGGCCATCTTGATGCCCTTCGTCAGGTACGCCTGCTGGCGCATGCGGTCAAGGATGACTTTCGGGTTGTACTCCGTGGTGCTGAAGATGGAACCGTCTGCCTTGAAGCTGACGGTCGTGCCCGTGCCCTTGGCCTTGCCGACCGCCTTCACTTTGCCTTGCGGCTTGCCTACCTTATATTCCTGCACCCAGAGCTGGCCGTCGCGCTTCACTTCGGCTTTCAGGTGGGTGGAAAGCGCGTTGACGACCGAGGCGCCGACGCCGTGGAGACCGCCGGATACCTTGTACCCGCCGCCGCCGAACTTGCCGCCGGCGTGGAGCTTGGTGAAGACCAGTTCGAGCGCCGAGACCTTGTACTCCTTGTGCGTGTCGACCGGGATGCCTCGTCCGTCGTCCTCGACGGCGACGTATCCGTCCGGCAGGAGCCGCACGGTGATGACCTTGGCGTACCCCGCCATGGCTTCGTCGATGCAGTTGTCGACGATTTCCCAGATGAGGTGATGGAGCCCCTCGGGACCCGTCGAACCGATGTACATGCCCGGGCGCTTGCGGACCGGATCGAGCCCTTCGAGCACCTGGATCTGCTGGGAGCCGTAATCGGAGGCGGGTTTCTTTTCGTCTTTGGCCATAAGGAGAATCGGGGATGAAGGCAGGTGATACGTGCCTTATGATATACTCATGAAGGTATGCCTGACAAGCAGTTCGACAACCTCGGATCCGTCGGCGGCATGAGCGGGCAGGAGCTTCGCTGGAGCCAATGGTGGGTGGATCATCGCGCACAGGCGCGCAGAGTCGCGGTCGGTCTTTTCATTGCCGTCGACGCGATCCTGATCGGTATCGGCGTCTGGGGTTTCACCGACTGGTTGGCGTTCGGCGGTTTTCAGGAAGAGCTGGCCATCCGCCAGATGACGAGCGCGGGGTACGGCGCGGGTCAAAGTCCCGTTTTGGAAGAGGTGCGGATCGGAGCGCCGATCGTACTGCAGGGCGGAATCGGCAAGATCGATATCCTGGTGCCGGTCGAGAACCTCAATGCGCGCCACTGGGCGGAGCTGCGGTATCGCCTGGTCGTCGGCGGATCGGAGCTTCCTGCGCAGTCGGCATTCATCCTTCCGGGCCAGGCTTCGTACCTGACGACGCTTTCGGTGTCGACGGAAAAAGGCGCGGGCGTGGAAGTGAAGGTGGAAAAACGCCTGTGGCATCGTGCGACCTCCGCAGGCGGACTCGACCTGCAAGCCTTTGCCGCCACCCGCCTCAACATTGCGGGAGAGAATGCCGTCTTCAAGCCGGCCGATCCGCAGGCACCGACTGCCGCATCGGGCGCATCGTTCGTCCTGGCCAATCACACGGCGTTCAATTATTACGACGTGGGGGTGCGGGTGCTGCTCTATCGCGGTGATGCCGTCGTCGGTATCAATGAAGTCCGCGTCGATCGCTTGCAGGCAGGGGAGAGGAAACCGATGGAAATATTCTGGTATCAGGCGCTGCCGCAGATCACGAAAGTGGAAGTCGTTCCCGTCATCAACATCTACGACCCTTCCGCTTACGGGAAACCTGGGAATTGAATCGCCTTTCCCGGTCGAAGAAAACCGCCCACGGCTCATGGGCGGTTTTCATTCAGCAGCTCCCTTGCGCGATTTCGATGACGGCTCCTTCGAACCCGAGTCCCGCAAGCATGGCCTTGATCTGTTTCGCGGCATTTTCTGAAGCGGCCTTGAGGATGCCGGAGTCGCACGCTGCCTCGCGGATGGATCGTACGGCGGCTTGGCGCGCTTCGGTCTCCAAATCCTTATCGGCACGGCTGAACAATCCTTGTGTTCGGTCATAGACACGCGTCATTCCGTCATCCAACGAGACGTTCAGGATCTGCGTGGCGGGAAGACGGAGATGCAGCTTCCCGTCGATGGTGCTGATATCGCTGGCAGCGAGCCCGGACATGTCGATGCCTGCCACGACTTCGCCATGCGCGATGAGCAGGAGCTTGTCGCCGAACAGGAAGTCGGAAAGCCTGCCTGCCTGGTTCTTGTCGGCTTCGATGATCTTCTCGATCGTGAAAGAGGAACTTTCGAGACGTCCGAGGCTGCGCATTTCGGTCACGATGGCGGCCTGCCCGGCGTCGATGCGGGTCTTGCCGGCCGCCGTGGAACGGCCTGCGAATGCCCAGGCCGTGACGCCGACGCCGAGGGCCAACGTCGCAAGGGAGATGAAGAGGGTCGAACGCATTGTCATAGGAGGGTTGTTTGAGTAGTATCCTAGGAGACTTCACGACATGCTGCAACGCACGCTCCAAGCATACCGCAAATTCGACTGGCTGTTGTTCGGTTCGTCCCTGCTCCTGACCGGGCTCGGCCTGCTCGCGCTCTATTCGATCGGCCTCGGGGCGGAATCGGATTTCTCCAGCTTCAAGAAGCAGCTGCTCTTCACCGTACTCGGCGTCGCGATCGTTTTCGTGGCCGGGGCAGGTTTTCACTACCGCTGGCTGGCTTTCACGACCGTTTCGGCCTACGTCGGGTCGCTGCTGCTGCTCGCCCTCGTACTCGTGGCAGGCAAGACCATCAACGGCACGCGCGGCTGGCTTTCGCTTGGACCGATCGGGTTCCAGCCCGTCGAGCTGGCCAAGGTGGTGCTGATCGTCATCATGGCCAAGTTCCTGGCGACGCACGGGCGCTATACGAAAGACTTGCGCGTGGTGGCCAGGAGCGCCGCGACGGTCGCGTTCATGATCCTGCTCGTGGTGCTGCAGCCTGACCTCGGCGGCGCCATCGTCCTCGGCATCATCTGGTTCGGCATGGTGCTCGCTTCGGGGATGCGCTGGCGGCACCTCCTGACCATGGCGGCCGTAGCGGCGATCTTCGCCGTCGCGGCCTGGTCGCTCCTCCTCAGGCCCTACCAGAAGGACCGCATCCTGACCTTCCTGGACCCCGAGCGCGATCCGTTCGGACGCGGATACAACGTCACCCAGTCGGTCATCGCGATCGGCGCCGGACAGCTGACGGGCAGGGGAGTCGCGTCCGGATCCCAAAGCCAGCTCCGCTTCCTGCCGGAGGCCCGCACGGACTTCATCTTTTCGGTGATCGCGGAGGAGCTCGGATTCGTCGGAGTGGCCATCATGATCGGCCTGTTCCTCATCCTGCTCTCCAGGCTCTATGTCCTCGCGAAACGTTCCCGCGACGATTTCACCCTGTTCCTCATCGTCGGGACGGCCACCCTCATCGCGTCGGAAGCGTTCATCAACGTCGGCGTCGCGTCGGGCATGCTTCCGGTCACGGGACTCGCCCTGCCGTTCGTGAGCTATGGCGGGACGTCGCTCGTCCTTCATTTCCTCCTGATCGCCGTGATGGAAAACATCGCGACGCGCCAAGGGTGAAAGGACCGGAATCTTTCATCGGCACATGCGCATGCGCCTACGGGCGCGTGTTTTTTACTCGCCATTTAAGGCCGGACCGGAGGTTATCCCCTCGACAAGGCTTGTCAAAAATGCTATGATGGTCATGTTAAACGACGTTCGTCCACAACCGCCTATGGCTCAGCTCCCACAATCAACGCCGAGCTATTATCAGGACGGCCTCCGGATGATTTCGTTCTGTCCGCTCTGCGAGACGAACTACAATCCGATGGAAGCCCGCGTACTGGGCGAGAAGGAAGACGGGCATCTCCTGCACATCCGCTGCAAGAAGTGCTGGAACTCGATCCTGGCCCTCGTGCTGGTCTCGAACGCCGGCGTCTCCTCCGTCGGGCTCATCACCGACCTGACGTATGACGACGTCCGCAAGTTTTCCGGTCGGGAAACGGCCGTGACGACCGACGACGTGATCGCCGTGCACCAGCTCCTGGCCGAAGACGGAGAGAAGTCCTTCGACTTCATCGACGCCGTGCTGGAATGCATCTGACGGGCCTGGCCCGGGCCGCCTCTTGACGGGGGCGGCTTTTGCGTCTATCATCCCGTCATAACTCCTCATTGCAGAGTAGCCCTATGGCGATGGAAGCAATCAAGCTGGCCCTCCAGAAGCGCGACGGAAAGACGAAGCCCAAGAAGCTCCGGCTCAAGAACGTGCTCCCGGCGGTCATCTACGGACGCGGCATCGAGAGCAAGAGCGTGATGGCGGACTACAACGCCTTCCACAAGGCGATCAAGGCCGCCGGCGAATCGACCCTGCTCGACCTGGAGATCGAAGGCGACGGCACGGTCAAGGCGCTCATCAAGGATTGGCAGGTCGACCCGATCTCCAACCGGTACACGCACGTCGACTTCTACCAGGTCAACCTGAAGGAGAAGCTCAAGACGGAGATCGCGCTGAACTTCGTCGGCGAGTCGCCGGCGGTGAAGGAACAGGGAGGTTCCCTCATCAAGACGCTCGACTCGGTCCTGGTGGAGTGCCTCCCGACCGACCTGGTCCACGCCATCGATGTCGACGTCACGATGCTCAGGACCTTCGACGACATGATCACGGTCAAGGACCTGAAGATCCCGGAAGGCATCCACGTCCTCGAGAACCCGGACGAGACCATCGCCAAGGTCGAAGCTCCGATGACCGAAGACCAGCTGAAGGCGCTCGAGGCGTCCGCTGTCGCCGACGTCACGGCCATCAAGACCGAAGCCGAAGAGAAGAAGGCTGCCGAGGAGGCCAAGAAGGCCGCCGAAGCGTCCGAAGCCGACGGCAAGAAGTGAAGAGAAGATCCCTCCGACCAAGGTCGGGGGGATCTTTCGTTCAGGGCCGTGCGGCGATCAGGACGCGGTCGTCGCCGTGGAGGTCCTTGAGGATTTCGGGGCGGGCGTCCGGCAGGAGCGCTCGGGTCAGGTCGGCGAGTTCAGGGAACTGCTCCGGCTCGGCTTCGATGGCGATCATGACGGGGCGGCGTTTCCAGACCATCAGCCGCTTGAACAGCGCTCGGTAATGCCGCAGGCCGTCTGCGCCCGAGACGAGGGCGAGCTTAGGTTCGTGCGTCCGGACCTCCGGTCGCGATCTTTTCCAAACGGCGTCGGGGAGATAGGGGAGATTGGCGACGACGACGGACGCGCCTTTCGGCTCCGGCAATGCTTGGTGCAGGATGTCGAGTCTGGCGCAGCGGACACGGCGTCCAAGCTTGAGACGGCTGATGTTCGAGGCGGCGACGTCCAGCGCCTTTTTCGAGACGTCATAGAGGATCGCCTTCGTCTTCGCCCGTTCCGCCGCCAAGGTCGCGCCGATGGCACCGCTGCCCGTCCCGACATCGACGATCGTCGCGGTCGATGTCACGGGGATCCGCGAAAGCAGCGCTTCGACGAGCGTCTCGGTCTCAGGGCGTGGGATGAGCGTGGCCGGCGTCACGCGGAAGTCGCGCCCGTAGAAAGATTTCACGCCGGTCAGGTAGGCATAGGGGACCCGTGCCGCACGCTTGGCGACCAGCTGGGCGAACGTCTTGATGACGGTGGACATGACGTCCGCTTCCGGGTGGGCCAGGATCCAGCTCAGGTCGCGGTCGAGCAGGTGCGCCAAGAGCGACTCCGCTTCGAGACGCGGTTCCTCGATACGGGCGCGCCGGAGGCGATCGGCGGCGGCGGAAATGACGGAAGCGATGTTCATGTCCGTGTCCCGGGTTCAAGGGCCGCGCGTGCCGCCTCCAGTTCCTCCGGCGTCCCGATCGGCATCCAGAAGGACGTTTCGATGACCCTGACGGGGTGCGCTGCGAGATGTTTTTCCAGCGTGTGCGGAAGCCCGAGCTCTCCGTTCGGGGCCGCAGCCGGAGCGAGATCGAAAAAACGGCCGTCCAGACGGCATGCGCCGACGTAGACCAAACGCTCAGGGTACTGAGTCGAATCTTTGTTCAGTTCGATGCGGCACAGGAATCCCCCTGACGTCGCAAGATGGCTGTACGGGTTCGGCGACGCGACGCGATGGGCGAGCATGGTGAAGGGTTCGGCGCGGACCAGCCGCGCGAGGTCTTCTTTCCCATACAGGTCGTCGCCGTTGAGCGCCAGGAACGAGCCGTCGAGGAACGGCTGGGCGCGCAGCAGGGCATCATACGTGCCTCGGAGTTCTGGCTGCTCCACGAAACGGACAGCCCGTCCGCCGGAAGCTTCGGGCGCATCTTCAAAATGCCTGCGGATGGCTTCCGCCTTGTAACCGACCACGACGATCGCTTCGGTGACCTCCTTCGGCAGGGCTTCGAGGGTATGCTGCAAGATCGGCCTTCCGGCGACCGAGATCATCGGCTTCGGGATCCGGTCGGTCAGGGGGCGCAGGCGCGTGCCGAGACCGGCCGCGAAGATGACGGCTTTCATTCCTCGTCGCCTTCAGCCGCGCCGAAGGTGCCGGCACGGTCGGCTTCGTGCAGCGTACGCATGATCTCCTCGAGCTCGCCCGAGAGGATGCCAGGGATGCCATGCCAGGACTTCTTGATGCGGTGGTCGGTCACGCGATCCTGCGGGAAGTTATAGGTACGGATCTTTTCCGAACGTTCGCCGGAACCGATCTGGCCTTGCCGCAGGTCCGTCCGCGCCTTGCGGCGCTTCTCCTCCTCGATGGCGAAGAGGCGCGCCCGCAGCACGGCCATGGCCTTCTCCCGGTTCTGGATCTGGCTGCGTTCGTCCTGGCAGCCGACGATCATCCCGGTCGGCAGATAGGTGATGCGCACGGCCGAATACGTCGTCTGCACGCCCTGTCCGCCGTGTCCGCCGGCCAGGAAGGTATCGACTCGGATGTCTTTAGGGTCGATCCTGATGTCGATCTCTTCGGCTTCCGGCATGACGGCGACGGTCACGGTCGAGGTATGCACGCGCCCGGCTTTTTCCGTTTCGGGCACGCGTTGGACGCGGTGCACGCCGGATTCGTATTTCATCTCGCGATAGACGTTCTTGCCCTGCACGCTGAAGACGGCTTCCTTCACGCCGCCCAGGTCGTTGAGGCTCTGCGAGATCGCGGCGGTCTTCCATCCCTTGCGTTCGGCGTAGCGCACGTACATGCGGAAGAGCTCGGCCGCGAAGAGCGCGGCTTCGTCGCCGCCGACGCCCGCGCGGATCTCCACGATGATGTTCTTCTTGTCGAGCGGGTCGGGCTCGACCAGGGCATCCTCCAGTTCCAGACGGGTGGCCTCGAGCGCGCCGCCGACGCGGAGGGCTTCGGCCTCGGCCATCGACCGCAGCTCGCCGTCCGTCTCGTGTTCCAGCATCGCGGCGGTATCGGACGCCTCCTTCAAGAGCGCCTCGTGGCGGGCGGCGATTTCCAGCACTTCCCGCAGGTCGCTGTACTCCTGGTTCAGCCCGCGCATCTTCTGGTTGTCCGAAATCACCTCCGGGGTGGACAGGAGGGTCTCGATCTCTCGGGCACGGTCGCGCTTCTTCGCGATTTCGAAGGGGATGTTCATGTGGTCAGTATGCTACAGGTAACCAAAACCCCGCTCGCGAGCGGGGTTCGGCGCAGCTATTTGGCGGCTTTGGCGGCCTTCTTGGCGACGCGCTTGATGGTGCGGGCCTTCTTGCCGGTGGCCTTGGCGCCTTCGGCGGCCTTCTTGACCGTGCGCTCCTGGAACTTCTCGACGCGGCGGGAGGTGTCGAGCAGCTTCTGCTTGCCCGTGTAGAAGGGGTGGCAAGCCGAGCAGAGTTCGACATGGATCTCCTCGATGGTCGCGCCGGTCGTGAAGGTGTTGCCGCAGGCGCAGATGACCTTGGCTTCCGGGTAGTATTTCGGGTGGATGTCGGCTTTCATAGCGCGAAAATAAGTATGGCGGGAGTGTAGCAGAGCCTCCTTAATTTGGCAAGAGTGGGTCGGACGGCCTCCTATAGGCACGCGAGTCGTCTTGACAGCCTGCAGCCCCTTCCCTATACTTCGACCATTATTAACCTCACATTCCCGACGACACTCCTGGGCGCCTCCCTCCTGAAAAGGATACGGATGCCCCGGCCGGGAAGGTGTTAAAAGGAGTTTTCCTCTTTTTTATGTACGAGATCCCTGACCTCGTGGAACTCTTGAAGACCGGCGCTCATTTCGGGCACCAGGTCTCCAAGTGGCATCCCAAGATGAAGCCGTACCTGTTCGGTTCCCGGAACGGCATCCATATCATCAACCTGGAGCAGACCGTCATCAAGCTCAAGGAAGCGCTCGACGCCGCGCGCGACATGACGGCCCGCGGAGGCGTCATCGTCTTCCTGGGCACCAAGCGCCAGGCGGCCCCGATCGTCGAGAAGTACGCCTTGGAGTGCGGAGCGCCCCACATCACCAACCGCTGGCTGGGCGGCACGTTCACCAACTTCCCGGAAATCTCCAAGCTCATCAAGAAGCTGAACGAGGATCGCGGCAAGCGCGATTCCGGCGGCTTCGACAAGTACACCAAGAAGGAGCGCGTGGTGATCGACCGCTCGATCGCCGACATGGAACGCAAGGTGGGCGGCATCGCCAGCCTGACCAAGCTCCCGGACGCCATCTTCATCGTCGACGCCAAGCACGAGAAGACCGCCGTCGAGGAAGCCCGCACCAAGAAAGTCCCGGTCTTCTCGCTGATCGACTCCAACATCAATCCGGAGGACGTGACCTACGGCATCCCGGCCAACGACGACGCCGTGAAATCCATCGAGCTCTTCACCAAACTGTTCTCCGAAGCCGTGGCCGAAGGCCGCAAGCTCCGCGAGAAGGAGATGGTCATGAAGAAGGCCGAAGCCGCCAAGGCCGCTCCGGCCGCCGGAGCCTCTTCCTCCGAACCCTCCCGCATCATCACCGCCTAAGCGCCGCCCACACCTTTAATCTTTCGTTCCTATGATCGACGCCAAGACCGTATCCGAACTGCGCGCCGCGACCGGCGCCGGCATCGTCGAGTGCAAGAAGGCGCTCGAGGAGGCCGCTGGCGACCTGACCGCCGCCGCCGAACTGCTCCGCAAGAAAGGCATCGTCAAGGCCGCGTCCAAGTCCGACCGCCAGACGTCCGAAGGCCTGGTCTACGCTTACATCCACGGCAACGGCAAGGTCGGCGCGATGGTCGAGGTGCTCTGCGAGACCGACTTCGTCGCCCGCACCGACGGCTTCAAGGAGCTCTGCCACGAGCTGGCGCTCCAGATCGCGGCCATGAACCCGCTCTACGTCTCCAGCGCCGACATCCCGCCGGAAGTCGTCGAGAAGGAGAAGGAGATGTACGCCCAGGAGTTCGCCGGCTCGGGCAAGCCCGCCGAGATGGTCGCGAAGATCGCCGAAGGCAAGCTCTCGAAGTGGTACGGCGACGTCTGCCTCCTGAACCAGGCCTGCATCAAGGACGAGGACAAGACGGTGGAAGAGATGCTCAAGGAGACCATCGCCAAGACCGGCGAGAACATCCAGGTCAAGCGCTTCACCCGCTTCGCCATGGAATCCGGCACCCAGGTGCCGGGCTGAGGCCCGTACGGAAAGACCCTCGACATGCGTCGCGGGTCTTTTCATTTCATTCACTTCCCGTCCGCGGCGTTGAAACGTATACTGCCCGCGTATGTCTCTTTGGAGGGTGAAACATACGCTTTCGCCGGTCGTTGAAGCCGCACTGATCGCCACTGTCGCATCGTACGGCCTTTTGGCGATATATCTTTCCTGGAGGCATCCATTCGACGTGGCGTCCCTTTCACCGATCGTCTCCTTGCCGCAGCCGGTCACGCTCGATATCGATGCTTGGAGCCGGCAGGACGATGCCGCGCGCGGGTATGCTTACGCCGTGCCGCCCGGCTGGACGGTCGATGCGCGCGATCCCGACCTCATCCGCATCGGACGCTCCGACAAGGAACGCGCGCAAGCGCCTGACCAAGGGGAAGGTCTCGTGATCCAGACGGTGCCGGTGGCGGCGCGGCAGGAGATTTCGAACCTGGTTGCCGCCGATTTCTCCGGACAGCGTCTCGTGCGCTACGACGTCTCCATCGACGGTCGCTCGGCCGTCTTCGCCGTCGCGTTCGAGAATGACCGCATCCGTCGCCAGGCGCTTTACGTGCCGCAAGGGTCCTCCGCCCTCGTCGTCCGCTCCGCGACGGCCGACCCGTCCGTCTTCTCCGCCCTCGTCTCCACCCTCAAGTTCTACTCCGCTGATACCACTAAGAAGGACACCTTATGATCCGCGTCGCCATCAACGGGTTCGGCCGCATCGGCCGGAACACCCTCAAGGCCGCCCTCGGCCGCCTGAAAGAGCTCGAGTTCGTCGCCATCAATGACTTGACCGACACCAAGACGCTCGCGCACCTCCTGAAGCACGACACGAATTACGGCGCCTACGAGAAGGAGGTCACCTATGACGAGAAGAACCTCTATATCGACGGCAAGAAGATCATCGTGACGGCCGAGAAGGATCCGACCAAGCTGCCGTGGAAGGAACTGAAGATCGACGTGGTCATCGAATCGACTGGCCGCTTCACCGACGAGAAGGGCGCGAGCCAGCATCTCGCGGCCGGCGCCAAGCGGGTCGTCCTTTCGGCCCCTGCCAAAGGCGGGGAGATTCCCACGTACGTGCTTGGCGTGAACGGACAGGACTATAAGGGAAAGGCGGCGATCATCAACAACGCTTCTTGCACCACCAACTGCATCGCCCCGGTCGCGGCCGTCATGCACGCGAAGTTCGGCGTGAAGAAGGCACTCATGACCACCATCCACAGCTACACCGCCGATCAGATGCTGCAGGATGGCCCGCACAGGGACCTGCGCCGGGCCCGCGCCGCCGCCTGCAACATCATCCCGACCTCGACCGGCGCGGCCATCGCCGTGACCGAGACGATCCCGGAACTGAAGGGGCTGTTCGACGGCCTTTCGCTGCGCGTGCCGACGTCCGTCGTCTCGCTTTCGGACTTCACCTTCGTGCTCGGACGGAAGACGACCGTCGAAGAGGTGAACAAGGCCATCAAGGCCGCCTGCGCGACCAAGCGCTTCGAAGGCGTGATGGCCTGGACCGAAGAGGAACTGGTCTCTTCCGACTTCATCAAGAACTCCTACTCCTCGATCGTCGACCTCAATCTCACGCAGGTCGTGGGCGGCGACTTGGTGAAGGTCGTGGCCTGGTACGACAACGAGTGGGGTTACAGCAACCGGCTGGCGGAGATGGTCGCGCGCGTCGGCAAGACGGTTTGAGGATGCCGCGCAGGTATTCGCGAATCCACGAACTTGACCTCCCGTGGCGGCTCTATGATGCCGCCATCCTTTTGCTGCTCGCGTCCTTCGTCGGCGCTTGCGCCTGGACGCGCTCCTGGACCGGCCCATTCGTCCTGCCCGTCCGGTTCCTGTCCGTCGCCGGTTTCCTGACGATCTTTTACGGCTCGTTCATCGAACCGCGCCTTCTCGCGGTCCGGCGCTACGCCGTGGGAAAAGGCGAGCGCTCCATACGTATCGCTTTCCTCTCCGACCTCCACGTCGGTCCGTACAAGGGGGCATCATGGGTCCGGCGGTTGGTGGATCGGACGAATGGCCTGAAGCCCGACCTCGTCCTGCTCGGGGGCGACTTCCTGTACAGGGACGCCTCGGACCTTCCGGAACTGGCGCCGCTCAAAAGGCTGGAAGCGCCGCTCGGCACGTATGCGATCATGGGCAATCATGACGAGTGGAAATCCGGTCGGGAGACGCGGGCTTGGTTCGAGGCGTCGGGCATCCCGCTTCTGGTGAACAGGTCCGTCTCCATCGATCGGGAAGGGGAGAAGTTGCTGGTCTCTGGCGTCGATGACGACTGGTATGGCGAGGCGGACCTGGAAGCCGCTTTCAAGGATTTCACGCCGGACGCGCCGGCCGTGGTCATGCTGCATAATCCGGAATTGGCTCCGCATGCCGCCGCGCTGCTGAGGGGCCGGACCGGAGCGACCGTCTTCTTTTCCGGTCACACCCATGGCGGACAGATCCGCCTTCCGTTCCTCGGCTCGGTCGCGCGCCTGCCGCATGACATGGGGCGGCGCTTCGATCGCGGACGTTTCACGTTCGAAGGGTTCCCGCTCCTGCTCGGCGCCGGCACGGGGGAGTCCGGCCCCCGGGCGCGACTTTTCTGCCCTCCGGAAATCGTGCTGGCAGAGCTACGTTTTTAAGGCGGCGGATGGTATACTGAAAGCATATGGATGCCGTCCGATCCCGTCATCGCATCGTCATCTTGGGAGCCGGGTTCGGAGGCCTGACGGCCGCCGTCCGGCTTTCGAGGCGACTTGGCAAGCGCCCGGGCTGCGAGATCGTCGTCGTGGACAAGCATACGCATCATCTCTACCGGCCGTGGCTCTACGAAGCGGCCACCGGCGATGCGCCGGAATCTCGTCTCGAGGCCGGAGTGGCGACCCCGTTCGAAGACCTCCGCACGCATCTTGCGGCCGAGGGCGTGAAGGTCGAGTACCAGGAAGCGACCGGCATCGATCGGGAGGCGCGCGCGCTCGTTCTGGCCGACGGACGCAGACTGGCGTTCGACGACCTGATCGTCGCGGTCGGCGCCGTGCCGGATTTCTACGGCATCGAGGGCTTGGAGCGCCATAGTCATCCGCTCTACAGCCTGCAGGACGCCTTGGTCGTCAATCGGCACTTGCGTGAGCTGGTCGCCAAGAAGAAAAAGAACGAGATCCCGTTCATCCGCGTCCTGGTCGGCGGCGCCGGCCCGACCGGCGTGGAGTTCGCCTGCGAAGCGGCTTCGTTCATGCGCACGCAGGTCAAGAAGGGGCGGCTCGGCGCGGGCGAATACTCGATCGAGCTGATCGAGGCGTCGCCGCGCCCCTTGCCGGCCTTCCACCCGCAGCTCTCGGCGTGGGCGAGGAAGCGGCTCGAACGCCTCGGCGTGAAACTGATCCTCGACGCCTGCATCAGGGGAGCGCACAGGGATCACGTCGTGCTCGCGCCGCGGCCGCTCAAGGCCGGCGAGACCGTGGACATGCTGGTCTGCGATTTCAAGAAGGAGCACGAGAAGGAGGTCACTTCCGACCTGCTGGTCTGGTGCGGAGGTTTCAAGGCTCGACCGTTCGTGAAGGATCTCGGCCTGCCGCTCGACGCGCGCGGGAAGATCGAAGTCGACGCGACCCTGCGCGTGAAGGGCGAGGAGCATGTCTGGGCCGTCGGCGATTGCCTGACGCTGCTCGATCCGGAATCGAAGCGGCCGGTGCCGCAACTGGCGCAAGGCGCGATCCATCAGGCCGAGCGGGTCGCGGAGAACGTCGTCCGCGCGATGCGCGGCGCGCCGCCGGAACCGTATGCCTTCCCGGTCATGCATACGCTGGTGCCGATGGGCGGTGCCTGGGGCGTCGCCGATGTCTATGGGTTCCGCTTCCGCGGGTACCTGGTCTGGCCGGTGCGGCTGGCCGCGGATATGCGTTATTTCTTCCGGACGCTTCCATGGAAGAGCGCTTGGAAGATGATCCGCGCGCCGCTCACCACTTTCCGCCGCAACAACCTATGAGCAACGATCCGCGCATGAAACTCCGTACCGTCGAGGACTTCAAGGCTTTCAAAGGCAAACGCGTCTTCCTGCGCGCCGACTTCAACGTGCCGGTCTCCCGCGCGAAGGTCAGCCCGGACGAGGATTGGCGCATCCGCAAGGTCGTGCCGACCATCGAACGCCTGGCCGCCGCCGGAGCCAGGGTCGTGCTCGCTTCACACCTCGGGCGGCCGGAAGGGAAGAAGGCCGCAGCTCTCAAGCTCGATCCGATCGCCAAGCGCCTGACCCAGCTCTTGGGACGGATCGTCGAGAAGCTTCCGGATTGCGTCGGGCCCGAAACCGAAAAAGCCGTGGCCGCCATGAAGGACGGCCAGGTCGTGCTGCTCGAGAACCTGCGTTTCAAGAAGGGGGAGGAGGAGAACGATCCGGAGTTTTCCGAAGCGCTTTCGAGATTGGGCGACGCGTACATCGATGAAGCCTTCGGGACGTGCCATCGCGCCGCCGCTTCGATCGTCGGCATCACGCGCCACCTGCCTTCCTATGCCGGCCCGCTGCTCGTCTCGGAAGTCGCCGCCCTCACGAAAGCTCTCGAGTCGCCCGAACGGCCGTATCTCGTGGTCATGGGCGGCGCCAAGGTCTCGAGCAAGATCGGCGTGATCAGCCAGATGTTGTCCGTCGCCGACCGCGTGCTGCTTGGCGGCGCGCTCGTCGCCCCGTTCTACAAGGCCATGAGCCATTGCATCGGCCAGACGCCTTGCAGCGACGAGGACCTCGCCGCCGCGGCGGAAATCATGCGGCATCCCTACTTCAAGAAGCTGATCCTGCCGCACGACGTCGTGATCGGCGACCCGAAGCGCCCCAAGGATTGGGCCAAGGTCGTCGATCTCCAGGAGGAGCCGTTCGACCTTTGCATCGAGAACGAGGCGATCCTCGATATCGGTCCGAAGACCATCGCGGCCTACGCCGCCTATGTCCGCTCCGCCAAGATGATCGTCTGGAACGGCCCGCTCGGCTGGTTCGAGGAGCCGAAGTTCAGCCACGGGACCTTGGCGCTCGGACGCCTGATCGCCGCCCGCTCCAAAGGCAAGACCTACGGAATCGTCGGCGGCGGAGAGACGGCGATCGCGCTCGCGAAGACCGGCCTCATGGAGTGCGTCGACCACGTCTCGACCGGAGGCGGCGCCATGCTGGAGTTCCTGGAAGGCAAGGCGTTACCTGGGCTCCAGCCGCTACGTATCGCTTGATATTAAGACCCTATCATTCCACGCGTCTATGGAAGACCACATGTCCGGAAACTGCGGAAACGGCTCGTGCGGCTGCGGCAGCAAGGGTTGGATGGCGGGCAGCATGCGCCGCAAGCCCTTCTTCGGCCTTCTCGTCCTGGCGGCCGTCATTTACCTTGCCCTGCTCTCGCGCAATGCCGCCAAGCAGTACGGCACGATCGGCGCGCCGCCGGTCCAGCGCGACAGCATCTCGGTCGACGCCGTCGGCAAGGTCACGGCCCTGCCCGACATCGCCAGCGTCTCGATCGGCGTCAAGACCGAGAAGAAATCCATCGCCGACGCCCAGAAGGAGAACTCCCTCAAGATGAACGCCATCATCGAGAAGCTCCAGCAGCTTGGCGTGGCGAAAGAGGACATCCAGACCTCCCAATATTCGATCGACCCCGCCTATGATTACCCGGACGGCAAGGAGATCCTTCGGGGATACGAAGTCCGGCAGGACGTGGACGTGAAGGTGCGCAAGCTCGACTCGATCAGCGACATCCTGGCTTCCGCCGCTTCGCTCGGCGCCAACCAGATCGGCGGCATCGGCTTCACGATCGACGATCCGGAGACGCTCCGGCAGCAGGCCCGGCTGAAAGGCATCGAAGCCGCCAAGAAGAAGGCGCAGGATCTCGCGGCCGCCGCGGGCGTGAAGCTCGGCAAGGTCGTTGGCTTCAGCGAATCGTCCTCCTCGCCGGAATCTCCCGTCTACTACGCCAAGGACATGGTGACCGGGATGGGCGGCGCCTCGAACCCTTCCCCGAACGTCCAACCCGGTTCGCAGGACGTCATCGTGAACGTCACCGTCCAGTACGAGATCCTGTAGGGAAGCGGAAATGCCTACCATCCGAGACATCAAGGCCCGCGAGATCCTCGATTCGCGCGGGAATCCGACCGTCGAGGTCTCCATGACCCTTTCCGACGGGACGTCCGCCAAGGCATCCGTGCCTTCCGGCGCCTCGACCGGCATCCATGAGGCTCTCGAGCTCCGCGACCGCGACCGCAAGCGCTACCGGGGGCTCGGCGTCCGGAAAGCCGTCGCGAACGTCAATGACGTCATCGCGCCGGCGCTCTTCGGCATGGAAGTCCAACAGCAGCGGAAGATCGACGCCCGCATGAACGAGCTCGACGGTACCGCCAACAAAGGGCGTCTGGGCGCGAACGCCATCCTGGGCGTCTCGCTCGCGGCCGCGCGCGCGGGGGCCGCCTCGCTCCGCCTGCCGTTGTATCGCTACCTGCGCGACATCTTCCAGCTTGAACATGAAGGGTATCGCATGCCTCTTCCGATGATGAACGTGCTGAACGGCGGCGTCCACGCCGATTGGAGCATCGACTTCCAGGAATGCCTGATCATCCCGCGACAGAAGACCTTTCGGGAGCGCGTGCGTTGCGGTTCGGAGATCTTCCATGCCTTGCGGGGGATCCTCAAGGAAAACGGGTATGCCGTCGGTGTCGGCGACGAAGGCGGGTTCGCGCCCAAGCTCCGCCGGAACGCCCAGGCGTTCGAACTGATCGCCAAGGCCGTCCGCAAGGCCGGATACGCGCTCGGACGCGACGTGGCTTTCGGCATGGATCCGGCCGCTTCCGAGTTTTATGACGCCAAGAAGGGGAAATACCGCCTGCTTCGCGATCGCCGCACGCTCGACAGCGACGGCATGATCCGGATGTGGCAAGACCTCGTCAGGAAGTGGCCGTTCCTCTCCATCGAGGACGGGTTGGCCGAGGATGATTGGGACGGTTGGAAGAGGTTGACCGGGACGCTCGGCAAGAAGATCGCCTTGGTGGGCGACGACCTCTTCGTGACCAACGTCGAGCGCCTGCGCAAGGGGATCGAGCGTGGCGTCGCCAACGCCATCCTGATCAAGCTCAACCAGATCGGCACCCTCTCGGAGACGATCGACGCCATCCGGCTCGCCCAGCGCCACGGGTACAAGGTCGCGGTCTCGCATCGTTCGGGGGAGACGGCCGACACCACCATCGCCGACCTGGCGGCGGCCGTGAACGCCGAGTTCATCAAGACCGGATCCCTCTCCCGCAGCGAGCGGTTGGAGAAGTACAACCGCCTGATGGAAATCGAGGAGGAAACCGATGCCAAGTAAGAAGCGCGGCAACGTGCGTCCGATGGTGCTGGTCATCTGCGACGGCCTGGGTTCGGCGCCGGCCGGTTTTCGGGGCAATGCCGTGCTCATGGCCAAGACGCCAACCTTGATGGGGTTGTGGGAAGGGTACCCACATACCGAACTGTTCGCGCACGGCCAGCACGTCGGATTGCCTAAACATCAGCCGGGAAATTCCGAGGCCGGCCACCTGAACCTCGGGGCGGGCCGGGTGGTCATGCAGGATGCGGTCCTCATCAGCAACGCCATCGAGGACGGCACGTTCTTCAAGAACACCGCCTTCATCGAGGCGCTCAAGCACGTCAAGAAATACGGCACGAAAGTCCATCTGATGGGCCTCGTCTCCACCGGCAACTCGCCGCATGCCAGCATGGACCACCTGTACGGCTTGCTGGAGCTCTGCCGCCGCCAGGATGTGGGAGACGTCCGGCTGCATCTCTTCACGGACGGCCGCGACGGACCGCGTTTCGCCGCCACGGAACTGGTGCACGAGATCGAATCCCGCCTGAGGCCGGGAGAGCGCATCGCCAGCCTGATGGGCCGTTTCTATCCGATGGACCGCAACAAGAACTGGAACCGTCTTGACCTGGCGTATCACGCCATCGTCAACGGCCAGGGCGTGTCCGCGCCGTCGGCCGAGGCCGGCCTGCTCGCGGCCTACAATCGAGGGGAGACGGATGAGTTCATCGTCCCGACCGTCGTGACCGACCGCGATCATCGCCCGATCGGCACGGTCGGGGACAACGACGCAGTGATCTTCTTCAACCTGCGTTCCGACCGCGCGCGCCAGTTCTCGAAGACCTTCCTGCTGAACGACTTCGAGACTTCGCAGCCGGGCGCTTTCAAGCGCCGGCGCGTGGCGCATAACATCCGTTTCGTGGCCATGACGGACTTCGGTCCGGACCTGCAGCACGTGCTGACGGCTTTTCCCGGACGGGACGTCAAGAACTCCCTTCCGGCGGTGCTGCAGGACCTGAAACAGCTCTACGCGGCGGAATCCGAGAAATATTCCCACATCACGTTCTTCTTCAACGGCGGTTTCGACGACAGTCATTTCAACGAGGAGCATCTTCGGATCGAATCGCTGCGCATCCCGCGCTTCGACATGGCGCCGGAGATGAGGGCCGAAGAGCTGGCCTCGGCGGTGCTGAAGAAGCTGCATACCGGCAACTACCACTTCATCGCCATGAATTTCGCCAACGCCGACATGGTCGGCCACACGGGGAACCTTGAGGCGTCCATCAGGGCGGTCGAGGTGCTCGACGCCTGCATCGGGCGGATCTGGAAGGAAGTCAAGACGCTCGGCGGGCATCTGGTCGTGACGGCCGATCACGGCAACGTCGAGCAGATGATCGACGGTTCCACCGGCGCGATCGAGACCGAACACTCCACCAACCCCGTCCCGTTCATCGTCGCCGGTCCTGGACTGGAGGGCTTTCGGGAATTGCCCCGCGGCGTCCTGGCGGATGTCGCTCCGACCATCCTGGATCTGATGGGCATCCGCCCGCCCGAGGAAATGAACGGACGGTCGCTGCTTTCGGATTGACGCGGGCGGCCTGCCGGAGGATCCGGCTTGAAACGCCTGCACGTTCCGGCTATCATGTGGTACCTATGCCTGCAATGAATACGCCGCTCGTCCTGCTCATCCTTGACGGCTGGGGCGTGGCCCCGCCCGACCAAGGCAACGCGCTCGCGCTCGCCGAAACGCCGCGCCTGCGCGCCTTGGCCGCGACGTATCCTGCCATGACCGTCCAGGCTTCGGGAGAGGAAGTCGGCTTGATGTGGGGCGAGATGGGTAATTCGGAGGTCGGTCACCTGACCATCGGCGCTGGGCGCGTCTACTACCAGAGCCTGCCGCGCATCAACCGCTCGATCTCGACCGGTGAGTTCTTCCGTAATGCCCAGCTGCTCGCGGCCATCGAGCAGGTCAAGAAGAACGGCGGCAAGCTGCACCTCATGGGACTGACGTCGATCGGCAACGTGCACGCCTCGCTTGATCATTTGCTGGCGCTTCTCGACTTGGCCGCGCAGCAGGGCGTCGAGAGGCTGTTCCTGCACGCCTTTTTGGACGGGCGCGACACCACGTATAATGCCGGGATCGACTTCATCGGCACCGCGCTCGATCGCATGAGGAAGAACGGCGTGGGCAAGCTGGCGACGATGTCGGGCCGCTTTTACGCGATGGATCGCGACAATCGCTGGGAACGCATCGAGAAGGCGTATCGTGCCATGGTCGACGGCGTGTCTGACGCGACCGCGGAGGACCCTCTTCAGGCGCTTCGGGCGTCGTATGACGCCAAGGTCTACGACGAGGAGTTCGTGCCGACCGTCATCGTCGAAGGGGGCAAGCCCGTGGCCGTCGTCGAGGACGGCGATGCCGTCATCTTCTTCAACTTCCGTCCGGACCGGGCGCGGGAGATCACCAAGGCTTTCGCGCTGCCCTCGTTCGACAAGTTCGAACGGACTTATATGCGCGGGCTGATGTTCGTGACCATG
This sequence comes from uncultured bacterium, assembly GCA_937900255.1. GTDB lineage: Bacteria > Patescibacteriota > Patescibacteriia > SG8-24 > DYFX01 > DYFX01. Next base: position 196,811 of record CALCDZ010000003.1, read on the forward strand.
ACCGAGTATGAGAAAGGGTTGCCGGTTGCGGTCGCCTTCCCTCCGGAGCCGGTGGGCACGTGCCTGGCCAAGGTCGTCTCCGATGCCGGATTGCGGCAGCTGCATATCGCCGAAACCGAGAAATACGCGCACGTCACGTTCTTCCTGAACGGCATGAGGGAAGACCCGTTCCCGGGAGAGGATCGCGTCATCATCCCTTCGCCCAAGGTCGCTTCTTACGACCAGCAGCCGGAGATGTCGGCCGGACCGATCACGGATCGCATCGTGCGCGAGATCGAAGCGGGCACCTACGACCTCATCGCCGCCAATTTCGCGAACGGCGACATGGTCGGTCATACCGGGAATCTCGCCGCGACCGTGACGGCGGCCGAAGCCGTCGATCGCTGCATCGGACGCATCGTCGACGCGGCGCTGGCCAGGGGTGGCACGGTCGTCATCACCGCCGATCATGGGAACGCCGAGGAAGTCGTCAATCTCCAGACCGGCGCGATCGATAAGGAGCACTCGACGTATCCCGTTCCCTTGATCGTCGTCGGGCGCCAGTTCGAAGGCATGGCCGGAGAAGGGCAGGAGATGGTCGCCGGCGACATGTCGCTCAATCCTCCGATCGGCATGCTCTCCGACGTCACTCCGACCGTCCTGAAGATCATGGGCGTGCCGCAGCCGCTCGAGATGACTGGCCGGGCGCTCGTTTAAGCGTGGCCGCGACCGGGTCTTATGAGCATGCCTGTCGTCCCCGAATCGGAAATCCGCCTGGAGTTCGCCCGTTCTTCCGGTCCGGGCGGGCAGAACGTGAACAAGGTGTCGAGCAAGGCGCAGCTGCGATGGCACGTCGGCGGTTCGGCGGCTTTCACGGACGGAGAGAAGGCTTCGATCCGCGCCTTCGCCGGAAACCGCCTCACGAAGGATGACGAGATCGCGCTGTCGGCGGAATCGGAACGTTCGCAGCTGCAGAACAGGGAGGAGGCCATCCGGCGGCTGCGGGAGCTGGTGCGCGCCGCTCTCGCGCCGAAGAAGAAGCGCACGCCGACCAAGGTCAGCCGATCCCAGAAACGGAAGCGGCTCGAAAGCAAGCGTATCGTCGGTGAGCGGAAGAAGAACCGCAGGCCCGTGCGCGGGGAGTGGTGAACGCTAAGGGTGCGATTTCTTGGCCGTTTCATTTTTGCATGGAATGAATCGACCAGCTAATATGCGCACATATGAGATCTTGCATCACTTGCGGCATGCCGTTCGAGGGGAATCATGCTGACGACATCGGCTTGGAACTCCCTGAAGGACCGGTCTGCGCGTTCGACTCCGCGGGCGGGAAGGTGAAGAGCGGCGAAGAGGTTTTCGAGGGCGGCGTCGAGTTCTTCGCCCAGGCGGCGACGGGCGGAGACCGCGCGCTGGCCGAGCGCCTGACCCGCCGGAACATGAAGAGCCTGCCGTATTGGCAGGCGCATCCTTTCGGCAGGCTCGAGGGCGACGAAGCGTCCGAGGAAGAGTTCGGATCCGCCATGGCGAAGCTCTGAAGATTTGACGCGATCTCGGATGGGCCGTATCGTGCCACGTGCTATCCATGATATTGATACACATATGCGACGCATCCTTCCGACGATCATCCTCGCCATCACGATCCTGATTTCGACCCCGTCCCTCTCCCGTGCCGGGGAGGTTTTCGACACTCCGCCGGCCGATGTCGGGAACGGCGGCGGTGGCGGCAACGTGCCTCCGCCGATGCTCTCGATCGTGACGCGCGTCGTCAATGACAATGCGGGTGCCAAGGGTCCGGCGGATTTCTCCGCGACGGTCACGAGCGGCCAGCCTTCGGTCAAGCAACGGGTGACCGGCGCCGGCGCGCTCGGCGCTTCCCTCATCCCGAACCTCGGTCCTTATGAGGTGACGCCCGCATCCGATCCCGGCTACTCGTCCGTCTTGAGCGGCCAGTGCAACGGCACCCTTACGGACGGCCAGTCGGCGATCTGCACGATCACGTATGATGATCTCGCTCCGGTCCCGGAAATGCCCGTGTCCGATGACCAAGGCGCCGCTCCGGTATCCGGTACGACGAAGCCTCCGATGCGGCCGGTCCGCCTCCTTCCCAAACCCATGGGTACGGTACCGGGGAGTGCCAGCGATTCCGGAGAAGTCCTTTCGGCGACCGGATCGGCCTCCGCCGTCGTCATCAATCATGCCCAGGGTGCAGGGTGCACCTGGTTCTGGGGCTGGTTCGGCTGCTATTGGTGGGTCGCGCTCATCGTCGTCCTGCTCATGCTCGTTGGACGGTCGGTGCATACCTGGAGCAGGACGGACGTGAAAGCGAAGGGGAATGAGGCTAAGGAGGAAAAGAAACCGTAAGTGCGAAGGGTGACCCGCGTCGGAAGGCGCGGGTTTCCGTTTTTGGACACGCTTTCTTCCGAAAGCGCATTTGACAACGCTTCCGCATGAGGTACTCTCGTTCCAGTTCCCGAAAACGACAACCGGGTACGAAGGAGGATCAGGCAATGAAGAAACAGACTCTCGTCATCGGCATGCTCATGGCTCTCTCCACCGCCGGTTCGGCCATGGCCGATTCCGCCCCCACCCCCGGCAACGTGGCTTCCGCGGCGTCCGTGACCGCGTCCGTGCAGGCGCGGAGCCGTCATCCGAAGAGCCGCAACCGTCGCGTCCGGTCCCACAAGCATCGCCCCGCTCCCAAGCGCGGCAGCGATCGCACGGCCGCCCCGGCGAGCCGCAGCCGCCGCTGACCCCGCAGTCCTCCGCCCCGGTTTGACCGCGGGCGTTTTTCGTTCCATGATGGCGTGGAGATATGAAGAACTTCACCCTCGTCCATCAGGACAAGAGCTCAGGGGCGCGCGCGGGCGTCATCCATACCGATCATGGCGACGTGGAGACGCCTGTCTTCATGCCGGTCGGGACGCAGGCGACCGTGAAATCGCTCGACGCTTCCGACATGGAGGCGCTCGACGCACGCATCATCCTGAACAACACGTACCACCTCCACCTGCGCCCGGGCGAGGACGTCGTCCAGGCCCTCGGGGGCGCGCACCGTTTCCAGAAATGGGACCGCGCCATCCTGACGGATTCCGGCGGCTACCAGGTCTTTTCGCTCGACGTGAAAGGCGGCGCGCACGGGTCGCTCGTGAAGATCGACGAGGACGGCGTCACCTTCAAGTCGCATCTCGACGGCTCCAGCCACCGCTTCACTCCCGAGGAGGCGATCCGCGTCCAGCAGAAGCTCGGCGCCGACATCATCATGGCTTTCGACCAATGCACGCGCGACGCCGCGACGCCGGGGGAGGCACGCGCCGCCATGGAGCGCACGCACCGCTGGGCCGACCGTTGCCTGAAGGCGATGAAGGACAAGGTGGACGCGCCGTCGCATCGCCAGCAGCTGTTCGGTATCGTGCAGGGCGGCATCCATAAGGACCTCCGTCGCGCTTCGGCGGAGTTCGTGGCTTCGCGTCCGTTCGACGGTTTCGCGGTCGGCGGCGAATCCATCGGCTACAACATGGAGAAGACGCGCGAGATCCTCGGCTGGATCGCCGACGTCATGCCGCAGGACAAGGCGCGCTATGCCATGGGCGTCGGCCTTTCACCGGAGGACCTCTTCGACGTCGTGGAGGGCGGCGTGGACATGTTCGACTGCGTCAGTCCGACGCGCGTCGCCCGCAACGGGGCGCTCTTCCATCGCGCTTCCGGGCGTTCCAAGAAGTACCGGCTGGAGATCGGCAACCGCCGCTTCGAACGCGACGCCGGACCGATCGACGACGAGTGCGCCTGCTCCACCTGTCGGCGCCATTCGCGCGCCTACCTGCGCCACCTCTTCATGACGCAGGAGATCGCCTACTTCCGCCTGGCGACCGTCCATAACCTGCACTTCCTGCTCGAACTGATGCGGCACATGCGCCAGGCCATCATCGAGGACCGTTTCCTGGATTTCAAGAAAAATTGGATCGTGGAATGAAAAAAAAGAGACCCGCCGTGAGACCGGGTCTTTTCACGATGTGAGCGGGGTTTCGCCCTCCTGAAAGGCGTCGGCCAGGATCTCGGAGGCTGCTTGTTCGCTCAATTCCGGATGGCGGAATATGGCGTAGGCGAATCGGCCACCCCCATCCTTGCACGCGACGATCGCTGCTCCGGTACAGGGTGGACAGGAGAAGGTGCACCCTATTTCGGCCTCTGGCGGGACTCCCGGAAGGCATGCGATTATCGATCGGAGGATCTCTCTTTGTGGCATGTGAGAAGGATCGGAAATCCACGTGACCCTGCCTTGGCCGGCGCTGAGTACCACGACGCCGCTGAATCCTACGATGACGGTATCCTCCGCCGCCATCGTTTCCGGCGCGCCGTCGATGAGTTGGTGCGGCATCTCGCCGCCCATGATGTCCACGAGGATGTTGAAGGTCCCCAGTAGCGCATCATCCGGGAACAGCCCGTTGGCGAGTGCTTGAACGGTCACGATGTCGATCTTTTTCATGGCATTCCTCCGGGTGAATGACCTGGCTGCATCTCAGCAGGAATCCGGAGTTCCGTCAATGAAAAAACCGCCATCAGCTAGCGGTTGCGTCTTGATCGAGCCCTAGGTCTAGGTCGTCCACGACTTCCTTGAGGATCTGCTGCGCCAATCGCAGGCTGACGCCTGGATGACGATGGAAGGTCGTCGTCAATCGGCCTTCTGGATCCCGCCAGACGATCGCTGCGGCCAGCGTTGCCGGGAAAAGGTCCGGGATCTCAGGCTCTCCCTCGTCGAGGGCGGCGAGGTCACCGATCGGCAGTCCTTGGATTGCCTCCACGGCGGCGAAGATGACTTCTCGGTTGAGGGCATCATCGCAGAATGTGCCCGCATACGTACATTCGTCCTCGCCAAGATGGGAAAGTCCGACTGCGCCGACCATCTCAGCCTTGCAGTCAGGCTGGTCATCGGCCGGGCTTATGGCCGTAAGGGCATCGTTACGGACTTCGATGATGGTGAGGAGTGCGGCGACCTGCTCCGGGGACTCTTGGCCGAACGTCTTGATCACCAGTACCAGGATATCCGAGGGGCTCAATGGCGTGGACACGTTGACTCCTTATGGTGGGACATCGGCATCTAAGCCCCAAGACGCCGAAAAGTCAAGTCTACAGGATCAGCATCGCGTCCCCGTAGCTGTAGAAGCGGTAGCCCTTCTTCACGGCCGTCCTGTAAGCGTGCAGGATCTTGTCGCGTCCGGCGAGGGCGGAGACGAGCACGAGCAGGGTCGATTTCGGGAGGTGGAAGTTGGTCATGAGGGCGTCGATGACCTTGAACCGGAATCCGGGCGTGATGAAGATATCGACGTCGCCGTGCCAGGGCCGGATCTCGCCGCCGCATCTTTCGGCGGCGCCTTCCAGCGCGCGCGCGGCGGTCGTGCCTACGGCGATCACGCGTCGGCGCTCCACCTTGGCCTGCAGGATGCCGTAGGCCGTCGCTTCCGGGATCTCGACCCACTCCGCGTGCATCCGGTGCATGCCGAGGTCCTCCGAGCGGATCGGCATGAACGTGCCGAGCCCGACGTGCAGCGTCACTTCCAGGAACGTCACGCCTTTCTTCTTCAGCTTCGCGATGAGCGGTTTCGTCAGGTGGAACCCGGCGGTCGGCGCGGCGACCGAGCCGGGCGTCCGGGCGTAGACCGTCTGGTATTCCGCCGGCGTGCGGGGCTTGCGGGTGATGTAGGGCGGCAGCGGCACGTCGCCGTAGCGGTCGGCCTTGCGCAGGGCGGCGTCGGCCGGGCATCCGAAATCGACCAGCACGGAGCCGTCGGACTCCTTCCATTCCACGGTCGCGACGAAACCCGGCGCGATGCGGATCTTCGAACCAGGCAGGAGCTTGCGCCCGGGCTTGGCGAGCGCGCGCCAGAACTTCCCCTCGGGGCGGACGAGGAACAGTTCGACCGGAGTCTTCTTGGCGTCATCGAGCGTCCCCGACAGCCGCGCCTTGAAGACCTTGCTGACGTTCACGACCAGGACGTCGCCTGCCTGGAGGATGTCCGGCAGGTCCCTGACCTTCGCGTGCTTCAGGGAATCCTTGGTGCGGTCCAGGACCAGAAGCCGGGCTGATTCGCGCGGGGAAGCCGGTTTCTGCGCGATGAGCCTTTCGGGGAGCTGATAGTCGAAGTCGGCGGTGCGCATATGCGCCGCCATTGTAGCACGAAGGGGTGCTCACGACGACGGAGCGGCTTCCTTTCCGGCATTTTTTCTCCTACACTGGTCTTGCTATGCCAGAACTTCCGGAAGTCGAAACCTTGCGACGGCAGCTTGAGCGGGCGGCCATCGGCAGGAAGATCAAAAGCGTCGACGTGCGCTTCGGCGGACGTTTGCGGCCGTCTCCTCCGACATTCGTCGCTGCCGTGACGGGCGCATCTTTCAGGTCGTTCGACCGCCGCGCCAAGCTCCTGCTCGCGCGCCTCTCGAACGGCTGGACGATCGTCACCCACCTGAAGATGACCGGTTCTTACCTCATCAAGAAGGCCGGAACGCCCCCTCCGAAGCACGTGCACGTCGTGTTCCGTCTCGACAAGAAGGAGGACCTGTGGTTCGACGACATGCGCAAGTTCGGGTTCCTGCAGGTCATCCGGACGAAGGATATCGATCGGGAACTGCTCGACGGGAAGGCCTATGGGCCCGAGCCGCTGGATCCATCCTTCACCTTCGCGCGGTTCCGGATGTGCGTGACCGGCCGGCCTTCGAAGAAGATCAAGCCGCTCCTCATGGACCAATCCTGCATCGCCGGAATCGGCAACATCTATGCCGACGAAGCTGTCTGGTACGGGCGCGTCCATCCTGAACGGACCGTCGGTTCGCTCTCCGAAGCCGAACTGCGCGGCATCTATAGGGGAACGATCAAGACGCTGCGGGATTCGGTCGCCCGCCAGGGCACGTCGGCCGACCATTTCGTGGATCTCTACGGCGAAAAGGGGAAGAACGTGCCGCACCTGAACGTCTACGGCCGGGCCGGAAAGGCCTGCCGTCGCTGCGGCGCGCCGCTCAGGAAGATCCGGGTCGCGCAGCGCGGCTCCGTCTATTGTCCGACATGCCAAAAGCCGCCACGGTCCGCAAGGTGATTTCCGTCCTGAAGCGCGACTTCCCCGGAAAGGGCGCGGTCGAGCTCGATCGTCCGGAAGACGTCCTCCTCGCGACGGTCCTTTCGGCGCGCACGCGTGACGAACAGGTGCTGAAGGCCTACCCGAAGCTGCGCGCGCGGTTTCCGACCCTGGCGTCGCTCGCGGAGGCGTCCGCTTCGGAGATCGCCGACGCCATCAAGGAGATCGGCTTGTATCGCGCCAAGGCCAGGTCCGTGAAGGGGATCGCCGAAGCGCTGCTGCGCGATCATGCCGGCGCAGTGCCGAGGGCGATGGTAGGGCTCGTGGCGCTGCCGGGCGTCGGCCGCAAAACGGCCAACTGCGTCTTATGCTATGCTTTCAAGCAGCCGGCCATCGCGGTCGATACGCACGTTTTCCGCATCGCCAACCGCCTCGGCTGGACGAGAAGTCGGCGTCCGGAGGATACCGAACGGGCGCTCATGCGCCTCATTCCCAAGGACCTCTGGCTGCACGTCAATCGCGTCTTCGTCCAGTTCGGAAGAGCGATTTGTCTCCCGGGTCATCCGCGCTGCTGGGCATGTCCCGTGTCGGCCTGGTGCCGATTCCCTGGAAAAACCAAGAAACCCCGCGCATGAAAGTCAGGGCCTTCACGCTCGTCGAACTCCTCGTCACGACCACGATCATCGGCCTCCTGGCGGTGGCCGGGACGGCTTCATATTCGTTCGTTCGGGCCAAGGCGCGCGATGCCAAGCGCGTCGCGGACATCAGCACCATCCGCGACGCCGTCGAGATCTATTTCGAGCAGCACGGCAGCTATCCCATCTCCGGCCCGGAAGGTCTCGTGCTCGGGACGGACGAAGCGGCGATGATCACGGACGCCGGCATCACATCGCGAAGCCATGCGAGAGGGGCCGTCTATCTTCAGGGCGTGCCGTACAACATCCTCCCGGGCGGCATGCCTTACGTCTATCGTTCGAAAAACAAGAACGGCAGCTTATGCATCGCCAGCTGTCCGTCATACGAGGTGACCTTCGCGCTTGAAGCGCCGACAGGTTCGCTCGCGGCCGGGCCCCACCTGCTGACGGACGCCGGATACATGGGGTCCGAAGGGGGGGCGAGCGGCGTTTCACGGTATCAGGCCGTCCTCGCCTATGTGCCGACGCCCGAACAGCTCGCATCGGCTTTCGGCACCGCCAAGGAACTCTCCGTCTTGGCGCGCCAGTTCGCCGACCGCGGTGACGTGCAGGCCGCGAACGCGGGCATCATCGCGCCTGTTTCCGTCGCCAGTTCGATCCTCAGCCTGCTCGCCGGGCTTTCCGGCGTCCTGCCGCTCGCGAACGCCGGTCAAGCCCTGCTTCTTGTTTTCGCGCAGCCATTCCTGTTCCTTTCCCGCCGTCGCCGGCAGGGGTGGGGCGTCGTTTATAACGCGAACACGAAAGTCCCCCTCGACCTCGTTTCGGTCCGCTTGATCGATACGGCACGCAACCGCGTCGTCGCCACCAAGGTCACGGATAAGGACGGACGTTTCTCGTTCGCGCCGAAGGCCGGGACGTATCGTCTGGAGGTCCTGAAGCCCGGTTTCGTCTTCCCGGCCGTCTCGCTTGAAGGCGCGTCCGTCGATGGGGCTTACGCGGACCTCTATTACGGTACGCTGATCGAGGCAGGCGCCGACGGCGTCACGCTGGCCCTGAACGTCCCGATGGACGTGGCGGGCGAACCTCCGGATGCCGTCCGTGCGCTCCTTTCAGAGCGCAACAGGCGCTCGATCCGCGGGACGTTCGCGGCTCTCGGTCCCGTCCTGGCCGCCATCTCCTTCGCGGCTTCACCTGGACTCCCGATGCTGCTGCTTTTCCTGGTCCAGCTCTTCTTCCTGCTGCTCTTCCGCCGGGTCGCCGAGCCTCCGGCTCCCAAGTCGCAGGGGACGGTCTACGACATCGACACCCGTCGTCCCGTCGCCCATGCGGTCGTGCGCGTCCTTTCGCTCCCGTATCACAAGGTGCTCGAGACCAAGCTGACCGATGCCGGCGGTCGGTACGGCTTCAACGTCGGTGCCGGGCTGTATGAGCTGACGGTCGTGAAACCCGGCTACGAGAAGACCGTCACGGATCCGATCGACTTCACGAAGATCGACAAGCCGGCTTGGATCGCGTCGGACCTGCCGATGCAGAAGCTCCCGCCCGGGAAGTCGTGACTTGCATTTGCAACTAAGTTGCATTACCATGGCTGGTGATATGAAAAAACCCTTCTTGTTCCTGCTCGCGCTCGGCGCGGCCGCGCTCCTGCTCCTGGGGTTCTGGCCGGCTCATCGCGTGCCGGAAAAAGGTCCCAAAATCCAGGTCGTCGCCACGTTCTATCCGTTGGCCGAATTCGCGCGCCAAGTCGGCGGAGGGCGCGTCGAGGTCCGTGCGCTGGTGCCGGCTGGCGCCGAGCCGCATGACTACGAGCCGACCCCGCGGGATATCGTGGACGCGTCCCAGGCCGACGTCTTCCTGATGAACGGCAGCGTCGATGCCTGGGCCGATCGCATCCTGCCGGATCTGCGGCGCGACGGCGTCTTGACGATGCGTCTCCAGGACGACATGCCTGACATCGCCCGCGATCCTCACGTCTGGCTCGATCCGGTCCTGGCGGGCAAGGTGGTGGAGAAGATCCATGCCGCGCTCGCGGCAGCCGACGCGGGGGATGCCGCCGAGTTCGACACGAACGCGTCCGCATACCTGTCCTCGCTCGCGGAGTTGGATGGCGAGTACCGCAAAGGCCTCTCCGCATGCGCCAGTCACCGCGTCGTGGCTTCCCATGACGCGCTCGGATATATGGCCAAGGAATACGGGCTCGATGTCGTCCCGATTTCGGGGCTTTCTCCGGACGAGGAACCGTCGCCTGCCCGCATGGCGGAAATCGCCGCGCTTGCCAGGTCCGCAGGGGCGAAATACATCTTCACCGAAGCGCTCGTCAGCCCGAAGCTGGCGCAAGCCATCGCCGAAGAGGTCGGCGCCAAGACGCTGGTCTTCGATCCTCTCGAGGGATTGACCGCGCAGGACGCCGAGTCCGGAAGGACATATCTCTCCGTCATGCGCGACAATCTTTCTCATTTGCGTACGGCACTCTCATGCAAGTGAACAGCGGACTGGCCATCGAGGCCGGCAATCTTTCATATGGGTACGGCGGCGTCTCGGCTCTTAAGGACGTCGGCTTCGTCTTGAGGGAGGGGGAATATCTCGCGGTCATCGGCCCGAACGGCGGCGGAAAGACCACGCTCATCAAGCTGCTGCTCGGCATCCTGGAGCCGACCTCCGGCTTCGTTCGCATCCACGGGCGGCCGGCCTCTGACCGGCGCGCGCGTCTGGACGTGGGGTACGTGCCGCAGCGCGTCTCGTCCGAGGCCGCGGAGTTTCCGGCGACGGTCCGCGAGATCGTCGAAAGCGGGCGCACCCCGCGCCGCAGGGCCTTCAGCCGCCGGAGCGCGGCCGACCGGGAAGCCGTCGACCATGCGCTTGAGACGCTGGAGATCGCCGACCTGTCCGACAGGACGATCGGCTCGCTCTCCGGCGGCCAGCGGCAGCGGGCCTTCATCGCCCGTGCCGTGGCGGGGGAGCCGCGCATCCTGATCCTCGACGAACCGACGGTCGGCGTCGACCATTCGGCGCAGGAAGCGTTCCGGCAGTTCCTGACGCACGCCAACCGGGAACACGGCATGACCATCGTCTTCGTCACGCACGATGTCGAGTTCGTCTCCCGCGAGGCGACCTCGGTGCTCTGCCTGAACCACTCGCTCGTCTGCCACGGGCGTCCGGGCGAATACCTGAAGGAGGACTTCCTCGTGCGCCTCTATGGACGCGAGGTCAAGCTCGTCGAGCACGAGCACCATGACGGACACGGCCATGTTTGAGATCTTCCGATACGATTTCCTGGTGCGCGGATTGGTCGCGTCCTTGACGGTCGCGGTCTTGGCGCCCTCGATCGGCATGTTCCTGGTCGTGCGCCGCCAAGCGTTTTTGGCGGATACGTTGGCGCACGTTTCCTTGGCCGGCGTGGCCGCGGGGCTGCTCTTCAGCTTCAATCCGGTCGCCGGCGCGATCGGCGCTTCGCTCCTGGCCGCCATCCTGATCGAAAAGCTGCGCCTCAAACAGGGTTTTTTCGGGGAATCATCGCTCTCGCTCATCTTGTCCGGTTCGCTTGCGCTCGCAGTCATCATGATCGGCTTGGCCAGGAGCCTCGGAGCCAGCCTTTTCAGCTACCTGTTCGGCAGCGTCACGACGGTCGGACGCTTCGATGTCGGCGTCATCTTGGCGCTCGGCGCGACCGTGCTGACCGTCGTCTTCGTCGGATACCGCCAATTCTTCCTGGTCTCGCTCGACGAGGAACTGGCCCTCTCCGGCGGCCTGCGTGCCCAAGGGTTCAACCTGCTCTTGACGGCCCTCTCCGGCTTGACGATCGCCCTCTCGCTCCGGATCGTCGGGGCGCTCCTGGTCGGAGCCTTGATGGTCATCCCGGTCCTGGCGGCTTCGCGTTTCGGCATGGGCTTCCGCCGGACGCATCTCTTGGCCGCCGCCTTGTCCGTCTTCTCGGTCCTGATCGGTTTCTTCCTTTCCTATGCGCTCGACCTGGCCGCGGGCGGAACGATCGTCGGCGTCGCCATCCTGATCTTCCTCGCGGCCTTGCTGTTCGGCCGGCGCTGACCGCCTTTCCAAAACGGCCGTCTCCGCCTACTATGGAGGGGATATGCCAGCACGTCTCGACCTCCTCATGTTCCATGCCCTCAATGGGGTCGCCGGCCGTTCGATCCCGGTCGACAGCCTTTTCGTCTTCGGCGCCAAGCACGCGATTTATCTCATGGGGGCGCTGCTCGTCGCCTACGTCGTCGTCTCATGGGGAACGGACCGTTTCGAGGAACGGTTCGAACATTTCGTCTCCGCCGCCGTCGCCGGAGCGATCGGGTACGTTTCCGAGAATCTGATCGGTTTCATCTGGTTCCGTCCGAGGCCGTTCGCCGTCCTCTCGGACGCCGTCAAGCTCATCGAGAAATCCGGGCTGGAAAAATCCTTCCCGTCCGGTCATGCGACCATCGCTTTTTCTCTCGCGTTCTCCGTCTTCCTGAGGAACAGGACATGGGGCTTTCCGCTCATGGCGCTTGCGGTTTTCGTCGGCGTTTCCCGCGTGGTCGTCGGCGTCCATTACCCGTCTGATGTCCTTGGCGGCGCCGTGCTCGGGTGTCTGGCCGCCGCAGTCGCCGCGCCCGCCAAGAGGCGGATCGAGCCGTATCTCGATCTTTTCGCGTTCTTCAGGAACGGCAAACGGAAGGAGCGCACGTCATGAGCCGCCTGTATGCCATCGTGCTCGCCGGGGGCAGCGGCACGCGTCTCTGGCCGGTTTCCAGGCGGAACGCGCCGAAGCAGCTGCAACCGATCCTCGGTTCCGATACGCTGTTGCGGTCGACGTGGAAGCGTCTGCGCGTCGGCCTGCCCGCCTCCCGCATCCTGGTCGTGACCGGCGCGGCCCAATCCGAGCTGGTCCGCAAGGATCTGCCGGAGCTTCCCGCGGAGAATCTTCTCGTCGAGCCGATGAAACGCGATACGGCGGCGGCCGTCGGCTTCGGCGTGGCTGCCGTGCTCGCTCGCGACCCGGAGGCCACGGTGGCGACCATCAACTCCGATGCGCACGTGAAGGACGAGAAGGAATACTGGCGCGTCATCCGCCTGGCGGCTCGCACGGCGAGGGCGCGCAGACGCGTCGTTCTTGTCGGCATCCGCCCTTCCTATCCGGAAACGGGGTACGGCTACATCAAGATGGGACCGCAGATTCGCCCTGACATCTTTGCGGTCGACGGATTCAGGGAGAAGCCTGATCTCAAGACGGCGGAACAGTACGTCGCCCAGTGGGAGTATCTCTGGAACCCCACCCTGATCGTCGCGGAAGCCCGTACGCTGCTCGGAGCCTTCAAGACGCACTTGCCGAAGACGTGGAGCGCGCTTGAAACCGTCCGGCGCGGCTGGAAGACGCCGAGGCGCCAGGCGATCCTCGAACGCGCTTTCGCGGGCATCGTCCCGATCTCCATCGACTATGGGGTCTTGGAGAAGGAGAAGAAGATGCTCGTGATCCCGGCTGATTTCGGCTGGGCGGACGTCGGGCATTGGCGTGCGGTTCATGACGTGCTTTCGATCAAGCCTGGTCGCAACGTCACGCGCGGGATCCATATCGGCCACGAGTCCGAAGGCAACCTGCTTTACAGCTTCAGCGGCAAGCTCGTCGCCACCGCCGGGCTCAGGGACATGATCGTGCTCGAGACGGAAGACGTCATCCTGGTCTGCCCCAAGTCCCGCGCTCAGGACGTGAAGAAGATCGTCGAGACGCTGGAACGGAAAAAGATGAAAAAATATCTCTGACATGGAAATCAAGCCTTGGAAGATCCTCAAGTCCGAAACGGCGTTCAAGAACAGGTATTGGAACATCCTGCAGGAGACGGTCGAGTTGCCGGACGGCACCGCCTACTCCGGCTTTTTCGTGAACGACCGCCCAGGCGGAGCGATGGTTTTCGCCGTCACGGAGGAAGGGAAGGTCGTCATGAACCGCCAATACAAGCACGGGGTGAGGGAAATCGTCACGGAATTCGCCATCGGCGGCCTGGGCGAAGGCGAAGACCCGCTCCTGGCCGCGCAGCGCGAACTGATGGAGGAAACCGGGTATGGCGGCGGCGCATGGGAACCGCTCGGCGTCTTCTCCCCCAATCCCACGACCGCACGCGGGCGGTTTCATGCGTTCCTGGCGAAGGGCGTGCGCAAGGTCGGCGACCCCTTGCCGGATCCGCGCGAAATCATCGAGACTTTCCTGGCCGATCCCAAGGACGTGCCCGGAATGGTCCGCCGCGGGGAGATCGCGTCCTTGGCCGCCGTTTCGATCGCGTTCGTCGCCCTCATGCGGCTTGAAGCGCTTGATTCCGGGGCATGAAAGCCTTCCTCGCCACCCTGCTCGCGGCCCTGGTCCTGGCCGGATGCGTCTTCCTGCAGGAGGGCCGTCCCGTTTCGCGCTCGTCCGAGACCAGGCTGTTCGTCATCGCGAAAGGACAGGGCATCCGCGATATCGCCGACGCGCTCGCTTCCGAAAAGCTCATCCGGAGCCGAGCGTATTTCCTGTATCTCGCCTGGAGCCGCGGCGATCACGGCGCCTTCAAGGCGGGTTCCTTCGAGCTGTCGCCGTCGATGCCGGCCGGCGAGATCGAGCGGACCTTGGCGCAAGGACGTCCGGTCTCGAACGAACGCGAGGTCACCATCCTTGAAGGATGGACGCTTGACGATATCGCTGACTATCTGGAAGCCCAGGGCGTGTCTTCGAAGAAGGACTTTTATGCCGAGGTGGGGGAGAGCGCCAAGCCCGTGAAGCCGGGCGATCTGCCGGACTGGTCCGCCTCCTATCCGATGCTCGCGTCCAAGCCCGCGACGGCGTCGCTCGAGGGGTATCTCTTCCCCGACACGTACCGCATCTACGCCGACGGAGGCATCAAGGCTCTCGTGCGCCGCATGCTCGATAACTTCCAGGGCAAGTACGGCTCCGCGCTCGGAGAGGAATCGGCGCGCGTGGAGAAGCGCAGCGTCCATGAGATCGTGACCATGGCCTCGCTCATCGAGCGCGAGGTCCGCGGCGAGAAGGACCGGACGCTGGTCTCGGATATCTTTTGGAAACGCGTCGAAGCCGGCATGCCCCTCCAGGCCGATTCCACGGTGAATTACGTCACCGGCCACTCCAGGCCCTCCGCAAGCTACCTCGACACAAAAGTCGACAGCCCTTGGAATACCTACAGGTACAAAGGCCTGCCGCCGACGCCGATCGGCAACCCAGGCCTGTCGGCCATCAAGGCCGCGTTGAACCCGGAGCCGAACCCCTATTGGTATTTCCTGACCGACAAGGAAGGCAACGTGCGTTACGCCAAGACGTTTCAGGAGCACGTCGCCAACAAATCGAAGTATCTCCGCTGAACATGTTCGCGCTCATCCTTTCCTCCGTCGTCGTCCTGGCGCTGGCCGCCTTCGCCTCGGGTTCCGAGGCCGCCTTGTTTTCCGTCCCGTATCCCAAGGTGAAAGCCATGGTGGCGGCAAGGAAGCCGGGGTCCAGGGCGTTGCTGAAGATCAAGGACAACATGACGTATCCGATCGGCACGATCGTGATCGTCAACAACATCGCCACCATCGTCGGATCGTCCGTCGAGGGCGTCGTGGCCCATCATGTGTTCGGTTCGGTCGGTCTCAGCGTCTTCGTGGCGTGCTTCACGTTCTCCGTGATCGTCTTCGCCGAGATCGTCCCGAAGACGCTCGGTGAATCCTATGCCGCTTCCCTGGCGCCGATCGTCGCGCCGCCGGTGCTGTTCCTGACGGGCGTGTTCCGCCCGCTGCTCTGGCTGATCGACCGTGCCCTCGACCGCCTGCGCCCCGTCCACGACCTCAAGGGCGTTTCGGAAGATGAGATCAAGATCATGGCGCAGATGGGACGTCTCTCCGGAAGCGTGGAGGCCGATGAATCGCAGATGATCCGCAGGGTCTTCAAGCTGAACGACATCACCGCCGATGACATGATGACGCTCGTTTCGTCCGTGGAATGGATTCCCGGGGATGTCCCGCTCGGCGAACAGCGCGCACGGGTCCTCGACCTGCGCCATTCCCGCGTGCCGGTCATGGGGGATGCTCCGGACCGGGTCCTGGGCGTGGCATTGACGCGGGATCTCATCTCCGCCGTCGCCCGGGATGAGTTCCAGGCGACGCCCAACGATTTCGTGCAGGAGGCCCTGTGCGTCCGCAACGACGTCGCCGCCGACGACCTGCTCCCGCTGTTCCAAGGGCGGGAACAGCACTTGGCCGTCGTGGAGGACCCGGACGGGCGCATGGTCGGCGTGGTCACGCTCGAAGACGTGCTTGAAGAATTGGTCGGAGAGATCGCGGACGAGAAGGACATCCGTCCGGAGACCATCAAGCGCCTTTCCAAGAGCGAGATCCTGGTCGACGAAGGCACCGATATCGCCAGGATCAACCATTTCTTCAACGTCGCCATCCCCGCCGAAGGCGCGATCGGCGATTATGTCCTCGAGAAATTCGGGCGCAAGCCGAAGCCGGGGGAGGCCGTCGAAGAGAACGGGCTCTCGTTCACGGTCTCGACCATGTCGCGCACCCGCCCCAAGCTCCTCGTCATCCGCAAGTCCGGTTGATTCCGGGAACGTCGGCGTCTTTCGCTTGCCCCGTTCGCCGTTCGGCGGGTACACTGCCGGAGTCATGAAGACCTATCTCCTCAAGAAGGCCGGAGGCGTCCCGGATTTTTCGATCGATTATGACGCGGAACTCAACGCCGAGCAGCTGGCAGTCGTGAAGGACGGCGACGGCCCGTGCTTGGTGCTCGCCGGCGCCGGTTCGGGCAAGACCCGGACGATCGTCTATCGCGTCGCCCGGCTTCTTGAAAAAGGGATCCCTCCGGACTCGATCCTGCTCCTTACGTTCACAAATAAGGCCGCCCGCGAGATGCTCGAACGCGTCTCGTCGCTCATCGGCGCCGAACCCGGACGCCTGTGGGGCGGGACGTTCCACCACGTCTGCCACCGTATCCTGCGCGAGCGAGGCGCGCGCGTCGGTCTGCGCGAAGGCTTCACCATCTTCGACTCCGAAGACGCCAAGGACCTGATGAAGGTCTGCGTGCGGGAGTCGGGGGTGGACGTCAAGGCGAAGCGGTTTCCGAGCCCGGCCGTGCTGCTGTCGCTCGCGTCCTATGCGGTCAACGCCGGACTGCCCCTGCCCGAGACGATCGAACTCAAGCACCCGGGTTTCCGCGATCACTTGTCGGTCATCGAAGACATCATCCTCCGCTATCATGCCAAGAAACGTGCCTCGAATGCCGTCGACTTCGACGACCTCCTCTTCCTGACGGCTCGGCTCCTGCGGGAGGACGGACCTTCCCGCGCGCACTACGCGGAACAATTCCGTTACGTCCTGGTCGACGAGTATCAGGATACCAACCGCCTGCAGGCCGAAATCGTCCGGCAGCTGTATTCGCTTCACGGGAACGTGCTGGTGGTGGGGGACGACGCGCAGTCGATCTACTCCTTCCGCGGGGCGGACATCCGCAACATCCTCGATTTCCCTCGGATCTTCCCGGGCGCCAAGACGTTCCGCCTGGAAATCAACTACCGTTCGACGCCGGAGATCCTGGACCTCGCCAACGACGTCATCTCCAGGAACGCCGAGCAATTCCCGAAGGCCCTGAAGAGCATGAAGCCCTCCTTCGCCAAGCCTTCCTTGGTGAACGCGGCATCGGCGGCGCAGGAAGCCGAATTCATCGCCCAGCGCGTCATGGAGCTGCACGAGGAGGGCTTGGCGTTCGGGGAGATGGCTGCGCTCTTCCGTGCCACCTTCCATTCGCAGGCGCTCGAGTTCGAGCTCATGAAGCGCGGCATCCCGTACGAGTATCGCGGCGGCATGAAGTTCTTCGACCGCGCGCATGTCAAGGACGCTCTCAGCTTCCTCAAGATCGTCGTCAACAAGGATGACGAGGTCGCTTGGATGCGGGCGCTGTCCCTCCAGGTCGGCATCGGCCCGGCGACCGCGGCGCGGCTGTACGAGCGCGTCCGGAGCGTCTCGGACGAGGACGAGATCGGCAGCGGCCTGGCCGCCGGCCTTTCGGCGCGGGTCGCGAACGGCTGGAAAGGCTTCCTGAACGTCTATGGCGCCCTGCTCGACGCGCGACCTTCGCCCTCGGCCATGCTCAAGGCCGTCGCCGATTCCGATTATCGGACCTATCTCGAGAACGAATATCCGGACTATCGGGACCGGCTTGAGGATATCGAACAACTGGCCGGTTTCGCCGAACGCTACCCCGACGCCGCCTCGTTCCTGGCCGACGCGGTCCTCGACGACGCCGTCACGGGCGGCAAGAAGGCCAAGCCTTTCCAGGCCGAGGACGATTCCGAAGGCCGTATGGTGCTCTCGACCATCCACCAAGCCAAAGGACTCGAATGGGACGCCGTCTTCGTCATTCACTTGACGCAAGGCGCGTTCCCCAACAAACGGGCGTTGCTTGACGCGGGAGGCCTGGAGGAGGAGCGCCGCCTGTTCTACGTGGCGGTCACCCGCGCCCGCCGCGACCTGTGCCTGTCCTATCCGATGTCGGTCGGCTATGACGCGTTTTCCTTTGAACCGAAATCCGAATTCCTGGAAGAACTGTCTTCGGATCTGGTCGAACAGGTACGGATCGAGGAGTCCTACGAGGACCTCCCGACCATCCGCTACGACGCGAACGGCGATCCCATAAAAGAGAAAGGATTGCTGAGGGACATCGACGAGTATTAAAAGAGACCGCGCCTTCAGGTCGCGGTCTTTTCTGGCGTGCGGCGTCGGATCGGCCTGGTGCCGAGATAGCCGATGATGCGTTCGTTGAACTGGGCGTTCAAGAACCCGATCAAGAGTTCTGCAGTGTGCGGATACGGGACGTGCGGATCGGCCAGCGCGTACCGGGCCCCGCCGGAACCGTACTTCGACCCGCCGTTACCGGCCCCGAAAATCGCCTCGATGAGTCCCGTCAGGTCGTCTTGTCGGCTGGAAGTGCGGACCGATGCCCTCACTTCCCGCCCCGCCACGCCCCAGACGATGACGGTCTTGGCGCCGTTCACCTTGCGCAGGCTGTCGGCGAAGATGGAGAGATAGTCGCCCTCATCTTCGAGCAGGAGATCCTTGACGTGCGCGATCCGGACCTCGTCACAGACGATGATGGCCGACTGCAACACCTGTTCATAGAGGCTGAGGTATCGTTCCGGAAGCCTGTAGTCGAAGCAGTCGTGGATCAACTGCTGGGATGCCAGCCCCATGGCTTCGAGGAACGCCTCCCGGTCGATCTGCTGCGTGATCGGGTGGGTCAGCCGGTCGGTGTCCGAAAGGATGCCGATGGCCGTGAGCTGCGAAAGCCGTTCGTCGGCCTTCCCTCCCAGGGCGTGCAGGAGCTTCCAGCCGATCGATGCGGCCGCGCCGCAGGTGCGTATGATCGGCAGGAAGTCTGGAGTCTCCGCGCCTCGCTCCAGGTGGTGATCGATGACTAACCCGAAGCGCTCCGGCGCGAGTCGTATCTTCTGCCCGTTGCCGTCTCGGAAGCGGGAGTCGTCGAAGCGCGAGGAATCGGCGAGCGCGATCACCGTATCGGGCGGAAGTTCCCGCATCGGTCTCATGTACTTGATCAGCTCGAACTCGTTCAGGAGCATCTTGTTCTGCGGATGGCCGAAACCACCCGAATAGAAGATGTCCGCTTGCGCGCCCAAATGGGCGAGGATCGCTTGGATCGTGAAGGCGGCAGCGATGCCGTCCGGGTCGATCTGTGCGATCAGGATCGACCAGCGCCCGCCGCGCCTTTTGATGAGCTTCCTCAGTTTCTGCGCGAAAAGACGTCCGAAATCGAGCTTTCCTCCGTGGGGCACAAGTCCTCCTTGGTCGTGGTTCCCGATGAAAAGACCGAAGTCCATACCATACGCCCTTTACGGCATCCGTCAACCTGCTAGTCTGTCGGTGGAGGAAATCCCACTATGGCCAAAAAGAAGCGACGGGTACCGCGGCCGCCGCGGCAGGAATTCGAACGCAAGTTCCTGGCGATCGTGCCTGAACTGCCGCAGCCGCTGCCCGAACCCGTCCATCTTCTTCAGGGCTACCTTCACGAAGGCGAGCCGTACGACCGCATCCGCATCAGGGACGGGCGCGAGGCGGTGCTCGAGTACAAGGCGTCCGGCAATTATGAATCGAACAAGATGCCGATGGACCTGGCCGATGCGCTCTATCTCCTTCGGTGTCATCGCGTCGGCGCATGCGTCGAAAAGCTCCGCAGGGAAATCCCCGCGCCGTACAAGGGCTTGATCTTCGAGCTCGACGAATGCCTTGGGGCGAATCGCGGTCTTTGGATCATCGAGCTCGAGCACCCTTCCGACTTCCGTCTCGATCGCGGCCGCCTCCCGTCTTTCGTCGGCAAGGACGTCACGGGCGACCCTCGCTTCAAGATGCGGAACCTCGCCAAGCGGCCGTTCAAAAAATGGCCGAGAGCTGAACGGGAGAAGGTCCTCGCCCAAATGGGTCTCTGACCCATTTTTTTTGTGCGTGAAGCGGGCCGTCAACGAGGGGTTCCGGTCGCGGGCGCCTGGTCGGCGGGGCCGAAACCTTTTGAACCCGGCAGCGATACGCCGATATCGAGGCCGAGATCGGCCTTGAGGACG
This sequence comes from uncultured bacterium, assembly GCA_937900255.1. GTDB lineage: Bacteria > Patescibacteriota > Patescibacteriia > SG8-24 > DYFX01 > DYFX01. The sequence goes on from CALCDZ010000003.1 coordinate 217,067, forward strand.
TCCGAGAGGCGCGCATGCGGCAGCATCCAGAGAGCGCCGACGCTCCGCGCGTCGAGGAAGAAGGATCCGAATACATGGCTTTCGGCCGCTTGCGGGTCCGGCACGATATCGGCGGCCCAGACAGCGCCGATTTTTCTCAGTGCCGGGGCGAGCGGCAGGCGCGCGAGGAGCGCCAGGCTCCTGCTGACCGGGAGATCCTCGTGGAACGAAAGGACCGCTCGGCGCCGTTCGACCACGGTCGCGATCGTCGTGCCGTCGGCCATCGGAATTTCGGCGGCAGGGGAGAACTCGAGGATGAGCCGTTCCCACGTCCTGTTGGGCACGAGGACGCTCAGCGTTTTTTCGACCGCATCCGGGCGCAACATCACCTTCTGCGCGCCTTCGAAAACGGATGCTTCCCGCCCGTTGCCGTCGACGAGCGCCGCCTTCACCAGCGTCACTTCGGCGCCTGTCGCGCCGGACGGCAGCGCCACGGGGGCCGTAAGATAGAGGTTCAAGGCTCCATGCCGCTCCTCGGTCTTCGCAGGGGGCGGTACCGTCGGTACCGGGGTCGGGGCGGCGGGCTTGAAGCGGGGTGCCACGATCAGGAACCAGATGAGGACGAGGCCGACGGCGAAGATCGCGGCCGAAATCAGCAGCGAGAGGGTCGAGCGTTTCATGTCGCCAGTATACACGGACTTGGGGAAAACGTCGTTGACACCGTGCGGCGCGAGGTCTAAGGTTGCTCGGCATTCTCCCCATGAAAACCGCCGAATCCGTCACCGAAGGCCATCCCGACAAAGTCTGCGACCAGATCGCGGACGCCCTTTTGGACGAATATCTCAAGCGCGACCCGCAGAGCCGGGTGGCGCTGGAAGTCTTCGGATCGCACGGCATGCTCATGATCGGGGGCGAAGTCACGTCGCAGGGCGACGTCGACATCGAGGCGGTCGCCAAGCACGTCTATGCGAAGATCGGCTACGATGACGACCTTGAGGCGTTCGTCAATATCGAGCTGCAATCCGGCGACATCGCCCGCGGCGTCGATGCGGGAGGGGCGGGGGATCAAGGCGTCGTCTACGGGTACGCCACCGCCGAGACCCCGAACTTCATGCCGGCCCCGGTCGTCATGGCGCACGCGCTCAGTTCCAGGCTGGCGGACCTCCGGCGGCATGATCCGGCTTTCGCTTGGCTGCGGCCGGATGGCAAGACCCAGGTCACCATGGATCGCGGGCGGGTCCTGACGGTCGTCGTCTCTGCGCAGCACGCCCCGGAGGTCGACCAGGATCAGATTCGCTCGATGCTTTCGGAACAGGCCGTCGGACCGATCGTCGGCGGACTCGATGATGTCGAACTGCATGTCAATCCGACCGGGCGTTTCGTGAGCGGCGGTTTCACGGCCGATACGGGGCTGACCGGGCGCAAGCTGATGGTCGATACCTACGGCGGGATGATCCCGCACGGCGGAGGCGCGTTCTCCGGCAAGGACGCCACCAAGATCGGGAGATCGGCGGCCTACATGGCGCGCTTCGCCGCGAAGAATCTCGTCGCGTCAGGGTACGCCAAGAAATGCATGGTCTCGGCGGCGTATGCCATCGGGAAGGCCGATCCGGTGATGCTGACGGCCAGATCCGAAGACGGACGTGACCTCTCGCCGCTTCTGCGGAAGTATTTCGACTTCCGGCCGCAGGCGATCATCGAGCGCCTCGGCTTGCGCCGGCCGATCTTCCGGGAGACGGCGGCCTACGGGCATTTCGGCCGGGATCTTTTCCCTTGGGAACAGGCGGTGGAACTGAAGTAAGCGACGGCCTTGTGCTACACTGGAGGCATCGCTAATTCATGCAGCATCCGGCGTATGCGCCGCCCGCGAACTCTTCACGTCGTCATCCTTCTCCTTGCCCTTGCGGGTGCGGCATTCGCGTTCCGCGGCGTCATTCGTGACGAGATAGCATCCCGCACGAAGCCCGCATTGCCGATCGCTGAGCCGTATCATCCGTCACCGGTCGAAACGGCGACGGCGAGCGCGGTCGCTCCGACGCCCGGCAAGCCCGCGGCGGCGAAGGGACCTGACGTCAAACCGTCCGTCAAGACGCCGAGCGCTCCGTCCGAGGGCGTCAATTTGGCCGTCCCGTTCACGTCGCAGGCGCCGCATGCCGACTGGGCGATGCCTTACCAGGAAGCGTGCGAGGAGGCTTCGCTCGTGATGGTCGATGCGTATTACCGCGGCGCCGGGAAATTCTCGCCGGACGAGGCCGACCGCAGGATCTTGGAGACGGTCGCGTGGGAGAAGGAGCACCTCGGTTTTTACGAGGACACCAACGCCGAAGAGGTCGCCGGGATCGGTCGGGAGTATTTCGGGTATGGAAAGACGCGCGCCGTCGAGATCCGTTCGATGGACGACGTGAAGAAGGAACTCGATCGCGGGGTGCCGGTGCTGCTCCCGGCCGCCGGTCGGCTGCTGCGGAACCCTTACTTCAGCGGGCAAGGGCCTCTCTACCACATGTTGGTGGTCAAGGGATATACGAGAGACGGGAAGATCATCACGGACGATCCCGGCACGCGGCACGGTGCCGACTACCTCTACGATCCCTCCGTGCTCTGGAACGCCGTGCATGACTGGAACGGAGGAGACGTCGAGCACGGCCGCAAGGTCATGGTCCTGGTCGAAAAATGATACGTTCCAAACGATACCTATGGAATTCCTGACGTTCGACATCGAAGAGATCTATCAGCTCGTGAAGGAGCGGGCTTTGGCGGAGGGCGCCTTCACTCCGGAAGCCTGGTCCGACGTCATCGACCTGGTCATCCAGGAGCGGGAGGAGTCGGCCGAAGTCCATGACGACGAGGAGCTCTCGGCCGTCAAGGAGGATCTCAAGACCCGTTTTCCGGAGTTCGAGCAGGAGATTCCGGAAGCGTGACCGGACGGAAAAAGAGCCCACGTGGTGGGCTCTTTTTTGGTGGGTCGGCCGGGAATCGAACCCGGGACCATCAGCTTAAAAGGCTGTTGCTCTACCGGCTGAGCTACCGACCCTCGGAGGCGTTGCAGGCCGAAGCGTATCAGAAAATGGGCGTCCTGGCAAGGCTTCGTGCTATACTGCGGGCATATGGACTTCGTTCTCCCCTCGGAATTTCCGGCCGCTTTGATCGGTGCCGGTTCGGTCGTGCTCGTCGCCGGCGCCGTCGTCTGGACGGTCGCCCGCAGTTCGCACGGACCGTCGCGCGGGGAGTTGTTGGCGCTCGGCCTCCTTGCGGCGTCCGGTCTTTGGTCATGGAGCGCGCGCTCGGCCCTCGCCGAACGGCTTTTTTCGGACAGGAGCGGCATCGTCGAGGAAGCCTCCGCCCTGCGGTTGTCAGGGTACGCCGACTGCGCGGCCTACGTCGCCGGGACCGGCAAAGGGCACGATGACGGCGCGGTCTGCACGATCGACGTGGTGAGCAGCCGCGGACGCTACGTTTCGGCGCGCCGCCCGCCTGCGGCGCAGGAGTCCCCGTGCGATGTCCTGGCCGTTCCCGAACTGCGCAAATGGACGTTCATCGACGGCTCCGTCCATGATTGGTGCGGATGAAGGCCGTCCCTACGGCTCGAACTTCACGGTCCCGCCGCGGTTCGCTCCGATGACGGAGTACCAGACCTGACCGTCGGCGAAGGGGATCTGCCGGCCGTCCTGGTCGAACACGCGCGTCCGATCGGACGGGCTTTTCTTTTTCCAACCGCCGACGACCGCCGTTCCGTCGCGGAAGACGGTCGCGTTCCCGCTGCCGACCGTCGCCACTCCGATCAGTCCCTTCGCGTGGGGGTCGTCGATCGGGATGACGTTTTCTTCCAGCACGACGAGCGTGCGAGGGGAGATGACGGTGCCGTCGCGGTCGCGCGCCGGGCGTCCGTCCCTGAGAAGGTCGTAGCTGCGAGTCGATGCGTTCCATCGGAAGGAAGCTTCGGCCCCTCCGCGCATGTACGTGAGGCGGATGCTGCCGGCCGGCGTTCCGATGGCCGAAAGCGCGGCCCGACTCGAGACGTCCGCGGCCTCGGTTTCTGCCGACCAGCCGTTCGCCTTGATGAGGTCGCGCAGCCGTCCTGTCGAGGTGTAGGCGTTGTGCGGAGCCGAGCGCGTCCGATCACGCCAGAAGGCCTTGCCGTCCTTGAACTCGTCCACGTCGTCGAGCCCGAACTTCCCGATCTTCAGGTCCTTCAACGCTTCGTCGCTGCCTCCGACGTGGGCGTAGACCGCGTCGGACTCGCTCGCCCAGACCTGGAAGTACGGGCGCGAGCTGCGGACGGGGCCGATCTCCTCCGCTTCCGCCCCGCGGAAGATCAGCATGTCGCGCGTCAGGCCGCCTTCGACCAACGCTTCCCAGACCGCGTCGGCCTTGGTGACGCCGGATTGCGGACGCGCATCCGGGTGATTGTCGATCATGACGGCCAGCGGGCGGATGCGGGTCGGCGCGGCATCCGGTGCCGGTGGCGCGGCTTCGTTCCCGTTCAGGTTCCCGCGGCCGGAGGCGTCAAGAGGATTCCGGGCAAGCCGTATCCATCCGAAGTATGCCGCGGACATCAGCAGGATTCCCAAGAGCGCCATCAGCGCGGCCAGCTCGCGTTTCATGCGTGGTCTCATGTCTCTCATGATAGCGTCCGGATGCCGCGTTGACAAACCGCATTTTTGCGTCTTAAGTGTAGGCAGGTCATTCCCTTAACCCTTCACCGCGTAACGGAGGCACGGATGGCGCATCATCAGAGCATCAACGCCTCGGAACCGCCGGTCGTCAGGGTGCATTACGCCTTCGGCGACTTCCATCTCGGCCAAGGACGTCGAGAGGACGGCACTTGGCATCCGATGGAAGATTTCAGGAGCGATCGGGAATTCCTCCTGATGCTTCGTCGTATCCACGAGACGCAACCGTCGAACGTGGCCATCGTCCTGCACGCCAACGGGGACGTCTTCGACTTCATGGCCGTGCCGCACCGGGGTTCCTATCTGGCGGTCCCGACCGTCGAAGCGGCGCTCGGGGAGTTCCGGACGATCGCCGACGGGCATCCGGAGTTCTTCGAGGCGTTGCGTTGGTTCATGCAGGCGCGCCCGCTCGCCGAGCTCTCCTTCACGATCGGCAACCACGATCAGGACATGGCCTGGCCGGAACTCCAGGACGCCTTCCGCGCCCTGGTCGTCCCGCCTGACCAGCCGCAGCGCGTGCGTTTCGTGCGCGAGGAGCGCGTCGGAGCGGCCGTGATCCTGCATGGAGACCGCTTCGATCCGCTCAACGCGATCCCGTCCGAGGAAGAGATGTTCATCACGGACAAGAAGGGCGGCGGCATCCTGCCGTTCGCTTTCCTGGCCGTGCTCCTGACCCATGGCGCGCTCCTGGCGATCTTCAGGACCCCGCGGCTTCTCCTTTCGCCGGGCAACGTCGCGCTCGGACTGCTCGAGTTCCTCGCGGCGATGATCATCGTCGGTTGGGCTTGGGGCAAGCTGTATTTCTGGAAATGGGGCAAGGCGCAGCGGTTCATGAACTATCCGCTGCCTTACTACATGAACGCGGGCCTGACGATGACCCTCAAGCGCCTGTTCATGCCGGACATCGGCCGGATGCAGGATCACGGCGCCGTCTGGATCTCGACGCTCGCGCGCTCGCCGTATTGGGCGCCGATCATCTGGATCTACCTGGCCTCGGACGTCCTGTTCCACATGTATTTCGTCGATCTCCTGAGCGTCCGCCGGAAGACGAGCCTTCGGACGGTGTGGGCGCTCTTGGCCAGCACGATGCACGCCGACCGCATCGATAAGGAACTGGACCGCTATGCCAAGGCCAATCCTGACGTGAAATACGTCGTGGCCGGCCATACGCACGTGCTGGGCGTGAAGAACGTCAACGTGGCCGACCGGCTCATGACCTACCTGAATCCAGGTACTTGGATCGAGCAGCGCGACATGATCCTGCCGTCCGTGGAGACGCGTACGCCGTTCCCGAGGATCGAAGCCTTCTGCCGCCGGATCATCCTCACCTTCCGGCGCGCGCCCTGGATGTCGATGGCCGTCGTCCTTGTCCACATCTGCTTCGCCTCGTTCCCGATCCTGTGCGACCTGGCGTTCGGATGGTCGTTCGGGTTCCTGAAGTGGCTTCTTCCCGCGCTCTCCTTCTTTCTCCTGGCATGGCGCCTCTCGTACACGGAGTACAAGGGGCGGCCGTTCACCAAGCTGGCCGTCGTCCGGCTGGACGAGGCCGCCGACGGTGAGGTTAAGGCTTCGCTCGATTGCTACTTGCCTCCGTCGGCAGGGGAGGGCGGATACGGGCGGTTCGAAAACGCGCTGTAGGCGCAGACAGGGGATCCCCCCTGTTTTTTCTTCTTGATTTTCCGGGCGGCAAGGCGTACGATTCCCGCACTATGCCATCAGAAGATCTGCTCGATCGGCTCAAGCGCGAACACGAGACGTTCGATGCCGCGCGGCGGGAGATCATCGCGCTTGCGGCGAAAGCGCAGAACGCCGCCAAGCGGGCGATTTTCGCCGTCCAGCGCGATGACGAGTCAGGCGCCAAGCTCCTGCTCACCGAGGCCGACCAAGCCTTTGAAGCGATCGGGGAAAAGGCTTCCGTGAACGCCCGGCTCGCGCACGAGGGTTCATATCGCGCGGCGCTGGAAGAGTATGCCGAGGCGCGTTTCGTCGCGCAGCTCGCCTGGAACCGCGGCCTGACGCCGATCGAAGGCATGGATGAAGAGACCCAGATCGCGGGACTTTGCGACGCCGTCGGGGAAGCCGTCCGACTGATGGTCACCCGCGTCACCGCCAAGCGCGACGCGGAAGCCGGCGAGATCAAGAAACGTCTCGACGCCCTGATGCCAGGTCTCGACGCCATGGATTATTCCGGCTACCTCCGCACCAAATACGACCAGGCGCGCGGCCACTACCGTCGGGCTGAAGACGTGATGTACGAGCTTTCCCTCCGTGGCCGCTGAAACGGCGGAGAGTCACCGTATGCTCCCGGATTTCAAAGGCCTCCGCGTGACCGTCATGGGCTTGGGGCTCAACCAAGGCGGTTTGGGCGTGTCGAAATGGTTGCTGCGGCAAGGCGCGAGGCTGACGGTCACGGACCTCAAGGACCGCCGCGCCCTCAAGACGTCGATCGACGCTTTGGAAGCGTTCCGTAAGGCGCTCGGTCGGAATGCTCGTCCGGTCCGCTACGTGCTCGGTCGGCATCGTGACGAGGATTTCCGGGACACGGGCATGATCATCCGGAACCCGGGCGTCCCGCGCGGTTCGAAGTATCTGGAGATCGCGCGACAGGCGGGCGTGCCGGTGGAATCGGACATGTCGATCTTCTTCGGCCTCTGCACGCATCCGATCATCGGCGTGTCCGGCACCAAGGGCAAGACGACCGTCACGGCCTTGATCGGCGCGATGCTCGAAGCGGCGTTCGGCAGGACGCTCGTGGCCGGCAACATCCGCACCTCGCCGCTCGGCTCGCCCGCGATGACCTCGAAGAAGGCCGTACCGATCGTCCTCGAACTCTCGTCCTGGCAGCTGGAAGGCCTCGCGCATGCCAAGCGCAGTCCGGACATCGCCGTGCTGACCAACGTCCTGCCGGATCACCTGAACCGGTATGACGGCATGGAGGAGTATGCCGCCGCCAAGGAGCTGATCTACGCTTGGCAGCTCCCGACCGACATCGCCATCGTCCCGCTCGATAACGCATATACGAGGAAGATGGGCGCGCGCGTCCGCGGCGAGCGTTTTTGGGCTTCGATGAAAACCGTCTCGGACGGGCAGAATGGCCTGTACTATCGCGGCAAGAAGGCGATCTTGCGCACCCAAGGGATCGAGACGGTCCTGTTCGATGTTTCTGACGTCCGATTGCCCGGAGAACATAACGCCTGGAACGCGCTCCTCGCCGCCGGGGCATCGTACCTGCGCGGCGCTCAGCCCCAGGCGATCCGTAAGGCCCTCCGCGCCTTCAAGGGTGTCCCGCATCGCCTCGAGCGCGTGCGCGATCTGCGCGGCGTCAGCTATTGGAACGACACCGCCGCCACCATGCCGGAAGCCTCGATTGCCGCAATGGAAACCATTTTCGGGAAAAAGAAAGGCGTGCTCATCGCCGGCGGGGCCGACAAGGAGCTGGAGTTCGGCGCGTGGGCGCAGGCCGTCAAACGGCGCGCGAAAGACGTCATCCTGTTCGAAGGCACGGCCACGCCCAAGATGGCTGCGGCGCTTTCCGCCGCCGGCGTCCGCGTCGGGGAAACCGTCCGCTCGATGCGCGAAGCCATGGTTCATGCCGCACGCGCCGCCAAGAAAGGCGAGGCCGTGCTGCTCTCGCCCGGCTGCGCCTCCTTCGGCCTCTTCATCAACGAGTTCGACCGCGGCGATCAGTTCCGGAGCGAGGTACGGAGGCTGAGGAGAGCGCGATTTTAACTTTCACGATCGCCGTCAGGACGAGCAGCGAAGCCGCAAGGACGATACCCAGCGCTGAGAGCGCCTCGCCGAGTTCTCCTGGCGCATTGATGTTCTTCTCGTTCGAAAGGAGATACGCGCTCACCAGGCCGAAAGTGCCGATGGCTGAAAGCCAGATCGCCGCGAGGATTTTCATGGGCATGAGCGGTGAATGATTCGACCAGGTTTCAATGATAACGGGAAAGCGAAAATTTTTGAATGGCTTTTCCATATGCGGGCTTACGGGTTGGGCATGGATACAAGCCTATTGCACCGGCCTGCCGCGTCATGTACTCTGCGTACAGTCTTGGGAATCGGATAGCTGAAACGGCAGTTCTTTATCACGAAGGGGAAAGACATGGAGCCCACGGCTTACCAGATGAACCTGTTCATCAAGGCGCTCGTCCTGCGCGTCCTACGCGAGAAAGGGCCGATGTCCGGCGAGGTACTCGCCGCTCGCGTCGAGGAGCGGTGCTCGGCGGTTGGCGCACAGCTTCCCGGTCTCGATTTCGTGGGGTGGGCAGGGACGACGATATGGGGGCTCCTCGGGAATTTTGAAGAGTGCGACTATCTGGAGTGCTCCTCCCCGCCGCCGATGGACGCCGCCGCGTGGCAGACCGCCCATATCGCTTTGACCTCGCGCGGCGAGGAGTTTCTCCTGGCGGCGGAACGGGAGCTCGGCTCCTTTTCCGATCCTTCGCGCGGCACGTCGGCCGATGTTCAGACGGTGCTCTCTTCTCCGCTGCCGCGGGTGCCACCGCTTGAGCACCCACTCCCGCTCGACGCTCACTCGGTCGAAGAAGGGCGGCGGCTCGGCTATTGCCGATAGGTGCTGCGGGGCGCTCAGGCGCCTTTTTTCTTCGGCATCTTGACATGCTTCGGGAGTCATGATGCCATGGGCGCGCTCGGTACGTTTCGTATCCATTGGATTCACGGAAGGGAAGGTCATTCATGAGACGGGAAAGAAAGACGACAGGGGTCGCCCCGCTGACGCCGCGCGAACAGCAGGTGTTCATCCGGTTGGCGCAGGGCCTGCCCAATCAGGAGATCGCGGACGAACTCGGGATCAGCGTCAAGACCGTCGATACGCATCGCGGCCATGTGCTGGACAAGCTCGACCTTCGTCACAACGGCGACCTCACCTGGTTCGCTCTCCGGTGCGGTTATCTCACGCTTGAGGAACGGGACGTGGTGCCTGACAGGGGCTTGGCTCGCGCCGACGACCCTCCGTTCGTCCCTGCGGCTGGACCGTAGATCTTCGCACGCGCTTTCCGGCGGTGCGTTTTTGTTTTCCTGATCCGGGTCTTGGAGAGGCTTGACATCCAAGGGTTTCCGTGTTGAGATGCTGCGTCATCCGTCCGCATGAACCAGAGCCAAGGAGGCAGACGATGACGAACATGGACGGTCTTTCTTCCGCTGAACGGGATGCTCTCAAGGCCCGCGCTGACGCCTGGTACGACACCTACGCCGCCTCGCTGCGGCGCATCGCGGACGATCCGCGCGCCACGCTGGAACGGCTCATCGACGTCGTGTGGCGGGAGGGTATCCTTGAGCATGTCTCTCCCTTGAAGGACGACGTGCGTGAGGCTCGCCGCGCCCTCGGAAGGACGCTTTGGCGAGAGCGGAACGACCCGGTCCTGTACTGGAGGATCCAGTACGCGATGGAGCATCTGCGTTCGACGGTCGGTCATACCATGACGATCGGATCCCATGCGACGGCGATCGTCGAGCTCTGCAGGGCGATGGGCGGGCAGGAAAGGGAACGGCTCGTCTCGCTCTTCCCGAAGCTCAAGCATCATCCGAGCTGGCCGTGGTACGCGCACGCCTGCACCCTGCTGGGTGAACGCGCGCGCGGAGAGCTCCGTGCGCGGGGCATGACACCCCACGACCCGGCCCTTTCGAAGGGTTCGATCGGCCGCTTCAAGGATATCCCATGCATGATCGATCGGATCGTCGACGATGGCACCTTTTACATGAGGGCCGTCGATCGCCGGGATACGGTGCGGTTCATGGACCTCGTGGAGTCGCTCCGGACGGACGAGCGGTCATTCTGTCTCTGTCCGAGCCGTCTCGACGCGCGTCTGTTCGAGAAAAAGGACAAGCGCTGATTCCGCATCCGGCTCCGGATGCGTTTTTTTGTCCGTATGCTATCCTGGGCCCATGTTTTCCTCCATCAAGAAATTCGTCCCCAAGCCGCTCTTGCGCGGCTATCACTGGGCGCTGGCGCATCTCGCCGCCGCCTGGTATGCCTGGCCTTCGCGCCGGCTGATCGTCATCGGCGTGACGGGCACGAACGGCAAGACGACCGTCGTGAACCTGATCGCCCGCATCCTGGAAGAAGCGGGGGAGAAGGTCGGCCTGACGTCGACCGTCAATTTCCGCATCGCGGGCGAGGACGTCCTGAACGACATGAAGATGACGATGCCCGGGCGCTTCTTCCTGCAGAAGACGCTGCATCGCATGGTCGAAGCCGGCTGCCGTTATGCCGTCATCGAGACGTCGTCCCAAGGGCTCGACCAGTACCGCCACCTCGGGATCGAATACGACGTGGCCGTCTTCACCAACCTTACGCCGGAGCACATCGAGGCGCACGGCGGCTTCGCCAACTACAAGAACGCCAAGCTGAAGCTCTTCCGCCACCTGACCAAGCACAAGCGCAAGACGCTGCCGATGCGCGGCGGCGTCAAGAAAGTCATCGTGGCCAATCTCGAATCGGAACACGCCTGGGATTTCCTGGACGCGCAAGCCGACAAGAAATACGGATTCCTGGCGGAGAGTTCCGACAAGCCGGCCGGGACCGTCACTTGGCCGATGGCCGTGGTGAAGGGGTTGCAGGTGGATCTGAAGCCGGAAGGATCCAGCTTTTCCGTGCGCGACGCCCGCTTCGATCTCAAGATGCCGGGGCGCTATAACGTGCTGAACGCGCTCGCCGCCATTTCGGTCGGCTTGTCGCAGGGGCTGCAGCTCGACGTGATGGTGAAGGCCTTGGCCAAGATCGACAACGTTCCGGGACGCTTCGAACGGATCGACGAAGGGCAGGATTTTTCGGTCATCGTCGACTACGCGCCGGAGCCGGAATCGGTCAGACAGGTCTATGCCGCCGTGGAGCGGATGCCGCATGCTCGCATCATCCACGTCCTCGGTTCGGCCGGCGGCGGGCGCGACATCGCCCGAAGACCGGTCCTCGGCCGGTTGGCCGGAGAGAAGGCTGACGTCGTCATCGTCACGAACGAGGATCCGTACGACGACGATCCGCGTCTGATCATCGAGCAGGTGGCCTCCGGCGCCCTGGAGACGGGCAAGAAGGATGGGGAGACGCTTTTCCGGATCGACGATCGGCGCGAGGCGATCGCCAAGGCTTTCGCCCTGGCGGAACCTCGCGACGTGGTGCTTCTTACGGGCAAGGGCGCGGAACAAGCGATCGTCGGCCGAGGCGGCAAGCTGCATCCGTGGGATGAGCGCCGTGTGGCGAAAGAGCTCCTGCGGGAACGTCACGACGGAAGACCACCTACGCTTCCTCCGTCCGTGAACGCGTGATACCATCGGTACGGTATGCGCAAGAAGAGCGAACACGCGTCACGTCTCTGGGGCTGGTCGGTCGCGATGCTGGCCGTCCTGGTCGCGGTTTCCGGCGTCGGTTTCACCCGCGAATACCTGAAATCCAGGCAGATCGACGCGGAAATCCGCTCGCTGAACGAGGAGGCGGGGCGTCTCCAGGTCAGGAACTTCCAAGTCTCCTCGCTGGAGGCTTCCTTGAAGAGCGGCGAGTATCTCGAGCGGGAAGCGCGGCTGAAGCTCGGGCTGCGCAAGGAAGGGGAGCAGGTCGTCGTCCTCCGGAAGGAGGGCGCGTCCGCGCCGTCTTCGGAATCGTCGCCGGCGGCCCCGGCGGCGGAACCGGACTGGTCGAATCCGAAGAAATGGCGGGTGATGTTCATCGATCCGAAAGCTTATGAAGCCTATGCCGATTCCCGCCGCGTCGCAGGACGCTGAACCAAAAGTCGCCGCGCCATGGTTCGCCCGCCGGCGGACCTGGCTGTTCCTGTTCGTCTTCGGTTCGGCCGCTTCGGCCATCTTCGGTCTCTTCCTGTATCGGTATCAGTGGCGCGGGGGGGTGGCGGAAATCGTCACCAAGGCGCTGCCGTACCCGGCCGCCATCGTCGAAGGCCGGGTCATCCGTTATTCGGATTTCCAGGACGAGCTTTCCGCGCTGCGACGCTTCTACGATGCCGAGCGGGACCGTGCCCCATCCGGGTCCGCCTTCCCTGATGAGGCTGAACTGAAACGCCGCGTCCTTGACCGGCTCGTCAAGGATACGCTGGCGGAGGCGTTGGCCTCGAGATACGGCATCGTCGTGACGGCCGAAGATGTCGCCGCCAGGTACGACGCCACGGTCATCGATCAGTCGGCGCTGGCATCTCCGAACGGCAAAGCGAAGGCTGAGGCGCGCGCCGCCGACACGTTGCGGCAGATGTATGGGCTCCGGCCGTCGCAGTTCAAGACGGATATCCTGCGCCCATCCCTCATCCGTCAAAAGCTCGAGAAGGCCATCCAGGATGATGAGGCTCTGAACGCCGAAAACCGAAAGAAGGCGGAGAAGGCGCTCTCGGAGCTCAAGTCCGGCAAGGCATTCAAAGACGTGGCATTGGCCTACAGCGAGGCGGCCGACGTCGGCACGACGCTCGGGGATCGCGGAGAGATCGGTCGCGGTTTGCTCGCCCCGGAAGTCGAGACTGCCGCGTTCGGTCTCAGTCCCGGGGAGACGAGCGGGGTGGTGAAGAGCCCGTTCGGCTATCATGTCCTCAGGGTCACCGAGCGCCAGGAGCAGGGGGGCAAGGTCACGAAGGTCCATCTCTACGAGATCCTGGTCCGACCGATCCGGTTGGACGACTATCTGGAAGCCCGGAAGAAGACGGCCTCGATCATCCTTTTCATCCATTGATTTCTCCAGGCATCCGTTGTACCCTTGACGGGCCTGGAAATGCGGGTATAGTACATCGGTAGTATGCGACCTTCCCAAGGTCGAGAGACGGGTTCGATTCCCGTTACCCGCTCCATGCCACCTTAGCTCAGCCGGTAGAGCAGTGCTTTCGTAAAGCAAAGGTCCGGGGTTCGATTCCCCGAGGTGGCTCCATGTAAAAACACGGCTTCAACGCCGTGTTTTTGCTTCGTCGATTTCCTGCTATACTGTCAGGGCATGATCCGCCTCAAGAACGTTTCCAAGATGTACGCCCCCGGCATCGTCGGGGTGAAGAACATCAACCTGCATATCCGGCCGGGCGAGTTCGTGTCGATCGTGGGCCAGAGCGGCACCGGCAAATCGACCTTGGTCAAGCTGCTCATCGCCGAGGAGAAGCCGACGGGCGGCTCCCTGCAGATCGGCGGCTGGGAGATCGGACGCATCCGCGATAAGGACGTCCCGAGCCTGCGCCGCCAGATCGGCGTGGTCTTCCAGGACTTCAAGCTGCTGCCCAAGAAGACCGTCTACGAGAACGTGGCCTTCGCCCTTGAGGTGGCCGGCGTGCCGGGAAGGCGCATCCGCGAGACCGTCCCGCACGTCCTGCGCATCGTCAATCTTTCCGGAAAGGAAAAGCGCTATCCGGAACAGCTCTCGGGCGGCGAGCAGCAGCGCGTCGTCATCGCCCGATCGCTCGTGCACCGGCCGAAGATCATCGTGGCCGACGAGCCGACCGGCAACCTCGATTCGATCCACACCGCCGAAATCGTCGACATCTTCAAGAAGATCAACGAGTTCGGCACGACTGTCGTGATGGTCACGCATAACCGCGAAATCGTGAATGCCTTGCGGAAGCGCGTGCTGACCATCCATGCCGGAGAGATCGTCGCCGACCACGAGGAAGGCAAATACCTGATCTAGCCGCTCCATCCCATGATCGTCTCCGCCACCCGCGTCGTCGAGTTCGCTTTCAAGGATTTCTGGAGGAACCTGGGCCTTTCGCTCATGACCATCTCGATCCTGACCTTGACGTACCTTTCGCTGAACTTGCTCGTCATCGTCAACTTCTTCTCCGGCGCCGCCATCCGGGCCGTGGAGAACCGTGTCGACGTTTCGGTCTATTTCGGCCCCGACGTCTCCGACGACCGCATCCTCGGGGTCCGCGGCAACCTGACCTCGCTGCCGGAAGTGAGAGACGTCCAGTTCATTTCGCGCGACCAGGCGCTCGAACAGTTCAAGCGTACGCACGCGTCGGAACCGGAAATCCTCTCGGCGCTCCAGGAAGTCGGCGAGAACCCTCTCGGCGCGGTCCTGGTCGTGAAGGCCAAGGAGGCCTCCGGATACGGGCCGATCCTTGAGGCGCTCGACAGCCCGGCCGTCAAGAGCCTGGTGGTCGACAAGACGGTCGAAGATCATCGCGCGCTGATCGAGCGCCTGACGTCCGTCACGGGCAAGGTCGAGAATGCGGCGCTCGCCCTCAGCCTGGTTTTCGCCCTCATTTCGCTGCTCATCGTCTTCAATACGATCCGGGTCGCCATCTATATCCACCGGGAAGAGATCGCCATCATGCGCCTGGTCGGCGCGTCCAGCGGTTTCGTCCGCCTGCCGTTCCTGATCGAGACCCTCCTGTTCAACATCATCGCGCTCGGGATCGTCGCGGCGACGGTCCTTCCGGTCATCGGTCTCACCGAGCCGTCCGTACGGGCCTTCTTCGGCACCGACGTGGGCGTGAGCGCCTATTACCGGAACGAATGGCTGCAGGTCTTCGGCGTGCAGTTCGCCGCCGTGACGCTTCTTTCGCTCCTGGCGACGGCTTTGTCGATGCGGCGGTATCTCAAGAAATAGTTTGCATGCACGAACAAAAAACCTCGCCCCTCCATGAGGGCGAGGTTTTTTGTTGCCGAATCACTCCACTATGATGTGCTCGCCCTTGCGGATGGTCAGGTCTTTCATCACGAACGCGCCGATCGCGCCGACTCCCACCACGGCCGCGGCGGTCAGGAAGACGGTCCCGTAGGCCGCGACCTGCGCCTTCAGGATCATCAGGGCGGCGACCGGTCCGCTCGCGGCGGCATCGTTGATGGCGCTGGAAGCGGCGATTTCCAGGAGCTTGCTCTCGGTGGCGTCGGTCAGGATCGTCCCGAAGACGGCGATGCCGAAGGCGCCCGCGATGTTGCGTGCCAGCGCCAGGATCGACGACGCGATGCCGATCTCCTGCGGCGGAACGGCCGACGCCACCGCCGACGTGCGCTGCGCCATGCCAAAACCGAGGCCGAAGGCCATGACGGAGAGCGGGACGATGACGTCGAGCAGGGTCGATTTCGGATCCAGGAAAGAGAACATCCAGATGCCGACCGCGGCGATGGCGGTGGAGACGCCGATGACGTATCGAGGTTGGACCTTGCCGGTCAGCCGTCCGCCCAGCGGCGCGCCGATCATCAGGCAGGCCGCCATCGGAAGGAAGACATAGCCCGTCTCGGTGGCGTTGAAACCCAGGAAGGTCTGCACGAAGAGCGGGACGAGGAAGATGCTCCCCATCATGCCCATGAAGACCACGAAGTTGTTGACGAGGGCGTTCACGAAGATCGAGTTCCGGAAGAACTTCAGGTCCACGATCGGGTCGGGATGCTTGGATTCGATGCGGACGAAGATCGCGAGGAAGACGGCGACGGCGAGGTAGGCGATCACGCTTTTCGTCGAAATCCAGCCCCAATCGAGGCCCTTGTCGAGCACGAGGACGAGGGCGGAAAGCGCCGCGCCGAGCGTGATGGATCCGAACCAATCGAAGGCGATCGGCGGTCGGTCCGACTTCGATTCGTGGATGTAGGCTCGCGCCAGGAGGAGTCCGGCGACGCCGACCGGCAGATTGATCAGGAAGACCGAGCGCCAGCCGAAGTTGTCGATCAGCGGCCCGCCTAGGAGCGGCCCGAAGACCGCCGCGGCCGCGAAGGAAGCCGACCAGATGCCGAGCGCTTGGGCGCGCTCCTTCTCTTCCGGGAACGTCACGGCCAGGATGGCCATGGCCGTCGGATAGTCCGCGGAGCCCGCGATGGCCTGCAGCACGCGGAACGCGATCATCGAACCGAGATTCCACGCCAAACCCGCCAGTACCGAGCCGACGATGAAGACGCTGAAACCGATCATGTAGATGCGCTTGCGCCCGAGCGTGTCACCGAGCTTCCCCCAGATGGGGACGAAGACGGCGTTGGCCAGGATGTAGGCGGTGGCGATCCAGCCTGCCGAGCTCACGCTGATCCGGAAGTCGTCGATGATCTTCGGCAACGCGAGGTTGACGATGGTCTGGTCGAGGCGCCCGAGGAACGTGCCGACGATGACGGTGAAGAGCACCAGCCAGCGCAGGCGGCCGGCGGCATCGTTCGCGGCCATATCAATCCTTGAGGATGACGGCCTTGGCCGACATCCCGTTCTTGAGTTCCGGGTAGTCGTCGACGTTGAAGCGGATCCTGACCTCGAACTCCTTGGCCTCTCGCTTGTCGGAAATGGAGAAGGCGATGCCGGAAGCGCGCGAAGTGGGACTTACCTCGTCGACGATGCCGGAAAAGCGTTTCGAGCCGAAAGCATCGACCGTGAAGCGCGCGGTCTGGCCGACACGGATGCTTTCAAGTCCCTTGTCTTCCTCGACGCGCGCGACGACGCGCAGCGCGGTGGGGTCGATCATCGTGACGACCGGCTCGCCTCGGTTCGCCAGCTTGCCGATGTCGGCATGGGCCGTGACGATCTCTCCGGCGACGGATGTCTTGACGAGTTCGTTGCCTACGCGGGCCACGACGAAGTCGGCCGGGACGCGGTCGCCGGCCCGCACGTCGACCTCTTCGATCGTGCCGGAACTTTGCGGAGACAGGGAGATGAGCGGCGCGGAAATCTCGGCCTTGTCCACCGAGACCCGCCCGCCGGCATAGATGGCGTAACCGACGATCGCGGACGCGATGGCGACGGCGGAGGCCGCGATGGCGATGATGAGCGTCTTGCGGTTTTTCATAGGTTTACCGGTTGCCGCCGAAATCGGCGATGAGGTCGCCTTCGTGCAGGCCGTCCTTGATCTCGACGGAAGTTTCGGAAACGAGTCCGGTCGTGACGGCTTGCTGGATGAACGTCCCGCCCTTCTTCAGGAGGACGATGGCGTCATTGCCGCGCAGCAACAGGGACTGGCGGGGGATGATGAGCGTGTCCTTGGCCGAGGCCGCTTCGACATGGATGTTTGCGGTCATACCGTCCTTGATTCGGGCGTCTTCCCGGATGAAACGCAGC
Source organism: uncultured bacterium (assembly GCA_937900255.1). Classification (GTDB taxonomy): domain Bacteria; phylum Patescibacteriota; class Patescibacteriia; order SG8-24; family DYFX01; genus DYFX01. Next base: position 234,686 of record CALCDZ010000003.1, read on the forward strand.
TTGACCGAATACCCGCTCGTCCCTCCGAGGGCGACGGGCGTCAGGTCGGTGCGCACCACTTCGGCCTGGAAGGGGACGGCGGTGCCGTACCCGTCCAAGGTGACGTTCACCGCATCGCCCGGATGCAGCTGGGCGACCTGCGTTTCGGATGCGAGCGCGTCGATCTCGAAACGGTCGGAGGAGATCATCGAGACGGCTGGGGCGCCGGGGGCGGCCATTTCCCCTTGGCGGATCGCCACGCGGGAGACGACGCCATCGAACGGGGCTCGGAGCGCCGCCTTCGCCAGCTGGGCGGCGGCAGCTTGAGCGGCGGCTTGGGCTTGAGCGAGCGAGGCGGCTTGAAGGGCCAGGTCAGTCGCGGTCGGACCGGCCGTCTTCAGGGTCTTCTGGGATTCGGCGACGGCGACGGCGGTATCCGCCGCCCGCACCGAAGCTTCGCCTGCGGAAAGCGATGACAGGGCGGCGGTCAGGTTGGCGCGCGCCGCCGCATTGCCTGCCTTCCAGCCGTCGACGGCGGCTTGCGTCAATCCGGGGTTGGCCCGCAAGTCGATCATGTCAAGCGCGAGCGCGATCTCGTCGAGGAACGTCTTTATCGTCACGATGCGCGTCTTCGCTTCGGCGGAGGCGGTGAAAGGGTCCGCTCCCGTCCCAGCTCGGTCAAAGGAAGCGCGCCAGTCGCGCAGCTCGGATTCCATGGCGTAGCGGCGGCCGCTCAAGTCCGAGGTCAGGCGGCTGTCGCCGATGAAGAAGGTAAGGGTGGGCAGGGTGCCGGTCGGTTGATTGTAGAAGGTATCGGTCTTCCCGCGGACGGCGTCATCCGCTTTCGCGTAGGAGTCCACGACCTTGTCGGAGAGCCCTTTGCGGGCTTCGGACGCGCCGGTGCGCGCGGCCGTGACTTGCGCTTCGCTCACCGCCACGTCTTCCGGGCGGGCGCCGTTCTTTACGGCATCGTAACGCGCCTGGGCGGCATCGGCGCCGGCGCGGGCTTGGGAGTACTGCGCGGCGGCGTCGGCGGCGGAGAGAGAGGCGAGGAGCTGCCCTCGGCGGACCTTGTCGCCGGAGACCACTTCCACGCGGGAAATCGTCCCGCCGCGCTCGAAGGAAAGGTCCGCGTCCGAGGCGGCGGTGACTTTTCCGGTCAGGTCGACGGTCGAACGTACGTCGCCGCGCTTGACTTCAACGGTCCCGAACGCCGGCTTGGCAGAACGCGTCTTGGCATAGACGGCATAGCCGATCGCCAAAGCAGCGACGGCGGCGGCGATGACGATAAGAAGTTTTTTTTGTCGGTTCATAGCGTATCAAATGAGGTTTCAGGCACGGAATTCTCGGACGAGCCGTTCAAGGATCCTGGCGAGACTGCCGCGATCTTCCGGACCGAGCACGGACAGGATGGCCCGCATCTTTTCGGCGTGAGCGCGGCGGGCGGCCGCCAGGATCCTGCGGCCTTCCGGCGTCAGATGCAGGCGCGCGGCACGGCGATCCTTGCGGTCCGGCCGACGCCGCAGCAGTCCGGCGGCGGTCAGGCTTTCGATGACGGGCGTCATCGAAGGCGGCGTGACGCGGAGGCGGGTGGCGACCTCCTTCATGAGCGGCGGCTCCGGGGACTCATGGACGCAGCCCAGGGTCGCGATCTGGAGATACGAGAGGAGTCCGACGGCGCCTTCCGGACCCTGTAGGCGGGTACGGATGAGCCGACCGGCTTCGATCATCAGCCGGCTGAGACGTTCGACGGTCGGGGTAGGCATGGGGAGGTAAAGTAGTTCATCAACCTAAGTATTTACCGGAACGGAAGAATCCTGTCAAGCTCCTCCTCCGAGGAGGCGGGCCGCAGGCGTTGCCCGCCGACGCCGGCTTCTGCTACCATTCAGGCATAACGACGGGCACTTCCTCCTATGCGACGCCACCTGCACATCGTCCTGCCGCTCTCCGCCGCGCTGGCGTCCGTCTTCATCGCGCTTTGGCCGTGGATCCAATCCAGGTTCGGCGGGTATCCTCGCGACATCGTATCCGACGCCGTCATCGAACCTGCCGCCGCGTCCTCTTCCTTCCACGGCGCCCCCCCGGTGCTTCTCACCATCAAGAGGCTCGGGATCGAAGCGCCGATCGCCGAGGCCGCGACCGACACGGAAGATGGGTATCAGAAGGCATTGGAAAACGGGATCGTGCACTTTCCCGGCACCGCGTTCCCCGGGCAGTACGGCAATGCGTACTTTTTCGGACATTCCAGCGACTATCTTTGGAATCCGGGATCTTACAAGACCGTCTTCGAGAAGCTCCCTTCGGTCCAGATGGGGGATGAGATCGTCGTGACGGACGCTTCCGGGACCTCGTACACGTACGCGGTGATCGGGACGAAGATCGTGACGCCTCAGGATTTCTCGGTGCTCTCGCAGGGCGACGGCACGCGCCGCCTGCTGTCGCTCCAGACTTCCTATCCGATCGGCATGGCGACGAAACGGTTCATCGTCATCGCCGAGCTTTCGGACTGAAAGTCGCCGACGGATGGCGTCATCGACCCGGAGACGTGGACAGGAATCCCTTCCGGGTCTATCATCACGAAGCTGATGCCCATTCGGGCATCCGTCCAGTTTTCTTCTTGCCGCAATTAACGTCATGTACGAGCCTATGCGAAATGCGACCGCGCGCTTCAAGAGCCTCCTGTTCGCCTTCTCCCTCATCCTAGTAGGGATTCCTGCCGTCCGCGCCCATGCTGCCGTGCCGGGACCGATCGCAGCGTACGGCTTCAACGAAGGGCAGGGGACGACCGTCTCCGACGTTTCCGGCAATGGCCTGAGCGGGACGGTCTCGAACGCGACCTGGTCGACCGGAAAGTTCGGCAAGGCTTTGACGTTCAAGGGCTCTTCTACGAGCCGCGTCACGGTGGCAAGCTCGCCGCTTCTGCAGCTGTCGAACGCGTTCACGCTCTCGGCCTGGGTCAATCCGCAGGCATCCCAGCCTGCGGAACCGACCGTCATCGCCAAGGAGATCCCCGGCAATCTTCCGTACGTGATGTACGCGAAGGGGTCCGGCATCGGTCCGAACGCGTATGCGTATGTCAACGGGAATTATCGACTGGCCGCTTCTCCGTCGGCGATTCCCGCCAGCGCCTGGTCGTATCTCACGGCCGTCTATGACGGCACTCGGCTCTCGGTGTATGTGAACGGCGTTTTGACGGGCAGCACGGCGGTCAGCGGGAGCTTGGCGTCGGGAGCGGGCGCTCTTCGGATCGGCAACAATGCCGTTTTCGGGAACGAAGGTTTCAAGGGCCTTATCGACGAGGTGCGCGTCTATGGCCGCGCGCTTTCCGCTGCGGAAATCCAGTCGGATATGCAGACTCCGGTCGCGGCCGCTCCCGCCGACACCGTCCCGCCCGTCGGCACGGTCGTGATCGACGGCGGAGCCACGAGCACTTCCCAGACCGCGGTCACGCTTTCCCTCGCCGCGACCGATGACGCGAGCGGCGTCGCGCAGATGCGCTTCTCCAACGACGGCGTCGCCTTCAGCGCGCCGGTCGCCTACGCCGCGACCACCGCCTGGACGCTTTCCTCCGGCGACGGCCTCAAGACCGTCTACGCCCAGTTCCGCGACGGCGCGGGCAACTGGTCCGCGACCGCCACCGACGACATCCAGCTCGTCACGCCTCCCGTCTCGGGTCCGCAGCTCGGCGCGCATGTGCTGTATGCGCAGAACGATACGTTCGGCACGAATCCTTCGGTCACGCCGCCGGTCGTCACGCAGGCTTCCGGAAGCACGCTGCTTGCGCTCAGCATGGGCTGGGTCAGGAACCTCGCCGCGCCGACGGACAGCTATCACAACGCGTGGTCCCAGCTCAGCGGACCGAACATCTACTTCAGTTCGGATTTCTATACGGCGCTCTGGTCAGCGACTTCCGCGAACGGAGGCCCTGGTCACACGCTCACCTTCGACAAGACCGCGTACCCGGCAGGCGAGATCACCCAAGCGTTGATCGAAATCAAGAACGGCGGCAGGGTCGATCAGGTCTATAGCCTGGCCCCCGGCTCCAACCAGACGCCCGGAAGCATCACGGTCGATGGTCCTGCCACCCTGATCGCCATTTGGGGCGGTGACTCGGGCCAGCTCCAGCACACGGCCGTTCCCGACAACGGCTTCACGGTCATCGATTCTTACCTGAGCTTCGGCGGCAATTTCGAGACGGGCGTCCAGGCGGCCATCGCCGTCAAGCAGGTGACGGCACCCGGCACCTATACGGTGAAGTGGACGTCGAACCCGGTCCAGAACTGCGCCTGTTATCTCATCGCCGTCAGGAACGCCGCGGCTGCCCCCGCGACCGTGCACCCGCTGCATGCGGCCGCGTCTGCCGCCCTCGGCGCCCTTCCGGCTACGGATGCCGCGCTCGCGGGCGCCTCTAAATCCGGTCGTGCCGACCGCGCTACGGCGTGGCGGCGCGCCAAGAAAACCCTTATCTCGAAACGATGATCAAGGTCAACATCTTCTATCCCAATAAGGCAGGCGCGAAGTTCGATTGGGACTATTACCTGAACATGCACATGCCCAGGGCGGTGGAACTCCTGGGATCATCGATGCGCGGCGTGTCGGTGGAGCGCGGCATCGGCGGCGCCTTGCCGGGAACGGAAGCGGCGTACGTCGCGATGTGCAACTATGCGTTCGATTCCGTCGAAGCCTTTCTTGCGGCCTTCATGCCGCATGCCGAAGAGCTCCAGGGAGATATCGCCAAGTTCACGGATATCGAGCCGGTCATCCAGTACAGCGACGTGACGTTTTCCCGATAAGCGCGCCGCGCCTTGTCGCTTGAGTCTCTTGGAAAGGCCCGGTCATCATGACCGGGCCTTTGGTCCGGGCGTCCGGGTGGGGGTTGACATATTTCGTCATCCGTGGTACGGTCACGTCGGACCTGGAAGGGTCCGACTCTGTGTCCGGTGGGCAAGAAGCCTGCCGCGTACTATCCTCCGTCTACGTTCTGTAGACGGAGGTTTCTGCTTTTAGTGCGCTGTGCCTTACCCCGTATTCTTATTTGCTGCGGGATGTTCAGGGAGTATAGACTGAAAGCATGAAACGGTTTTTCGCTCCGACGCTCTACTTCCTTTCCGGGGCGTTCGTCCTGGCATCGGCACTGACCATCCTGACGGCTCTTGAAGGACGGTTCGGCCTGCACGGCATCTTTTTCATGGGGGATGTCGAGATATTCCTCATCCTGCCGCCGGTCGCACTGACGGCGTTCTTTCTCGTGAATCTGGCGATGTCCCGTTGGACATCCTGGACGGCGCGAGGCCTGCACGATCACTGGATGGCCTGTGCCGGATACTACGGGACCCTTCTTGTTTGCGTCGTCTTTTTCATCCTGGATTTCGCGGACAGGAACGCCCTGCAATATGGCGAGCTCATGCTCGTCGCCTGGATCTGCGCGCTGGCGATTTTCACGAACGCCCTTTACGTGCGTTACGTGGGAAAAAAGGCGAGACAGGAACGCGGAACGGACCCTGTCGGAAAGACGCGTCGATACCCTGCGCTGACGGCCATCTTCTTTTGCGCCGTGCTCGCCGTCATCGTGATGATCGTCGCTCACCATCCCCGGTCGTCCATGACGAGAGTCGCGACGCCGAATCGTCCGGTTCGTGGTCTTGTCGCTGGGACCGCGATCGATACGGATACGTATCGTGAGCATGCGTTCGGACTGAAGGGGGATTGGGATGACAGCCGTCACGCCCAGGAACGGCTGCGCTCCGAGGGCGGAATGCTCGTTCAGGATGCCTCCGCTACCGAGGATGGACGGCCGATGCGCCGCGTCCCGTTGAAGCCGGAGGAATCGGAAAAGGGGTTCGTGGAGGCTTGGATCGAGGACGGCCATCGATATACGCTCCGGGGAAGCGCCTTGAACCCGATTCTCGGAAGCACGTTCTCCCTTTTCAAGGATGAGATCCTTCTGCTGAAGACGGCCATGGAATATGGAGCCGAAGGCCTGGTCCTGGATGCGCGGATGGTCGGAGGAAAACCCGCGTTTACGTACCAGGTCCGCCGGATGTCGGGCATCGGCACCGACATCTTTTACGACGGCATCCGTTTCACGAAGACGTACGGAGTTTCCGATCCGCGCTATCTTTTCTCGTATGCGGGCAAGCTGGGCTTCATCGCCAAGGACGTCAGCGGGGACCGCGTATTCTTCGATGGCGCATTCATCACCCCTCTTTTCAGCGAGATCCATACCCGCAACTGCTGCGCGATCCAGGAAGTCCTGCCGACCGTTTACGACGACGGTATTTTGCTCTTTTTCGCCCGTCGGGATGAGAGGCGATATCTCGTGGAAGCGAAGCTGAAGGCATGATCAAGAAAATCCTTCTCTCGCTCGTGTACGCGGTCCTGCTGCTGGACGTCGTGATGGCGGCATCCGTCATCTATATGACGCATCTTCCGGGAAGGCGGTCGCCGGCCGCTCCGCTGCCCTCGCATCTGCAAGTTCAAGACCGCCCAGTCGCACCGGTTGTCGCACCACATCGCGACCCAGCACGGCGGAAAGTTGCCCGGGCAGAAGGTCCGGGAGTTCCGCGGCGACCGCGCCAAGCCCCGCAAGAGCAAGAAGGGGTAGCAGGGGGATCCGCACTCGTCCCCCGAGTCAGCCATCACGCGTTCGCGCGGCAATGAGCGAGCTTCGCTCCATGCCGGACGGGCGCGATTTTTATATTAACGTACGGATAAGAAGAAGGCCTGTGGTCATGGAACGATTCATTCCGGGCGTGCTCCCGCTGCTGGATTCGAACCACCTCGGACGCTCAGGAGCCTCTTTTGCCCAGTCCATGTCATGAAATATTGACAAAATCGCCCTTTTATGATTTCATTCGCATATCGCACCTTTGAGGCGAGGCCCAGGTCCTGCCATCCTGGCAGGGAAGAGGAAGCGCCCACAATCGAGGAGAATGTCATGTCGAAGAACAAGGAAATCGGCCAGTTCATCAGCGTGTCGGGCGTCGCCACCGACATCGCGCACAAGCTGGCCCAGGCCGTGGCCGAGCGCGGCGGCGATCTCGATGACCTGCGCCGGATCATCTCCGACGCCTCGCTCTGCGGGGAGCTGGCCGACCGTCTCGTCCGCCGTGATGGCATCAGCCTCTCCGCGATGATCGCCGCGTGCCGGTTCCGGTACGTCCACCCGAACATCACCGAGGCGAACCTCCCGATCACCGGCCCGGTCGCGGACGTGGCGGACATGCTCACCCTCACCCAGAAGGATCTGGGCGGCCGGGGCATGACCACCGCCGAGATCGAGGCGGTCATCGACCAGAAGGGCTACCGTCTCGCCACCCTCGCCGAGCTGCTGGCCTACGGCAAGGCGAAGTGGAACGGCATGGACCGGGGGGTCGCGGCTCTCGGTTCCTCCTGGGTGGACCCCGGCGGCGACCGCTGCGTTCCGTGCCTCTACAGTAACCGCGATGGTCGCGGGCTGACCCTGCGCTGGGGCGGCCCCGAGTACTGCTGTTTCGAGGAGCACTACCTGTTCCTCGTCGTTCGCAAGTAGCCCTTGGGCTCTTGCACCCTGTGTCCTTGGCATTGCCCTCGGACCCTTTGTCCCCGCGCGAACCATGTTCGCGCGGTCTGTTTTTTTGAGTGACCGCCCGCTTCAAATATCGTGTTGCGCTTAGGCTCTTGAATTTCCTTGAAAATAAGAAGACCCGGCAAATGGCCGGGTCTTCCTCGGTGCCACCCCTCCCGGTCTCTCGAAAGGGCGCTTGGCATGGCTCGGGGGCTTGGGCTCGAACCAAGATTCACGGCTTCAAAGGCCGCTGTCCTACCATTGGACGACCCCCGAACGCATGGAAAGGATAGCCGGAAACCGGATTTCGGTCAAAAGTGGTATCATGACGTGCATGCAGGGCATGAGTATCTTTTTGAAGGCGCGTAACGGGATCATCGGCTTCCTCTATAAGCGCGTCCTGAAACGCGCGCTTTTCAGGCTCGATCCGGAGCGGGTCCATGACAGCGCCGTGATGGTCGGGAGCTTCCTGGGGAGACGTGCCCTCTTTCGTGTCTTGACGCGTGTCTTGTTCGGCTACTCCCATCCTTCGCTCGCGCAGACGGTCGCCGGCATCCGGTTCGAGAATCCGGTCGGGCTGGCGGCGGGTTTCGACAAGAACGCGCAGCTGACGTCGATCCTGCCCGCTGTCGGGTTCGGATACGAGGAAATAGGTTCGGTGACCGGTGAACCGTGCGCGGGGAACAGGGGGAGGCATCTTTGGCGCCTGCCGAAGTCCCAAGGGCTCGTCGTCTACTACGGTCTCAAGAACGACGGCTGCGAGGCGATCTCCCAACGGATGGAGAAGCGCGATCTCCGTTTCCCGGTCGGCATCAGCATCGCCAAGACCAACGACGCGAAAACGGTCGAAGAGGCAGCGGGCATCCGCGATTACGTCAAGGCGTACCTGGCTTTCAGGAACAAGGGAATCGGGGATTATTTCACCGTCAACATCAGCTGTCCGAACGCCTTCGGTGGCGAACCGTTCACCGACCCGGACAAGCTCGAACGCCTGCTCTCGGCCATTCGGCGCGAGGATCCCGCGCCGGGCAAACCGATCTTCCTCAAGCTGCCGGCCGAGCTTCCCTCGGCGACGATCGACCGTATCGTCGAGGTCTCGCGGAGACATGCCGTGACCGGTTTCGTCTGTACGAACCTCGCAAAAGACCGATCGAATCCGGCTATCAAGGAAGCGGATGTTCCGGATGTCGGCGGCATCAGCGGCAAGGTCGTGCAAGGCTTGTCCGACGACCTGATCTCCTACCTTTTCAGGAAGCATGGCCGCGAGTTCGTGCTCGTCGGCTGCGGCGGCATCTTCACGGCCGAGGACGCCTACGCCAAGATCAAGAAAGGCGCGATGCTCCTGCAGCTGATCACCGGCATGATCTATGAAGGGCCGCAGGCGATTTCAAGCATCAATGCCGGGTTGGTCGAGCTGCTCAAGAAGGATGGTTATGCTTATCTTTCACAGGCGATCGGGACGGAGGCGTGATCGGTCTTGAGGCGTTCACGGCATTGATATTTCAGGGTTTTTATGCTATCTTTCCACGTCCGAGAAGCGTCATCCTTCTCGGCATTTACGCTCGTTTCCATCAAGATGACGCCGTGACTGGCGGTTCCAGTCCTACCTCACCATGCACAAGGCATGATCGGAGGATTCCTTGTCCTACAGCATTTTCACCCGTTCCCACGACGTGTTCCTCAGCGAGATCGCTGCTCTCACGGCCATGGCCGAGCGCGGCGAGCTGACCAAGGAGGGGCTCTCTGCGGCGGTCGACCGATATTACGACGACGGCGATTACATCGACCGCTCGATCGGCACAATCTGGATCACCGATCACCCGGAGCTGTTCGCCCGGGTGGTGCCGGAGGGGGAGCGCCTGACGTTCCTGAGGGCGCACCTGGACCGCGCGCACTGCGCGGAACTCCTCATCTGCTACCCGAAGGTGCTCGAGACGCTCCCGCTGCCCCAGCGCTCCACGTACGTCTTCGAGGCGTACGGCCGGTGCGGCGCGCGCAACGGCAGCTGGGTCGCGGCGGCGCTGGAGGCCGAGGTCCCCAAAGGGGAACTGGTGCTCGCCCTGATGTACCGACTGGAGACGGCGGCGCCTTCTAAGGGCCGGAGTTCGTATAGCGCCTTCCGCGACTTCCTGCACTGCGGGAATGACTCGTTGAGCGGACAGTCCCTCTGGGGTATTTGCACCACGGAGGAATTCCACTCGCTGGTCATGATCTGTGCGGTGAAGGATCCGGTCAGCGTCTTCGAGTTCTGGCAGAAGCTTCGGGGGAAGCTGTCGGCCGAGACGGTCAGTGCCATCCTCGCCGTCGCCGCTCCGTGCCTAGAGCACTGTCCCGATGCGGTCGATGGGGTGATGCAGCTGCCGCCGAAGGCCCGAGAGGACTTCCTGCGTCGGCTGACGCCGGACCGGTACCAGGACAGCTACATGCGGCTCCTCGTGCAGGTCGTGGTCGCGGCCGACGACTCCAAGGCGCTGTTCACGGAACTGCGCCAGCTGGGGAGGTTCAACGGCATGGATCCGGTCGATGCCTTCCTGAAGGCGGCCGCGATCGGAGAGCTCCGTCAGGACCTGCCGGCCGCACGGATGGTCCTCGGCTTCTTCCGGGAACGGTTGGAGGCCGCGGGCTACCGCGTGGCCAAGCTCAAGCGCCAGCAGTACTACGATCGGAAATCGGGGCAAAACAAGTGGCAGTTGTGCGTCGATGTCGGGCAGCTGCGCTACGTGATGGGACGTGATAGTCACAGATACTTCCTCAGCGAGGGTGAAGAGGTTCTCTTCCGCCTGCGGGGCGGGGTGCGCCTGACGCCCCAGGTCATCGCGGCGCACTTCATTCCGACCGCCCCGAACCGGCGTCGCTGACTGAAGTCCCGGTACGGGTCCGATGCGCCGACGAGGCACTTCTCGCTCGGCGCTCTTTTGATTCTGGCGTTGGTCCATCACTTGACGACCATCGCTTTTTTCCGTAAACTGCCTGCGATATGGCAAACGATTCGGTCGTCCTGCGCTTCAGCGACGTGGTCTTCGACTACGGCGAGAACAAGCCCATTCTGGATGAGGCGAGCTTCAGCGTGCGCAACGGCTCCAAAGTCGCGCTCATGGGCCAGAACGGCGCCGGTAAGACGTCGCTTTTCAGCCTGATCCTGCGCGAGCAGGCGCCTAAGGGCGGCGGCATCTTCACGACGCCCAACGACGCCACGATCGGCATCGCCAAGCAGGTCGTCACGCCGGAGCAGATGGAGATGACGGTCCGCGATTATTTCGGCTCGACCTTCGGCGAAGACGTGCCGTACAACCTCGACAAGCGCATCGCCGACGTCCTGGACGCCGTGAACCTCACGACCGACATCAAGAAGAAGGTCCGCGAGCACTCCGGCGGCCAGCAGGCGCGCTTGCTCCTGGCCTACTCGCTGATCCAGGACCCGGACATCCTGCTGCTCGACGAGCCGACCAACAACCTCGACGCCGCCGGCATCGAGCACCTGACCGGCTTCCTCATGATGTACGACAAGACCGTCATCGTCATCTCGCACGACGCCGACTTCCTGAACGCCTTCACCGACGGCGTCCTGTACTTGGACGTACACACCCACAAGGTGGAGCAGTATTCCGGCAACTACATGAACGTGGTCGAGGAGATCGCGCAGCGCGTCGAGCGGGAGCGCCAGAACAACGCCCGCGCCGAAGCCGAAATCCGGAAGAAGCGCGAGCAGGCCGAAGTCTTCGCCCACAAGGGCGGCAAGCTCCGTTCGGTCGCCAAGCGCATGCGCGAGGCGGCGGAAGAAGCGGAAGAGAGCATGGTCGATGTCCGCCGGGAGGACCGCACCATCCGCGATTTCGAGATCCCCGCGCAGGAGTTCTCCTTCGAGTTCAACGGGCAGATCCTGCAGATCGACAAGATCGGCATCGTCAAGAACGGCGAGCCGGTCGTGAAGGATGCCGACCTGACGCTGCGTAAAGGCACGCACATGCTCCTGGCCGGACCGAACGGCATCGGCAAGAGCACGTTCCTGGAAAAGATCGCCACGCTCAAGGCGGAGGGCGTGACGATCGGCAAGGACGTCCAGGTCGGCTACTATCGCCAGGACTTCGGCATGCTCGACTTCGGTCAGACCGCCTTCGACAGCTTGTGGAACGCCATGGTCCAGAAGGACGAGCAGCGCCTCCGTTCGATCGCTGCCGGTTTCCTGCTGGACGGCCGCGTGCTCGCCACCACCATCCGAAACCTCTCCGAAGGCCAGAAGGCCCTGCTGTCCTTCGCCCGCCTGGTGCTGATGCGTCCCGGCCTCCTGATCCTCGACGAACCGACCAATCACATCAACTTCCGCCACTTGCCGATCATCGCCAAGGCGCTCGATGAGTACAAGGGAGCGCTGCTCATGGTCAGCCACATCCCGGACTTCGTCTCGCAGATCCGCATCGACTGGACGATCGACTTGGGAGAACTTTGAGAAGAAAAAGGACGCCTGCGAGGGCGTCTTTTTCGTCTGCGGCCTCTCGTGCTGCTTCTGGTGGAGATAGGCTAAGCCACGATCCACGCGCCGGCGAGCAGGAGGGCGATGGCGGCGATCTTGCGCGCCAGGAGCCCGCCCCCTTGTTCCTCGCTGATGATGCCGGGCCAGTGGCGCATCGCGAGGGCGGTGAAGAGCAGCAGGAAGAGCGGTTGCGTGCCGACCAAGGCGTTCACGAGCGTGACGTAGCCGGTCGCGCTCGCGGACAGGAAGAAGATGGTCGTGATCGACGTGAGGCCCTCGCTCAGGCCCGTCAACGAGAGGACGATCCGCCCGTGCTTCCTGACGGCGGAGGCGAATGCGCGGTAGCCGGACGCGAGGAAGGGGGCGCCCACGAAGGACGTGCCGATCTTGCCGTAAGCGAAGATCGTCCACGGGTCCGATTGCGCGAGCGCGTGTTTCGAGGCGATGGCGCCGGCCGAGACCAGGAGCATCGAAAGCAGCATCCATCCGACGCCCTTGCCGAAACGGAAGCCGCGCAGGCGCTTGAGGGAAGCCAGGAGCGCGCCGAGGACGATGAACAGCACGCCGGCATATTTGATCGGTGGGAAGATCTCCTGCAGGACCAGCGCCGCGAAGGCGGCCACGACGAGCGGCGAGAGGCTGGCGAGCGGTACGAGCCGCGACACTTCCCCGAGCTGGATCGCCCGGAAGTAGCAGAACGTGGAGAGGGAGAGGGCGGCCCCGGAGGCGAGCGCGACCAGCAGCTGGACGGGCGGAAGCGCAGGGACGCCGAGCCACAGGAGCGCGATGATGCCCGAAAGCATCTCGATCACGCTGAACGCGAAGAACGAGCCCCGGATGTCGGTCATCCAGTTCGCGAGCACGCTCTTGTCGATCACGCTCACGGCCGCCATCGAGGCGGAAGCCAGGAGCGCATAGAGGACCCAGATGGGCATATCACCCTCATTCTACCATGAGCGTGGACGTGGTATGCTTCCGCCATGACGAACGACAAGATGATCCGCACGGAAGATGAGTGGAAGAAGATCCTGACGCCGGAGGAGTATCATGTCCTGCGCGAGAAGGGGACGGAACCGCCGGGTTCGGGCGAGTTGTATCATAATACGGAAAACGGGATGTACGCCTGTCGCGCCTGCGGAGCGGAACTGTTTTCCTCCGGCGCCAAGTACGATTCCGGCTCCGGTTGGCCGAGCTTCTGGGAGGCGATCGATCCCGCGAAGATCCTCAAGACGACCGACCGCAGCTTGGGCATGACACGGACGGAAATCTCCTGCGCCCGTTGCGGCTCCCATCTCGGCCACGTGTTCGACGACGGGCCCCGCGACAAGACCGGGGAGCGTTTCTGCGTGAATTCGATGTCCTTAAGATTCAAGAAATGACGTTCCTATGCATGGGTTCATCACCTTCATCCGCGAGAAAGGCATCGTCGGGCTCGCCGTCGGTTTTCTCATGGGCGGAGCGATCTCCAAATTGGTGACCGCTTTCGTCGAGGACATCGTCAATCCGCTGATCGGGTTGCTGACCAGCAAGGTCGGCGACCTGTCCCAGGCCTCGTTCAGCATCGGCACGGCGAGCGTCAAATGGGGAGGGTTCCTCTCCTCGCTCATCGATTTCACCGTGATCGCCGCGGTCATCTATTTCGGCTTCCGCTGGCTTGGCCTCGAGAAGCTCGATAAGAAAACTGGGGGTCAGGGCTGAACCTATGGACGCCAAGAGCTATTTCCGCGCCGCGCTCGGACTGTCGTCGGCAGGCGCGATCTTCTCCGGGTATCTGAGCGGCGTGAAGCTTTTCAGCGGAAGCTGCGCCTTCAGCGAGCCCTGCCCGTATTTTCTGGGCTATCCGGCCTGCTGGTACGGCTTCGCGATGTTCCTGGTCCTCTTGGGCTTGGCGTCATCCGGGCGTTTCGGCGGGATGAAGCCTTGGTCATCGGCATGGGGCGTCCTGGCGGTTTCCATGCTCGGAACCGCCTTTGCCGGATCGTTCATCGTGCAGGAACTGCGCGCCTGGTTCGTCGCCGGACACGCGAACTTTTATGGGTTCGGCCTCCCATCGTGTTTTTACGGCTTGGTCTTCTACGCCGCCCTGCTCATGCTTTCCGCATCCTTCATCCTTCGTAAAAAAGACTCATAACCTTTCCCTATGGGTTCCTGGTGCACGGATCGTCTCGATCGATCGGACAAGAAGTTCCTGGCGGCTTTGCGTATCGCGCTCGGTTGGGTGTTCCTGTATGCAGGCACCTCCCACCTCTTTACCCGCGGCTGGTCGGCTAAAGGGTATCTGATGGGCGCCAAGACGTTCACGGCCTTTTACCACCTGCTGGCATCCGACGCCCTGCTGCCGGTCGTCAATTTCCTGAATGTCTGGGGTTTGACGCTGATCGGGATCTCGCTCATCCTCGGCCTGTGCGTGCGGCTGAGTTCCCTGTTCGGCGCCCTCATGATGCTCCTCTATTATTTCCCGGTCCTTGATTTCCCGAAGATCGGAGCGAACGCGTACCTGGTGGACGAGCATATCGTCTATGCGCTGGCCCTGTTGGCCTTCGCTTCGGCGAAAGCAGGCCGGACATGGGGTTTGGATGCCCGCTGCGCGAATCTCGGTGCTGGCGGGAAGTATCGGAAACTTCAGGACTGGATCGGTTGATGGGCCTCGTATGAGGATCCGAAAAAAGCGCCGAAGGGCGCTTTTTTCATCCGGGGAAGGCGCCGAAGACGGCGCTCAGGCGCGGATTTCCAGTCGGAGATCGGGTCGCATGGCTCGGATGCGTTCGCCGACGGCTTCAAGATCGGTCGGAGCCGATCTTGCCAGGTCGGGCTGCAGGGTCTTCCCGTAACGCATCTCCTGGAGCGCATAACGGCAGCCAGGCTCCAGACCGTCCGCGATTTCGAGCAGGCCCTCTTCGGAATGCGAAGCGGGCCAGACGGTCGTCCGGAACTCGTGCGGGACGCCGGACGACGCGAGGAGCGCTTGTGTCGCGCGGCAGTTATCGGCGGCCGAGGCGGCCACCGGTCCGATCACCTCGCCGTACCGGCGCCAGACGTGCTTCAGGTCCATCGCGACGTAGTCGACCAGTCCGCGTTCAATGATCGATCCGACCATCTTCGGATGCAGGCCGTTGGTGTCGAGCTTGACGGCCAAGCCGAGCGCCTTGATGCGCGCCAGGAATTCCGGAAGGTCGGGCTGGACCGTCGGCTCGCCGCCGGTCACGCAGACGCCATCGATGAAGCCGCTGCGCCTGGAGATGCGCGCCAGGACTTCTTCCTGATCCATGGCGCCTCCCGTCATCGGCAGCAGCTCGGGATTGTGGCAGTACGCGCATCGGAACGGGCAGCCTTGGGTGAAGACGGTCGAGGCCACCCTGCCCGGGAAATCAAGCAACGTAAGCGGCTGGTACCCGGCGATGCGCATAGGAGGTTTCCTGCGTCGCAGGCAAGGCATATTCCTTGCGATGGACGTACTCGCTCTTTTTTCCGACGTTCCATTGTTCGATCGGGCGGAAGTACCCCACGATGCGCGACCAGATTTCGCAGCGGGTGCCGCACTTCGGGCACTCGGGCTGTTCGCCCGAGAGATAGCCGTGCGTCGGGCAGACGCTGAAGGTCGGGGTAAGCGTGAAGTAGGGGAGCCGGTACGATTCCGCGACCTTGCGGACGAACCGCGCGCAAGCCTTCCAGTCTTGGACGCGTTCTCCGAGGAACAGGTGCAGGACGGTGCCGCCGGTATACTTCGCCTGCAGGTCGTCCTGATGATCGAGCGCCGAGAGCGGGTCGTCCGTGTAGCCGACCGGAAGGTGGCTGGAGTTGGTGTAGTAGGGGGCCTGCTTCGTGCCGGATTGGACGATGTCCGGGAAGCGCGCGCGGTCTTCCTTGGCGAAACGGTAGGTCGTGCCTTCGGCAGGCGTGGCCTCGAGGTTATAGAGGTGTCCGGTCTCCTCCTGATACGTGACCAGGCGATCGCGCATGAAGTCGAGCACCTCAAGCGCGAAGGATCGGCCTTCCTCGGTCGTGATGTCGCCGCCGAGGAGGTTCTCGGCCGCCTCGTTCATCCCGTTGAGGCCCACGGTCGAGAAGTGGTTGCGCAGCGTGCCGAGATAGCGCTTGGTGTACGGCAGGAGCCCGCGGTCGATGAGGCCTTGGACGGTCGTGCGCTTGATTTCGAGCGACTCTTTGGCCAGGTCCATCAGCCTTCCCAATCGCCGGAAGAAGGCGGCTTTCGAAGCGGCGACGTGGCCGAGCCTTGCCAGGTTGATGGTGACGACGCCGACCGACCCCGTCATTTCCGCCGAACCGAACAGGCCGCCGCCGCGCGCCCGGAGCGCGCGCAGGTCCAGCTGGAGACGGCAGCACATGCTGCGGACATCCTTCGGGTCGAGGTCGGAGTTCACGAAGTTCTGGAAGTACGGGATACCGTACTTCGCGGTCATCTCGAAGAGCCTCCGCGCGTTTTCGGATTCCCAGTCGAAATCCTTGGTCACGTTATAGGTCGGGATCGGGAACGTGAAGATGCGTCCTTTGGCGTCGCCCGACGTCATCACCTCGATGAACGCCTGATTGATGAGGTCCATCTCCTCGCGGCAGTCGGCGTAGGTGAACTCCTGCTCGACGCCGGCGATGCGCGGATGCGTCTCGGCCAGGTCGACGGGTACGGTCCAGTCGAGCGTGATGTTGGTGAACGGCGTCTGCATGCCCCAGCGCGAGGGGACATTCAAGTTGAAGACGAACTGTTGGATGGCCTGCCTGACTTGCGCGTGAGAGAGGCCGTCTTTCTTCACGTAGGGGGCGAGCAGGGTGTCGAAAGAGGAGAATGCCTGCGCTCCGGCCCACTCGTTCTGGAGCGTGCCGAGGAAGTTGACCATCTGGCCGAGCGCCGTCTCGAAATGCCTGGGCGGAGCTGATTCCACCCGGCCGACCACCCCGTTGAAGCCTTCTTCCAGCAGCTGGCGCAGGCTCCAGCCCGCGCAGTAGCCGGACAGGAGGTCGAGGTCGTGGATGTGGAAATCTCCCGAGACGTGCGCCGAACGCACGGCTTTCGGATAGACGCGATCGAGCCAATAGCGCGCCGTCAGCTTGCCGGAGATGTTCAGGATCATCCCGCCCAAGGAGTAGCCCTGGTTGGCGTTGGCGTTCACCCGCCAGTCGGAACGGTCCAGGTATTCTTCGATGGTCTCGACGGCATCGACGTTCGATCGGACGCGGGCGCGCGCGTGAGGCATAGGAACGGAAGATGAATAAAAAAACCCGCTTGCGCGAGCTTCTGGAGCTTCTGGGGATGGGCGCTTACGGGGTTGTCTCGACTGGAATCCGGTTCGGGCAGGGATCGACTCCGCAGAGCAGGCGGTGGTGCATCGTGGCGGATACGGTGCTCAGGGCATGGCAATGCCGGCACTTGATCTCCACGTCGCCTTCCACCAGCACCCCGCGGAACAGCAGTTTCCTGCACTGCGGACATCGGTACTCTTTGAGGCAGCCTGGCATGGGCGAAAAACGGTTATGCACAGCTCTACTACATATGGTACTCAAAATGCGATCGTACTACAAGATGTAGATAGGCGCTGACCTGTTACCTTCGGCGCCCATGAGCGTAGTACACTGGTGAGAGAGCGCTCTCACCGCAACCACATGGATTCCAAGGCTTTCGGAGACCTGTATGACGCCCATGTCCGGCAGGTCTACCGCTATCATTATTACCGCACGCAGCACCGCGAGACGGCCGAGGATTTGACGTCCTTGACCTTCACGAAGGCACTTGGCCGCATCGGGACGTTCGACCCGGAACGGGGGACCTTCCTGGCGTGGATCTACCGCATCGCCCGCAACGCGCTCGTCGATCACTATCGGGCGGCGCGGGAGGCCGTCGATATCGACGACGTCTGGGACCTGAAGTCCGACGCGGACGTGCAGAAGGACGCCGAAACGCGGGAGCGGATCGAAAAACTCCGCCCGTATCTTCAAGCCCTGCCGAAAGACCAGCGCGAGATCCTGCTCCTGCGCCTGTGGGATGATCTGCCGTACGCGGACATCGCGGCGATCACCGGACGCAGCGAAGCGGCCTGCAAGATGGCCTTTTCGCGGACGGTCTCGCGGCTGCGCAAGGACGTGCCCGCTTCCATCCTCCTGCTTCTCCTCTTCATCCGCCTCCTATGATGACGCCTCTCCGCCTGCAAGAGATCCTCGATGACCTGTATGCCCTTGACCCCGGACTTCGTGGACGCGAGACGGAACTGCGCTCGTTGATCGTCCAGATGGCCTCATTGCGGCCTGATGCCCCGATCGACGATCGTTTCCTGGATCAGCTTAAGAACCGACTCATGACTTCCATGACAAAGACTTCTCAAAACACCTTCCTGCATTTCCTGACCGGCCGCCCTATGCGGTACCTGGTCCCTGGGCTGGCCGCGATGGCCTTGGTCGCGATGGTTTCTTTCGCCCCGCGCCATGCCTCGGCGCCGGCCGGTCGCACGTCCGGGATCGCCCGTGTCGGCACGGAAGCGTTCGGGCGCCTCGGCATCCGCCCTTCCTCCGCCGGGGATGGAGCCGCCGCCGCGGCAGGATCGGGCACTCTCCAGGAAGCGACGACGCTCGCTCCTGCCGCCGCTTCCATGGGCGCCAAGCTCCTTCCCGCCGATTGGACGCCCACCTATTACAAGTACGTCTATGAAGGAGGGGAGATCACGGATCTGGCCGCGAACGTCGACGTCTACCGGCGCGCCGCGGACGTGAAGACATCCTTGCCGGCATCCGCGCTTCGTGGGCTCGATATCGGCCTCATGGATCTCGCCAAGCTCCGCCGTCCTTCCGTGGGATCGTTCACGTTGATCGAAGATGGGCGGGAGGGGTATGTCGTGAACGTCGACGCTTTCGCCGGCACGATTTCCATGCGGGAGAACTCCGAATGGGACCGCCCTGAACGTCAATGCCGTGATCAGGCCTGCTTGGACGCGCAACGGTTGAAGGAAGGGGATATGCCGTCCGCATCCGAAGCCATCAAGGCTGCCGACGACTTCCTTGCGAAATTCGGCATCTCAAAGGAGGGATACGGGACGCCGTCCGTGCGCGATGATTGGAGGCCTCGTTATCTCGCCGCCGCCGACAAGGAAGCGTTCTGGCTTCCCGATACCGTCACGGTGGTCTACCCGTACGTCGCGGACGGAAAGAATCTCGCGGACGAGTCCGGGTCGCCGTATGGGTTGAACGTCGAAATCGATGCCCGTCGCAAACAGGCAGTGGGCCTTTCGAACCTGACGGCGCGCCGCTTCGAGAGCTCTTCGTATCCGGCCGCGACCGACGCCAAGCGCCTGATCGCCATCGCCGAACGTGGAGGCCTGTTCGGATCGACGGACATCCCTCGTGACGCCAAGGTCGTCGAGATCCGTCTCGGCAAGCCGACCGTCGTGAACGAGCGGGTTTGGAGGTGGGACGGCGTCGGAGGGTCGGAACTGTTCGCCCCCGCGCTCGTCTTTCCGGTCATCGATCCTCCCGAAGGGTTCGTCCAGGCAGGCGTGAGCGTGCCGTTGGCCGAGGAACTGCTCAAGACCGACGACGCGTCAGCGCCTACGCCGCTGATCCTCATGAACAAGTGACGGATAGGACGCTCCTCCTGCGGGAGCGTTCTTCTTTTTTCCGCCATCTGCTACGATGACGGATATGGTCAAGACGCTGACGCTCTGCATCGTCCGTGACGATGCCCGCATCCTCCTCGGCATGAAGAAGCGCGGTTTCGGCGCAGGGCGCTGGAACGGCTTCGGCGGAAAGGTCGCCTCCGGAGAGACGATCGAGGCGGCTGCCAAGCGGGAGCTGCTTGAGGAGTGCGGATTGGAGGCGGTCAAGCTCGCGAAAGCGGGCATCCTGCGGTTCGCTTTCGCGTCCGATCCGGAAACGCTCGAGGTCCATGTCTTCGACGTCCTCGAGCATGTCGGGACGCCCTCCGAGACGGAAGAGATGGTCCCACGCTGGTTCAAGCTGACGGACATCCCGTTCGAACGCATGTGGCCGGACGATCGTCATTGGCTCCCGCGTTTCCTCGAGAGCGGGCGTGTCGACGGTAGTTTTTATTTCCTCGACGAAGATACGCTTCTTGATTTTTCGGTCCACGAAGGCGCTTTGGCGACCGTATGAAAAGATATCTCCTTTCCCTGTCCGTTGCGGTCGTCCTCGGCGCCGGCTGCGCGCGTTCCTCGGCCGTCGATCGGCACCCTCGACCGCTCCCCCCGCCCTCTCCTCCGGTCGCCCGGCCCGCGGCGCCGGACGTTCCTGGAGCGTCCGGACCGGCGGCGCATGCGGACGTGATCGTCATCGAGCGACCTTTGGCCGGCGCCGCCATCGCCAGCCCGCTCACGGCGCTTGGAAAGGCCCGCGGTACCTGGTACTTCGAAGGCTCCTTTCCGGTCCAAGTGGTCGATGCGGATGGCGAGGCGGTCGCCATGGGCGTCGCGCACGCGCAAGGCGATTGGATGACCGCCGATTTCGTGCCGTTCAAGGCCGTACTGAGCTTCAGGACTCCGAAGACGGAAACGGGCACGATCATTTTCAGGAAGGATAACCCGTCCGGGCTTCGGGAACGTGACGACGAATTGCGCGTTCCC